>NZ_MULI01000052.1 GCF_002939385.1 Streptomyces sp. MH60 | reverse complement strand
GGACCGGGCTCTGCTTCCTCCCGGCGTTCCCCCGGACGGCCCCGCCCACGCGCCGCCGGGGCCGCGGACGACCAGCATGGTTCGGGTCCCGTCTCCCCGCGGAGCAGGAGCCCATGAACCGGCCGACCCACGCCGACGGCGTCACCCGTGGACGGCGCGCTGTACGGGGCGGTGGCCGCCACGTCCACGCCCGCGCTCGACCGGGCGCTGCGGCGCCTGTCCCACGCCGCGGACCATTCGAAGATCTCGCTCGGCATCGCCGCCGCGCTCGCGCTGAGCGGTGCGCGGGCGCGGCGGGCGGCCCTCGTCGGCGTGGCGGCGGTCGCCGTGGCGTCGGCCGCGACGAACCTGCTGGGCAAGCGTCTGGTGCACCGGGCGCGTCCGGACCGGGAGGCGGCGCGGGTGACGGTGGACCGGTATGTGCCGATGCCCGCGTCGGCGTCGTTCCCGTCGGGGCACACGGCCGCGGCGGTCGCGTTCGCCACGGCCGTCGGCGTCGTCCTGCCCGAGGCCGCCGTGCCGCTCGGCGCGCTGGCGAGCGCCGTCGGCTACTCCCGGGTCCACACCGGCGTGCACTATCCCGGTGACGTCGCCGCGGGCGCCGTCCTGGGCATCGCCAGTGCGGCGGCCGCGCTGGCGGCGGCGTCGGCTCCGGTGCCCGGCCGGGCTCGTCAGCCGAGCACCTTCACCGCCTGGTAGTACGTCCAGGCCGTGCTGGTGCAGGCGGTCTTGGTGGCGCCGCCGTAACCGGCGCAGACGCGCTTGAGGTCCTCGTAGAAGGCGCTGTCGAGACGGGACTTGTTGGCGCTGAAGGTGCCCGCGTCCTTGTAGTTGCGGTAGCCGAAGTCGTGCCGTGCGCAGGACGTGCTGAAGGGGAAGCCGAACGGGTTGTCGGGCGAGGAGGAGCAGTAGTCGGTGGTCCAGTCGAAACCGTAGGCGGACCAGGCGGACTTGTTGGCCCGTGCGGCGGTCCAGGCGTTGTGGCTGGACGCGCTGGTCTGCGTCCAGCTCGCGAGTACCTGTGCCTTGTCGGCGGGAGCGGCGTCGGCGGCCGCGGCGGTGGCGGCGACGGTGGTCACGGCCAGGGCCGCGGCGGTGAGTCCGGTGGCGAGTCTGCGGTGCATTCCCACACCTCCATGAGGACGCGGCCCACCCGTCGGGCCGCAGGTTCATGTCAAGATGATGCGCATGTCCACCGCCCGTTCACACCTCGCGCGGCCCAACTCGCTGTGAACATCCCGGTGCTGAGGCCGCGTCACGGCCGCTCTTCGGGAGCCCAGCCGGGGCGGCCGCCGTGCATCGCGCCGTGGAAGGGGTCGCCGGCGGCGATCTCGCCCGCGTTCACCGGACGTCCGGTGAACGCCGCCTTGTACAGGGCCGCGGCGAACTCCAGCGTGGCGCGGGCCTGCGGACCGCTGCCGGGCGGGCGGACACCGGCGTCCCAGGCGTCCAGTACGGCGCCGAGCTGCGCCGTGTGCGAGCTGGGCACGTCGGCGGCAGGGGTGCGCCAGGCGGCGGCGCGTGCGGGCGCGACGTGCCGGGCCGGGGTGTAGGTCCAGTCGTCGTTGCGGTGCCCGTACAGGTGCGTCAACTCGACGGTCGCGTCGGCACAGTCGACGCGGATCCGGCTCACCTCGTCCGGGGACAGCACGCTGTTGACGACGGTGGCGAGGGCGCCGCTCTCGAAGCGCACCAGGGCCGTGGAGACGTCCTCGCTCTCGGTGTCGTGCACCAGGCGGGAGGCCATGGCCCGTATCTCCGCCCAGGGGCCGAGCAGATGCAGCAGCAGGTCGTACTGGTGGATGCCGTGGCCCATGGTCGGCCCGCCGCCCTCGGTGGACCAGCGTCCGCGCCACGGCACCGCGTAGTAGGCGGCGTCGCGGTGCCAGGTCGTCTGGCAGTGCGCCACCAGCGGGGCGCCCAGTTCACCGCTCGCGATCAGCTCACGGGCGTGCGCGGCACCGGAGCCGTACCGGTGCTGGAAGATCACGGACGCGTACGCCCCGGACGCCTTCTCGGCCGCCGCGATGTCGTCGTACTCGGCGAGGGAGAGGCACAGCGGCTTCTCGCACAGCACCCAGGCCCCCGCCTCGAGCGCGGCCACCGTCTGCTCCCGGTGCAGGGACGGCGGCGTACCGACCAGGACCAGGTCGGGCCGTACGGCGTCCAGCATGGCGCCCGTCGACGTGTACCCGGCGACCTCGCCGGGCACCTGCGCGCGGAAGGCGTCGAGCCGCGCGGGGTCCACGTCGACGGCGGCGACCAGTTCGGCTCGGTCGGCGTGGGCGGCGAGGGCGGGCAGGTGGCCGCCGGTGACGATGGCACCCGTACCGACCACGGCGACCCGGCGGCGGGCGGGACGTGGAGTCATGCGGTCCTCCTCGGACGGCGACGCCACGACGTGCGCACGCCGGTCAGAAAGCGCTTTCAAACAGGGCCGACCCTAAGCGGGGAGCAATGGCCCGGACAACCCCCACCGTTTGCGGGCCGGGCGTGCGGCTGGTCGACTGTCGCGGGGGGACCGGGGCCGGCCGTAGCGCGCCGGCCCACCCTTCAGTCCTCTCCGGAAGGAGTCAAGGCGTGAGTTCCCCGAAGCCGAAGCCCTCGTCGACCGCGGAGCACCGGTCGGACGGCAGCCAGCCCTGGCTGCACCAGAAGGGCCGGACCATTCAGGAGTTCGGCACCGTCAAGCAGTTCCCCGTGGCACTGACCATGGAGACCCGGCTCTACTCCTGCCAGCGGCTCAACAAGGTCCTGGCGGACACGCGGATCCTCCACGATCTGTACAAGAAGTACCACTGGCTGATGCGCGGGGCGACGTTCTACCAACTGCACCTGCTGCTGGACAAGCACGCGGGCGAACAGCTGGAGCTGATCGACACCGTCGCCGAACGCGTCCAGACGCTCGGCGGCGTCGCGGTCGGCGACCCCCGGCACGTCGCCGAGATCACCACCGTGCCGCGCCCGCCGGACGGGGTGGAGGAGGTGCCGTCGATGCTCTCGCGGCTGCTGGAGGCGCACGAGCTGATCCTGACCGAGTGCCACGACGCGGCGGCCCGCACCCAGGAGTACGGGGACGACGGCACCAACGACCTGCTGGTCTCCGAGGTCCTGCGGACCAACGAACTCCAGGCGTGGTTCGTGGCGGAACACCTCGTGGACACGCCGCTGGTCCACGCCTGACCCCGCCGGACATGGCGCACATGTCGCAGGACGCCGACGGCAGCCCGCCGGTGCGCGGGCGGTGGTCCGCGTTCCGGCAATCGCCGTTCTGGCCCGCCACCGTGCTGGTGCTGATCCTCGCGGCCGCGGCGGGCTTCTTCGCGGGCTCGTACACCTACTCGATGGCGAACCCGACGCCGCGCCTGATCCCCACGGCCGTGGTCGGCTCCTACGAGAAGGCGGGCGGCCGGGCGTTCCTCTACGGCCTGGAGAAGGCGCTGGACACCTCGGTGCGGGTGCATCCCTACGAGACCCGCGCCGCGGCCCGCGAGGCGATCGAGCAGCAGGAGGTCTTCGCGGTCTTCGAGCTGCGCGCAGACGGGCGGGACGCCGTCCTCGACGTGTCCGGCGCGTCCGGCGCGTCGGTCGCCGAACTGCTGGAGCAGACGGCACCGGCCGTCGGGAAGAAGGTCGGCGTCCACGTCACCGTCCGGGACGTCAACCCCCTTCAGCAGGGCGACCCGCGCGGGCTCGCGATCTTCTACATCTCCCTGGCCGCCGTGATCATCGGCTTCGTCGGGGCGATCCAGCTGAGCGTGCACGCGCGGGCGCTCACCCCGCTGGAGCGCATCCTGTTCACGGTGGCCTACGCGCTGCTCGGCGGGTTCGTCATCGCGGCGACGGTGGACTGGCTGCTGGGCGCGGTGGACCTGCCGTTCGCCGAGTCGTGGCTGATCCTGGCGCTCACGATGTTCGTGTCCGGCATGGTCTTCACCATGTTCAACACCCTGTTCGGCCGGTGGGCGATGCTGCCGACCTGGGGCCTGATGGTGATCATCGGCAATCCCTCCTCGGGCGGCGCGGTGTCCTGGCCGCTGCTGCCGTCGCCGCTGGGGGTGATCGGCCGGTGGCTGCCGCCCGGTGCCTCGGTCAACGCCCAGCACACCGCGGTGTACTTCCAGGGCCACCAGCACGCGTTCCCGTTCCTGGTGCTGGCCGGGTGGGCACTGCTGTCCTGCGCGGTCTTCTGGGTCTGGCGGCACCGGCATCCCGGCGGACGGGACAAGGAGCCGCCGGAGGCCGAACCGGAGGCCGCCGCGTCCTGACCGCCCGCCGGGGCCCAGGGGAGGCAGGGCACGGCAGGCCATCGCGGGTGCGTGCTCAGGGCCGCTCAGCGGGGCCGGGAACGTGCCGCCGGTGCTGCGACGCGGCCTGGTCCGACGCTACGCGCTGACGGGACGGGCCGGCCCGATCCGGGGCGTCGCCGTTCCCGTCCTCCCCCTGGACACCGGCGCCCGGCGACCGGTTCCCTCGGCCGGATGGTCGACGCGCCCACCGAGCGGGCCCGGGCCCCGGTGGCGGCGCGGGGAGGCGGACGGGCTCGTGCTCGGCCGCACCGGGCTGCCGGGCGTGGCCGCCGCCCTCCCCGAACGCCTTGCCGCCGTGGGCCCCTTCGACCCCCTGTCGTCGACCCCACGGGGACTGCGATCATGTGGCCGGAGTCGCAGACGCGGCTCGGGGTGCGGCCCGGCCGTACCGCCTGTCTGCCGCCGCGGCCGAAGGACCGCATCGCCTGACGTCCTCCCGTCCGGACCCACGACCCTGGAGTTGCACCATGGCCCTCGACGTCGCCGCGATCCGCGCGCACGTGCCCGCCCTGAAGTCCGGTACCGCGCGGTTCGACGCGCCGGGCGGTACGCAGACCCCGCAGCCGGTGATCGACGCGATCGCGGGGGCGCTGACCGCCCCGCTCGCCAACCGGGGGCGCACCACCGAGGGCGAGCGCAACGCGGACCGGATCGTCGACGGAGCCCGGTCCGCCCTCGCCGACCTCCTCGGCACCACCCCGGGGACGGTCGTCTTCGGACGCAGCGCCACCCAGCTGACCTACGACCTGTCCCGGACCCTGGCCAAGGGCTGGGGACCGGGCGACGAGGTGGTGGTCACCCGGCTCGACCACGACTCGAACATCCGGCCGTGGGTGCAGGCGGCACAGGCGGCCGGGGCACGCGTGCGCTGGGCGGACTTCGACCCGGCCACGGGCGAGCTGCGGCCCGAGCACGTCGCGGCGGTGCTGGGCCCGCGCACCAGGCTGGTCGCGGTCACCGCCGCGTCGAACCTGATCGGGACCATGCCGGACCTGCCGGCGCTGGCGTCCCTCGCCCACGCCGACGGGGCGCACTTCCACGTCGACGCGGTGCACTACGCCTCGCACGCCGTGGTGGACCTGGCGGCGACGGGCGCGGACACCCTGGTGTGCTCGCCGTACAAGTTCCTCGGCCCGCACCTGGGCGTGCTGACCGGCCGGGCCGAGCTGCTGGAGTCGCTGCGCCCGGACAAGCTGCTGCCGTCCGCCGACACCGTGCCCGAGCGGTTCGAACTGGGCACTCTGCCCTACGAGTTGCTGGCCGGGGCGAGCGCGGCGGTGGACTTCCTGGCGGGGCTCGACCCGGAGGCCGGGGGCGCTCGCCGGGACCGGCTGGTCGCCTCCTTCGCGGCGCTGGAGGCGCACGAGGACGCGCTGCGCGAGCGGATCGAGCGAGGGCTCGCGGACCTCGGCGGGATCACCGTGTACTCGCGGGCCGCGCGGCGCACTCCGACGCTGCTGTTCACCGTGGCGGGTCTGCGTCCGGCCGACGTCTACCGGCAGCTCGCCGAGCGGGCGGTCGACGCGCCGGCCGGTTCCTTCTACGCCGTGGAGGCCGCGCGCCACCTGGGCCTCGGCGACGAGGGCGGCGTACGCGTCGGTCTCGCGCCGTACAGCAGCGCGGAGGACGCGGACCGGCTGCTGACCGCGCTCGACGCCCTGGAGCGCTGAGGCACACCCCGCGGAACACCCGACGGAGCGAAGCGGCACGCCCCCCACCGTGCGTGCCGCTTCGCCGTGTGGTCCACACCCGCCGCGCCAGGGTCAGGCCAGGGGCAGAGTGACCTCCCCGGCGCCCTCCGCGCTCGCGCCGCCCGCGACCCGGACGGTGAAGGGGCGGTCGGTGCCGCTCGCGGCGACCCGCAGGGCGTCCCCGTCGCGCCGGACGCGGAACGTCGCGGCCGGTGTGCCCAGCAGGTCGGGCACGGTGACCTCGGCCGCGTAGTTGGCGTCGGCGGACGGGTGGACCAGCAGGGTCGGCGCGTCCAGCCAGTCGCCGTCGGGCCGCCGGTCGTCCGAGGCCAGCGGCAGGACGGCGCCCTCACGGACGTACAGGGGCAGGCTGTCGTAGCCGTGCCGTTCGGTGCGCCAGGCCGGGCCGGTGACGCGCTCGCCGGTCAGGAGGTGGGTCCAGGTGCCCTCGGGGAGGTAGACCTCGACCTCTCCGTCCTCGGTGAAGACCGGGGCGACCAGGACGTCGGAGCCGAGCATGTACTGGCGGTCCAGCGGGCGGCACGCCGGGTCGTGCGGGAACTCCAGGACCATCGGCCGCATCATCGGCACGCCGGTGCGGTGCGCCTCGGCGGCGACGCCGTACAGGTAGGGCATCAGGCGGTGCTTGAGGAGGGTGAAGCGGCGGGCGACGTCGACGGCCTCCTCGCCGAACTCCCACGGCACCCGGTACGACGAGGAGCCGTGCAGCCGGCTGTGCGAGGAGAGCAGGCCGAAGGCGAGCCAGCGCTTGAAGACCGCCGGGTCGGGTGTGCCCTCGAAGCCGCCGATGTCATGGCTCCAGAAGCCGAAGCCGCTCAGGGACAGGGACAGGCCGCCCCGCAGCGACTCGGCCATCGCCTCGAAGGACGACCAGCAGTCGCCGCCCCAGTGGACGGGGTACTGCTGGCCGCCCGCGGTCGCCGAGCGGGCGAAGAGGACGGCCTCGCCCTGGCCGCGCTCCTTCTCCAGGAGTTCGAAGACGGTGCGGTTGAACAGGTGCGTGTAGTAGTTGTGCATGCGCTCCGGGTCGGAGCCGTCGTGCCAGACCACGTCGGTGGGGATGCGCTCGCCGAAGTCGGTCTTGAAGCAGTCCACGCCCTGGTCGAGCAGCGGCTTGAGCTTCCCGGCGTACCAGTCGCGGGCGGCGGGGCTGGTGAAGTCGACCAGGCCCATGCCGGCCTGCCACAGGTCCCACTGCCAGATGTCGCCGTCCGGCCTGCGCACCAGGTGCCCGAGGGCGGCGGCCTCGTCGAAGAGCGGGGACTTCTGGGCGATGTAGGGGTTGATCCAGGCGCTGACCCGCAGCCCCTTGGCCTTGAGCCGGGCGAGCATGCCGTCCGGGTCCGGGAAGACGTCCGGGTCCCATTCGAAGTCGCACCACTGGTACTCGCGCATCCAGAAGCAGTCGAAGTGGAAGACGGAGAGCGGGATGCCGCGCTCGGCCATGCCGTCCACGAAGGACGTCACCGTCCGCTCGTCGTACGACGTGGTGAAGGAGGTGGTGAGCCACAGGCCGAAGGACCAGGCCGGCGGCAGGGCGGGGCGGCCGGTGAGGGCGGTGTAGCGGGTGAGGACGTCCTTGGGGGTGGGTCCGGCGACGACGTAGTACTCCAGCGTCTGGTCCTCGACGCTGAACTGGACCTGGCCGACGGACTCGGAGCCGACCTCGAAGGAGACCGCGCCGGGGTGGTTGACGAAGACGCCGTAGCCGCGCGAGGAGAGGTAGAACGGGATGTTCTTGTAGGCCTGCTCGCTGCTGGTGCCGCCGTCGGCCTGCCACATGTCGACGACCTGGCCGTTCTTGACGAACGGGGTGAAGCGCTCGCCGAGGCCGTAGATCTGCTCGCCGACGCCGAGGGCGAGGCGGCTGAGCATGTGGTGGGCGCCGTCGCCGGTGGTGGCGAAGGCGGTGCCCTTGGCGTCGGCGCGGGTCAGCTCACGCCCGTCCGCGCCGTGGAAGGTGAGGCCCCAGGGGCCCTCGCGGTCCAGGCGGAGGGCGAGCGGGCCGCTGGTCAGCTCGGTGACGGTGCCGTCCTGACGTACCTCGCCGGCGCCGTCCGCCGTCCCGGAGAGGGTGAAGTCGGGGCCCGGCCGGCGCTTGCCGGCGTGGTGGGTGACGCGGACGCCGATGACGCCCTCGGCGGGAGAGAAGCACTCGACCGTGAGCAGCGGCGCGTTGAGCGTGTCCCCCCTCCGCGTCACCTTCTTCACGGCGGCATGGGCGGTGAAGCGCTTCGATTCGGGGCGTACATCGCGTACCTCGGTGGCGTACGAGAGATGCACGCCCTCGCGGATGAGCCAGAAGCCGTCGGTGAACTTCATGATCTTCCTTGGGTGGGGCGGGAGCTGTCGGGTGGGAGCACGGGGGCCGTCTCACAGCGTTTTGATCGTACACAAAACAAATCCCGGCGCCGAGGTGTTTGCTGCGTCTCCAGCCCGTTGAGCTGGCACTATTACGCATGAGAACAACCTCCTCACCCGGCGCAGCAGAGAGAGGGGGGCCACTTTCCTCTAGCGCGGAAGCGGGTTGGTGACGTATTAGTCATCTCATCAAACAAAACAGTCCGGCGAGGAAGCCGGACGGTACGACAGCAAGGGCCGCACCATGTCGAAGCGCTTCACCTCGCTCGCCTTGACAGCACACCCCCCGGCTGCCGCGCGCCGCGGGCGAGGACGCTCACGCCGAGTCGTCGCCCCGTTCACCGCGGTGTCCGTGCTGGTCGCCGGGGCGGCACTGGCCGGCTGCGGACAGCAGCGCGACGCCGGCACGTACACCGTGATGAACTCCTCGACCGACGAGTCGTACCACCGCTGGGACGCGGAGGCGATGGCCCGCTGCGGCAAGGAGCTGGGCGTCACCATCGAGCAGCAGAGCGTCCCGGCGGCGCAGGTGATGACGAAGGCGCTGCGCATGGCCTCGTCCAAGTCGCTGCCCGACATCGTGCAGTTCGACGCCTCCGAGATGCCGACCTTCGCCGACGCGGGCGGCCTGGCCGACCTCAGGAGCCTCGGGCTGAGCACCGACGACATCCCCGACGGCATCGTCGACTTCGGCTCGTACAAGGGCACGTACTACGGCGCGGCCCGCTCCGTGAACACCCTCGCCCTCTTCTACAACAAGGACGTCCTCGCCAAGGCGGGCGTGAAGGTGCCCACCACCTGGGCCGAGCTGCGCCAGACGGCGAAGAAGCTCACGCGGGGCAAGCAGTACGGCCTGGCGCTCAGCGCGGGCGGCGCGGAGGACGGCGTCTTCCAGTTCACGCCGTTCATGTGGTCCAACGGAGGAGACGAGACCGACCTGGACGGCCCGAAGGTCGTCGAGGCCCTGGACTACTGGAAGGGCCTGCTGAAGGACCGTTCGCTCTCCAAGTCGACGGTCAACTGGACCCAGGCGGACGTCAACGACCAGTTCATGGCCGGGAACGCGGCGATGATGATCAACGGTCCATGGCAGGTGGAGACCCTCAACAGCGACAAGTCGCTGCACTGGGGCATCGCGCCGATCCCGGTGCCCGAGGCCGGCGACGACTCGGTGGGCCCGCTCGGCGGTGCCGTCCTCACCGTGCCCAACACCGGTGACGAGGCCCGGGAGAAGACGGCCGGAAAGATCGTCGCGTGTCTGGCGAGCGAGAAAGAGCAGCTGACCTACGCGCTCAACAGCTGGATGGTCCCGGCCAACGCCAAGGCGGCCGCCGTCTGGCGCGAGAAGGTGCCCGAGCTGGACTCCCTCGCCGACCAGGTGGCCGTCGCCCGGTCCCGGACGGCGAAGCTCGGCGCCGGCTGGTCGAGTGTGTCGCTCGCGCTGCAGAGCGCCTTCCAGTCGGCCCTGACCGGCCAGTCCAGTGAGACCGCCCTGAAGCGCGCCCAGCAGCGGGCCACGAGCGGGAACTGAGGTACGCCCCCATGACCACGCCCATGCCCACGTCCACCGTCACCACGCGGACTCCCGCCGAGGCGTCCGGGTCCGCCGCCGCGCCCGACCCCGGCCGGATCGCGCGCCGCCGCAGGCTCACCCAGTGGGGGTTCGTCGCCCCCGCCGTCGTCTTCATGCTGCTGTTCTTCGGCTACCCGCTCGTGCGCAACGTCGTGATGAGCTTCCAGGACTACACGCCGAAGACCTTCTTCACCGGTGAGGCGCCCTTCAACGGCGCCGACAACTGGTCCAACGTGTTCCAGGACGCCCTGTTCGGCAAGGCCCTGTGGCACACGCTCGTCTTCACGGCGGGCTCGCTGCTCGGCCAGTTCTGCATCGGTCTGGCCCTCGCGGTGTTCTTCAGCCGCCGCTTCCCGCTGAACGGGGTGCTGCGCTCGCTGATCCTGCTGCCCTGGCTGGTGCCCATGGTGGTGTCCGGCATCGTCTGGCGGCGCATCCTCGACCAGGACACGGGCGTGCTCAACTCGTTCCTGGACACCCTCGGGATCGGCGGTCACACCCCCTGGCTGACCAGCCCCGAGATGGCCCTGGTGTCGGTCATCCTGGTCAACATCTGGATCGGCATCCCGTTCAACATGGTCATCCTGTACGGCGGTCTCCAGGAGATCCCGAAGGAGCTGCACGAGGCGGCCGCGCTGGACGGTGCCTCGGCCTGGCGGACCTTCCGCTCGGTGACCCTGCCGATGCTCAAGCCCGTCGTCACGGTCGTCCTCGTGCTGGGCTTCATGTCGACGGTGAAGATCCTCGACCTGATCCTCGCCCTGACCGACGGCGGACCGGCCGACGCCACCCAGACGCTCGGCACCCTGACCTACCAGAACTCCTTCGTCCAGCTGGACTTCGGCGCGGGCGCCGTGGTCGGCAACGTACTCATCCTGATCTCCGCCGTGTTCGCGGTGTTCTACCTGCGGGCCAACCGCACCGAGGGGAAGTGACGTCCATGGCCTCCCACCCGCCCACCGCCTCCCGGCGCCGCTGGGGCTCCACCGTCGCCGGCGTGCTCATCCTGTGCGTGATGCTGTTCCCGCTGTACTGGATGCTCAACACCGCCCTCCAGCCCGACTCGGGGCTGCTCCAGGTCGACCCGGTGCCGGGCAGCCTGGACCTGTCCGGCTTCTCCAAGGCGATCAGCGACCAGGGCGGGCACCTGCTGACCTCGCTGGCGGTCTCGCTCGGCGCGGTCGCCATCTGCCTGGCCGTCTCGGCGCCCGCCGCGTACGGACTCGCCCGGTTCGGGCTGCGCGGCTCGCGCACCATCGTGTTCGGCACGCTGATCACCCAGATGGTGCCGGGCATCGTCATCGCCAACGCGCTCTACAACTCCTACGTCGACCTGGGCCTGGTCAACTCCTACTTCGGCCTGATGCTGGCGGACGCCTCGCTGGGCATCCCGTTCTCCATCGTGCTGATGCGCTCCTTCATGGTGTCGATCCCGGGCGAGGTGATCGAGGCGGCGCAGATCGACGGCGCAGGGCCGGTGCGGACGTTCGTACGGGTCGTGCTGCCGATGAGCCGCAACTCCCTGATCACCTCGGGCCTGTTCGCGTTCCTGTTCTCGTGGAGCGACTTCATGTTCGCGCTCACCCTGAACACGACCGACGACGTCAAGCCCATCACCCTGGGCATCTACCAGTACATCGGCGCGCACGTCGGCGACTGGGGTTCGGTGATGGCGGCCTCCGTGCTGTCGGCGGTGCCGGCGGCGATCCTCCTCGTCCTCGCCCAGAAGTACATCGCCGCCGGGATCTCCGGCGGCTCCGTCAAGTGAACCTCGCACCACCCCGTACGCAGGGAGATGAGCAGCACAGCATGAGTGAGTACCCCAGTTTCCCGCCCGGCTTCGTCCTCGGCGCCGCGACCGCCTCGTACCAGATCGAGGGCGCGGCCCGGGAGGACGGCCGCGGTCCGTCGATCTGGGACACCTACAGCCACACCCCCGGTCTGGTGGCGAACGGCGACACGGGGGACGTGGCCTGCGACCACTACCACCGCTACCCCGAGGACGTGGCCCTGCTGCGCGACCTCGGTGTGGACTCGTACCGCTTCTCGATCGCCTGGCCGCGCATCGTGCCGGACGGCTCGGGCGCGGTGAACGCCAAGGGCCTCGACTTCTACTCCCGCCTGGTGGACGAACTGCTGGCGGCGGGCATCGAACCGGCCGCCACCCTCTACCACTGGGACCTGCCGCAGGCGCTGGAGACTCCGTCCGACAGCGGCTCCGCCGCCGGGGGCGGCTGGCGGGTGCGGGAGACGGCGGAGCGGTTCGCCGAGTACGCGGCGGTCGTCGCGGAGCACCTCGGCGACCGGGTGCCGCGCTGGATCACCCTCAACGAGCCGTGGTGCAGCTCCTTCCTCGGCTACTCCATCGGCCGGCACGCGCCCGGCGCCAAGGAGGGCCGGGGCGCGCTGGCCGCCGCCCACCACCTGCTGGTCGGCCACGGACTGGCCGTGAAGGCGCTGCGCGCGGCCGGGGTGCGCGAGGTCGGCATCACGCTCAACCTGGACCGCAACCTGCCGGCCACCGACTCCCCGGCCGACCTGGCGGCGGTGGTGCGCGCGGACACCCAGCACAACCTGGTGTGGACCGAGCCGATCCTCGCGGGCCGCTACCCGGCCACCGAGGAGGAGACCTGGGGCGAGCTGATCACCGGGGCGGACTTCCGGCGCGACGGCGACCTGGAGCTGATCTCCCAGCCCCTGGACTTCCTCGGCGTCAACTACTACCGGCCGATCGTGGTCGCCGACGCCCCCTACCGCGAGAGCGATCCGGCGCGGCGCGTGGCGACGGACAACCGCTACGAGGAGGTACGGCACCCCGGGGTGCGGCACACGGCGATGGACTGGCCGGTCGTGCCGGACAGCTTCACCGACCTGCTGGTCGCCCTGAAGCAGCAGTACGGCGACGCGCTCCCGCCGGTGCACATCACGGAGAACGGCTCGGCGGAGGACGACGCGCCCGCCGCCGACGGCACGGTGCACGACACCGACCGGGTCGCCTACCTGCGCGACCACCTCACCGCGCTGCGGGCGGCGATCGACGCGGGCGTGGACGTGCGCGGGTACTACGTGTGGTCGCTGCTGGACAACTTCGAGTGGGCGTACGGCTACGACAAGCGCTTCGGCATCGTACGGGTCGACTACGACACCCAGGAGCGCACGCCGAAGGACAGCTACCGCTGGTACCGGGAGATGATCGCCGCGAACCGCGGGTGACCGGGGCGGGCTGACGCGGAGGGCCGACGGACGGCCGCCCTCCGCGTCAGCCCGCGTCCCGCTCCGCGTACGCCGCCGGGTCGGCCAGCACCTCGCGGACGATCACGCCGGCCGCGCCCCGGGCCGCGTCGCCGAGTGACGACGCGGCCCGCAGCCGTTTCCCGTCCTCGCTCCACAGCCCGGACACCACGCGCAGGGCGAGTTCGCGGTCGACGGCGGGGGCGAGCCACTCCATCAGCTCGCGGTAGACACCGCCGAGCATCACCGCCTCGGGGTCGAAGAGGTTCACCGCCCCCGAGACCACGACGCCCAGTTGCCGCCCGGCGCGTTCGATCGCCGACAGCGCGGACAGGTCGCCCCGCCGGGCACGGCGTCCGAGTTCGGCGACGCCCTGGGCACCACCCGTGTCCGCGTCGATGCCCGCGGCGCCGAGCAGCGCGGCCTGTCCGGCGTACTGCTCCAGGCAGCCGTGGGCGCCGCACCGGCACAGCGGGCCCTCCGGGTCGACGACCATGTGCCCGATCTCCCCGGCGAAGCCGTGCGCGCCGCGCAGCAGCTCGCCGCCCAGCACGAGGGCGCCTCCGATGCCGATCTCGCCGGTCAGGTACAGGAAGCTGCGCACGCCCTCGGTACCGGCGCCGAACCACAGCTCGGCGAGGGCGGCGGCGTTGGCCTCGTTGTCGGAGCTGACCGGCAGGGGCCGGTGTGCGGGGCGCAGGGCGAGGAGCGCCTGCGCGAACAGTCCCTCGACGGCGACCCGCTGCCAGCCCAGGTTGGGTGCCTGGCGCACGGTGCCGCCGGTCACCAGGCCCGGCAGGGCGACATGGGCGCCGGCCGGTACGAGGTCCTGTTCCGCCGCCGAGCCGATGGCGCGCGCCGCCAGCCGGGCCGCGCGCGCCAGGACCTCGGAGGGCTGGACGCCGCGGTTGTCGACGTGCTCCACGAGCCGCACCCGGTCGGTACCGGCGAGGTCGACCACGCACACCGCGATGTAGTCGATGTTAATCTCGACGCCGAGGCCCGCCGGACCCGAGCGGGACACCTTCAGGACGGTGCCGGGCCGTCCCGCCTGGCCGCTGCTGGTCTTGCCCCACTCGGCGACGAAGCCGTACTCCAGCAACTGCTCGACCAGGGACGACACCGCCGCGCGGGTCAGTCCGACATGCGCGGCGACCCCGGCCCGTGTCGCCTCCCCCACATCGTGCACGGCCCTCAGGACCAGGCTGAGGTTGTGCCGTCTGACCGTGGCCTTGTCGGCCTTCGGCGCCAAGGGGGTGAGGTTGTTCATCATGGTGCCGTCGAGCGTATGCGACACCCGGGGCCGTCGGCCCCGGGTGCTCCCGCGGCTAGACCGGCAGGTTCCACTTCTGGGTGCCGAGACCGTTGCAGTCGTAGATCTGCAGCCTGGTGCCGTTGGCGGTGCCGCCGGAGGAGATGTCCAGGCAGCGGCCGGACTGGGGGTTGAACAGCGAGCCGTCGCTCCGGTGGCGCCACTGCTGGCCGCCGACGCCCGGGGCGCAGTCCCACACCTGGACCTTGGTGAAGTTGGCCGTGCCGTTGCCGTCGATGTCCAGGCACTTGCCGAACGCGCGCACCGTGCCGTCCGGGGCCACCGACCAGCGCTGGCCGGTGGCGGTGCTGCAGTCCCACAGCTGGGCGGCGTTGCCGTTGCGGCTGGTGTTGGTGTCGACGTCGAGGCACTTGCCCGCGACCCACGGCGTGGTGACCTGGCCGACCGGTCCGCCGAGGCCGCCGGTGCCGAAGCGGACCTGGCACTGGTTGCCGGTGCCGAGCCAGGTGGCGGTCAGGTACAGGAAGGAGGTGCCGTCGGCGCGCGGCACGATCGGTGAGCTGTAGCCCGGGCAGGAAGGCTCGCCGGGGTTGTAGCCGCCGGTGGGATCGGTCAGCACCGGGGCCTCGATCTCGGTCCACTCCCCCGCGCCGAGGCGGGTGTTGGCGAACACCACGGTGCCGGACTCCGACAGGACGGTCTTGTTCCCGGTGGGTCCGCTCACCACGCGCTGGCCGGACATCAGCAGGGTGCCATCGGGGCCGCCGCCCGGTACCCAGGCGAGATACGGGGTGTGCAGCAGCTCCCTGCCGTCGGCGGTGCGCACCAGGGTCCCGGGGTTGTCGGCGGGCGCCCAGTTCAGGCCGTCGGGGCTGGTCTTGGTGTACACCTCGCAGGCGTGGTCGGCGTCGGTGGCGTCCCGGCACATCTCGTACGCCATCATGAACCGCCCGTCGGGCAGCGGGACGACGATCGACATCCCGGGGCGGGCCAGGTTGTCCGCGGGGAAGGCGACGTCCTGGGTGAGCGTGCCGCTCCAGGTGCGGCCGCCGTCGGTCGAGGTGTAGTGGCCGATGACCTGGTTGTTGGTGGGGCTGTTCGCGGGCCGCTCGTCGGAGATGAAGCAGGCCAGAGTGTTGTCGGGGGCCAGCAGGAACCAGGGTTCCCAGATGCCGTGCCCGATGGTGTCGGGCAGGCCGCTGGTGCGGGTGCAGTCGGAGAGGTACTGCCAGCTCCCGCCGTGGTCGGTGCTCTTGAAGACCTCGACGCGCTGCGTGGTGTAGTCACCAGCCTGCCAGGCGGTGCCGGCGGCGAGGAGGTCGCCCTGGTTCAGGCCGTTCGCGGTGCGCGGCACCTCGTAGAGGACGGGTGCCTCGATGTCCCAGCCCGGGGTGTGCGAGGTGAGGGTGGAGATCGGGGCGGTGCTCCAGGTGCGGCCGCCGTCGGTGCTGCGGTGGACGGGCAGCGTGTTGGTGGCGCCCTGTTCGCGCTTGGCGTAGGTGGCCAGCATGGTCTGGCCGGCCGAGCCGTCGTGGTCGAGGCGGACGGCGCGGGGGTAGCTGTTGTCGCCCTGCGGGTGGGCCGCGAGGTCGGGTGACGCCAGGACCTGCCCGGCGGGCGCCGCCGACGCGGGCTGCGACCACAGGGACAGCAGGGCCGTGAGCAGGGCGAGGACGCCGAGCAGGGCCGGTGATCTTCTGTGCGTGAGTGATGGGTTGCGCACGGGTCGACTCCTTGGTGGTGGGGATGTCGGGTGGTGCGGGATCGGTGGGTGGGGTGGGCCGGCGGTCAGGCGGTGGGGCGGGCCAGTGGGTCGTCGCCGATGTACGGGTCGGTCCGCGTGTCCACGTCCAGCGCGGTCCGGGCGGCCACGGTGCCGTCCACGACCAGCGCCAGGTGCAGCCGGCCGCTGGTCCAGCCCTCGGGCAGCGCGGCGGGCACGGTGACGGGGGCGCCGAGGACGTGCGGCTTGGCCTCCGCGCGGCAGCCGGGGACGGCGTCGCCGGGCGCGTCGGGCGTCCTGGCGTACACCGGGGTCCAGGTGGTGTGCAGGGTGCCCGCGACCGGATCGGCGCCGTGGTGGGAGACGTGCACGTCGACCGTGAAGTCTCTGTCGGAGGTGAGCAGGTCGCGGCCCGGTGCCACCGGCGTCACGTCCAGGACCAGGGTCGTCGGCGCGTTGGCGTGGGCCGGGTCGACGCCCGCGAGGTCCTTCGTGCCGCGCCCGAAGTCCAGCAGTCCCGCGCTCTCGTGCTCGATGTCGTACAGCTCGGTGTACACATACCCGGCGAGCCGGTCGTGACGGCGCAGCTCCTGGGTCTGCCAGCGCAGGTGCCAGGCGCGGTCCAGGCCGGTGAAGCCGCCGCCGTACTCGCTGTTGAGGTTGGGCAGGCCGCGCAGCGGCTGACCGGGGACGGCGAGCTTCTTGTGGACGACGAAGTCGGGGCCGAGCTTGACGGGGAAGTCGTCGCGTTCGCCGGAGAGCAGGTCGGCGACGGTGGTGGCCCAGGAGGCGGCGCTCTCGTCGTAGTAGTGCCAGTCGAGCAGGTCGGTCCTGACGTGGGTCCAGCCGGAGTTGTCGACGACCGGACGGGTGGCGTCGAGGACCTTGAGGCGGTCGTAGGCGTCGGCGGTGGCGCGCTGCTTGGCCGGGTCGCCGGGGATGTCCCAGTCCAGGCCCCATTCCTCGTTGTACAGGCCCCAGATGACGATGGCGGGGCTGTTGCCGTCGCGTTCGACCATCGGCTCGATCTGCTCGGCGAAGGCGGTGACGGAGGCGGGCGAGAAGTGGCCGGGCGAGGCGGGTTCGGCCCACAGCAGCATGCCGAGGGTGTCGGCGTGGTGGACGAAGCGGGGGTCCTCCAGCTTGAGGTGTTTGCGGACGAGGTTGTAGCCGGCCTCGGCGGCGAGTTCGAGGTCGCGGCGCAGGGCGGTGTCGTCGGGGGCGGTTATGCCGGTCCCGGGCCAGTAGCCCTGGTCGAGCACGCCGCGTACGAACAGCCGCCGCCCGTTGAGGTAAAGGGCTTCGCCGTCGGCGGTGATGGTGCGCAGCCCGGTGTAGGCGGCGACCCGGTCGGTGCCGTCGGCGGAGGTGAGTTCGGCGTCCACGTGGTAGAGGTGCGGGTCCTCGGGGGACCACAACCGGGGCGCGACGAGCGGGAGTTCGGTGCTGATCCGTCCGTCGGCGTCCACGGTCGCCGTGACGGCGGTGTCCTCGTCGCGCACCCGCAGCCGGAGTTCGGCGCGGTCCGCCGCGGGGCCGTGCACGACGGCTTCGACGGTGATGCCGGTCAGGTCGTCGTTGGGGCGCAGCCGGAGCGCGGCGAGGTGGGTGGCGGGGCGGGCTTCCAGCCAGACGCTCTGCCAGATGCCGGAGGACGGGGTGAAGCAGACGCCGTCGTAGTCGTCGCGGGGCATGCTGCGCTGCTTGCCGTGGGCGATGTCCCGCTTGTCCGCCGGGGCGTGGACCCGCACCGTGAGCAGGTGATCGCCGTCGCCGAGCGCGTCGGTGACGTCGGCGGCGAAGGGGGTGTAGCCGCCCTCGTGGTGGGCGACCTCGGTGCCGTTCACCCAGACCGTGGCGGCGTGGTGCACGGCGCCGAAGTGCAGCACGACGCGCTGTCCGGCCCAGTCGGCGGGCACGGTGAACCTGCGCCGGTACCAGGCGGTCTGCAGCCAGTGCTCGGCGATGCCCGAGGCGGGCGTCTCCCAGGCGAAGGGCACGGTGATGGCGCGGTCGTAGCCGTCGGACGCGTCGGCGGAGTACCGCTCGGCGGGATCGGCGCGGAAGTCCCAGGTGCCGTTGAGGCTGAGCCAGGAGTGGGACCGGTCGAAGTGCGGGCGGGGGTATTCCGGACGGGGGGTGGTCATGGGCGTGTGTGCTCCGATTCGGTGCGGCTGTGGGGCGGTCGGCGGTGTACGGGGGGAGGTCAGCCCTTGACGCTGCCCGCGAGGATCCCGTTGATGAAGTGGCGTTGCAGCAGGACGAACAGGGCGAGCACGGGCAGCATCGCGATGCTTCCGGCGGCGAGCAGTTCGCCCCACACGGTGGCGAAGTCGGCGCCGACCCGGTTGCCGGTGACGTTCTGTGCGAGGGTGGAGAGCACGACCTGGAGCGTCTGGTGGCTCTCGTCGTTGACGGCGACGACCGGCCAGACGAAGTCGTTGTAGATGTTCATGGCGGTCAGGACGCCGAGCGCGGCGATGCCCGGCCGGATGACCGGCACCACGATCCTGGCGAAGATGCCGAACTCGCTCGCCCCGTCCACCCGCCCGGCGTCAAGGAGTTCGTCGGGTACGGCGGCGATGGTCTGCCGCATCCAGAAGATGCTGAAGGCGTCGATGCTGCCGGGCAGGATCAGCGCCTCGTACGTGTTGACCCAGCCCAGTTCGCTCATCTCCAGGAGCAGCGGGATGACCAGCACGAGGGTCGGCAGCATCAGGGTGAGCATCAGCACGCCGAAGAGCAGGTTCTTGCCGGGGAAGCGGTACTTGGCGAAGGCGTAGCCGGCCAGCGGGCAGAAGAACATGGTCATCGCGCCCTTGACGGCCACGACGAGCACGGTGTTGACGAACCCGGTCCCGATCGGCACGTCGTCGAACATGGCCCGGTAGTTGTCGAGCGTGGCCGAGCCGAGCGAGAAGGACAGGGGGTCGCGGACGATGTCGGCCGGCGGCTTCAGCGAGGAGCTGACGGCCCACCAGATGGGATAGACGAACACGAGGGCGAGGAGGCCGAGCACGAGGTACTGGAGCGGCCCCGGCCGGGGCTGGGACAGACTCCTGCTCGTCTTCTTGGTCTGGCTGGTCATGGTCACTCGTCTCGGGAGCGGAGCAGGCGCACGGACAGCAGGGACAGGGCGAACACCAGCAGCACGAGCAGGAAGGAGTTCGCGGCGCCGGTCCCGAGGTCGGACGCCAGGATGTGGTTGTAGAGGTAGAGCCCGCCGGTGGTGGTCGAGCCGTACGGGCCGCCCTGGGTGACGACGAACGGCTCGGCGAACATCTGGAACACCGCGAGGGTCTGCACCACGACGAGGAAGGCGATGCTGCGCCGGACCAGTGGCAGGGTCAGCGACCAGAACTGCCGCTTGCGGGAGGCGCCGTCGAGGGCGGCGGCCTCGTACACGTCGGCGGGCACCGCTTGGAGCCCGGCGAGCAGGATGATGATCGCGAACCCGGTGGTCTTCCACAGGAACAGCAGCGCGAGCGTGGGTTTGGCCCAGGCGGTCGACTGGAGCCAGTCCACGTCGGGCAGGCCGACGAGGTCGAACAGGTGGTTGACCAGTCCGTAGTCGGTGTCGAAGGCGACGATCCACACCTGGGCCATCGCCACCAGCGGGGTGACGAAGGGTGCGATGAAGGCGACCCGGAACATGCCGCGCAGCCGCAGCCGGGCGTTGGCCAGCAGCACCGCCGCGGCCAGGCCGCCGACGATCTGGAGGGGCACGATCAGCAGCCACATCACCGCGCTGTTGCCCAGCGAGGACCAGAACTCCTCGCTGGTGAGCAGGTAGGTGTAGTTCTCCAGGCCGATGAAGTTCGCCTCGCCGGCGCCCTTCCAGTCGGTGAAGCTCAACTGGAGCGCGAAGACGAGGGGGTAGACGCCGAAGGCCGCGAAGACCACGTAGAACGGCGCGACGAAGAGGTAGGGCGCGAGGAAGGGCTTGCGCCGGGAGCGGCGGGCGGGGCGCGGCGAGGCCGGTGCCGACCGTTCCTTGCGCGGCGGGGTGAGGGTGCCGGAGGTCATGCGCGGTCCACCAGGTTGCGCTGGATCTTCTTGGTGGAGTCGTCGATGACGTCGTCGGGTGCCATCTTCCCCTCGATGAGGCGCTGGAGGTTGTTGCCGAGGTAGTCGACGGACTTGGCCCACCAGGCCGGGATCGGCGCGGCGGACGGGATGGTGTCGGCGGCGTCCACGGCGACCTTCCACAGGTCCTGTCCGCCGAGCGCGGCCACCGGTTCGAACAGCGGCTTGTCGGGGCGGCGGGCGGGTCCGTAGCTCGGCACCGAGGTGGTCAGACCGTCCGGGTAGACCTCGCTGGGGCCGTAGACGGCGCTGTAGCCTGGCTCCTTGAAGCACAAGAACTCGTACAGCAGCCAGGCGAGTTCGGGGTTCTTCGCCTTCGCCGGGATGATGAAGCTGCTGCCGCCCATGGCGCCGCTGCGCGCTCCGCCCGGGGTCCAGGCCGGCAGGGGTGCGGCCCGCCACGCGCCCTTGCCCTTCTTGAGCAGCTGCTGGGGTGCGAAGGACCACCACACCGCCCACGGGACCAGGGCCTGCTGACCGTTCTCCAGGGCGGCGAGGTCGGCCTGCTTGAGGTATTCGGCGTGGGTGACCAGGTCGTCGTCGACGGCGTCCCGGACCCAGTTGAGGATGTTGCGGTACTCCTTGGAGTCCAGCCGCACCCGGCCTTCGGCGTCGGCGAGGCTGGTGCCCTGCTGGCCGGCGAGCATCTCCAGCCAGAGCTGGCCGAGGAAGGGGTCCTTCTCCATGTGGAGGGGGCGGGCCTTCGGGTTCTTCTCGCGCAGCGACCGGGCCGCCGCCAGCAGGTCGTCGTAGGTCTTCAGCCCGGCCGGGTCGACTCCGGCGTCCTCCAGCAGGTCCTCGCGGTACCAGAGCAGCCCGGGGTCGAGGTCCCAGGGCACGCCGTAGATCCGGCCGTCGACGGTGTTGACCGACAGCTTGTACGCCGAGGTCTTGTCGCGGTAGGGCGCTATCAGGTCGGTGAGGTCGTACAGGTGCTCCGCCTGGCCGCCGATCTTGGCGTCGTCCCAGAAGCTGCCGTCGGGCAGGTCGGTGCCGCTGATCAGGGTGTTGGCGAGCTTGGCGTCGATGTCGACGGCCTGGTGGTTGACCTTGATGCCCGGGTATGCCTTGCGGAAGGCGTCGATGGCCGCGTCGAAGACCTTGAACAGGTCGCCGGAGCGGTTCCAGATGGTGATCTCGCCCTTGGCCGACGCACTCGGCGTCCCGGTGAGCTTGCGCGGCTCGGACCCGGAGGATCCGGGGGCGCACGCGGCGAGGGGACCGGCGGCCGCGGCGAGCGCGCCGGCGCCGAGCGCGCCGCGCAGAACGCTGCGCCGGGGGACGAATGATCTGGACATGAGCACGGCTCCTCGGTCGGAATGCGGGCTGGGATGCGTGGGACGGGGTGGCTGGGCAGGAAGGGACGTGGACGCGCGCAGGCGTCGTCGGCGGCGCGGCGGCACGGACGTGGCCCGTGCCGCCGCCCGTGCTTTGCAACGATGCAGAGATGATGCTGCGCCTTTTGCAACGATGCAATAGCTGAGTAACATCAACCTGCGTCAGCGCCGGTCCGCACCGGCGCGAACGCGAGATGCTGCCGACCGAAGCCCCGCGGGGGCCGTGAGGGGGAACTGGATGGCCGGCTCCACACTCCGCGACGTCGCCCGACGCGCCGGAGTCTCGATCCGCACCGTGTCCAACGTGGTCAACGGTTCGGTGCCCGTCTCCGACGAGTTGCGGGTCCGGGTGCAGGCCGCGCTCGACGAACTCGACTACCGGCCGAACCTGGTGGCCCGCAATCTCCGCCGGGGCCGCAGCGGCATGATCGCCCTGGTCGTCCCCGAGCTGGACGTGCCGTACTTCGCCGAACTGGCCCGCGAGGTGATCACCGCGGCCCGCACCCACGGGTACGTCGTCATGCTCGACCAGACCGACGGCGACGGCGACCGCGAGCGGGAGCTGCTGGGCCGCGAGTCCCGCGCCACGATGTTCGACGGCCTGCTCCTGAGCCCGCTGTCCATCTCCGCGGACGAGCTGCGCCGGCGCACCAACAGGGTGCCGGTCGTGCTGCTCGGCGAGCACATCTTCAACGGCAGCTTCCACCACGTGGCGATCGACAACATCGTCGCGGCCCGGGAGGCGACGGAGCATCTGCTCGGCCTCGGCCGCCGGCGCATCGCGGCCATCGGCGACCAGCCCTACAGCACCGGCGAGACCGCCCAGTTGCGTACGACGGGATACCGCCAGGCACTGGAACGGGCCGGTCTCACCGTCGACGAGGAGCTGATCGTCCCCACCCCGCGTTTCCACCGCCACCTCGGCGCCGAGGCCATGGAACGCCTGCTCGCCCTGCCCGAGCCGCCCGACGCGGTCTTCTGCTACAACGACCTGCTGGCCATCGGCGCCATGCACACCCTGGCCCGGGCCGGCGTACGGGTGCCCGACGACATCGCCGTCGTGGGGGTCGACGGCATCCAGGAGGGCCGGTACAGCTCGCCGTCGCTGACCACCGTCGCCCCGGACAAGGCCGCGATCGCGCGCACGGCGGTGAGCACCCTGCTCGGCGTGATCGACGGTTCGGCGCCCGCGCCGACGGAGGCCAAGGCGCCGCACCGGCTGCTGGTGCGGCAGAGCACGGTGGGGGCGCCGGTCGACTGACGGCCGCCCGGCACCCCCGGCGTCCTGGCCCTTCCGGCACCGGACGCCGCCGGGCACCCTTGCCGCGTCCCCGCCCGGCACCTAGCCTGACTTTGTGCCGCAAATAAACAAAGCCCGATCGCACAGCGCCGTGCCGGGCACCCGCGCCGACCTCACCCGTCTCCGAGCCGCCCTGACCGCCTTCTTCGCCCTCGACGGCTTCGTCTTCGCCGGGTGGGTGGTCCGGATCCCTGCCATCAAGGAGCAGACCGGCGCCTCCGCCAGCGCCCTGGGACTCGCCCTGCTCGGTGTCTCGGCGGGCGCCGTCGTCACCATGACCCTCACCGGACGGCTCGTCCGCCGCTACGGCAGCCACCCCGTCACCGTCGCCTGCGCGGTCCTGCTCTGCCTCAGCATCGCCCTGCCCCCGCTCACCCACTCGGCGCTCGCCCTCGGCGCCGTACTGCTGCTCTTCGGCAGCGCGTACGGCGGGATCAACGTCGCCTTCAACAGCGCCGCGGTCGACCTGGTGGCCGTACTGGGGCGCCCGATCATGCCCAGCTTCCACGCGGCGTTCAGCCTCGGCGGCATGGTCGGCGCGGGGCTCGGCGGGCTGGTCGCCGGGGCGCTGTCGCCGACGCGGCACCTGCTCGCCCTCACCGTGACCGGCCTGCTGGTCACCCTGTTCGCCGGCCGTGCCCTGCTGCGCTGCGAGCCCGCCGCGCCGCCGGAGCGCAGGCCCGAGCAGGACGGCACCCCGCGCCGCCGGGACCGCCGTACCCGTCGCCTGGTCCTCACCTTCGGGCTGATCGCCCTGTGCACGGCGTACGGCGAGGGCGCGATGGCCGACTGGGGCGCCCTGCACCTGGCGCAGGACCTCGACGCCTCCCCGGGCCTGGCGGCGGCGGGCTACGCGTGTTTCGCGCTCGCCATGACCGTCGGCCGATTGACCGGGACGACGCTGCTGGAACGCCTGGGCCGGACGGCCACGGTGGTGGCGGGCGGCACCACCGCGGTGGCCGGGATGCTGCTCGGCTCGCTCGCCCCCTCCGTGGGGGCGGCGCTGTTCGGCTTCGCGATCACCGGCCTCGGGCTCGCCAACATCTTCCCGGTCGCCATCGAGCGGGCCGGCGCGCTCGGCGGCCCCAGCGGTGTCGCGACCGCCTCCACCCTGGGCTACGGCGGCATGCTGCTCGGTCCGCCCGCGATCGGTTTCATGGCCGACTGGCTGTCCCTGTCCGCCGCCCTCACCAGCGTGGCCGCCCTCGCGGCGGTGGCCGTGCTGGTCGCGGTCGCGACGCGGCGCGCGGCGGCTACCGGCTGAGCCCTGCCGCCGCCCCTCGGGAACGTGCCGGGGGCCTGCCTCCAAGTCCGCCCCATGCGGCACACTCCCTGCCATGAAGACCGCCGCGTACGTCGAGATCCTGGACCGTGAAGGTGCGTTGCTGGCCGCGGCCGCCGAGGCGGCGGGCAGTGACGCCGAGGTGCCGACCTGCCCCGGCTGGCGGGTGCGGGACCTGCTGCGGCACACGGGGACGGTGCACCGCTGGGCGACGGCGTTCGTCGCCGAGGGGCACCCCGGCCCCCGGCCCGCCGCCGACCCACCCGGCCTCGACGGTGCCCCGCTCCTGACCTGGTTCCGGGAGGGGCACCGGCGGCTCGTCGACACCCTCGCGGGCGCCGCGCCCGACGTGCGGTGCTGGCACTTCCTGCCCGCGCCGTCACCGCTCGCCTTCTGGGCCCGGCGGCAGGCCCACGAGACGACCGTGCACCGGATCGACGCCGAGTCGGCCCGCGGCGGTGAACCCACCGGTGTCGGCGTGGACTTCGCGGTGGACGGCATCGACGAGCTGCTGTGCGCCTTCCACGCCCGTCCGAAGAGCGCCGTACGCACCGAGGAGCCCCGCACGCTGCGGGTGCGGGCGACGGACGCGCCGGACGCCGTGTGGACCGTACGGCTGTCCGCGCAGCCGCCGGTGACCGTGCGGGAGGACGCCGGGGACGCCGACTGCGAGCTGTCCGGCCCGGCCGCACTGCTCTACCCGGCGCTGTGGAACCGCCGGCCGTTCCCGGAGGTGACCGGCGACGGCGCGCTCGCCGCGTTGTGGCGCGAGCGGTCGGGCGTCACCTGGAAGTGAGCCGGACGGCGAAGCGGGTCAGCCGGACAGCAGCCGGTGCAGCACCGCCCGCTGCACCGGAAGCGCCTCGCCGTGCCGGGCGCGCCCCTGCGGGGTGAGCGCCACCCGCACGCCCCGCCGGTCCTCGGGGCACATGGCGCGTGCGACGAGGCCGTCCCTCTCCAGC
The DNA here is from genome assembly GCF_002939385.1 of Streptomyces sp. MH60. GTDB lineage: Bacteria > Actinomycetota > Actinomycetes > Streptomycetales > Streptomycetaceae > Streptomyces. The sequence goes on along the minus strand of NZ_MULI01000052.1, from coordinate 24,787 downwards.
CGGGCGACCAGCCGCGACAACGCGCTCTGACTGAGGTGGACCCGCTCGGAGATCTGCTGGAGGCGGTATCCGCGGGAGCCGCGACCGTCCTCGTCCGGTGACCCGGCCAGGACGTCGAGAACCTCGAAGTCGCTGCCGCACAGCCCGTGTCCGTGCAGCGCACGGTCGAGTTCGCACTGGACGCGGGCGTGGAGGACCAGGATCGAGCGCCACCGGCTCACGAGCGCCTGTTCGGCCTTCTTCGCCGCCATCCGCGCACCGTAGCAGAGCCCGTCGCGGCGGTCACCGCACTGCCCGACCCCCGCTCGCCCTGGGAGACTTGGCGCCATGGACACCTATGGGGGACGGCGTACGCAGGCCGAGCGCGACGCCGTCACGGTCGAGATCGGTTACGCGCTGTGCAGTGCGGCGTTCGCGGCGGCCGTGCTGTTCGGGGCGGTGGCGGGGCCCGCGCTTCTCTTCGGCCTGACGGGCGGGGTGCGCGCCGCGCCGGTCGGGGCGGGTGCGGTGTCGGCCGTGGTGGTGTTCTCCGTCCGGGTGGTGAGCGTGCTGGTCCGGTTCCCGCGCGGTGGTCAGCCGAGCCAGCCCGGCCGCACCAGGCCCGACTCGTAGGCCAGCACGACCAGTTGCGCCCGGTCTCGGGCGCCCAGCTTCACCATGGTGCGGCTGACGTGGGTCTTGGCGGTCAGCGGGCTGACGACCAGCCGGCGGGCGATCTCCTCGTTGGACAGTCCGATGCCGACCAGGGCCATCACCTCGCGCTCCCGCTCGGTCAGCCGGGCCATCTCCCCGGCCGCCGCGGGCTCCTTGGAACGGGCCGCGAACTCGGCGATCAGCCGGCGCGTCACCCCCGGCGACAGCAGCGCGTCACCGTCCACCACCGCCCGCACGGCGCGCAGGAGTTCCTCGGGTTCGGTGTCCTTGACCAGGAAGCCGGAGGCTCCGGAGCGGATCGCCTCGAAGACGTACTCATCGAGTTCGAAGGTGGTGAGCATGACCACCTTCACGTCATGCAGCCCCGGATCGCCGGTGACGCGGCGGGTGGCGGCGAGGCCGTCGAGCAGGGGCATGCGGATGTCCATGAGGACGACGTCGGGACGCAGTTCACGGATCGCGCGCACCGCCTCCTCGCCGTCGGCGGCCTCGGCGACCACCTCGATGTCCGACTGCGCGTCCAGCAGTGCCCGGAAACCGGCCCGGACCAGTGACTGGTCGTCGGCGAGCAGCACACGGATCACCGGTCGTCCTCCTTCGACTGCGCCGTACGTGTCACGTGGCCGCCTTCTTCACGTCGATCGGCAGGGTCGCCAGCACCCGGAAGCCGCCGTCCGGACGCGGGCCCGCCTCGATGGTGCCACCCAGTGCCGCCGCGCGCTCCCGCATCCCGGCCAGCCCGTTGCCGCTGCCGCCCGCGTCGGCGCCCGTCGCGGGGCCGTCGTCGTCGACGCGCAGCAGCAGCGTGCCCCCGTCCCGGTCGAGGCGGACGCGCGCGTGCCGGGAACCCGAGTGCCGTACGACGTTGGTGAGCGCCTCCTGCACGATGCGGAACGCGGCCAGGTCGGTGCCGGGCGACAGGCGCGGCGGCTTCCCCGCCACCTCGACGGTGAGGCCCGCGCTCGCCGCCTGCTCGACCAGTTCGGGGAGCCGGTCGAGGCCGGGGGCCGGAGCGCGCGGCGCGTCCCCGGGGGTGCGCAGGGTGTCGAGTACCTGCCGCACCTCGCCGAGCGCTTCCTTGCTCTGGTCCTTGATGGTGCCGAGCGCGGCGCGAGCCTGTTCCGGGTCGGTGTCCAGGAGGGCCAGGCCGACGCCGGCCTGCACGTTGATGACGGAGATGCTGTGCGCGAGGACGTCGTGCAACTCGCGGGCGATCCGCAGCCGCTCCTCGTCCGCGCGCCGCCGCGCCGCCTGGGCCCGCTCGGCCCGCTCCCGCGCCCACTGCTCGCGGCGGGCCCTGGCCAGCTCCGACAGGGCCGCGACGGCCACGACCCAGGTGGCGACCACGAGCTCCTGCCCCCAGGACGCGGCCGAGTCCCCGGACGGCGGCAGCCACCGGTAGAGCCAGTGCGCCACCAGGGCGTGCCCGGCCCACAGGGTCCCCATCGCCGCCCACGCGGCCCTGCGGTGCCCGGCGACGACGGCACTGAAGCAGGCCACCGCGACGGCCACGAACACCGGGCCGTACGGGTATCCGGCGCCCAGGTAGACCAGGGTGGTGACCGCCGTGCCGAACACGACCGGCACCGGGTGGCGCTGCCGCCACAGCAGGGCGGCCCCCGTCACGAACAGCAGCGCGCGGGCGAAGGGGTCCAGACCGGCCCGCTCGCCCTCCTGGGCGTGCGCGGCGAAGTTCGAGCCGAACAGCACGAACGCCGTGACGAGCACGGTGGAGCGCCAGGGCCACCGCGGGCGGTGCTCCTCCTCGCCCCGCAGGTTCCACCACGGGGGGCCGTGCCGCCACCACTGCGGCGCCCGGCCCTCGCGCTCGCGCTGTCCGTCCATGTCCGCCACGCTAGACGCCGGGCCCCGCGGGCGGCGTCACCCGAGCGTGGTGATCACACGTACTCCCGGCGAAGTACGCCCGCCGGCGCTCAGGCGCCGGTCTCCTCGCCCGTTGACGGCGCGGACGGCTCGGACGGTTCGGGCCGCCGGTCCATCGCCCCCAGCGCCCGCTGCGCCAGCGGATGGCCGCGGACCAGCTCGCCCAGCGAGGTGGAGCCCTGCGTGATGTCCTTGAACGCCTTCCAGGCCGGGCGGAAGCCGGTCAGGGCCGCGTGGAAGAGGCCCGGTCGGCGCTCGAACACCGTCAGCATCCGCTTGCCGACGCTCATCTCCACGCCCAGACCGGCCTTGACGGCGAACGCGTAGTTCAGGGCCTGCTTGCGCGCGTCCACCGCGTCGTGCGCCTCGGAGACGCGCACCGCCCACTCCCCCGCGAGCCGGCCCGAGCGCAGCGCGAAGGAGATGCCCTCGCGGGTCCACGGCTCCAGGAGCCCGGCCGCGTCCCCGCAGACCAGGACCCGGCCGCGCGACAGCGGCGAGTCGTCCGCGCGGCAGCGCGTCAGATGGCCGGAGGAGATGCTTGGTTCGAATCCGGCCAGCCCCAGCCGGGCGACGAAGTCCTCCAGGTACCGCTTGGTCGCCGCGCCCTCACCGCGCGCCGAGATGACCCCGACCGTCAGCGTGTCGCCCTTGGGGAAGACCCAGCCGTAGCTGCCGGGGATCGGGCCCCAGTCGATGAGCACCCGGCCCTTCCAGTCCTCGGCGACCGTCTCGGGCACCGGGATCTCCGCCTCCAGGCCGAGGTCGACCTGGTCGAGCTTCACCCCGACGTGCGCCCCTATCCGGCTGGCGCTGCCGTCCGCACCGACCACGGCCCGGGCCAGCACCGTCTCGCCGCCCTGGAGGACGACGGCGACCGTTCGCCGGTCCGGCACCGCCGAGCCGTGCTGCTCCACCCGGGTCACGGTCGCCCCGGTGCGCAGCTCGGCGCCCGCCTTCTGGGCGTGCTCGACGAGCTGCAGGTCGAACTCGGGCCGGTTGATCAGCCCGAACAGCATCTGCCGGGAGCGCCGGGTCCGGGTGAAGCGCCCGTTGTTCGAGAAGGTCACCGCGTGCACACGGTCCTGCAGGGGCAGCTCGAAGCCGGGTGGGAGGGAGTCTCGCGAGGGACCGATGATGCCGCCGCCACATGTCTTGTAGCGGGGCAGCTCCGCCTTCTCCAGCACCAGGACGCGCCGCCCCGCGACCGCCGCCGCGTAGGCGGCCGAGGCCCCCGCCGGTCCCGCGCCCACCACGACCACGTCCCAGACCTGACGCGCGTCGTCCGCCGAAGAGTTCTCGCTGCTCACGATGGTCTACTGCTCCGATCAAACCGCATGCCGCACCTGACCCCCGCATCCTACGGTGGGCATCGCCGCAGGCCACTGTGGGAGGATCGGCCCGTCATTCCAAGTACTCCTTGGTACAACGTCGCACCCACAAGGAGCGTGCCCATGTCGTCGAATCCGGTCGCCGAGACCGTCGCTTCGCTGATGCCCCGCGCGAAAGAGGAACTCGCCGCGCTGGTGGCCTTCCAATCGGTGGCCGACTTCGACCAGTTCCCGCGCAGCGAGAGCGTGGGTGCCGCCAACTGGATAGCGGCGGCCCTGCGCGCCGAGGGCTTCCAGGACGTCGAGCTGCTGGACACGCCCGACGGCACCCAGTCGGTGTACGGGTACCTGCCGGGGCCCGAGGGCGCGAAGACGGTGCTGCTCTACGCCCACTACGACGTGCAGCCGCCGCTGGACGAGGCCGGCTGGGCCACTCCGCCGTTCGAGCTGACCGAGCGCGACGGCCGCTGGTACGGGCGGGGCGCCGCGGACTGCAAGGGCGGCGTGCTCATGCACCTGCTGGCGCTGCGCGCGCTGAAGGCGAACGGGGGCGTGCCGGTGCACGTCAAGGTGATCGCCGAGGGTTCCGAGGAGCAGGGCACGGGCGGTCTGGAGCGGTACGCCGAGGCGCACCCCGAGCTGCTGGCCGCCGACACCATCGTCATCGGGGACGCGGGCAACTTCCGGGTCGGTCTGCCGACGGTCACCTCCACGCTGCGCGGCATGACGATGCTGCGCGTGACGGTCGACACGCTCGAAGGCAACCTGCACTCCGGCCAGTTCGGCGGTGCGGCGCCCGACGCGCTGGGCGCCCTGATCCGCGTACTGGACTCGCTGCGGGCCGAGGACGGCTCGACGACCGTCGACGGTCTGGCGGCGGACGGCACGTGGCAGGGCCTGGCCTACGACGAGGAGCAGTTCCGCCGGGACGCGCGGGTGCTGGACGGCGTGGAGCTGATCGGGTCCGGCTCGGTCGCCGACCGGATCTGGGCGCGGCCGGCCGTCACGGTGCTCGGCATCGACTGCCCGCCGGTCGTCGGCGCCACCCCGTCGGTGCAGGCGGGCGCACGGGCGCTGGTGAGCCTGCGGGTGCCGCCGGGCGTGGACGCCGCCGAGGCCACCAAGCTGCTCCGGGCCCACCTGGAGGCGCGTACGCCGTGGGGCGCGCGGGTCGCCGTCGAGCAGATCGGCCAGGGCCAGCCGTTCCGCGCCGACACCACGAGCCCGGCCTACCAGGCCATGGCGGACGCGATGGCGGTGGCGTACCCGGGCGAGGAGATGCAGTACGCCGGTCAGGGCGGCTCCATCCCGCTGTGCAACACCCTGGCCGCCCTCTACCCGGAGGCCGAGATCCTGCTGATCGGCCTGAGCGAGCCGGAGGCCCAGATCCACGCCGTGAACGAGAGCGTGTCCCCCGAGGAACTGGAGCGGCTGTCGGTGGCGGAGGCGCACTTCCTGCGCAACTACGCGGCGGGCTGAGCCCGGTCCCGTTCCCGGGTTCTGCCGTCGGCAGAGGGGCCTCGCCGGCGGGCGGGGTCCCGCCTACGGTCGTTCCATGGACGTCGTCGAACTCCTCCCGTGCCTGAGTCTGCTGCGCTTCCCGGTCGGTCAGGCGTACCTCTGGCGTGACGGGGACGAGGTGACGCTGATCGACGCCGGACCGGCCGGGTACGGCGCGCGTGTCGCCGAGGCCGCGCGGGGTGCCGGCCGCGTACGGCGTGTCGTGCTCACCCACTTCCACGAGGACCACGCGGGCGGGGCGCAGGAGGCCGCCGCGCTCACCGGGGCCGAGGTGGTGGCGCACTCCCTGGAGGCGCCCGTCGTGCGGGGCGAGGTGCCCGGTCCGCCGCCCGTGCTCGCGGACTGGGAGCGTCCGCTGCACGAGAACGCCGTGCGCCGGCTCCCCCGAGGTGACTTCGCCCGCCCGGCCCGGGTGGCCGAGGTGGTGGACGGTGACGTCCTGGACTTCGGCGGCGGGGCCCGGGTCGTGCACGCGCCGGGTCACACGGACGGGAGCATCGCGCTGCACCTCCCGGCCCACGGCGTGCTGTTCACGGGGGACGCGGTCGCCGCCTCGCCGGTCGACGGCGGTGTGCTGCTCGGCGTGTTCAACCTCGACCGGGACCGGGCCGTCGGCTCCTTCGGGCGGCTGGCGGCGCTCGACACGGAGCTGGCCTGTTTCGGTCACGGGGATCCGGTGACGGCACGGGCCGGGGAGGTGCTGAGGGCATCGGCACGGACGTACGGGGCGGCGGTCTGACGTCAGCCGACCGGCGTGCCCGCCTCCAGGTAGTGGGCGGCGCCGCGCTCCCGGGCCCGCAGCGCCCAGCGCAGCCGCTCGTAACGGACCGGCGGCAGCAGGGCGGCGGCCTCGTCCTCGGTGGCGAAGCGCCAGTCGCGCAGCTCGGGTCCCGGCAGCAGCACGCGGCCGGCGTCCGCCCTGTCGAGCCGGCCGCCGTCGAAGAGCAGCCGCAGACCGCCGTAGGCGGGGGGTGCCGGCGGCTCCCAGTCGACGACCAGCAGGGACGGTACGTCGTCGAGGCTGAGCCCGGTCTCCTCGGTGACCTCGCGCATGCCGGCGCGGGCCGGTGCCTCGCCGGGTTCGACGACACCGCCGGGGAACTCCCAGCCGGGTTTGTAGGTGGGGTCGACGAGCAGGACCCGGTCCCGCTCGTCGAAGAGCAGGACACCGGCGGCGACGGTCTCGCCGGTGGGTTCCGGGGTCTGCACGATCTCGCAGGCCGGTACGGCGCCCGTGCCGACGGCCTCGGCGACCCGGACGGCGGCCTCGTACGGGGTGAGGGCGCCGGTGTCGACGGGGTGGGCGTCGGCGGTGAGCCAGGAGGCGAGGGCGGCGCGGTAGGGCTCGATGTGGTCGTAGGACCACTGCCGCACCCGCGTCTCTGCGTCCGGCAGGTCCTCCGGGGTCTCGCGGCTCGCTATTCGCTCCCGCAGGATCGTTTCGGCCGGGGCGAGCAGGACGTGCCGGACCTCGATCCGGCGGGCGGCGAGACCGCCGAAGATCTCGTCGCGGTACTCCTGACGCAGCAGGGTCATCGGGACGACGAGCGTCCCGCCGAGGTCGGCGAGCAGCGCGGCCGCCGTGTCGATCACCAGCCGGCGCCAGATCGGCAGGTCCTGGAAGTCCCCCACCTCGGCCAGGCGTTTGGGCGGCAGCAGGTGCGCGAGCGCCCCGCCGATGACCTCGGGGTCGAAGAGCGTGCTGTTCGGGATCAGTTCGATCAGTTCCCGTGCGGTGGTGGTCTTCCCCGCACCGAACGCGCCGTTGATCCAGACGACGGTCACAGGTCCCCCTCTTCTGTTGGCCCCCTGTGGCTTGCCCGCTTCACCCTGCCACGGAAACCAGCCCAGCCGGGGTCGCGGGAAAGGGCATATGACAGCGGCGCCGACGCCCTCTCGGGGCATCGGCGCCGCGTGGGGGGCGGGCGCGTCGGCCCGGCCGGGGGTGTCAGCCCAGCTGTCCCAGGGCGTCGTCGTCGAGGGTCAGGCTCTCGGTGGCGACGGTGTCCTCCAGGGTACTGACGGTGTCGCCCGCCCCGAGACCGAGCGGGAGGTCGCTCGGGGCGGCGTGGGACGGGGTGACGGCCGCGACGACGAAGCCGGTGGCGAGGGACGCGAGGGCGAGCATGCTGCGCTTCTTCATGCCCCGTTCAACTACGCCACCGCACGGGAGTCACGGGCCGGCCGGGGAAGCCTCGCGGAACACCGAGGCGTACCGGCTCCCCGGGGGCCGGGCGGTGTCGTCCGGACCTTGCCGGGGCCGCGGGGTCCGAACCGCCCCCTAGACGTGCGCGGCGGTGGCCGGCGTCGTCCGCGAGAGCGCCGCCGCGGCCGCGCCGACCAGCCCGGCGTCCGTGCCCATCTGGGCGGGGACGACCGCGAGGCGCTGCACGAAGGACAGCGTCGCGTAGTCGGTGAGGGCCTTGCGCAGCGGGACGAAGAGGACGTCGCCCGCCTTGCCCACCCCCCCGCCGACCACGGCGATGTCGATCTCGACGAGGGTCGCGGTGGCGGCGATACCGGCGGCCAGCGCCTGGGCGGCCCGTTCGAAGGAGGCGACGGCGACGGGGTCGCCGAGGCGGGCGGCGGCGGCGACCGCGGCGGCGGAGGTGTCGCCGTCCGGGCCGGGCAGCCAGCCGGCGTCGAGGGCGCGGCGGGCGATGTTGGGGCCGCTCGCTATGCGCTCCACGCAGCCGCGCGCACCGCAGGGGCAGGGGTCGCCGTCCAGGTCGACGCTGATGTGGCCGATGTGGCCGGCGTTGCCGGTCGGTCCGGGGTGCAGCCGGCCGCCCAGCACCAGACCGCCGCCGACACCGGTCGAGACCACCATGCACAGCGCGTTGTCGTGGCCGCGGGCGGCGCCCTGCCAGTGTTCGGCGGCCGTGATGGCCACGCCGTCCCCGATGAGTTCCACGGGCAGACCGCCGGCGGCGTCGCGGACCCGCCGGACCAGCGGGTAGTCGCGCCAGCCGGGCACGTTCACCGGGCTGACGGTGCCGGCCGAGGCGTCCACCGGGCCGGCGCTGCCGATGCCGACGGCCGTGGCCCGCACCCACAGGGGCGACGCGGTCAGTTCCGCGAGCACGGCCTCGACGGCCCCCATCACGGTGTCACCGTCCTCCCGGGCGGGTGTCGCACGCTGTGCGCGCGCCTGGATGCGGCCGTGGCCGTCCACCAGCGCGCCGGCGATCTTGGTGCCGCCGATGTCCAGCGCTGCCACGAGGTCGGTGTGCATCAGAGTCGGATCTCCCCGTCGGACCGAAAGCGAAAAAATGTCGTACCCAAGAGCGCCCAGCGACCGGTCCCGCGGTGGGGACGAGGACCGGAGAGTGCGATGGACAGTGTCTCCCGCATCTGACAACGTTGTCCAGGCTCTATGCTCGACGCCACATCCTCATACAAGCCCATGACCGACACATCCCCCCGGACAGCAGGAGCCGACGCAATCCCGTGGACGACAGGACAGGACACCGCATCGTGCCCGACACGACCCGCCGCGCAGACCGCCTCCCCGGGAACCGTTACGGCAACCGCCCGACCATGAAGGACGTCGCCGCCCGGGCCGGGGTCGGCCTCAAGACCGTCTCCCGGGTGGTCAACGGGGAGCCCGGCGTCACCCCGGAGACCGAGCGCCGCGTCCAGGAGGCCATCGACGCGCTGGGCTTCCGCCGCAACGACAGCGCGCGGGTGCTCCGCAAGGGCCGCACCGCGAGCATCGGCCTGGTCCTGGAGGATCTGGCCGACCCGTTCTACGGGCCGCTCAGCCGCGCCGTGGAGGAGGTGGCCCGCGCGCACGGTGCCCTGCTGATCAACGGGTCCAGCGCGGAGGACCCGGACCGCGAGCAGGAGCTGGCGCTGGCGCTGTGCGCGCGGCGCGTGGACGGTCTGGTGGTGATCCCGGCCGGGGACGACCACCGGTATCTGGAACCCGAGCTGAAGGCGGGCGTCGCCACGGTGTTCGTGGACCGTCCGGCGGGCCGGATCGACGCGGACGTGGTGGTCTCGGACAACTTCGGCGGTGCCCGCGACGGCGTGACCCACCTCATCGCGCACGGGCACCGCAGGATCGGGTTCATCGGCGACATGCCCCGCATCCACACGGCCGCCGAGCGGCTGCGCGGCTACCGGGCCGCCATGGAGGACGCGGGCATACCCGTCAAGGACTCGTGGATGTCCCTGGGCGTCACCGACCCCGTGCGGGTGCGCCGGGCGGCCGAGGAGATGCTCGCCGACCCGCATCCGGTCACCGCGATCTTCACCGGCAACAACCGGGTGACGGTCACCGTGATCCGGGTCCTGGCCGAGCACACCCGGGGCGTCGCGCTGGTCGGCTTCGACGACATCGAGCTGGCCGACCTGCTCAAGCCGGGCGTCACCGTGGTCGCGCAGGACGCGGCCGCCCTCGGCCGCACCGCCGCCGAGCGGCTCTTCCGGCAGCTGGACGGCTCCCTCCTCGCCCCCGACCGCATCGAACTGCCGACCAGGCTGGTCACCCGGGGCTCGGGCGAGCTGCCGCCGTCGGACTGAACCGCCGCGACGGGCGGCCGCACCCGCCCCGGCGCCGGTCCGGCGTCCGAGCCGGCCCGCCACCGCGCGCGGCCGGACACACCGCCCGCCCGTCCGCGTCACCGGGAGGAAGGACACCGTGTCGCAACCACCGACCCAGGGCGGGGAGTCCGCGCGGCCGCCCGGCCAGGACCGCACGCTGGAGGCGCTCGGGCTGGCCGGGGTGCCGCGCGAGGAGCCGCTGCTGTACCCGGGCGCGTGGCCCCGGGAGTCCGGACTGCTGGACGGGGACCGGCTGCTGCCGCTGGACCGGGCGGTGTACGCGGAGGGCGACGGCCGGGTTCCGGTGCTGGCGATCGGGTCCAACGCGAGCCCCGCCCAGCTGCGGCACAAGATGGCCGAGTTCGGGATCGCCTCGCCGGTTCCGATGGTCAGGTCGCGGGTCACCGGGCTGGACATCGGCGTCTCCGCCCACGTGAGCCGCATGGGCTACGTGTCCGCCTCGCCGGTGGGCGCCCCCGGCGTCGTACGGGAGCTGTTCGTGCTGTGGCTCGACGCCGAGCAGCTCGCGGTGATCGACGCCAGTGAGGGCGTGCCGATGGCGGGCGGCAACTTCGACCGGGTCTGGCTGCCCGCGCCCGACGTGCGTGTCGAGCCGGGGGACGGATCGGTGCTGCGCGGCGCCTACGCGTACGTCAACCGCCACGGCGTCCTGCACGACGGCACCGGTGCGCCGCGGCGCCACCCCGGGGCGCAACGCCCGCTGATCACCGACCTGCTGCACGGGTCGGCGCGGCTGCGTGAGCTGTTCGGAGTGACGCCCGAGGAGTTCTGCGCGCGGGCGCGGGCGGACCGGCGGCTGTGCGACCGGGGGACGCGGTTGTTCGCCGAGGAGGAGCGGGTGACGGCGTCCGGCCTGGAGCGGTACGCCGGCTCCGGCCCGGACGATCCCTTCGCGGGGAGCCGGACGCCGTCGGCGGGGCCTACTGCGCCGATGCCGTGAGGTCGCCGCGCCGCGGGCCGGAGAAGCCCTCCAGGTCGGCGCGGGTCAGGCCGGTCAGCCGGGCGACCTCGCCGATGTCGAGGGCACCGCAGTCCAGGCCGCGCAGCAGGTAGCCGCTGAGCGCCTTGGCGGTGGCGGGCTCGTCCATGACGTCGCCGCCGGCGCGGTTGGCGTAGCGGGCCAGACGGGCGGCGGCCTGCTCGAAGCCCTCGCGGTAGAAGGCGAAGACGGCCGCGTACCGGGTGGGGATGTGGCCGGGGTGCATGTCCCAGCCCTGGTAGTAGGCGCGGGCCAGGGCGCGGCGGGTGAGGCCGTAGTGCAGCCGCCAGGCGTCGTGCACCTGCGCGGTGGGGCCGACCGGCAGGACGTTGGTCGAGCCGTCCGAGACGCGTACGCCGGTGCCGGCGGCGGCGACCTGCATGACCGCCTTGGCGTGGTCGGCGGCCGGGTGGTCGCTGGCCTGGTGGGCGGCGGAGACGCCGAGGCAGGCGCTGTAGTCGAAGGTGCCGTAGTGCAGGCCGGTGGCGCGGCCCTCGGCGGCCTGGATCATGCGGGCGACGGTGGCGGTGCCGTCGGCGGCGAGGATGGACTGGCTGGTCTCGATCTGGATCTCGAAGCCGATCCGGCCGGGTGTGAGGCCCCGCGCCTTCTCGAAGGCCTCCAGGAGCCGCACCATGGCGGTGACCTGCTCGGGGTAGGTCACCTTGGGCAGGGTGAGGACCAGACCCTCGGGCAGGCCGCCGGCCTCCATCAGGCCGCTGAGGAAGACGTCGAGGGTGCGGATGCCCCGGGCACGCACCGGAGCCTCCATGCACTTCATGCGGATGCCCATGTAGGGGGCGGCCGTGCCCTGCTCGTACGCCTCGGCGATCAGGCGGGCGGCGCGGGCGGCCGCCTCGTCCTCCTCGGCGTCCGGGCGGTTGCCGTAGCCGTCCTCGAAGTCGACGCGCAGGTCCTCGACGGGCTCCCGCTCCAGTTTGGCGCGTACGCGGGTGTACACGGGCTCGGCGAGGTCGTCGGAGAGGCCGAGGACGGCGGCGAAGGAGGCGGCGTCCGGGGCGTGTTCGTCGAGCGCGGCGAGGGCCCTGTCGCCCCAGGAGCGGACGGTGTCGGCGGCGAAGGCGTCACCGGGGACGTAGACGGTGTGGACGGGCTGGCGGGTGCCCGGGTCTCCGGGGTAGCGGCGCTCCAGCTCCGCGTCGACCGGTGCGAGGGAGGCACTGATCTCCTCGCCGACGGCGCCCGCGAGGCTCGTTGCCACCTTCTCCTGCTGACCCATCCGACACCCTCCTGATGTTCATTTTTCCGCTGAACGGAATCAGTTATCCGTAGAGTGAAGTTATCTGCCGGTCTCCCGCCGGTCAACACCATCCTGTGCGCACACCGAGGCCCCCGCGACGTCCGTGGACGTCACCGGGGGCCTGGGTGTGCGGTGCGACGGGGAGGCTCAGCCCTTGCGGGTCTTGACTTCCTCGGTGAGCTGCGGGACGACGTCGAAGAGGTCGCCGACGACGCCGTAGTCGACCAGCTCGAAGATCGGGGCCTCGGCGTCCTTGTTGATCGCCACGATCGTCTTCGAGGTCTGCATGCCGGCCCGGTGCTGGATCGCGCCCGAGATGCCGGAGGCGATGTACAGCTGCGGGGAGACGGACTTGCCGGTCTGGCCGACCTGGTTGGTGTGCGGGTACCAGCCCGCGTCCACCGCGGCGCGCGAGGCACCCACGGCCGCACCGAGCGAGTCGGCGAGCGCCTCGATGATCGCGAAGTTCTCCGCGCCGTTCACACCGCGGCCACCGGAGACCACGATCGCGGCCTCGGTCAGCTCCGGGCGGCCGCTCGACTCGCGCGGCGTGCGCGAGGTGACCTTCGTGCCGGTCGCGGCGGCGGAGAAGGACACGTTCAGGGCCTCGACCGCACCGGCGGCCGGGGCGGCCTCCACGGCGGCCGAGTTCGGCTTGACCGTGATGACCGGGGTGCCCTTGGAGACGCGGGACTTGGTGGTGAAGGCGGCGGCGAACACCGACTGGGTGGCCACCGGGCCCTCGTCGCCGGCCTCCAGGTCGACGGCGTCGGTGATGACACCCGAGCCCAGGCGCAGCGCCAGGCGGGCGGCGATCTCCTTGCCCTCGGCGGAGGACGGGACCAGCACGGCGGCCGGGGAGACGGCGGCGACGGCGGCCTGGAGGGCGTCGACCTTCGGCACGACCAGGTAGTCGGTGTACTCGGCGGCCTCGTGGGTCAGCACCTTCACCGCGCCGTGCTCGGCGAGGGCGGCGACGGTGTCACCCGCGCCGTTGCCGAGGGCCACGGCGACGGGCTCGCCGACGCGGCGGGCCAGCGTCAGCAGCTCCAGGGTCGGCTTGCGGACGGCACCGTCCACGTGATCGACGTAGACGAGAACTTCAGCCATGGGACTTCTTCTCTCCTGCTTGCGAAAGATGAGGGACGGTCAGCGAATCCGGGGCTCAGATGAACTTCTGGCCCGCGAGGAACTCGGCGAGCTGCTTGCCGCCCTCGCCCTCGTCCTTGACGATCGTGCCCGCGCTGCGCGCCGGACGCTCGGCGGCCGACTCCACGACCGTGTAGGCGTTCTCCAGACCGACCTCGTCCGCCTCGATGTCGAGGTCGGACAGGTCCCAGGACTGAACCGGCTTCTTCTTGGCCGCCATGATGCCCTTGAAGGACGGGTAACGCGCCTCACCCGACTGGTCGGTCACCGACACGACCGCCGGCAGCGACGCCTCCAACTGCTCCGTGGCCGAGTCGCCGTCACGGCGGCCCTTCACCGTGCCGCCCTCGACCGAGACCTCGGACAGCAGCGTCACCTGCGGCACCCCCAGGCGCTCCGCCAGCAGCGCGGGGACGACACCCATGGTGCCGTCGGTGGAGGCCATGCCGGAGACGACCAGGTCGTAGCCGGCCTTCTCGACCGCCTTGGCCAGCACCAGGGAGGTGCCGATGGCGTCGGTGCCGTGCAGGTCGTCGTCCTCGACGTGGATCGCCTTGTCCGCGCCCATGGACAGCGCCTTGCGCAGGGCGTCCTTGGCGTCCTCGGGACCCACCGTCAGGACGGTGACCTCGACGTCGTCGTCGGAATTCTCGGAGATCTGCAGCGCCTGCTCGACCGCGTACTCGTCCAGCTCGGAGAGCAGACCGTCCACGTCGTCCCGGTCGACGGTCAGGTCATCGGCGAAGTGCCGGTCGCCAGTGGCGTCGGGCACGTACTTCACAGTGACAACGATCCTCAAGCTCACGCCGGCTCTCCTACTGCGTCGACATTTCAGTGCTGCCTCTTGCAGGCAGCATAGGCGCCCCAAGCGGCCGATCCCGGTCGGGGCGACCTGCGCTCCGCCCGGAATATTACTCGTCAGTACATCCAGTTCTTTCCCGCTAAGCAAGCGCTTTGAACTGTGACCTTCGCAACGCAGCGTAACCGGAACCCGACGCCTTCGCAGAAGCCGTCGCGCCGACCGGTCAGTCGCGCAGACCCCGGTAACGCCCCTGGTGGTACAGCAGCGGCTCACCGGCTCCGGCGGGGTCGCCGAGGAGGACTTCCGCCAGCACGATCCGATGGTCCCCCGCGGGCACCCGGCCCACCACACGGCACACGAGCCAGGCGAGCACGCCGTCCAGCACGGGCACCCCGTGCGGGCCCTCCCGCCAGCCGGTGGGTGCCGCGAAGCGGTCGGCGCCGCTGCGGGCGAAGGTGGCCGCCAGCTCCTCCTGGTGCTCGCCGAGCACGTGGACGCCGACGTGCTCCGCCTCGGACACCGCGGGCCAGGTCGACGAGCCGGCGCCGATGCCGAAGGAGAGCAGCGGCGGGCGGGCGGAGACGGAGGTGAGGGACGTGGCCGTGAAACCGGCCGGACCGTGCGGACCCCGCGCGGTGATCACCGCGACGCCCGCCGCGTGCCGCCGGAAGACGGACCGCAGCAGGTCGTCGGTGGCGGGCCGCGCCGCGGCGAGGTCGGGTGTGGCCGTCATACGGGATGGCCCTTCTGCGTTGCGCCTCGGTCCCGGAAACGGCGAGCGGGGCACGGAGGCAGGCTGACGACGGATGGCACACACAGTCAATTACGTCCCGGGATGCGGAGGCTGTGGAGAAGACCTCACCGGTGGCGTGGCGCTTGTCACACCGCCTCGCCCAGCGCGGCGATCACGTCCGCCCTGCGCGGCTGCCCGACGGCACGCCGTACGACGCGGCCGTCGGCGTCCAGGACCAGCACCGTGGGGGTCTTGAGCACGTCGAGCGCGCGGACGAGTTCCAGGTGTCCCTCGGCGTCGATCTCGACGTGGGCGACGCCGGGCACCAGACCCGCCACCTCGCCCAGTACCCGCCGGGTGGCCCGGCAGGGCGCGCAGAAGGCGCTGGAGAACTGTACGAGCGTCGCGCGGGCGCCGAGTTCCGCACCCAGGTCGGCCGCGTCCAGCCGTGGGACGGCGGCCGCCGCCCGCCCGTCGTCGTCCTGGCCGCGCACCGGCGTGCCCCCGTTCCGCCGCCACCGCGGCACTCATGGACGCGCGTACCCGCACGCCACCGGTTCGGTACTCCGAAGGTGCAGCGCTCGCGGAGCGCCGGAGATTCCCGCTCCCCGTCGCATTTCGGCCACGGGAGGCCGGGCAAGTGATGAGGATCTCGCCGCACACGGGCACCAAGGCTGGTACACCGGCCGTTCTTGGGGCACGATCTGCGACAAGCCCGTAAACCTACGGGTGCGTAACTTTCGACTGGGAGTTCCCTTCCCAGGCCGACAAGGAAGGGTTCGACCCGCCCATGGCAGAACTCGTCTACCGCCCGGTGATCGGTCTCGCCCGCACCCTGTTCAAGGCGTGGGACCTCAAGATCGACTGCCAGGGATCGGAGAACATCCCGCGCTCGGGCGGCGCCGTGCTGGTGAGCAACCACATCAGCTACCTGGACTTCATCTTCGACGGCCTGGCCGCGCTGCCGCAGAAGCGGCTGGTGCGCTTCATGGCGAAGGAGTCGGTCTTCCGGCACCGGATCTCGGGTCCGCTGATGCGCGGGATGAAGCACATCCCGGTCGACCGCAAGCAGGGCGAGGCGGCCTACGCGCACGCCCTGGACTCGCTGAAGTCGGGTGAGATCGTCGGTGTCTTCCCCGAGGCGACGATCTCCGAGTCGTTCACCCTGAAGAGCTTCAAGTCGGGTGCCGCGCGGCTCGCGCAGGAGGCGGGCGTCCCCCTGGTCCCCATGGCCCTGTGGGGCACCCAGCGCCTGTGGACCAAGGGCCACCCGCGCAACTTCAAGCGCAGCCACACCCCGATCACCATCCGGGTGGGCGAGGCGATGGAGGCCCCCCGCGAGCAGTACGCGGGCGCCATCACCCGACGGCTGCGCGAGCGGGTGCAGGAGCTGCTGGAGGCCGCGCAGCGCGCCTACCCCGTACGCCCCAAGGGGGCCGACGACACCTGGTGGATGCCGGCCCACCTCGGCGGCACCGCCCCGACACCCGAGCAGCTGCGCACGGCCCAGGCGCACTGAGCCGGGCGTCTCAGAGGGCGGCCGGGAGGCTCTGCCACAGGTGCGGACGGTCGGTGGCCGCCTTGAGGACGTCCAGCACCGCCGGGTGCGGCGCCGCGTACAGCTCCGGGTAGTCCGCCTCGCCCGCCGCGAGGTCCGGCGTGAAGGCCAGTCGCTCCCCGCCCAGGGAGAACTGCGCGTTCACGCCGGGCTTGTTCCCGCGCGGGTCCTGCCGGTGCCAGGCGCCGTCCAGGCGTACGGCGACCAGTCCGTGCACCACGTCGAAACGCTGGTAGCACAGCGCGGTGGGGATGTCCTCGGCCCGCAGCAGCGCGGCCAGCGCGTGGGCCTTGGCGTAGCAGATGCCGGTGCGCCGCTCCAGGACGTCGGAGGCCCGCCAGGTGACGCGCGGGTCCCCGGAGTCCTGTGAGTGCGGGATGGTGTCGCGCACGAACTCGAAGGCCAGCCGCGCATAGTCATACGAGTCCTCCGCCTCCATCGCCAATCGGCCGGCCACCTCCCGTACCCGGGGGTGTTCGTGGTCGATGGCCTCGTCGGCAGCCAGGTAGGCGGACAGGTCAGGGGTTTGCTGGATCAGCTCCATGCCCGCAGAGCATAGGAATACGATCACCCATCGGTCAATGATTTTTCAGGTGACCGCATACCTATGCACACTCGGGAGGGCCCCGCGTCAGCGTGCCGTCTCCTCCTTGAGGGCGGCCACGAACGCGTCGACGTCCTCCTCCGTGGTGTCGAAGGCGCACATCCAGCGCACGTCGCCGGCCGCCTCGTCCCAGAAGTAGAAGCGGAACCGCTGCTGCAGGCGCTCGCTCACGTCGTGCGGCAGCCGGGCGAAGACCGCGTTGGCCTGCACCGGGTAGAGGATCTCGACCCCGTGCACGGCGCGCACGCCCTCGGCCAGGCGCTGTGCCATCTCGTTGGAGTGCCGGGCGTTGCGCAGCCACAGGTCCTTGGCCAGCAGCGCCTCCAGCTGCACGGACACGAAGCGCATCTTGGAGGCGAGTTGCATGGACAGCTTGCGCAGGTGCTTCATGTGGCGCACCGCGTCCTGGTTCAGCACCACGACCGCCTCGCCGAACAGGGCGCCGTTCTTGGTGCCGCCGAGCGAGAGGAGGTCGACGCCGACCGCGTTGGTGAACGTCCGCATGGGGACGTCCAGCGAGGCGGCGGCGTTGGCTATCCGGGAGCCGTCCAGGTGCACCTTCATGCCGTGCGCGTGGGCGTGCTCGCAGATGCCGCGGATCTCGTCGGGCGTGTAGAGGGTGCCCAGCTCGGTGCTCTGGGTGATCGAGACGACCTGCGGCATCGCGCGGTGCTCGTCGTCCCAGCCGTACGCCTGCCGGTCGATCAGCTCGGGCGTGAGCTTGCCGTCCGGGGTGGGGACGGTGAGCAGCTTGAGGCCGCCCATGCGCTCGGGGGCGCCGCCCTCGTCGACGTTGATGTGCGCGCTCTCGGCGCAGATCACCGCGCCCCAGCGGTCGGTGACCGCCTGGAGCGCGACGACATTGGCGCCGGTGCCGTTGAAGACCGGGAACGCCTCGGCGCCGGAACCGAAGTGGCTGCGGATCACGCGCTGGAGGTTGTCGGTGTAGTCGTCCTCGCCGTACGCGACCTGGTGTCCGCCGTTGGCCAGCGCCAGGGCGGCGAGCACCTCCGGGTGGGCCCCGGCGTAGTTGTCACTGGCGAAACCGCGGACCTCGGGGTCGTGATGGCGACGCGCGTCGGTCTTCGGGGGATTCACGGCTTCTCGGTCAGCCACAGACGGTTTCCGTTCACTTCCGCGGCGGGCTTGTCCCAGACACCGGCGACCGCCTCGGCGAGGTCACGCACGTCCGTGAAGCCCGCGAACTTCGCGTTGGGGCGCTCGGCGCGCATCGCGTCGTGCACCAACGCCTTGACCACCAGGATCGCAGCCGCCGACGTCGGTCCCTGCTCGCCCCCCGCCTTGCGGAAGTAGTCCGCCATGGCCAGCGTCCACGCCTCGGCGGCGGCCTTGGCGGCCGAGTAGGCGGCGTTGCCCGCGGTGGGACTGGACGCGCCGGCGGCGCTGATCAGGAGGTAGCGGCCGCGGTCGCTGCGCTGGAGCGCCTCGTGGAAGGCGAGGGAGGTGTGCTGCACGGTGCGGACCAGCAGCTTCTCCAGCAGGTCCCAGTCGCCCAGTTCGGTCTTGGTGAAGGTCTTGCTGCCGCGCCAGCCGCCCACGAGGTGGACGACGCCGTCGACGTGGCCGAACTCCTCCTCGGTGCGGTCGGCCCAGGCCCGGGTGGAGTCCAGGTCCAGCAGGTCGACGGTCTCGCCGGTGACGGTGGCACCGCCGTGCGCGTAGCGTGCCGCGTCCACCGCCTCGGCCAGCCGCTCCGGGTCGTTGTCCGCGCCGACGACGGTCGCACCCGCCTCGGCGAGCCGCAGCAGCGCGGCCCGTCCGGCGGGTCCGCCCGCCCCGGCCACCGCGATCACCGCGCCGTCGAGCGCCCCGTTCCCCATGGTCCTCGCCTCCCGAGCCTGCTGAGCGTGTGCCTGCCGTGCCTGCCGTGCCTGTTCGTGCGTGCCGCCGCCGTCGCTCACGCGGCGGCCCGCTCGGCGCCGTCCGCGGCTCCGGTGATGCCCCGGGTCGAGGCGATCACCTTCTTGAGCTTCTTGGACAGGGCCTCGTAGAACATGCTCAGCGGAAACTCGTCCGGAAGCACGTCGTCGACGAGTTTGCGCGGCGGCAGGGACAGGTCCAGGGCGTCGGGGCCCTTGGCCCACTTCGAACCCGGGTGCGGGGCGAGGTAGGTGGAGACCAGCTCGTAGCCGGCGAACCAGTGGACGATCTTCGGGCGGTCGATGCCGTCGCGGTAGAGCTTCTCGATCTCGGCGCAGAGCTGGTTGGTGACCTGCGGGGCGCGCTGCCAGTCGATGAAGAGCTTGTTGTCGGTCCAGCGCACGACGTCGTGCTTGTGCAGGTAGGCGAAGAGGAGCTGGCCGCCGAGACCGTCGTAGTTGCGCACCCGCTCGCCGGTGACCGGGAAGCGGAACATGCGGTCGAAGAGCACCGCGTACTGCACGTCGCGGGCCTGCGGGACGCCGTCCGCCTCCAGCTTCACGGCCTCCTTGAAGGCGGTGAGGTCGCAGCGCAGCTCCTCCAGGCCGTACATCCAGAACGGCTGGCGCTGCTTGATCATGAAGGGGTCGAACGGCAGGTCGCCGTGGCTGTGGGTGCGGTCGTGGACCATGTCCCACAGGACGAACGCCTCTTCGCAGCGCTTCTGGTCGTGGACCATCGCGGCGACGTCCTCGGGCAGCTCCAGGCCCAGCAGGTCCACGGCGGCGTCGGTGACGCGGCGGAAGCGGGCGGCCTCGCGGTCGCAGAAGATGCCGCCCCAGGAGAAGCGCTCGGGGGCCTCGCGCACGGCGATGGTCTCCGGGAAGAGGACGGCGGAGTTGGTGTCGTAGCCGGCCGTGAAGTCCTCGAAGGTGATGCCGCAGAACAGCGGGTTGTCGTAGCGGGTGCGCTCCAGTTCGGCCAGCCAGTCGGGCCAGACCATGCGCAGCACGACCGCTTCGAGGTTGCGGTCCGGGTTGCCGTTCTGCGTGTACATCGGGAAGACGACCAGGTGCTGGAGGCCGTCCGCGCGGTTCGCGGCGGGCTGGAAGGCCAGCAGGGAGTCGAGGAAGTCGGGCACCTCGAAGCCGCCGTCGGCCCAGCGGCCGAGGTCGGCCACCAGGGCCTCGTGGTAGGCACGGTCGTGCGGCAGCAGCGGGGACAGTTCGCGCACGGCCGCCGTGACGCGGCGTACGGCGTCCTCGGCGGCGGCCCGCTCGGGAGCGCCCTCGGCGTCGAAGTCGATCGACCCGTCCTTCGACTGCCATGGCCGGATCCGCTCCACGGCATCCTTGAGCACGGGCCAGGCCGGGTGCTCCACCACCCTGCTCGCCGGAGGAACGTTCTCCTCCACACCCACCTGCACAAGAATTTCCGTCATGTCCCATCCTCCACGGGAGAAGCTTGCGTCAAGACACCGTAGACATACGACGTTTCTCCAATCAAGGGGAGGCTCCGTAAATTATCCTGCCTCACCCCCAACTTCGCCGCATTTTTTCCTGTCGAGCGCCGGGCTCGTATACCCGGCGCGGCAGGGGGGAAACGGTCCGGCAGGGCCGTTAGGCTGCCGCCCTGCCCAGCCGACGTCGACGGAAGCGAGTCGAGCCTTGAACTTCCTCACCATCGGTCACCGCGGAGCGATGGGTGTCGAACCCGAGAACACCCTGCGCTCCTTCGTCGCCGCCGAGCAGGCCGGCCTCGACGTCGTCGAACTGGACCTGCACCTGAGCAAGGACGGCGCGCTCGTCGTCATGCACGACGCCGACGTGGACCGCACCACCGACGGCACCGGTGCGATCGCCGACAAGACCCTCGAGGAGCTGCGCGCCCTGGACGCCGGCCGCGGGGAGCGGATCCCGGTCTTCGAGGAGGTGCTGGACGCCGTCTCGGTGCCGTTGCAGGCCGAGATCAAGGACGCGGCGGCCGCACGGGGCCTCGCCGAGGTGATGCTCCGCCGGGACCTGGTGGACCGGGTGGAGGTGATCTCGTTCCACGACGAGGCCATCGTCGAGATCGCCCGGCTGGTGCCGGGGGTGCGGACCGCCCTGGTGGCGCAGTACTACGGCCCCGAGGTCGTGGACCGCGCCGTGGAGGCGGGCGCCCGGACCCTGTGTCTGGACATCAACAGGGTGACGCTGGAGATCGTGCGAAAGGCCCGCAAGGCGGGGCTGCGGGTGTTCTGCTGGACCGTGAACACCCAGGACCACCTGCGACTGGTGCGCGCCCTGGGCCTCGACGGCGCGACGACCGACTACCCGGAGATCAAACGCACCGGCCGCTTCACCGCCTGAGCGGCCCGAGCCGCCTCAGCGGCCGGATCCGGCGCACTCGCCTCACACCAGCGGCTTGACCAGCAGCTCGAACTGGAGGTCGTCGCGCTGCGGGACGCCGAAGCGCTCGTCGCCGTACGGGAAGGGGGTCATCTCTCCCGTACGGCGGTAGCCGCGGCGCTCGTACCAGGCGATGAGGTCCTCGCGCACGGAGATCACCGTCATGTGCATCTCCGTGACGCCCCACGTCGCGCGGGCCCGCCGTTCCGCCTCCGCGATGATCGTCTTGCCCAGTCCCTCGCCCTGGAGCGCCGGGCTGACGGCGAACATCCCGAAGTAGGCGTGCGCCCCCCGGTGCTCCAGCTGGCAGCAGGCCACGATCCGGCCGTCCCGCTCCACCGTCAGCAGACGGCTGTCCGGCGCCTTGACGACCTCCAGCACGCCCTGCGGGTCGGTGCGCTGCCCCTGGAGGATGTCCGCCTCGGTGGTCCACCCGGCCCGGCTCGCGTCGCCCCGGTACGCGGACTCGATGAGCGCCACGAGCGCGTCCACGTCGGCGTCGGTGGCGTCGCGGTAGGTCAGCGGGCTGGCGGCGGTGTCCATGGGGCGTCTCCGGTTCGGTCTCGGGCACGGCGCGGGCACCGATGAGCGTAACGCCGTCGCCGGTCCCCTAGGGTCGGGAGGCATGGTGCACGTACTCAGCAGCCGGACCCTGCTCCGCCCCACCGACCCCGACCGCTCGCGCGCCTTCTACGGCGAGCAGCTCGGCCTCGCCGTCCACCGGGAGTTCGGCACCGGTCCGGAGCGGGGCACCGTCTACTTCCTCGGCGGCGGCTTCCTGGAGGTCTCCGGACGCTCCGAGGTTCCCCTCGCCCCAGGGCTCCTCCTGTGGCTCCAGGTCGAGGACGCGGCGGCGGCCCACGAGGAACTGCGCGCCAAGGGCGTGGAGATCGTGCGACCGCCGGTCAAGGAGCCGTGGGGGCTGGTGGAGATGTGGGTCGCGGACCCGGACGGCACCCGGATCGTGCTGGTGGAGGTGCCCGCGGAGCATCCGCTGCGCTACCGGCCGGGGCTCTGAGCCGCCGGGGAGGGTCCGCGGCCGGGGCGCGTACGTGCCGGATGGCCGCGGCCCCGGCCCGGCCTTAGCGTGCTGGAGGGGGACGGACGGTCTGCGGCCCCGGCGGAAGGACGCCAGCACGATGAAGCTCCACGAACCGGTGACCGGCGGGCCCTGCTGGGCGGAGCTGGGAACCACCGACCTGGAAGCGGCCAAGCGGTTCTACACCAAGCTGTTCGGCTGGTACCCGGAGCCGGACCCGCGGCAGCAGGCGGGCGGTTACACGATCGCCCGGCTCGACGAGGCGCCGGTCGCCGCCCTGACGCCGCTGCACCAGCAGGGGCAGCCGGTCGCGTGGAACGTGTCGTTCGCCGTGCGCGACGCGGACGCGGCCGTGCGGCAGGTGACGGCGGCCGGCGGGGCGGTGCTCCAGGGGCCCGCCGACGTCTTCGACGCGGGCCGGGTCGCGATGGCCGCCGATCCGACCGGGGCGGTGTTCCAGGTGTGGCAGGGGCGCTCGTTCCCCGGTGCCGGGCTGTTCAACGCGCCCGGCTCGCTGGGCTGGGTGGAGCTGCTGACCCGGGAGCCCGACCGGGCGGCCGACTTCTACACGACGGTGTTCGGCTGGAGCGTCGGCGCCTCGGACCGCTATCCGCAGTGGGGGATCGACGGGGCGGACTTCGGCGGCATGGTGACGATGGACGACAAGTTCCCGCACGAGGTACCGGCGCACTGGCTGCCGTACTTCGCGGTGGCCGACGTGAACACCGTCGCGGTCGACACGACCGACGGCGGCGGCACCGTGCTCATGGAGCCGACCTCCGTGCCCGACGGGCCGCGCATCGCGGTGCTGCGGGACCCGCAGGGCGCGATGTTCGGCGTGTACCGGGCGGGCGACGAGCGCTGATCCGCCCGGCGCGGGAGGCCGCCGCCGTCGGCAGGCACATGAGCGGGGCGCTCAGGCCCGCAGCGCGTCCAGACGGCCCTCCAGCTGGCCCAGCAGTCCGCCGAGGAGCGCCGCCAGCTCGTCCTGCCGGGGGCCGTCCACGCCGGACAGGACGGCCGACTCGTAGGCGAGCTGTTCGGGGAGGATGCCGTCGACGAGCTCGCGTCCGGCGTCCGTGAGGCGGACGTGGGCGACCCGGCGGTCGCGGGTGTCGCCGCGCCGCTCGACGAGGCCGCGCTCGGTGAGCTGCTTGAGGCGCTTGGTGACGGCGGCGCCGGAGGAGAAGGTCTCCCGGGCCAGCTCCCCGGGGGTCAGCTCGTGCCCGGTGCGGCGCAGCGCGCCCAGCAGGTCGAACTCGGCGCGGCTGAGGCCCGCCCGGCGCAGCGGGGCGTCCTCGGCCTGCTGGAGGAGGGCGGCGCAGCGGTTGATGCGCCCGATGATCTCCATCGGCCCGGTGTCGAGGTCCGGGCGGACGGCGCGCCACTGACGCACGACCGCGGCCACGGTGTCGCCGCCGGGCCCCGTCCCGCCGTCACCGGCTCCCCCGCCGTTCGCTCCCCCGTCGGTTGCGGTCATGGCCGTACGTCCTCCGTTCTGGTGCCGGCGTCCCGGTCCGGACGCGCTGCCTGGCGTCGCACCGCCTCGGCGAGCGTACGGTGTCCGGACCGCTCGGCGAGCACGACCCTCTCCTGGGGCAGTGCGCGCCCCCACCATTCACCGGCCGCCCCGTCGGCGGTGGCCCGCAGGTCGGTCAGCGCGGCGGCCAGGCCCCGGCGGGCGGCCTCCAGGGCGCCGGGGGCGGGGGCGGGTTCGGCGAGGAGGCGCGCGGCGCGCTCCCGGGCGCGGTCGGCCGCGGCCACCGCCTGTTCGACGCGGCTCCCGGCGCGCCGGTTGGTGACGACGACGGCGGCGAGGAAGCCGACCAGGGCCCCGACGAGGGTGTCCACGGCCCGCTCGGTCATCAGGTCGCCGGGGGCCTGGTAGCCGGCGAACTCGGTGACGAGCAGGGCCATCGGGGTGACGCAGACGCTGCCGAGCCAGTAGTTGCGGGTGATGAGGGCCTCGGCGCCGAAGTTGAGGGCGAGGCAGCACAGGACGAGCAGCGCCTGCCCGAGGTGCGCCAGCGGGGCTATGGCGGCGAACAGCAGCACCCCCGCGAGGTTGCCGACGACGCGCTGCACGGCCCGGCTCCAGGTCAGGGTCAGGTTCGTCTGGTAGAGCGCGGCGGCGGTGACCAGGGCCCAGTAGGGGCGGCCGATACCGAGGGCGAGGGAGGCGTACCCGGCCAGCGCGCAGCCGAGGGCGGTGCGCGCGGCGATCGGGGACAGCGGGCCCAGCCGCTGCCACAGGGGCACGGGGCGGGCGGCGAGTTCGGCGTCCACGCCGAGGAGTTCGTCCCGGTCCCCCGGGGCGTCGCCGGTGCGGGGGACGCGGCCGCCGCCGCGCAGGGCGCGGGCCCAGGTACGCAGCCGCTCCGGGTCGGTGTCGGCGGGGGCGGCCAGCGCGACCTCGGCCCGGACGACGAGGC
>NZ_MULI01000051.1 GCF_002939385.1 Streptomyces sp. MH60 | reverse complement strand
CCATGGCGGCCGAGACGGCGCGGCCGACCGGCGCTCCCGGCGAGCCCGCCGGGGCGGAACGGGCCACCCGCGAGCACCCGTTCCGCGGCTCGCCCGCCGAGCGGTGGGCCGAGGGCGCCGACGCCATCGCGGTGCCGCGGGCGAAGGCGCTGTCCGGCATGAGCGAGGACGACGTGGCGTTCGCGCTGCGCCGCACCAAGGAACTCCTGGTCGCCGCCAACCTGGACCCCGCCGTACTGCGCGGCGGACACCCGGACGAGGCGCTGGCCGTCCTCGACCCGAAGCAGCCGGAGCTGCTGCCGAAGCTGCGCCGCTCCCTGAGCAGCCCCGACGAGGACCACGACCCGCTCCGCCTCTTCACCCGCTTCGACCCCGCCGAGATCCGCCCGGCCGGTGACGTCGTCAAGGTCCGCGGCCGCATGACGCTCGCCGCCGGCGAACCGGGCGTGGTCAAGATCAACGCGGACTACACCTTCGTCTACCCGCTGGTGCGGGCCGACGACGCGGACGGACCGGTCGCCCGCACCATCATCCGCCGCGTGCTCACCCTGACCCTGAACGACCCGGCGAAGTGGAACGTGACCGAGGGCAAGCTCCTGATGGAGAAGTACTTCTCCGAGTACGGCAACACCGACTGCGACGTCTACGACGGCTTCCTGCACCCCGGCTTCCCCGACGACGACGGTCCGGGCGGCGCGCGGCCCACCGGCCCCCCGACCGACCCCTACGACCGCAGCCGTCCCCTCAGCGGCTCCGGGTCGGGAGGCTGCGGCCAGGTCACCCGCACCTGAGGCAGACGTGACCGGGCCCGGGCGCTCTCCCTCACGCACGCCCGGACCCGTCCCCCGTTGTCCCCTGTGGGGGTCAGTGGGGTGTCACACCCGCTGCCAGAGCGCGGGAACGTTCGGCGGCTCCCAGCCCGCGTAGGCCTGGTGGCCCTGGAGGCAGCGATAGGTGGCGCCGCCGTACGTCACGGTGTCGCCCGGCTGGTAGACGGTGCCGGCCGCCCAGGTGCCGCCGGGTTCGCCGGGCTCCTCGCCGCCGTCGTCGCCGCCGGTCGTCTTGAGCGTGAGCCCGAAGTTCTGGAGCAGCGCGTTGATCGGCTGGAAGAAGGTCTCGCCGCCGGACCGGCAGTCGCCGGAGCCGCCCGAGGTGACGCCCTGGGCCTGGCTGCCGGAGATGTAGGAGCCGCCGGAGTCACCGGGCTCGGCGCACACCGTGGTCCTGGTGACCGGGGAGATGGTGCCCTCCTGGTAGGTGACGCTGGTGTTCAGCTGCGTGATGGTGCCGCAGTGCCAGCCGGTCGTCGAGCCGGAACGGCACACGGAGGCGCCCACCGGAGCCGCCGTGGAGCCGGCGACCTGGACGTTCTGCCCACCGGCGCCGAGGACGTACGGGGTCGCCGTCCAGCTGGAGTTGGTGGCCACCCATGCCATGTCGCGGCCCGGGAAGATCGAACCCTGGAAGGTGCCCTGGGCCACCCGGTTGGCGCCCGTCGTGCTGGAGCCGGCCCGGCCGCAGTGCCCCGCGGTGGCGAAGCCCTGCTGGGTGCCCTTGGTGACGGGGAAGCCGATCGAGCAGCGGCTGCTGTTGTCGATGTAGTACGCCTCGCCGCCGCGCAGGTCGTAGAAGGTGCGGGGCCGCTCGGTGCGGGACTCGACCCGGGCGAGGGACCGGTCCACACCGGCCGCCGCCAGCAGCGAACGGGCCGCGGCCGGACGTATCGCCTCGACGACGACGGTGTTGGCGCGGGTGTCGACGTACCAGACGGGCGCGTCGGCGGTGTTCAGACCGGCCGCCGCCTCGTCGAGGCGGGCCTTGGCCGCGTCCAGGCCGGCGAGCGAGTGGCGTACGACCTTCGCCTGCGCGCCGCGCGCCTCGATCGCGGCGACGTCGCCCGCGTCGGTCGTCGCCACGGTCAGCGTGCCGGACTCGGCACCGTCCACCCACGCGCCCGCGAAGTCGCTGCCGAGCGCGGCCCGCAGCCGGCCCGCCGTGGCCCCGGCCTCGGCCTCGTTGACGAGGCGGCGCTCCGCCTGCCGGCGGTCGAGGCCGAGGTCCCGCTGCATGGCCTTGAGGAGAGCCGGGGGCGCGGCGTCGGTGCGCAGGGTCTCGGCCGCGGTGGGGGCGGAGTCGGCGGGTGCCGCCCCGGCGCTCGCGGAGCCGCTGAGCCCGGCCACGAGCAGGGCCGCGGTCGCGGTGACGGCGGCACCCACGGCTCTGTGGTGTCGGTGTCGGTGGGGCATGGGGGATCTCCTCGGTCTCGGTGGGGAGGTGCCGAAACCGTAGGGAGGGCCGACCGGCCGGCATAAGAGGTCAGCCGCCCCTCTGCCCGGTGTTATGGAACGCGGTGTTACGGGACCCGGTGTTACGGAACCCGGTGGGCCGACATCCACTCCGTGTAGCTGTCGCTGTTGGCCGCCACGCCCGCGTGCGCCATGCGCGCCTGCGAGAGCACGGCGGCGGCGGTGTCCTGCCGCTGCGTCGCCGCGTGCCAGCCGAGCAGATGCCGCCAGGTCAGCGGGGTGCCGGTCAGGGGCCGGGTCACGATCTGGGGCGTGGTCGGGAAGGTCGCCCGGCACAGCCCGACCGCCCGCCCCACCTGCACCAGGTGCACGAGCGAGGCGGTGTCCGTCTCGTACATGCGGCGCGGGGTGAAGCCCGCGCGGGCGCACGAGGCGGTGAAGCAGTCGCCGAAGCAGCCGTCGCCGGGTACGCAGGACCACTCCTCGTCGGCCAGCTCGGTCAGGTCCACCTCCGCGCGGCGGGCCAGCGGGTGGTTCTCGGACACCATGACGAACACCGGGTCGACGGCGACCTCCCGCCACACCAGACCCTCACCGGGAGGTGGTGACGCGGTGCCGCAGGTACCGGCCAGCGCGAAGTCCAGCCGCCCCTCGGCGAGCTGCCCGGCCAGCTCCCGCTCGGACCAGGAGGTGCAGGTCGTCATCCGGGCGTCGGGTGCCACACCGGCCAGCCGGTCGAGGAGGGCGCCCAGCAAGGGCCCGTGGGTGCCGCCGATCCGCAGCCGCTCTGCCGTCCGCGGCGCGCGGGCGAACCGGGCCGCCTCCTGCTGCAACTCGGTCACCGCGGGCAGCACGATCCGGCTCCGCTCCAGCACCAGTTCGCCCAGCGCGGTGGCCCGCACCCCGTGCCGGCCGCGTACGAACAGCGCGCCGCCCAGGGCCCGTTCGATCCGCTTGAGCTGTGCGCTCAACGCGGGCTGCGCGAGACCGAGAGCCGTCGCCGCCCTGGTGAGGCTGCCGGCGTCGGCGATGGCCCGGACCGTCTTGAGATGCCGCAACTCCAGCTCCATGAGGGGAGCTTGCGACGAGGGGAGGACGGGGGCAAGGGGTTGGTACGGACCTGTGGAGGAAACTTCAAGTACCCGCGTCGCCGTTCGCGGCGAGCAGTTCCCGGGTCCGGCGCAGCAGCGCCTCCCGCACGGAGTCCGGCGCCAGGACGCGCAACGGCGTGGCGAGGCTGAACAGATACCTGGCCAGTCCCTCCGCGCTCGACCCGCCGACCTCGACGACCGTGGCGTCCGGCCCGTCGGCCCGGTGCAGCCCGACCGTGGCGGGAATGGACCGCAGCGCCTGTTCCATGGGCACCGGCAGGCGGACGGTGGCCAGCACCGCGTACGGCCCGGTCGCGCTCGCGCGGGACACGAGCAGCGCCGGATCGGGCAGCGGTTCGCTGAACTCGACGGGCCGCCCGGTCGGCTGCACCCGCTCGACCCGGTCCGCCCGGAACGTCCGCCACTCTCCCCGCGCGACATCCCGTGCCACGAAGTACCAACGCCGCCCGGTGTGCACGAGCCGGTACGGATCGACGTCCCGCACACTGGCCCGCCCTCCCCAGTCCCGGTACGCCATCCGGGCCCGCTCGCCCCGCCGGCACGCGGCCGCCAGCTCCAGCAGCGTCCCCGCCGCGACCTGCGGTTCCCCGGCCCTCGGTGTCTGCACGAACGCGGCGTCCATGTCCCCGAGCCGGTCGCCCAGCCGCTTGGGCAGTACCTGCCGCAGCTTCAGCAGTGCCGACAACGCCGCCTGGTCCCCGCCGAGCGCCCCGCTCAGCGCGGCCTCCCGCAGCCCGACGGCCACGGCGAGGGCCTCCTCGTCATCCAGGATCAGCGGCGGCGTACGCGTCCCCGGCCGCAGCCGGTACCCGCCCCACGGCCCCGGATCGGAGTCGACGGCGTACCCCAGCTCCCGCAGCCGGGCCACGTCCCGCCGCACCGTCCGCTCGGTGACCTCCATCCGTTCGGCCAGCTCGCCGCAGGTCCACGCGGGACGGACGGCGAGCAGGGAGACCAGTCGCAGCAGCCGGGCGGAAGTACTGAGCACGGTCCCGAAGTCTTCCACGCCTCCGGCGCCGACCAGGACCGAACCTGTCCTGGTCACGTCCTACGGTCTCTGCCATGACGACAACGCAGAACACCCCGGCACCGGCCTTCCGCTACTCGGCCGTCACCTTCGACTGCTCCGACCCCGCCCAGCTGGCCCGCTTCTGGGGCGAGGCCCTCGGCCTCCCCGTCGCCTTCCACACCGACGACTTCTACCTCCTCGGCGGCAAGGAGGGCGCACCCGGCCTCGGCTTCTGCCGCCTGACCGACTACCGCCCGCCCTCCTGGCCGGGCACCGACCAGGAGAAGCAGGCCCACCTAGACGTCGGCGTCGACGACCTGGACGCGGGGGAGGCCCGCATGCTCGCCCTGGGCGCGACGAAGCCAGAGTTCC
Source organism: Streptomyces sp. MH60 (assembly GCF_002939385.1). Lineage (GTDB taxonomy): Bacteria > Actinomycetota > Actinomycetes > Streptomycetales > Streptomycetaceae > Streptomyces. Next base: position 45,231 of record NZ_MULI01000051.1, on the reverse strand, counting down.
AGCCGTCCCCGGACCGCTGGCGGGTGCTGCTGGACCCGGCGGGGCATCCGTTCTGCGTGTCGGCGGTGGCGTGACGGCTGCTCGTCGAAAGCGCGCCGTGGGCGGGAGGGGTGGGGCTTGGTGGGGTCATTTCCCCCCGGGTTCCTGCTCTTGGTAGGGCACCGACCTCAGAACGCGGGTCGCGGTGGCATGCAGCGCAGCTCCGCCCAGACCGTCTTGCGCGGGAAGCGGCCCTCCGTCACTCCCCAGCGGCTCGCCAACGCCTCCACCAGCAGCAGGCCCCGGCCGGATTCGGCCTCGGGCGAAGGCTGTCGGGGGTCGGGGAGTGCCTCGCCCCGGGTGTCGGTCACCTCGATGCGGAGGGTGTCGCCGACGACGTAGAGGGTGAGCCGGAAATCGCGGCCCGGGACGCGTCCGTGGGCGCTCGCGTTGTTGGCCAGCTCGGCGACGAGCAGGCGTGCCGGGTCCAGGGGCAGACCCCAGGAGCGGAGTTGCTCGGTCGCCAGCAGACGGGCGAGGCGGGCACCGCGTGGCGTGGGGGACAGCTGCACGCTGAAGTTGCGGACGGACGTCGGGAGTTCGGCGGATTTCTGGTTCACGTCACTCAGCGTGGCGGCGTGTGCGTACCGTGAAAAGTGACTCAGCGGGTACGTGCCGTGACTGTCCGGTGGTTGTCCATCGCTGTCGGGGCTGTCGGTACGTGCCGTACGGGTAGGGCGCTGGGGGCAACACGGCGAGCACGACGAAGGGGAGCGGGATGACGGTCGAGACGGACGAGTCGGGGTGGGAGGTCGACCCCGACGACGAGTGGGGCGTCGCGGTCATCACCACGGTGGGACGGCAGTTGAAGCTTCGCCGCGAGGCCGCGGGGATGCGCGCCGGCGAGTTCGGAGTGGCGGTCGGGTACGGGGAGGACCTGGTCTACAAGGTCGAGGGCGGCAGACGGATTCCCCGGCAGGAGTATCTGGACAGGGCCGACGAGGTGCTGGGGGCCGGTGGGCTCATCTCGGCGAGCTGGGAGGACGTCAAGAAGGTCCGTTACCCGAAGAAGGTGCGGGAGCTGGGGAAACTGGAGGCGAGTGCGGTCGAGATCGGCATCTACGAGTGCAACAGCGTCCATGGGCTCTTGCAGACACCGGAGCATGCCCGCGCGCTGATGGAAGCCGCTCAGCCGCCGTACTCCGCGGACGACGTACAGCGCATGGTGGCCGCCCGCATGGCTCGGCAGTCGGTCTTCGAACGCGATCCGGCGCCGTCGATCCACTTCGTCCTGGAAGAGGCGCCGTTGCGACGGCCGGTTGGCGGCACAATGGTGAGGCAGCAGCAGCTCGAACGCCTGTTGGAGATGGGATCGTTGAACCACGTCTCACTTCAGGTGATGCCGACGGACACTGAGGCCCACCCGGGTGTGGACGGCAAGATCGAGCTGCTGAAGTTCCCGGATGGCACGGCAGTGGGACGTAGCGATGGTGCGTTCAACGGTCGGCCGACCGCTGAGCCCAGGGAGCTGCGCATCCTTGAGCTGCGGTATGGCACCATCCGGGCGCAGGCTCTCCCACCGAGAGAGTCACGTGCCTTCATCGAAAAACTGCTGGGAGAAACATGATCCGCGAGACCGAACTGGTCTGGTTCAAGAGCAGCTACAGCAGCGGTACGGACGGCAACTCCTGCGTCGAGCTGGCCGTCACCCCCGGCACCGTCCACGTCCGCGACTCCAAGAGCACCGACGGCCCCCTCCTGACGCTCACCCCTGCTGCCTGGGCGCGCTTCCTGCCGTACGCGTCGCAGCGCTGACCTCCTGCGTTCCGACGACCGACAACAACTCCAGCAACCCCGCGCTGTCGGTCCCGACGGCCGGGGTGAACCACAGAAGCCGCTGGCGGCCGTCCTCACTGAACAGGTTGAGGCAGTTGACCTCGATCAGGCCGATCACCGGGTGGACGAGCCGCTTCCGGTCGTCGCGCCGGAACGCCACCTCGTGGTCGGCCCACAGCGCGGCGAACTCGGGGGACACACCGAGCAGCGTACGGATCATCGAGCCGGCCTCCGCGTCCTTCGCGTCCCGCCGGGCGGCGGCGGCCCGCAGGTCGGCGACGAAGGCGCGGGACTGGGTCTCGTGGTCGGCCTCGGGGTACAGCAGCCGGGCCTCCGGCTCGGTGAACCACCGGTGCACGAAGCTGGCCCGCGGCCCCCGGTAACCGGACTGGTCCCCGAGCAGCGCCACGGCCAGCGGATTCTGTACGAGGGTGACGTGCAGGTCGGTGATCACCTGCGCCGGTGTGGACGTCATGCGCTCCAGCAGGTCCAGCATGCCGGGGTGCACGTGCGAGGCGGGCCCGCCCTGCACGGGCACCGGCCGGTCGGCGAGCCGGTACAGATAGTCCCGCTCGTCGGCGGACAGCCGCAGCGCACGCGCCAGCGCGGCGATCATCTGCTCGGACGGCTGGGACCCGGCGCCGCGCTCCAGCTCGTTGTAGTAGTCCACGGAGGCCCCGGCGAGCTGGGCGACCTCCTCGCGGCGCAGCCCCGGCACCCGGCGGCGCGGCCCGGCCGGGAGTCCGACGTCGGCGGGGCGGATGCGCTCGCGCCGCGACCGCAGGAACGCGCCCAGCTCGGCGTACTTCACAGCGCTCATGCGGTCCATTCTGCGCCGGGCCGGGCCGCCGACCCAGGGGATGGCATCCCCTGGCTGCGGCGGCCGACCGGGCGCATCGTGGACGCATGACCACGAACACGAACCAGCACACAGGGGCGGACGCCCGCGTGGCGATCGTCACCGGGGGATCGCGCGGCATCGGCCGGGCGGTCGCGCGGAAGCTCGCCGAGGACGGCCTGGCCGTCGTCGTGAACTACGCCCACGGCGCCGCGGCCGCCGACGAGACGGTGGCGGCGATCACCGGGTCCGGCGGACGGGCCCTCGCCGTACAGGCCGACGTGGCGGAGGAGAAGGAGGTCGCCGCCCTGTTCGACCGGGCGGAGGAGGAGTTCGGCGGCGTCGACGTGGTCGTCAACGCGGCCGGGCGGATGACCCTGTCGCCGATCGCCGACCTGGACCTGGCGGCGCTCGACGCCATGCACCGCACCAACATCCGCGGCACCTTCGTCGTCGCCCAGCAGGCGGCGCGGCGGCTGCGCGCGGGGGGCTCGTTCGTCGGGTTCTCGACCTCCGTGGTGGGCGCGCAGTTCCCCACGTACGGCGGCTACGCGGCGAGCAAGGGCGCCGTGGAGGCCATGACGATGATCCTGGCGCGGGAGCTGCGCGGCCGGGACATCACCGTGAACACGGTCGCCCCCGGCCCGACGGCCACGGACCTCTTCCTCGACGGCAAGACGCCCGAGCAGATCGACCGGCTCGCGAAGACGCCGCCCCTGGAGCGGCTGGGCACCCCGGAGGACATCGCCGCCGTGGTCGCCTTCCTGGGCAGCCCCGCCGGGCACTGGGTGAACGGCCAGATCCTGCGCGCCAACGGAGGGCTGGTCTGACATGCCCTTCGCCCACTTCAAGGTCCCCGCGGGCACCCTCACGCCGGAGGACAAGAAGAAGATCGTCGAACGCACCACCGACCTCTACGCCGAGATCTACGGGGAGCGCGCCCGGCCGACTACCGTCGTCCTCGTCGACGAGGTCCCGGACGGCGGCTGGGGCGTCGCGGGCAACGTCCTGACCGCCGCGATGCTGAACGGGGAGGCGTAGCGGCACCGGGAGTCCTTCGTCTCACCCAGTGATCGGGTGCTGGCCACGGGGTTTACATGCGCGTAACACTTAAGCGTCCCGCGCGCGGCAACGGCGCCGAGCGCCTCCCACCGGTCGCTGCACGCGACCGGTGCCCGCCGTGCCAGAAAGGGCCCCTGTGACGACGCGAAGCGAGACGCAGACCACCCTCGACCACCTCCTCACCGAGATCGAGCACCGCAATCCGGCCCAGCCGGAGTTCCACCAGGCCGTGCACGAGGTCCTGGAAACGCTCGCCCCGGTCGTCGCGGCCCGCCCCGAGTACGCCGAGCCGGGCCTCATCGAGCGGCTGGTCGAGCCGGAGCGCCAGGTGATGTTCCGGGTGCCGTGGCAGGACGACCAGGGCCGGGTCCGCGTCAACCGGGGCTTCCGCGTCGAGTTCAACAGCGCGCTGGGCCCGTACAAGGGCGGCCTCCGGTTCCACCCGTCGGTCAACCTGGGCGTCATCAAGTTCCTGGGCTTCGAGCAGATCTTCAAGAACGCCCTGACCGGCCTCGGCATCGGCGGCGGCAAGGGCGGCAGCGACTTCGACCCGCACGGCCGCAGCGACGCGGAGGTCATGCGGTTCTGCCAGTCCTTCATGACGGAGCTGTACCGGCACATCGGCGAGCACACGGACGTCCCCGCCGGTGACATCGGCGTCGGCGGCCGGGAGATCGGCTACCTCTTCGGCCAGTACCGCCGGATCACCAACCGCTGGGAGTCCGGCGTCCTCACCGGCAAGGGCCAGGGCTGGGGCGGCTCGCTGATCCGCCCGGAGGCGACGGGCTACGGCAACGTGCTCTTCGCGGCGGCGATGCTGCGCGAGCGCGGCGAGGACCTGGAGGGCCAGACCGCGGTCGTCTCGGGCTCCGGGAACGTGGCGATCTACACCATCGAGAAGCTGACCGCCCTCGGCGCCAACGCCGTCACCTGCTCGGACTCCTCCGGCTACGTCGTCGACGAGAAGGGCATCGACCTCGGCCTGCTGAAGCAGATCAAGGAGGTCGAGCGAGGCCGCGTCGACGCGTACGCCGAACGCCGGGGCGCCTCGGCCCGCTTCGTCCCCGGCGGTCGCGTCTGGGAGGTCCCGGCGGACCTCGCCCTCCCGTCGGCCACCCAGAACGAACTGGACGAGAAGGACGCCGCCACCCTGATCCGCAACGGCGTCAAGGCGGTCTCCGAGGGCGCGAACATGCCGACGACCCCCGAGGCCGTCCACCTGCTCCAGCAGGCCGGCGTCGCCTTCGGCCCCGGCAAGGCGGCCAACGCGGGCGGCGTCGCGGTCAGCGCCCTGGAGATGGCGCAGAACCACGCCCGTACGTCGTGGACCGCGGCGCGGGTCGAGGACGAGCTGGCGGACATCATGACCAGCATCCACACCACCTGCCACGAAACCGCCGAGCGCTACGGCGCCCCCGGCGACTACGTCACCGGCGCGAACATCGCCGGCTTCGAGCGGGTGGCCGACGCGATGCTGGCGCAGGGCGTCATCTGACGGAACTCGCCCCGCCAGGTAATTCCTGTGAAATGGGCACCCTGAAATCTGTATCCGCCGTACCAGGGTTTGACGGAACGTGCGGACAGTTTCCTTGCGGCGGCGAACAGGGCGTAATTTCTGGACGTACGCGGGGTCCCGTTGCGTGCTACTGTCGTTATCAGTTGCAGGTGTGGTTCCCGAATGTGATACCGGTCTTTTTTCCGGTCGGGGTGATCATCGCGGCGACACGGCGTCCGTACAGTGCGGGCGCCGGTGCACTGCCCCGAAGGAGAAAAAGACATGGCTACTGGCACCGTGAAGTGGTTCAACGCGGAAAAGGGCTTCGGCTTCATCGAGCAGGACGGTGGCGGCGCTGACGTGTTCGCCCACTACTCGAACATCGCCGCCCAGGGCTTCCGTGAGCTGCTCGAAGGCCAGAAGGTGAGCTTCGACATCGCGCAGGGCCAGAAGGGCCCGACGGCCGAGAACATCGTCCTCGCCTGACGTCGGCGCGCCCGCGGGCGCGCAGCGCAGCTGGGGCCCGCATCCTTCGGGGTGCGGGCCCCAGCTGCTTTTCCGTAACCATGGAATTCACGTACGCGGATTACTGCGCACTGTTCGGTCTGTTCTCGGATTCCCGCGGGTTTCAGTGGTCGGAGTAGCTGAAGTCCCCCACGGTCCAGGCGCTGACGTCATCGATCGCCACGCGGTACATCCCGCCCGTTTCGGGGATCCCCATCGTGCCCTGGAGGATCCGGGCGACATGGAAGTGCAGGTGCGTGGGTGCCTCCTTCTTTTCCGCCGGAGCGTCGAAGGCGGCGGAGAAGACGCCCAGGTCCGCGGAGTCGGTCAGCACTTCCGACACCCGCTGCCGCCACACGGACTCGGGGGCCAGGCGGCCGGTGATAACAGCGCCGTGGGTGACCACGGTCAGGGACATTCGACTGCTCTGCGCGGACTCCACACGGGCGGCAATGTCAACGAGCAGCTCGTCAGGCTTCGACATGAGAACAGATTTTATCCGCAGGCCCGCGCGGGCGGGCGGGTCGGTGGCACTACCGGGCAGTACTGGCACTCCCCGGCTTGTCTCCGGACACCCCGGCGCCACCGCTTCGCAGCTCCGCGTTGATGCGCTGAGCCTCTTCGAGCTGGTCCTCCAGGATGATGATGCGGCAGGCCGCCTCGATCGACGTTCCCTGGTCGACCATCTCGCGGGCGCGAGCGGCGATGCGCAGCTGGTAGCGGGAGTAGCGGCGATGGCCCCCCTCCGAGCGCAGCGGCGTGATCAGCCGGGCGTCGCCGAGGGCTCGTAGGAAGGCGGGCGTGGTGCCCAGCATCTCGGCCGCCCGCCCCATGGTGTACGCGGGGTAGTCGTCGTCGTCGATGCGGTTGAGCGGTGTGTCAGCGGTCATCTGCACCTCTGTTTGCGGAACGCGTCGAGGGGCCTTGGTGCCGTACGGCACCAAGGCCCCGAGGGATTTGTAACACCATCTGCCGGCCTACTGCACTGCCGGCCTTCTGTTGAGGGATCGCGGATGCGTGACCGTGGGACCACCTTCCGTTCCGGGGCCTGCGGTACCCGGTGAGAACGTTCTCGCCCGGGCGATCCTGATGGCGTCCTCCTCCTTCTCTCCTCGTGCCGTACCTCTTGGTGTTGCGGGTCCTGCTGGTCCTGCTGTTACTCATGCGGGCAGTTCGTCTCTGCCGCGCCTCACTGACTTCCTGGCTACGACAGAAGACTAACCACAGCAGCGGCGGAATGTCTACAGCGGTCACGACAGGTTTTCATCCAAACAGGTGAACGGCTTTCTGTACCGAGGGTGCGCGGGCCACGCCGTCGGGCCCTCGTGCCGGACATCACCGGCGCCGGGCCGCCGATCAGTGGGACGATGACGGGAACAGCCGATCGAGCGACACACGGGGAGGCCGGGCACACCATGGCCCGTTACACGGAGGCACTGACCGTCGAACGGGGCGGTTTCCGCATCAAGGTGCCGGAGTCCTGGTGGGAGTTCGACGTACGCCCGGAGTCCCGGGACGACTCGATCCGCCGCATGGTCGAGGACCGCATCCGCCGGTACCCGGAACTGAAGCCCTCCCGGTCCGCGTACGTCACCTTCCTCCAGAAGGCGGCGTCCGACGCGTGGAAGTCGGGCGCGCTGTACTGCGGTTGCATGGCGGAGAGCTTCGGCGGCGACACCCCGATCACGGGCTCGGTCACGGTCTCCCTGATAGGCGGCCGCACGTCCTCCGGCGACCCCCTGCCCACCGACCCGGCTGCCATAGCCGCCCAACTCGCCGTCAAGGAGGCGCGGAAGCCCGGCGACTCCTGGCGCGAGGTCACCACGGTCGACATCCCCGGCGTGGGCCCCGCGGCCCGTACCCGGGGCGTGGAGGACATCCCGGTCCCCGGCGACGCCCTGAACCGCACGGTCCGCGCGGTGCTCATGCAGACGTACATCCCGGTCCCCGGCCAGGAGGGCAAGGTGGCCCTGGTCGCGGGCAGCAGCCAGGTCCTCGACCTCGCGGACTCCTTCTTCGACATCTTCGACGCGATCACGTCGACGTTCCGGTTCGCGGACTGAGGAGTGCGGGGGCCCCGGTGACCGAGGAATTCGTCCTCGACCTGGACGAGGGAATGCTGGAGTACTTCCGCGACATGGTGGCGGTACTCGTGGACCGCTGCGGCATCTCCCGCCCGGAGGCGGTGGCGAGGATCAACAGCCAGTACGCGGACCTGGAGGTCGACCCTTACCCCGACCTCCTGTGCCACGAGGCCCCGGAGTTCTGGGCCCTGCCCGCCTACTACGGCCGCGGCGACCACCTGCTCCCTCCCACCGGCGACCCGGACGCCGACGCCCACATCGACTTCTCCCGCCTCCCCCTCCACCCGCCCCCACCCCGGGACTCCCGCTTCTGGACCCTCCCGCGATGACACGGGCCTGGCGTGAGCTGATCGAGGCGTTCGGGACCACGAGACGGACGAGCGGACCCCGGTGTCACTGATCATGTCGACGCACCGGAACTGGCAGACCGGCGAACGACTGCTGGCCCTGAACGACCCGAAGGAATGGGACGCCGCGTTCGAGCGCGGGGAGAGAAGCCTCGGCACGGCGGCCATCGGACTGGCCTTCAACTGCTCCCTGGAGGAGGCGTCACCCCGGATCGTCCGGGCGATGCAACTCCCGGACGTCGCTCAGCGAGGGTTCGCCTGCACCGCGGCAGGAACGGCGGCTCGCCTCAACGGCGCGTTGACGCCCGAGCTGTACGCCGCACTGCGGGCGGAAGGCCCGGGCCGCAGGAGCATCGCGGTGAACGCGATCAACGACACCCTGACCTTCGTGCCGTTCCGACGACTGCCGACGTGGCTGAAGTGCTGGCGCGTCGTCTCCACGGTGCGGAACAAGCTGGACGCGTGGCGGCTGAGCTGCACTTACGCGGCGACCGACGCCTGGGGGGCGGTGCGCAGACGATGAACCCGCGTCGTCCGCACCCGCGCCTCACGATGCCGCGCTCCGCACCCTTCGTAGTCTTCGGCCCACGAGCCGCTCCGGCATTCCGGACGGGCACCGCCCGCTTGGAAGCGGCGGGAGGGCAGATCCATCACTCCTTCGCGGAAGAGCATCGCGCTCCGCGTCCGCCAGCCCGACCTGACCGTCACCACGGCAGCCGATCACGTCACGGCGGCCCTGAACCCCGAGGTATGGCACTGACCTTCTGGCCGCGCCCGTCCGAACCATCTTTCTTCGAACTGCTGCTCCTTGTAAGTTCACGTGTGCGTACGGGTGGTTGCTGGTGCGGCGCGTGAGTTGACGGGGGTTGCGGGGATGGTGGGCCACAGGCCGAGTGACTGGCATGTCCTGGACCTGGACAAGGACCCGACTCCGGGGGATCCGCAGCGGGTGCGCACGCTCGCGAAGACGCTGCACGACTTCGCCGACGACGTCTCGGAGGCGTTGCGTCTGGTGAAGGGCATGGCCGGCGAGTCCACCCTGGCCGAGTGGGCGGGGAAGTCGGCGACGGTCTTCAAGGAGGAGTTCTCCGGCGTTCCCAAGAACCTGAAGAAGCTGGAGAAGTCGTACGGGATGTGCGGCGACGCGCTCGCGGACTTCTGGCCGAAGCTGGAGCGGGCGCAGGCCCTGGCGGACAAGGCGCTCATCAAGGCGCGGGAGGCCCGACAGGACCTCACGTCGGCGCAGTCGAAGCTGTCCTCGGCGGACTCGTGGGTGACGCGGGCGTCGAAGGAGGCGGACAAGTACAAGGACGACCCGACCGGCAGCAAGTCGGACGCGGACAAGCCGGACGAGGCCAAGGTCCGCGCCGCCACTCGGGACGTCCAGCACGCCAAGACCGCGCACACCAACGCGCAGTCGGCCGTCGACTCGGCGCAGGGTGCGCTGGACGCGGCGAAGAAGATGGCCGAGGACGCGCGCAAGATGCGTGACGACGCGGCCCGGGAGGCCAAGAACAAGATCGACGAGGCGTCCGACGCCGGCATCCAGAACCGCTCCTGGTGGGAGGACGTCGGCGACTGGTTCTCCGACAACTGGGACACCATCGTCGCGGTCTGCAAGGTCGTCGTCGCCGTCGTCGGCATCATCGCGATGATCATCGGCGGCCCCATCCTCGGCGCGATCGTCCTGGTCGCCGCCCTCGTCGTCCTCGCGGACACGCTCTACAAATACAGCAAGGGACAGGCGTCCCTGTGGGATGTGGGGTTCGCCGCACTCGACTGCATACCCGGCATGAAGGGCTTGACCACTCTCGGCGGACTCGCCAAGGGTGCGAAGGCACTGGGCAAGATGGGGCTGAAGGGCATGGCCCTCAGCGCGCGAGGCGTCGCGAAGAACGCCAAGACAGCGGTGGCCGACGGCGCCAGGGGGGCCTACAACCGGCTGAAGAGCAAGATCAAAGGCTGCGGTGACCCGGTCGACGTCGCTACCGGAGAGACGTTCCTGGTCGAGACGGACGTGTCCCTTCCCGGAACCCTGCCCCTGACGTTCATGCGCCGCGCCGCCTCCGACTACGGATGCGGATGGTGGTTCGGTCCTGGTTGGTCCTCGACTCTGGATCAGCGCCTGGAGATGGACGCGGACGGCGTCTACTTCGTCACGGAGGACGGGATGATCCTCGTCTACCGCGTCGAAAGCGAGGCAGGGCATCTCTGGTTGCCCGAGTCGGGTCCCCGTATGCCCCTCAGCCGGGAGGCCGACGGGACGTATCGAGTGGACGATCCCTGGACCGGTCTCAGCCGCCGCTTCGCCCCGCAGCCCGACGGCACTGCCCGTATCACCGACATCACCGACCGCAACGCCAACAGTCTCACCTTCGATTACGACGAGTCCGGCGTTCCGCTCGGGATCCGGCACTCAGGCGGTTACCACGTCACGTTCACTACCTCCGACGGCCGTGTCACCGCCCTGCGTCTGACCGATGCCGAGGACGGTTCGGACACGGTTGTCAGGCGATACGGCTACGACGACGGCAACCTCACCGAGGTCGTCAACTCATCCGGCCTGGCCCTCGCGTTCACCTATGACGAGTACCTGCGCATGACGTCATGGACCGACCGCAACGGCCACCGGTACACCTACGCCTACGACGATCATGGGCGATGCGTCTCACAGGCCGGACAAGCCGGACATGTCGCCGGCACATTCACGTACGACGAGGAACTCTCTGCCTGGCCGGGGCACCGCATCACCAGTCACACGACGACCGACGGCGCGACCACGCGTTTCGTTGTCAACGACAACAGTCAGGTCATTGCCGAGATCGACCCCCTTGGCCACTGCACTCGAACCGAGTACGACGACCACCACCACCTGCTCTCCCGTACCGATCCCCTTGGGCACAGCACGCGTTATGAGGTGGACGCAGTCGGTCGGCCGACGCATGTCTCGCTGCCAGACGGCGGCGTCGTCACGGTGGCGTACAACGCACTGCACCTGCCGACCCGCGTGACACTGCCGGACGGGACGAACTGGCAGCACACCTACGACGCACGAGGCAACCGGCTTGAGACCATCGCACCGGACGGTGCGCGCACGCGTTTCGCCTACGACGCCCATGGGTCGATCGCATCGGTGACCGACCCACTCGGCGCCACGACGACCGTGCGTTGCAATGCCGCCGGCCTACGATGCGAGACCACTAGTGCTCTGGGGGAGCGCACCACACGCACGTACGACTCCTTCGGTCGGCTCAGCGTCATCACGGGTCCCCTGGGAGAAACGACCAGGCTGTGGTGGACCGTCGAAGGGCGTCCGACCCGTGTCCTCGGCCCCGACGGCACCCAGGAGACGTGGACGTATGACGGTGAGGGCAACTGCACGTCCCACGTGAAGCCGGACGGCGCCCTGACGACCTTCCAATACGGTCCTTTCGACCTGCTCACCGCGCAGACGGAACCCGACGGGGGACGGTACGAATTCGAGTACGACGCGTCACTTCGGCTTACGCATGCGATCAATCCCCTTGGCCTGCGTTGGGCATATGCCTACGACGCGGCAGGCCGGCTCGTTGCCGAAACGGACTTCGACGAACAGCGGACAACCTATGAGCGGGACGCAGCCGGCCGGTTGTCGCGGCGACTGAACCCGACGAGCCAGGAGGTCGCGTTCACGTACGACCCGATGGGGCGGCTTCGTTCCAAGGTGGTCGGCGCCGAGTCCACCGAGTACGTCCACGACGCCATGGGACGGTTGGTCCGTGCCGTGGGGCCGGGCTGCGACCTGAGGATGGAGCGGGATCTCGCCGGACGGGTCGTCGCCGAGTGGGTGAACGGCCGGTCGACGGTGTCGACGTACGACTCCGCCGGCCGCCGTGTTGAGCGCGTCACGCCCTCCGGTGCGCGTGCCGTGTACGGGTATGACGCTGTCGGACGAATGATCCGTCTGAATACTTCCGGCCACGCCATTGAATTCGGTCGCGATGCCGCCGGACAGGAAATCAGCCGTCGCATCGGTGCTTCGCTGCGTCTCGACCAGACGTGGGACGCGAGCGGTCAGCCTGTGGAAGAACGGTGGACGACCGCGGACCGGCTGGTCCAGGGCCGCGAATACAGCTACGGAGCGCAGCACGATCCCAGCCGGGTGTCCGATGCCATCGACGGTCCTGTTGTTCTGACCACCGACTCGATGAGGCGCGTCAGGAGCCTGGAGGGGGAGGGCCGTTCGGAAAGCTATGACTATGACGTCGCAGGACGCGTCACTTCTGCTTCATGGTCCGGCTATCCGGGACTGGAAGCGGCGCAAGGCGGCCGTTCCTACGCCGGAAGCCGCCTGGAGCGTGCGGGAGGAGTGCGCTATGTCCACGATGCTGCCGGACGGGTCGTGGAGCGCTGCAAAAAGCGTCTGTCCCGGAAGCCCGCAGTCTGGCGGTACGTCTGGGACGCCGAGGACCGACTCACCTCAGTCAGGACCCCGGACGGCACGGCCTGGCGCTACTCCTACGACCCTCTCGGCCGCCGTATCGCCAAGGAGCGACTTGGCGACGACGGCCACTCAGTCGTGGAGCGGACGGATTTCACGTGGGACGGCCCGGTTCTCGTGGAGGAGACCACCAGCGATCCGGCTCTGCCGAATGCGGTCACCCTCACCTGGGACCACTCCGGCCTGCGACCGATCGCCCAGACCGAACGACTGACCGACTCGGCCACGCAGGAAGAAGTAGACGCTCGCTTCTTTGCGATCGTCACCGACCTGGTCGGAACTCCGACCCAACTCGTCGATCCGCACGGCGAGGTGAGCTGGAGAGCCCACCGGACGCTATGGGGCACTACGGCCTGGCCCCGGCGGAGCCGGGCGTACACCCCGCTCCGCTTTCCCGGGCAGTACCAGGACCAAGAAACAGGGCTGCACTACAACTACCACCGCCACTACGACCCGGAGAGCGGTCGTTACACCTCGCTGGACCCACTCGGACTGGCGCCCGCTCCGGACCCCTACAGCTACGTGACCCATCCGTGGCGGCAGACCGACCCCTTCGGTCTGATGTCCTGCGACGAGGAAAGCGTGGTTCTCTATCATGGCTCACGGGACTGGAGCGGCGGGGAATTCTCATTGGGCCGCTCTCACGACATGCAGCGCGAATACACACCGGACGCCGGCGTATACCTGACCGATGACTTCAACAGGGCGGCCACACAGTACGCCGGTCCCGAAGGAGTCGTGGTGCGGACCGAAGTGCCGAGATCGTTCGCTGATTCGGTGCTCCGCGAGCACAGCGGGCCCGCCGGGCGCCAGCCGGAGTACTTCGTGGACACTCAGGAGGGGGTCGACATCCTGAATGCAGGTTCTCCGCGCGTACTTCCACAGCGAGACGCGGTGATTCAGCACATGATGGGCCAATTTTAGAGTCTTGTGAGGAGCGCGGCAGTGGCAGGTTCGATCGTTCCCATGTCGGAGAGCATGCTGGCACGTGGTGTCTTCGGCCCGCTCGGCGGTGTCGTGGAGGTCGGGGCCGTGAACGCCACGGGTACCTGGTCCGTCTCAGACGTCTCGGTCGGCCGTTTCCTGGACGACCGGTCCGAGGACGTGGGGCGCCTGCTCGGCGGTATCCGGTCGGTCTGCCGGTTCAGCGACTCGGGTATGGCCGTTGTCGACGAGCTGGGACGGCTGCGCGATCATGAAGTGCCCGCGGCCTTTCTGCTCCTGTGGTCCGCGGGTGTCACGGGGGTCCCCGAGCCCCTGGCGAAGCTGGAGGAGCCGGCGCTGGTTCGCCGCATGTGCCGTATGGCAGCGGACCTGCAGCTCACGCTTCTGCTCCAGGCACTCGTCACCGCGGCCGTCGCGGCCGGCACCGAGGCCGTCCGGGGCGGGGAGCAGATCGTCGAGGTGTTGACGATCGCCTGTGCCCTGGCGGACCCGAGCGGCGGGAGCACTCCCAGCCTGGTCTTCCGCATGTGGCGTGTCGCGCACCTGCCGGACATCCTCCGACCCGAGTCCGACGCGCCGGACGAAGGGAAGGCCGGATTCCGGGCATACGACGAGATTCTGGATCAGTTGCTCGCTGTGTCCTGACGGGGTGACCGTGCGCCTTCGCGCAGTCGCCCTTCCGGACCCGGGGCGTGCGTGCCGCCCCTGGATACGTCCGACAACAAGTGCGACACGGCCTCGCGCGGGCAGGGAAGCACGAGTGAATGGCGGACGTAAGCGCGGAAGTGGGTCAGCCGGCCGAGTTCGAGGAACTCACGAAGCCATCAGTGGCGGCAGTTCTCGTCGCCGCGGGCTGGGCGGGCGAGCGCAGGAGTCCGGCGAAGGAGTGGGCGACGACGTGGCAGCGAGCCGATACCCATGCGTGGACTCAGGGCGAGGGGGACGTTGTGCCGCCCGGTCGGGGACACAACGGTGCTGCGCCGACAGCTCGAACACATATGGGGCATAGCGGAGTTGCCGTACCTGGAGCTTCAGGTAATGCCGACCGCACTTCGGAGGCCGCCCCGTCTCCCACCCCAGGCAGCTACGCGTCCTCGATCTCGAAGTCGCCCCCACCCCCACCACCATCCATATCCGTGACTCCAAGGACACCGCTGGCCCCGACTCGCACTCACGCCGGAGGCATGGGCGAGCTTCGTGACCTAATCGGCACCCCCACCGATCTCGTGGACGAATCGGGCACGGTGGCATGGCGTGCCCGATGCACTCTTTGGGGCGCTACTGCCTGGCCGAAGGAGACCCCGAGTCTGGACTCCACTACGACTACTTCCGGCACTTCGGCCCGGAAACCGGTAGATGCGTCACTTCGGACCCACTGGGTCTTTCTCCGGCTCCGAACCCATCCGCCTATGTCCGTAACCCGTTGAAAGACACGGACGTTCCCGGTCTCGCTCCGGAGCGTTATCGGGCGCTGGACAAACCCGGCGGAGACCATCATTTCTTTTCAGAACTGATTGAGGTGTTATGTAATGGACGCGAAAGCACAATCCCGCCTCGAAAGTGCCGGCCTTGAAGTGCTGGGAGCGTACGAGGGGCAGGGTGGGCCGACCGTCACGGAAGCGTTCCGCCGCGTGGTGCACCTGGATGCGGAACCAGTCGAGCGCATCCCGCGGAGCGGGGGCGACGCGAGGCAGGTCGTGGACGAGCGTTGGAGGGCGCGCGCCCGCGCCGGAGGGCTGGTGGCCGATGACGGTTCGTTCCTGGCCGCCGCCGGTATGGAGCTGGGGTGGGTCCGGGTGAGGCTGACCGAGCGGACATCGATCTCGTCCACAGCGGATCAACCGGGCGAGCTCCTCTTCATCGCCAGGTCGCTGAGCGGTCACCTCGCCCTTGCCGCCAGCACCGAGGGCGGCGAGTACTGGCTCCTGGAAGAGAAGTTCCCGATGGCGCTCTGAACCTGTCCCCCGGACAGCGGGATGGCGGTCACACCACCCGCCCGGGTTTGATCTCCGTCACCCCCGGGGTATTCTCTCCGGCCCGATTGGCCAGCCCCGCGCCCCGTATGGCAGACTAGCGGGGTTGCTCGGTCGAGTGCCGATGCTGCGCGCCTCCCGCCGGGGGGACCGGAAGCGAGTCCCACAGTACTCGTCGCTCCTGATCAGGGGCGGACGTACGGGAATCTTCCGGGAAGTGTCAGCGGGGTGCAGGCCAGGCACCCGGTGGGCCTCTCGCCCCCGGCCTGCGGTTCCGGAAGGGCCCGCGACTCCCACTGCAGGGAAGTCCCGAAGAGGGACATCCATGTCAGCGAGAGCGCGACACGCCCGACCGCGTGGGTCGGAGGGGGAGCGGAAGAAAAGGGACCACCGGGTCCAGAGCGTTTCGAGAGACAGGACTACTGAGTAGCCATGGCGGGACAGAAGATCCGCATCCGGCTCAAGGCCTACGACCACGAGGTCATCGACTCTTCGGCGAAGAAGATCGTCGAGACGGTGACGCGCACTGGTGCGTCGGTCGCGGGCCCGGTGCCGCTGCCCACTGAGAAGAACGTGTACTGCGTCATCAAGTCGCCGCACAAGTACAAGGACTCGCGCGAGCACTTCGAGATGCGCACGCACAAGCGCCTGATCGACATCCTCGACCCGACCCCCAAGACCGTTGACTCTCTGATGCGACTCGACCTCCCGGCCGGTGTCGACATCGAGATCAAGCTCTGAGGGCGGTGATCTGAAGATGACCAAGCAGATCAAGGGCATCCTGGGCGAGAAGCTCGGCATGACGCAGGTGTGGGACGAGAACAACCGTGTTGTTCCGGTCACCGTCGTCAAGGCCGGCCCCAACGTCGTCACCCAGGTCCGCACGAACGACGTCGACGGCTACGAGTCGGTCCAGATCGCCTTCGGCGAGATCGACCCGCGCAAGGTGAACAAGCCCCTCAAGGGCCACTTCGCCAAGGCCGACGTCACCCCCCGTCGTCACCTCGTCGAGATCCGTACCGCTGGTGCCAGCGAGTACACCCTCGGCCAGGAGATCACCGCTGAGGCCTTCGAGTCCGGCGTGAAGGTCGACGTCACCGCGAAGAGCAAGGGCAAGGGCTTCGCCGGCGTCATGAAGCGCCACAACTTCAAGGGTGGCAAGGCGTCGCACGGTGCCCACCGTGTGCACCGCATGCCCGGATCCATCGGTGGCTGTGCCACCCCCGGCCGTGTCTTCAAGGGCATGCGCATGGCGGGTCGCATGGGCAACGAGCGGGTCACCACCCAGAACCTGACCGTTCACGCCGTTGACGCGGAGAAGGGCCTGCTCCTCATCAAGGGCGCGGTTCCTGGTCCGAACGGCGGCCTCGTCCTGGTCCGCACTGCGGCCAAGGGGGCCTGAGGTAACCGATGAGCACTGTTGACATCCTTTCGCCTGCCGGCGAGAAGACCGGAAGCGTCGAGCTCCCCGCGGAGATCTTCGGCGTGGAGAAGATCAGCATCCCGCTGATCCACCAGGTCGTCGTCGCGCAGAACGCCGCTGCCCGCCAGGGCACGCACAAGACCAAGCGTCGCGGCGAGGTCCGTGGTGGCGGCAAGAAGCCGTACCGCCAGAAGGGCACCGGCCGCGCCCGCCAGGGTTCGACCCGTGCGCCGCAGTTCGCCGGCGGTGGCGTCGTCCACGGCCCGCAGCCGCGTGACTACTCGCAGCGGACCCCGAAGAAGATGAAGGCCGCGGCCCTGCGCCACGCCCTCACCGACCGGGCCCGCCACAACCGCATCCACGTCGTCACCGGCGTCATCGAGGGCGAGAACCCGTCCACGAAGGCCGCCCGGACGCTGTTCGGCAAGATCTCGGAGCGCAAGAACCTGCTCCTGGTCGTCGACCGCGCCGACGAGGCCGCGTGGCTGTCCGCCCGCAACCTGCCCCAGATCCACATCCTGGAGCCGGGCCAGCTGAACACGTACGACGTTCTCGTCTCGGACGACGTGGTCTTCACCCAGGCCGCTTTCGAGTCCTTCGTGTCTGGCCCCAAGGCCGCTGACACCGAAGGGAGCGAAGCCTGATGGCTACGCGTCACCCGAGCATCGCCTCCAAGGCGGCCAAGGCCGCCAAGGCCGCGCGCGTCGCCAAGGCGCGCCGCCACGAGGCCGAGGGCAAGAACACCGTCGTCACCCCGGCCAGCAAGGCGTTCACGGACCCCCGTGACGTGCTGCTGAAGCCGGTCGTGTCCGAGAAGAGCTACGCGCTCCTCGACGAGAACAAGTACACGTTCATCGTCGCGCCGGGCTCCAACAAGACCCAGATCAAGGAGGCCGTCCAGGCGGTCTTCTCGGTCAAGGTCACCGGGGTCAACACGATCAACCGCCAGGGCAAGCGGAAGCGGACCCGCACGGGCTTCGGCAAGCGTGCCGACAGCAAGCGCGCGATCGTGACCCTCGCCGAGGGCGACCGTATCGACATCTTCGGCGGTCCGACCTCCTGACGGAGGTCCGGATCGTCCGGAATCGGACGAGGACTGAGAAATGGGAATCCGCAAGTACAAGCCGACTACGCCGGGCCGTCGTGGCTCCAGCGTCGCCGACTTCGTCGAGGTCACGCGGTCCACGCCGGAGAAGTCGCTGGTCCGCCCGCTGCACAGCAAGGGCGGCCGTAACAACGCCGGTCGTGTGACCGTTCGCCACCAGGGTGGCGGACACAAGCGCGCCTACCGTGTCATCGACTTCCGTCGGCACGACAAGGACGGCGTGCCGGCGAAGGTCGCGCACATCGAGTACGACCCCAACCGCACCGCGCGCATCGCGCTGCTGCACTACGCCGACGGCGAGAAGCGCTACATCCTCGCCCCGCGCAACCTGCAGCAGGGTGACCGCGTCGAGAACGGTCCCGGGGCCGACATCAAGCCGGGCAACAACCTGGCGCTCCGCAACATCCCGGTCGGTACCACGATCCACGCGATCGAGCTCCGTCCCGGTGGCGGCGCCAAGTTCGCCCGCTCCGCCGGTGCCTCCGTGCAGCTGCTCGCGAAGGAGGGCACGATGGCCCACCTGCGCATGCCGTCCGGAGAGATCCGCCTGGTCGACCAGCGCTGCCGCGCCACGGTCGGCGAGGTCGGCAACGCCGAGCAGAGCAACATCAACTGGGGCAAGGCGGGCCGTAAGCGCTGGCTGGGCGTTCGCCCGACCGTGCGTGGTGTGGTCATGAACCCGGTGGACCACCCGCACGGTGGTGGCGAAGGCCGTACCTCGGGTGGTCGCCACCCGGTGTCCCCCTGGGGCAAGAAGGAAGGCCGTACTCGTTCGCCCAAGAAGGCGTCGAACAAGTACATCGTCCGCCGCCGCAAGACGAACAAGAAGCGCTAAGGACGGGTTGAGATGCCTCGTAGCTTGAAGAAGGGACCCTTCGTCGACGACCACCTGATCAAGAAGGTGGACACGCAGAACGAAGCCGGTACCAAGAACGTCATCAAGACCTGGTCCCGTCGCTCGATGATCGTCCCGGCGATGCTCGGCCACACGATCGCGGTGCACAACGGCAAGACCCACATCCCGGTGTTTGTCACCGAGTCCATGGTCGGCCACAAGCTCGGCGAGTTCTCGCCGACGCGCACCTTCCGGGGTCACGTCAAGGACGACCGGAAGTCGAAGCGCCGCTAACAGCGGGGTGGAATGACCATGACAAACACTGAAGGGACAACCATGGAAGCCAGGGCCCAGGCGCGGTACATCCGCGTCACGCCCATGAAGGCCCGCCGCGTGGTGGACCTCATCCGTGGCATGGATGCCACGGAGGCTCAGGCGGTCCTGCGTTTCGCCCCGCAGGCCGCGAGCGTGCCGGTCGGCAAGGTGCTGGACAGCGCCATCGCCAACGCCGCGCACAACTACGACCACACCGACGCCGACAGCCTCTTCATTTCCGAGGCGTACGTCGACGAGGGTCCGACCCTGAAGCGGTTCCGGCCGCGCGCGCAGGGCCGTGCCTACCGGATCCGCAAGCGGACCAGCCACATCACCGTGGTCGTCAGCAGCAAGGAAGGAACCCGGTAATGGGCCAGAAGGTAAACCCGCACGGGTTCCGGCTCGGCATCACCACCGACTTCAAGTCGCGTTGGTACGCCGACAAGCTGTACAAGGACTACGTCAAGGAAGACGTCGCCATCCGTCGGATGCTGACGTCCGGCATGGAGCGCGCCGGCATCTCCAAGGTCGAGATCGAGCGCACCCGTGACCGCGTCCGCGTGGACATCCACACGGCTCGTCCGGGCATCGTCATCGGCCGCCGCGGTGCGGAGGCCGACAAGATCCGCGGTCAGCTCGAGAAGCTCACGGGCAAGCAGGTCCAGCTGAACATCCTCGAGGTCAAGAGCCCCGAGACCGATGCCCAGCTGGTCGCCCAGGCCGTCGCCGAGCAGCTGTCCTCCCGCGTCTCCTTCCGTCGCGCCATGCGCAAGAGCATGCAGGGCACGATGAAGGCCGGCGCCAAGGGCATCAAGATCCAGTGCGGTGGCCGTCTCGGCGGCGCCGAGATGTCCCGCTCGGAGTTCTACCGCGAGGGCCGTGTGCCCCTGCACACGCTCCGCGCGAACGTGGACTACGGCTTCTTCGAGGCCAAGACGACCTTCGGCCGCATCGGTGTGAAGGTCTGGATCTACAAGGGCGACGTCAAGAACATCGCCGAGGTCCGCGCCGAGAACGCCGCCGCGCGTGCGGGCAACCGCCCGGCCCGCGGTGGCGGCAACGACCGCCCGGCCCGTGGTGGCCGCGGTGGCGAGCGTCGCGGGCGCAAGCCGCAGCAGCAGTCGGCTCCGGCCGCCGAGGCCCCCAAGGCCGAGGCGCCCGCCGCTGCCGCTCCGGCTGAGAGCACCGGAACGGAGGCCTGACCGTCATGCTGATCCCCCGTAGGGTCAAGCACCGCAAGCAGCACCACCCGAAGCGCCGTGGTCAGGCCAAGGGCGGTACGACGGTCGCGTTCGGCGAGTACGGCATCCAGGCCCTCACGCCGGCGTACGTGACCAACCGCCAGATCGAGGCGGCCCGTATCGCGATGACCCGCCACATCAAGCGTGGCGGCAAGGTCTGGATCAACATCTACCCGGACCGCCCGCTCACGAAGAAGCCGGCCGAGACCCGCATGGGTTCCGGTAAGGGTTCTCCGGAGTGGTGGATCGCGAACGTGCACCCGGGCCGGGTCATGTTCGAGCTGTCCTACCCCAACGAGAAGATCGCCCGTGAGGCGCTGACTCGTGCGGCCCACAAGCTGCCGATGAAGTGCCGGATCGTCAAGCGCGAGGCAGGTGAAGCGTGATGTCGGCCGGTACCAAGGCGTCCGAGCTGCGCGAGCTGGGCAACGAGGAGCTTCTTGCGAAGCTCCGCGAGGCCAAGGAAGAGCTGTTCAACCTCCGCTTCCAGGCGGCGACGGGTCAGCTCGAGAACCACGGTCGGCTCAAGGCCGTCCGTAAGGACATCGCCCGGATCTACACCCTGATGCGTGAGCGCGAGCTGGGCATCGAGACGGTGGAGAGCGCCTGATGAGCGAGAGCAACGTGACTGAAGAGACGAAGGCCGCGCGCGGCTTCCGCAAGACCCGTCAGGGTCTGGTCGTCAGCGACAAGATGGACAAGACCGTCGTCGTCGCCGTCGAGGACCGCGTGACCCACGCGCTGTACGGCAAGGTCATCCGCCGTACCGAGAAGCTCAAGGCTCACGACGAGCAGAACTCCGCGGGCGTCGGCGACCGTGTCCTCCTCATGGAGACCCGGCCGCTGTCCGCGACGAAGCGCTGGCGCGTCGTCGAGGTCCTCGAGAAGGCCAAGTAAGAAATCTCCTGCGGGGCATTCCTCGCAGGACAGTTCCGCCAGGCTCCGGGAGCCGTTCACCCAGTGATCGGCTCCCGGGGAACCGGCAGACATTCAGGAGATAGACGTGATCCAGCAGGAGTCGCGGCTGCGTGTCGCCGACAACACGGGTGCGAAGGAAATCCTGACCATCCGTGTGCTCGGTGGCTCCGGCCGCCGCTACGCGGGTATCGGTGACGTCATCGTCGCCACCGTCAAGGACGCGATCCCCGGTGGCAACGTGAAGAAGGGTGACGTCGTCAAGGCGGTCATCGTTCGCACCGTCAAGGAGCGCCGCCGTCCGGACGGCTCGTACATCCGCTTCGACGAGAACGCCGCCGTCATTCTGAAGAACGACGGCGACCCTCGCGGCACCCGTATCTTCGGCCCGGTCGGCCGTGAGCTGCGCGAGAAGAAGTTCATGAAGATCATCTCCCTCGCGCCGGAGGTGCTGTGAGCATGAAGATCAAGAAGGGCGACCTGGTCCAGGTCATCACCGGTAAGGACAAGGGCAAGCAGGGCAAGGTCATCGCGGCCTTCCCCCGTGAGGACCGCGTCCTGGTCGAGGGTGTCAACCGGGTCAAGAAGCACACCAAGGCCGGTCCGACCGCTCGCGGTTCGCAGGCCGGCGGCATCGTGACCACCGAGGCGCCGATCCACGTCTCCAACGTCCAGCTGGTCGTGGAGAAGGACGGCGACAAGGTCGTCACGCGCGTCGGTTACCGCTTCGACGACGAGGGCAACAAGATCCGCGTTGCCAAGCGGACGGGTGAGGACATCTGATGGCTACCACCACCACTCCGCGTCTCAAGACGAAGTACCGCGAGGAGATCGCGGGCAAGCTGCGTGAGGAGTTCTCCTACGAGAACGTCATGCAGATCCCCGGCCTCGTGAAGATCGTGGTCAACATGGGTGTCGGCGACGCCGCCCGTGACTCGAAGCTGATCGAGGGCGCGATCCGCGATCTGACCACCATCACCGGTCAGAAGCCGGCCGTCACCAAGGCCCGCAAGTCCATCGCGCAGTTCAAGCTGCGTGAGGGCCAGCCGATCGGTGCCCACGTCACGCTCCGTGGCGACCGCATGTGGGAGTTCCTGGACCGCACCCTGTCGCTGGCGCTGCCGCGCATCCGCGACTTCCGTGGTCTGTCCCCCAAGCAGTTCGACGGCCGTGGCAACTACACCTTCGGTCTCACCGAGCAGGTCATGTTCCACGAGATCGACCAGGACAAGATCGACCGCACCCGGGGTATGGACATCACCGTGGTGACCACGGCGACCAACGACGCTGAGGGCCGCGCGCTCCTCCGTCACCTCGGCTTCCCCTTCAAGGAGGCGTGAGCGAGATGGCGAAGAAGGCTCTGATTGCCAAGGCTGCTCGCAAGCCCAAGTTCGGTGTCCGCGGCTACACGCGCTGCCAGCGCTGCGGCCGTCCGCACTCCGTCTACCGCAAGTTCGGCCTGTGCCGCGTGTGCCTTCGTGAGATGGCTCACCGTGGCGAGCTGCCGGGCGTGACCAAGAGCTCCTGGTAATCCGGTAATTCCGGGTTACCAAGGCTCTCGGTAAGCATCTGGGTCGGCAGAAGCCCGCCCTCGCATGCCGTAGGCTTGCGGGGTTGGGCGTCTGCCGCCCGTACGACTTACTACGCCGTAGGTCCACCGCGCCGCACCCGTCCCGTCTCGGATCGGGGAGAGGGATGGCGCACCAGGAAACCCCGGCGAGAGAGGCCGAAGGCCAATTCATGACCATGACTGATCCGATCGCAGACATGCTTACGCGTCTGCGGAACGCGAACTCGGCGTACCACGACTCTGTGACGATGCCGGCGTCCAAGATCAAGTCTCACATCGCGGAGATCCTCCAGCAGGAGGGCTTCATCACGGGCTGGAAGACCGAGGACGCCGAGGTCGGCAAGAACCTCGTCCTCGAGCTGAAGTTCGGCCCGAACCGTGAGCGCTCCATCGCGGGCATCAAGCGGATCTCCAAGCCCGGTCTCCGGGTGTACGCGAAGTCCACCAACCTGCCCAAGGTGCTGGGTGGCCTCGGCGTGGCGATCATCTCCACGTCCCACGGGCTCCTCACCGACAAGCAGGCCGGCAAGAAGGGCGTAGGCGGAGAAGTCCTCGCCTACGTCTGGTAACGGAAGGGAACGGAGGAAACAGCTATGTCGCGCATCGGCAAGCTCCCCATCGCGGTTCCCGCCGGCGTGGACGTCACCATCGACGGCCGTACGGTTTCGGTCAAGGGCCCCAAGGGCTCGCTGACCCACACCGTCGTGGCGCCGATCGACATCGCCAAGGGTGAGGACGGCGTGCTGAACGTCACCCGCCCCAACGACGAGCGTCAGAGCAAGGCCCTGCACGGCCTGTCCCGCACGCTGGTGGCGAACATGATCACCGGCGTGACCCAGGGTTACGTGAAGAAGCTCGAGATCAGCGGTGTCGGTTACCGCGTGCTCGCCAAGGGTTCGAACCTGGAGTTCTCCCTCGGCTACAGCCACCCGATCCTCGTCGAGGCCCCCGAGGGAATCACCTTCAAGGTGGAGAACCCGACCCACTTCTCGGTCGAGGGCATCGACAAGCAGAAGGTCGGCGAGGTTGCGGCCAACATCCGCAAGCTGCGCAAGCCCGACCCGTACAAGGCCAAGGGCGTCAAGTACGAGGGCGAAGTCATCCGCCGCAAGGTCGGAAAGGCGGGTAAGTAAGCCATGGCATACGGACAGAAGATCCTGAAGGGCGACGCCTACAAGCGCGCCGCGATCAAGCGCCGCCACATCCGGATTCGCAAGAATCTCTCGGGTACGGCGGAGCGTCCCCGTCTGGTCGTTACCCGCTCGAACCGCCACATCGTGGCCCAGGTGATCGACGACATCAAGGGTCACACCCTTGCGTCGGCGTCCACCCTGGACACCTCGATCCGTGGCGGCGAGGCCGACAAGTCCGCGCAGGCCAAGCAGGTCGGCGCCCTGGTCGCCGAGCGCGCCAAGGCCGCCGGTATCGAGGCCGTCGTGTTCGACCGTGGTGGCAACCAGTACGCCGGGCGCATCGCAGCCCTGGCGGACGCCGCCCGCGAAGCCGGACTGAAGTTCTGAGCCGGTTCCGTATCGCTAGCGGAAACAGAGAGAGGTAATTCCAATGGCTGGACCCCAGCGCCGCGGTAGCGGTGCCGGTGGCGGCGAGCGGCGGGACCGGAAGGGCCGTGACGGTGGCGCAGGCGCCGCCGAGAAGACCGCTTACGTTGAGCGCGTCGTCGCGATCAACCGCGTCGCCAAGGTTGTGAAGGGTGGTCGTCGCTTCAGCTTCACCGCGCTGGTCGTGGTGGGCGACGGTGACGGCACCGTGGGTGTCGGATACGGCAAGGCCAAGGAGGTGCCGGCCGCCATCGCCAAGGGCGTTGAGGAGGCCAAGAAGCACTTCTTCAAGGTCCCCCGCATCCAGGGCACCATCCCGCACCCCATCCAGGGTGAGAAGGCTGCCGGCGTCGTGCTGCTCAAGCCCGCGTCCCCCGGTACCGGCGTTATCGCCGGTGGTCCGGTGCGCGCCGTGCTCGAGTGCGCCGGTATCCACGACGTGCTGTCGAAGTCGCTCGGCTCCGACAACCAGATCAACATCGTGCACGCGACTGTGGAGGCCCTCAAGGGCCTGCAGCGTCCCGAGGAGATCGCGGCCCGCCGTGGTCTGCCGCTCGAGGACGTCGCCCCCGCGGCCCTTCTCCGTGCGCGTGCCGGGGCGGGTGCGTAATCATGGCGCAGCTCAAGATTACGCAGGTCAAGTCCTACATCGGCAGCAAGCAGAACCACCGTGACACCCTGCGTTCCCTTGGTCTCAAGGGGATCAACACGCAGGTCGTCAAGGAGGACCGCCCCGAGTTCCGCGGCATGGTGCACACCGTCCGCCACCTCGTGACGGTCGAGGAGGTCGACTGATCATGGCGGAGAACAACCCGCTCAAGATCCACAACCTCCGTCCCGCCCCGGGCGCCAAGACCGCCAAGACCCGTGTGGGTCGTGGTGAGGCGTCGAAGGGTAAGACGGCCGGTCGTGGTACGAAGGGTACGAAGGCCCGTTACCAGGTTCCGGAGCGCTTCGAGGGTGGCCAGATGCCCCTCCACATGCGTCTTCCGAAGCTGAAGGGCTTCAAGAACCCGTTCAAGACCGAGTTCCAGGTCGTGAACCTCGACAAGCTGGCCGCGCTGTACCCCGAGGGTGGCGAAGTCACCGTCGAGGGCCTCGTGGCCAAGGGTGCCGTTCGCAAGAACAGCCTCGTCAAGGTCCTCGGCCAGGGCGAGATCTCCGTGGCGCTGCAGGTGACGGTCGACGCCGTCTCCGGCTCCGCCAAGGAGAAGATCACCGCCGCCGGCGGTACCGTCACCGAGCTCGTCTGAACTACTCGGACGTGTCGATGACATGAGCGATCCCGACCGGGGATGCCCCACAAAAGGGGTATCCCCGGTTGGTCGTTCCAAGGGGAGTGCTCCCGCCGGTAAGGTGGCCTGCGCTGCCCTCTTTCACGGGTGCGTCACATGAGGCACTCTTGGCGGCGGTTCAGCGTTACTCCCTTAGCCGTCCACTTATCAGTCGTCAGTCGAACCTCAAGACCGTCACCCTTGACGCAGTAGCGCGGGGGTCGCAGGAGGCACCGTGCTCACCGCGTTCGCCCGGGCGTTCAAGACGCCCGACCTGCGCAAGAAGCTGCTCTTCACGCTCGGCATCATCGTGGTGTACCGACTTGGTACCCACATCCCCATTCCAGGCGTCGACTACAAGAACGTCCAGGAGTGCGTGGACCAGGCGTCCGGCAACCAGGGCCTCTTCGGCCTGGTCAACATGTTCAGCGGTGGCGCCCTGCTGCAGATCACGGTCTTCGCGCTCGGCATCATGCCGTACATCACGGCGAGCATCATTCTGCAGCTGCTGACCGTCGTGATCCCGCGCCTGGAAGCCCTCAAGAAGGAGGGCCAGGCGGGTACGGCGAAGATCACGCAGTACACCCGCTACCTGACCGTCGCGCTCGCCATCCTCCAGGGCACCGGCCTGGTGGCCACCGCCCGCAGCGGCGCCCTCTTCTCCGGCTGCACCGTCGCCGGGCAGATCGTCCCCGACCAGGCGATCTTCACCACCGTCGTCATGGTGATCTGCATGACCGCCGGTACCTGCGTCGTCATGTGGCTCGGCGAGCTGATCACCGACCGCGGCATCGGCAACGGCATGTCGATCCTGATGTTCATCTCGATCGCCGCCACCTTCCCGTCCGCCCTGTGGGCCATCAAGAAGCAGGGCGAGCTGGCCGACGGCTGGATCGAGTTCGGCACGGTCATCCTCGTCGGCCTGGTGATGGTCGGCCTCGTGGTCTTCGTGGAGCAGGCCCAGCGCCGCATCCCGGTGCAGTACGCGAAGCGCATGATCGGCCGCCGCTCCTACGGCGGCACCTCGACGTACATCCCGCTCAAGGTGAACCAGGCGGGCGTCATCCCCGTCATCTTCGCCTCGTCGCTGCTCTACATCCCGGCACTGATCGTCCAGTTCTCGAACTCGACGGCGGGCTGGGCCACCTGGATCACGAAGAACCTCGCGGACACGGCGGCGACGCCGCACATCATCCTGTACTTCTTCCTGATCGTCTTCTTCGCCTTCTTCTACGTGGCCATCTCGTTCAACCCCGAGGAAGTCGCGGACAACATGAAGAAGTATGGTGGCTTCATCCCGGGCATCCGGGCTGGCCGACCGACCGCTGAGTATCTGAGCTACGTACTCAACCGGATCACCTGGCCGGGTTCGCTGTACTTGGGTCTGATCGCTCTCGTCCCGACAATGGCGTTGGCTGGTTTCGGGGCAAACCAGAACTTCCCGTTCGGCGGCACCAGCATCCTGATCATCGTGGGTGTCGGTCTCGAGACGGTGAAGCAGATCGAGAGCCAGCTCCAGCAGCGCAATTACGAAGGGTTCCTCCGCTGATGCGAATCGTCCTCGTCGGGCCTCCGGGTGCCGGAAAGGGAACGCAGGCCACCCGCCTTGCCGAGACGCTGCACATTCCGCACATCTCCACGGGCGACCTGTTCCGCGCGAACATCAGCCAGCAGACCGAACTGGGCAAGCTCGCGAAGTCCTACATGGACGCCGGCAATCTCGTGCCGGACGAGGTCACCATCGCCATGGCGAAGGACCGCATGGAGCAGCCCGACGCCGAGGGCGGCTTCCTGCTGGACGGTTTCCCGCGCAACGTCTCCCAGGCCGAGGCGCTGGACGAGCTGCTCGAGACCGAGGACATGAAGCTCGACGCGGTGCTGGACCTGGAGGCCCCGGAGGACGAGGTCGTCAAGCGGATCGCCGGCCGGCGCGTCTGCCGCAACGAGTCCGCGCACGTCTTCCACGTGACGTACTCCCCGCCGAAGAAGGAAGGCGTCTGCGACGTCTGCGGCGGCGAGCTGTACCAGCGGGACGACGACTCCGAGGAGACGGTCCGCAAGCGGCTGGAGGTCTACCACACGCAGACCGAGCCGATCATCGACTACTACAAGTCGCAGGGCCTGGTCGCCACCATCGCCGCGACGGGCCCCGTGGAAGAGGTCACCCGCCGTGCGCTGGAGGCGCTCAAGCGCGACAAGTAGTACTCCGCCCGGCTGCAGCCGCGGTCCCTCGCTCAGGGGGCCGCGGCTGTGCTGTGGGGTGGGGCGGCTCCGCCCCGTATCGTGGGATTGCGTTCCCGTCCCGTCCCTTCCCGTCCTCTCTTCTCCGGTCCAGTCCAGAAAGGCCGCAGCCCCCATGGTGCAGATCAAGAACCCCGAGCAGATCGCCAAGATGCGCGAAGCGGGGCTGGTCGTCGCCGCCATCCACGCGGCCACGCGCGAGGCCGCCGTGCCCGGCGCGACGACCAGGGACCTGGACCAGGTCGCCCGCAAGGTCCTCGCGGAACACGACGCCAAGCCGAACTTTCTCGGGTACGGCGGCTTCCCCGCCACCATCTGCACCTCGGTGAACGAGGTCGTCGTCCACGGCATCCCGTCCGACGACGTGGTCCTCAAGGACGGCGACGTCATCTCCATCGACTGCGGCGCGATCATCGACGGCTGGCACGGCGACGCCGCCTACACCGCCTTCGTCGGCTCCGGCCACTCCCCGGAGCTGGTCGAGCTGTCCCGGGTGACCGAGGAGTCGATGTGGGCGGGCATCGCCGCCATGAAGCAGGGCAACCGCCTGGTGGACGTCTCCCGCGCCATCGAGTCCTACATCCGCCGTCAGCCCAAGCCCGGCGGCGGCAAGTACGGGATCATCGAGGACTACGGCGGCCACGGCATCGGCACCGAGATGCACATGGACCCGCACCTGCTGAACTACGTCGACCGCCGCCGCGGCAAGGGCCCGAAGCTCGTCCCCGGCTTCTGCCTCGCCATCGAGCCGATGGTCTCCCTGGGCACCCCGCGCACGGAGGTCCTGTCGGACGAATGGACGGTGATCACGACCGACGGCACGTGGTCCTCGCACTGGGAGCACTCGGTGGCCCTGACCGAACAGGGTCCGCTGGTTCTGACGGCCCTCGACGGGGGCAGGGCCAAGCTGGCGGAGCTGGGGATCACGGCGGCGCCGGACCCGCTGGCATAACGATCTCGTATCCGGGGCAGACTTCCTCGTTTCGCCTTTCCGGGGTTGCTGACGTAGACTGACTCGTCGGCTCACGTGTGCCCGCATGTCTTGCGGTGTGCACGACGAGCCGATCAAGGTAGTCGATTCGAAGGGCGAAGCGTGGCCAAGAAGCAAGGTGCCATCGAGATCGAGGGCACTGTCGTCGAGTCTCTTCCCAACGCCATGTTCAGGGTCGAGCTCCAGAACGGCCACCAGGTCCTGGCACACATCAGCGGCAAGATGCGTATGCACTACATCCGCATCCTCCCTGACGACCGGGTCGTGGTGGAGCTGTCTCCGTACGACCTGACGCGTGGCCGGATCGTCTACCGGTACAAGTAGATCTTGCCCACGTCCCGTGCGCTCCGCGCGCGGGCCCGCCGGCAACTGACCCGGAGAACCTCACACCCATGAAGGTCAAGCCGAGCGTCAAGAAGATCTGCGACAAGTGCAGGGTGATCCGCCGTCACGGTCGGGTCATGGTCATCTGCGACAACCCGCGCCACAAGCAGCGCCAGGGCTGACGCACGACCGTTCCCTCCGCGATTCGCAGGACTTCGCGCGACGCGAGCTGAACATGTTCATACGCAGGACCCGGGCGAGCGTTCGCCCGACACCCCCGGTTCGGAGGCCGGGGACCCGATCCGTACCTCATACGGCGGCCGGGGACCGGTCCTGTGGAAGACCTCCGACAACCAACTGGAGCCATTGAATGGCACGCGTTTCCGGTGTTGACATCCCGCGCGAAAAGCGCGTGGAGATCGCCCTCACCTACGTGTTCGGCATCGGCCGGACCCTCTCGCAGCAGACGCTCGCCGCCACCGGCGTGGACCCGAACACCCGTGTTCGGGACCTCTCCGAGGAGCAGCTCGTCGCGATCCGCGAGTACGTCGACAACAACATCAAGACCGAGGGTGACCTCCGTCGCGAGGTCCAGGCCGACATCCGCCGCAAGGTCGAGATCGGTACCTACCAGGGCCTCCGTCACCGTCGCGGTCTGCCCGTCCGCGGTCAGCGCACCAGCACCAACGCTCGCACCCGCAAGGGCCCGCGTCGCGCCATCGCCGGTAAGAAGAAGCCGGGCAAGAAGTAGTCCTCAGCGGACGCTGTTCAGCGGTCTTCGCTGTAGGACCGACCACCTCCCGTAGGAGAACGACATGCCCCCCAAGGGACGTCAGGGCGCTGCCAAGAAGGTGCGCCGCAAGGAAAAGAAGAACGTCGCTCACGGCCACGCGCACATCAAGAGCACGTTCAACAACACGATCGTGTCCATCACGGACCCGACCGGCAACGTGATCTCCTGGGCCTCCGCCGGCCACGTCGGCTTCAAGGGCTCCCGGAAGTCCACGCCGTTCGCCGCGCAGATGGCCGCCGAGTCGGCTGCCCGCCGCGCGCAGGAGCACGGCATGCGCAAGGTCGACGTGTTCGTCAAGGGCCCGGGTTCCGGTCGTGAGACCGCCATCCGCTCCCTGCAGGCGACCGGCCTCGAGGTCGGCTCCATCCAGGACGTCACGCCCACCCCGCACAACGGCTGCCGTCCGCCGAAGCGTCGTCGCGTCTGATCTCGCTTCACCAGGGTTTCCGGGCGGTACGGCTCTTTCGGGTCGTATCGCCCGTACCCTTGCAGTACTAGTCGGGCGTCAAATAGCGGGCGCCCCTGACTGAAGGATCACCACATGCTGATCGCTCAGCGTCCCTCGTTGACCGAAGAGGTCGTCGACGAGTTCCGCTCCCGGTTCGTCATCGAGCCGCTGGAGCCGGGCTTCGGCTACACCCTCGGCAACTCCCTCCGCCGCACCCTCCTCTCGTCGATCCCCGGCGCTGCTGTCACCAGCATCCGCATCGACGGTGTCCTGCACGAGTTCACCACCGTGCCGGGCGTCAAGGAGGACGTGACCGACCTGATCCTCAACATCAAGCAGCTGGTCGTCTCCTCGGAGCACGACGAGCCGGTCGTGATGTACCTGCGCAAGCAGGGCCCGGGTCTGGTCACCGCCGCCGACATCGCGCCCCCGGCCGGTGTCGAGGTGCACAACCCCGACCTCGTCCTCGCCACGCTCAACGGCAAGGGCAAGCTGGAGATGGAGCTGACCGTCGAGCGCGGTCGCGGTTACGTCTCCGCCGTGCAGAACAAGCAGGTCGGTCAGGAGATCGGGCGCATCCCGGTCGACTCGATCTACTCGCCGGTTCTCAAGGTCACGTACAAGGTCGAGGCCACGCGTGTCGAGCAGCGCACCGACTTCGACAAGCTGATCGTCGACGTCGAGACCAAGCAGGCGATGCGTCCGCGTGACGCCATGGCCTCCGCCGGTAAGACCCTGGTCGAGCTGTTCGGTCTCGCCCGCGAGCTGAACATCGACGCCGAGGGCATCGACATGGGTCCGTCCCCGACGGACGCCGCGCTCGCCGCCGATCTGGCGCTGCCGATCGAGGAGCTGGAGCTCACCGTTCGGTCGTACAACTGCCTCAAGCGTGAGGGCATCCACTCCGTGGGTGAGCTGGTCGCCCGCTCCGAGGCGGACCTGCTCGACATCCGCAACTTCGGTGCGAAGTCGATCGACGAGGTCAAGGCCAAGCTCGCGGGTATGGGGCTTGCGCTGAAGGACTCGCCTCCCGGGTTCGACCCGACCGCCGCGGCGGACGCGTTCGGCGCGGACGACGACGCGGATGCCGGGTTCGTGGAGACCGAGCAGTACTAAGAGTTCGGGCCTTGCGGTCCGTACTCGGGTGCGGGTGCGCTGTGCTTGATCGCGCGGTTCCCCGCGCCCCTTCCGGCCGGGCCCCTTCGGGGCCCTGTCCGGATCTCCGACAGGCGACCGCCTGCTCGGATACTGACCTCGGTACCTGATACGGCCGGGGCAGACACCTAGGAGAAACATCATGCCGAAGCCCACCAAGGGTGCCCGTCTGGGCGGCAGCGCCGCGCACGAGAAGCTGCTCCTCGCGAACCTCGCGAAGTCGCTCTTCGAGCACGGCAAGATCACGACCACCGAGGCGAAGGCGCGCAAGCTGCGTCCGTACGCCGAGCGTCTGGTCACCAAGGCGAAGAAGGGCGACCTTCACAACCGCCGTCAGGTGCTCCAGGTGATCACGGACAAGAGCGTCGTCCACACGCTCTTCACCGAGATCGGCCCGCGCTACGAGAACCGCCCCGGTGGCTACACCCGGATCACCAAGATCGGTAACCGTCGTGGCGACAACGCGCCCATGGCCGTCATCGAGCTGGTCGAGGCGCTGACCGTGGCGCAGCAGGCCACGGGTGAGGCCGAGGCCGCGACGAAGCGTGCGGCGAAGGACGCCGAGGGCTCCGCCGAGGTTTCCGACGCCAAGGTCGACACGACCAAG
Organism: Streptomyces sp. MH60; assembly: GCF_002939385.1. Lineage (GTDB taxonomy): Bacteria > Actinomycetota > Actinomycetes > Streptomycetales > Streptomycetaceae > Streptomyces. The sequence goes on along the minus strand of NZ_MULI01000051.1, from coordinate 12,892 downwards.
GCCGACGACGAGGCTGCGGCCGAGGAGTCCAAGGACGCGTAAGCGTCTGCCGGGGGCTGTGTGATCGCGGCTGCGGCTTCGTCGTGGTTGCTCGCGCAGTTCCCCGCGCCCCTTGAGGGCGTTTGCGGGTCCGTCCTTTCCAGGGCGGGCCCGCTTTCCTTTTGGCTGAGAGGATCTCCGGGTGAGTGATGAAGTAGAGGCCGGGTTCGTGCGGGTGCGGCTGGATCTCTCCTACGACGGGAGCGAGTTCTCCGGATGGGCCAAGCAGGCCGGGGGGCGGCGGACCGTACAGGGGGAGATCGAGGACGCGTTGCGGACCGTGACGCGGTCGCGGGAGACGTACGAGCTGACCGTGGCGGGGCGGACCGATGCCGGGGTGCATGCCCGGGGGCAGGTCGCCCATGTCGACCTGCCGCGCGAGGTGTGGGCCGAGCACCACGTGAAGCTGCTCAAGCGGCTCGCGGGGCGGCTGCCCAGGGACGTGCGGGTGTGGGCGCTCAGGGAGGCGCCGAGCGGCTTCAACGCGCGGTTCTCGGCGGTTTGGCGGCGCTACGCCTACCGGGTCACCGACAACCCCGGCGGCGTCGACCCGCTGCTGCGCGGGCACGTCCTGTGGCACGACTGGCCGCTCGACGTGGACGCCATGAACGAGGCCGCCCCGGGGCTGCTGGGCGAGCACGACTTCGCCGCCTACTGCAAGAAGCGGGAGGGGGCGACCACCATCCGGACGCTGCAGGAGCTGAGTCTCGTGCGGGGCGAGGACGGGATCATCACCGCCACCGTGCGCGCCGACGCGTTCTGCCACAACATGGTGCGCTCGCTGATCGGGGCGCTGCTGTTCGTCGGCGACGGGCACCGCGGGCCCGACTGGCCGGCGAAGGTGCTGGCCGCGGGCGTACGGGACTCGGCCGTGCACGTCGTACGGCCGCACGGGCTGACGCTGGAGGAGGTCGGCTACCCGGCCGACGAGCTGCTGGCCGCCCGGAACAAGGAGGCGCGCAACAAGCGGTCGCTGCCGGGAGCCGGCTGCTGCTGAACGGGGGAGCGGTGAGCCGTCAGCCCTCCGCCGCCGCGGACGCCTGGGCCTCGCCGCGCCGGCGGATCTGCCGGAAGGCGAACTCGGCCAGGTCGTCACCCGCGCGGAACACGCCGGTGGACTTCTCCGTGACGTCCTTGCCGTTCGTGAACCCGGCGACGGTGAAGTAGGCGTAGCGGCCGTAGGAGTTGGTGGTGGAGCGGCAGACGGCGCCGGTGCAGAAGGACTTGACGCCGCCGCCGGACAGGGAGCGCACGATGCTCTTCTTGTCGGCGTCCTTCTTCGCCTTCGTGGCCTGCGCCTCGGTGTCGAAGACGGCCACCCCGACGGTCACGGCCGTGTCGCCCTTGGTGTAGGTGACGCGGATCAGGCGGGTGCACTTGTTGGTGTCGAGGACCCTCGGCAGGGTGCCCTGGACGGCGGAGCCGCAGGTGCGGGTGTCGGCCGTCGGGCCCTTCTTGTACACCGTCTCGCCCATGGTCAGCTGGGTCCCGGGGAAGAGCAGGTCGGGGCTGAGCGGGGCCTTGTCCTTCTTGACGCTGGAGACGAAGTCCTTCGGGTTCAGCGGCGGCGGGGCGCTGGTCGGGGCGAAGGACGGCTCGGTGGCCGTCGCGCTGGGTATGTCCGCCGTCGACGGGAGCTGCGCGGAGGGACCGTCGGACGCCTGGTCCGAGCCGTTCGCCGAGACCACGGCCACCGCGACGGCACCGGCTATCGCCACGGTGGCCAGCGCGCCGCCACCGATGAGGAACAGCCGGCGCCGCTTGGCACGGGCCTCGGAGGCCTCGGCGAGAGCGGCCCAGTCCGGCGAGTTGTCACCGCTCCCGCTGTTCCAGGGCTGCTGGGACTGCGGCTGCTGTGACTGCTGGGACTGCGGCTGCTGCGATTGCGGTGTCCAGGGATCCCACTGCGACTGAGGTCCCCCCTGCCCAAAGCTCATGGGGCGCATCTTAGACGGGCCGAAGGGCGTGCTGGTGCGGGGACTTGGGGGCCGCAGGGCCTAGCGTTCCGTTCATGCGGACGGGCAAAAGCGACATCTCCGGGTGGTTGGTGCGGCCGGCGGGAGGGCATCCGTGGGCGGTGCTCGTGACGGTGCTGGCGGCATCCGCCGCGCACGCGGCGCGGACGACCCCGGACGGCGGGATGGACAACGCGATCGTCGTGCGGGCCGCCCGCACCTGGCTGGCCGGCGGCTCCCCCTACGACGACCCGCACTTCCTCTACCTGCCGAGCGCCGTCCTGGCCGCCGTCCCGCAGGCGCTGCTGCCCGGGGCCGTACTGCGGGTGCTGGTGCCGTGCGCGGTGACGGCCCTGCTGACCCTGGCCTGGGCCTGCGCGCTGCGGCTGCACCGGGTGCCGCTGGGCAGCCGCCTCGCGGTCCTCGGGCTGACCGGGCTCGCGCTGGGCTTCGCGCCGTTCGGGCACCTGGTGCGGCTCGGCAACTGGACGGTGACGGCGACGGTGGCGCTGCCGCTGGCCCTGCTGCTGGCGAGCCGGGGGCGCTGGACGGGGGCGGGGGTCGTCATCGGGGCGGCGGTGGCGCTCAAGCCGCTGCTCGCGCCGGTCCTCCTGCTCTTCCTCTTCGCCGGACGGTGGCGGGCGCTGGCCGCGGCCGTCCTGGTGCCCGCGCTGGCCTCCGCCGCGGCGGCCCTGGCGATGCCCGACCCGGCGGGCTTCTTCACTCGCACCCTGCCCTTCCTGCTGCACGGCGACGACGGCTTCGTACGGCTCTACGAGGCCTCCCCGGCGGCCGTACTGCCCCGGCTCGGGGTGCCACCGGCGCTCGCGCTGGGGCTCGCGGTGGCGGCCGCCTGCGCCGGAGTGCTCTGCGCGTACCGGCGCTGGCGCCGCGCCGATCCCGGTCCGCTGCGGCTCGCGGAGACCGGCGCGGGGCTGATGCTCTCGGCGTTCCTCGTCTCCCGGCCGTCCTACGACCACTACCTCCTGGTCGCCCTGCCGCTGCTGCTCGCCGGGCTGCCGTACGGTGGTTCGGTGGCCCGCGGGGTGTGGTTCTGGATCGCCCTGGTGCCCCAGGTACCCGGCCTGACCTGGCCCTGGCTGGAGGGGGAGCGGCGGCGGGCCTTCCGGGACGCGTTCACGCTGTGCGTGCTGGCGGTGGCGGTCGCCCGGCAGGCCCGGACCGGTCCGGCGGGCGCGGACGACCGGGTCCCGCAGGGCCGGGCGCCGCAGCCGGAGCGTGCCCCCGCGGCCCCGTTTTGACCCGGCCGCCGGGGCCCGGGTATTCTGCACAGTCGTATGTGTATTGGCTTGCTCATTCTCACGTGAGGGGCCCTTACACCGGTCCACCGGGACCGATGACCAGCGATCTGCACGCGGTATGCGTCACCGCGGTGCGGTCAGGGCTGTCGTGATCGTCTTCGGTGACCAATGTCAGGACCACTCACTGAAGAAGCGAAGGCTACGAACCGTGCGTACGTACAGCCCCAAGCCCGGCGATGTGACGCGCCAGTGGCACGTCATCGACGCTCAGGACGTCGTCCTGGGGCGTCTGGCCTCCACCACGGCCTCCATCCTGCGCGGCAAGCACAAGCCGATCTACGCGCCCCACGTCGACACCGGTGACTTCGTCATCATCATCAACGCCGACAAGGTGCACCTCTCCGGCAACAAGCGGACCCAGAAGATGGCGTACCGCCACTCCGGCTACCCGGGCGGCCTGCGCTCCGTGCGCTACGACGAGCTGCTCGACAAGAACCCGGAGAAGGCCATCGAGAAGGCCGTCAAGGGCATGCTCCCGAAGAACTCCCTGGGCCGTCAGATGCTCTCGAAGCTGAAGGTCTACAAGGGTGACCAGCACCCGCACGGCGCGCAGCAGCCGCAGCCGTTCGAGATCACCCAGGTCGCGCAGTAAGTCCGGCCACCCCCTAAGACTGAAGAGAATCTGAGGAGCATCGTGGCCGAGACCACTGCCGAGCAGCCGCTCGAAGAGATCGACATCGACAGCTACACCACCGAGTCCGAGGTCCCCGTCGAGGGCGAGTACACCTCGGAGTCCATGGCCTCCGCGTTCGGCGAGCCCCAGCCGGCCGCCGGCCTGGGCCGTCGCAAGAACGCCATCGCCCGTGTCCGGATCGTCCCGGGCACCGGCAAGTGGAAGATCAACGGTCGCACCCTTGAGGACTACTTCCCGAACAAGGTGCACCAGCAGGAAGTCAACGAGCCCTTCAAGGTGCTCGAGCTCGACGGTCGTTACGACGTCATCGCCCGCATCGCGGGTGGCGGCGTCTCCGGCCAGGCCGGCGCGCTCCGTCTCGGTGTCGCCCGCGCCCTGAACGAGGCCGACGTGGACAACAACCGCGGCGCCCTCAAGAAGGCCGGCTTCCTGCGCCGCGACGACCGCGCGGTCGAGCGGAAGAAGGCCGGTCTGAAGAAGGCCCGCAAGGCTCCGCAGTACAGCAAGCGCTAAGTCGTACCGGCTGGTACCGGCTGTACTCCGAACGCCCCGGCGGCACGCCACTGTGCTGCCGGGGCGTTCGTTTATCCCCGCCGTTGGGCGTATAACGGCACAAGACGTTCTAAGGCTTATGTGATCGTTGGTCGGGCGCTGTTCGCCCGGGCGTTCGGGAGCCGACTGCGTGGGCCGCACTCATCGGCAGCCGCTCCGGAACTGACGTTTCCTCAGGAGGACAAGTGGGACGACTCTTCGGCACGGACGGCGTGCGCGGTGTCGCCAACGCGGATCTGACGGCCGAGCTGGCGCTGGGCCTCTCCGTCGCCGCGGCGCACGTACTGGCCGAGGCGGGCACCTTCGCCGGGCACCGGGCGACCGCGGTGGTCGGCCGGGACCCACGTGCCTCCGGGGAGTTCCTGGAGGCCGCGGTGGTCGCGGGCCTGGCCAGCGCCGGCGTGGACGTGCTGCGGGTCGGCGTGCTGCCGACGCCCGCGGTGGCCCACCTCACCGGCGCGCTCGGCGCCGACCTCGGCGTGATGCTGTCCGCCAGCCACAACGCCATGCCCGACAACGGCATCAAGTTCTTCGCCCGCGGCGGCCACAAGCTCGCCGACGAGCTGGAGGACCGCATCGAGTCCGTCTACGCCGAGCACCGCACCGGCGCCCCCTGGGACCGCCCGACCGGCGCCGGGGTCGGCCGCGTCCGGGACTACGACGAGGGGCTCGACCAGTACGTCGCCCACCTCGTCGGCGTGCTCCCCAACCGCCTCGACGGACTGAAGATCGTCCTCGACGAGGCGCACGGCGCCGCCTCCCGGGTCTCCCCGGAGGCCTTCGCGCGGGCCGGGGCCGAACTGGTCACCATCGGCGCGGTGCCCGACGGCCTCAACATCAACGACGGCTGCGGCTCCACCCACCTCGACCTGCTCAAGGCCGCCGTCGTCGAGCACGGCGCCGACCTCGGCATCGCCCACGACGGCGACGCCGACCGCTGCCTGGCCGTGGACCACACCGGTGCGGAGATCGACGGCGACCAGATCCTCGCCGTGCTCGCGCTCGCGATGCGGGAGCGGGAGGCGCTGCGCTCGGACACCGTCGTCGCCACCGTCATGTCCAACCTGGGCTTCAAGCTGGCCATGGAGCGCGAGGGCATCCGGTTCGTGCAGACCGGCGTCGGCGACCGGTATGTGCTGGAGGAGATGAAGGAGCACGGCTACGCCCTCGGCGGCGAGCAGTCCGGGCACGTCATCATCCTCGACCACGCCACGACGGGTGACGGCACGCTGACCGGCCTGATGCTGGCGGCGCGGGTCGCGCAGACCGGGCGTACGCTGCGGGACCTCGCGTCCGTGATGGAGCGGCTGCCGCAGGTGCTGGTGAATGTGCCGGACGTGGACAAGTCGCGGGTGAGCACCTCTGCCGAGCTGGCCGCGGCGGTGTCCGAGGCGGAGCGGGAGCTGGGGAGCACGGGGCGGGTGCTGCTGCGTTCCTCCGGGACCGAGCCGTTGGTGCGGGTGATGGTGGAGGCTGCCGATATCGAGCAGGCTCGGTCTGTGGCGGGGCGGTTGGCCGATGTGGTGAAGTCCGCGCTGGGGTAGTTTTCGGGGCCGGGTTGGGGGTGAGGGGTTCTGTGCGTTGCGGGGTGCCGCGCCGTCGTGGCTTGTCGCGCAGTTCCCCGCGCCCCTGGGTGGGTGACCTCAACCGGCCTTGTCAGGTTTGGTGAGTCGGCTTCGCTGGGTCGACCACAGTGCCTTCTGGGCCAGCAGGGTCAGGGTTCCGGCTACCACGATGCCTGCCAGGTTGAGCAGGAGTTGTTCGGTGGAGCCCACCGTCTGGTTGGTGTCGCCGAAGCTCAGGGCGACGGCGGCGTTCGCGGCCGCCGGGACCGTGGTGACCGAGATGGCGACGCCCACCAGGGCGCCGGACTTGGCCGAGGTGAGGGACAGCGTGCCCGCGATGCCGGCCAGGACCGCCACCACGAACGAGAAGGCGTCGGGGGCGTAGACGAAGCCGGTGTTGGGGCGGTCGCCCTCCAGCTTGCCCTCGCTGAACAGGTCGAGGGCGGCCATGATCCAGCTGAAGCCCACGGTCACCGCCATCGCCACGGCGAAGCCCACCAGCAGGGCGATCGCCGACCGCAGGGCGAGCCGCGGGGCCCGCTGGACGATCGCCGTGCAGATGCCGGCCAGCGGGCCGAACTCCGGGCCGACCGCCATCGCGCCCACGATCAGGATGGCGTTGTCGAGGACGACACCGCAGGCCGCGATCATCGTGGCGAGCGTGATGAAGGCGACGTAGGTGATGGAGAGCGTCGACTCCTCGTGCGTCGCCTCCTCCAACTGCTCCCACAGCACCGCGTCGGCTGCCTCGCCGGGCGCGTCCCGCTCCGCCTGGTCGGCGCGCTCGGACAGCGACAGGTCGATGTTCTCGGCGGTGATGGCGCCGCTGTTGTCGATGCCCAACCCGCGCAGGCCGTTGATGAGTTCGTCACCGGCCTCGCGGGCCACGTCGCACATGACGACGTCGCCCTCCGGTTCGCGGGCGGCGCCCGGCAGGACGACGAGGTGGGTGGTGCCGACCGTACGGTCGATCAGGCGGACCACCTCGTCGGTGCGGTCGGCCGGGGTGATCAGGCGCAGATGCAGCATCCGGTAGTTCTATCGCGCCGCCCGTCCCGCATGCACCGGCCGTCTCGCATGCACCGCCGGTCCCCCACGCACCGCCGGTCCCACCCGCACCGCCTGCCCCGCAAGCACCGCCCGCCTCACAGCTTGCGCAGGCTCAGGCGCTGCACCTTGTGGTCGGGGCCCTTGCGCAGCACCAGGGTGGCCCGGCCCCGGGTGGGGGCCACGTTCTCCACCAGGTTCGGCTTGTTGATGGTGCGCCAGGTGGTGCGGGCGTAGTCGAGGGCCTCCGCCTCCGACACCTGCGTGTACTTGCGGAAGTACGAGGACGGGTTCTGGAAGGCGGTCGCGCGCAGCTTGCGGAAGCGGGCGAGGTACCAGCGCTCGATGTCCTCGGTGCGCGCGTCGACGTACACGCTGAAGTCGAAGTAGTCGGCGAGTCCGACCCTGGTGCGGCCGTCCTTGCCGGGCAGCGCGGGCTGGAGCACGTTCAGGCCCTCGACGATCAGGATGTCGGGGCGGCGGACCACGAGCCGCTGGTCCGGGACGATGTCGTAGATCAGGTGGGAGTAGACCGGGGCGGTCACCTCCGCCTTGCCCGCCTTGATGTCGGCGACGAACCGGGTCAGCGCCCGGCGGTCGTACGACTCGGGGAAACCTTTCCGCGACATCAGGCCCCGTGCCTCCAGCTCCCGCGTCGGCAGCAGGAAGCCGTCGGTGGTGACCAGCTCCACGCGCGGGTGCTCGGGCCAGCGGGACAGCAGCGCCTGGAGGAGACGGGCGACGGTGGACTTGCCGACCGCGACCGAACCGGCGACCCCTATGACGAAGGGGGTGCCGGACTGGGAGCCCTGTTCGCCGAGGAAGGTGTTGAGCGCGCCGCGCAGACCGTCGGTGGCGCCGACGTAGAGGTTGAGGAGCCGGGACAGCGGGAGGTAGATGTCCCGCACCTCGTCGAGGTCGATGACGTCGCCGAGGCCGCGCAGCTTCTCGACCTCCTCGGCGGTCAGTGGCTGCGGCGTCTTGTCGCGCAGCGCGCTCCACTCGGGGCGGGTGAGGTCGACGTAGGGAGTCGCCTCCGGCCGATGCCGGTGGGCGCTCCGGGGAATCGAGGGGACCGGAGAGATCACAGTCCATTGTTAACGGAGTACGAACGGGGCGGCAGGTGGGGTGTGTCACGCCCCGGTGAGATCACAGTCGGGTCTCGGCTGGCCGGATTCGATCGTACGTGCGATTGCCGTAGGTAAGGTGCGGGCAAAGTCGACCGGATTCAAACCTCTGTCTCGATGCAACTCGACAGAATCCGGCGCAATCTGACATCACCCCACCCTTTGGGTCCACCCGCATCCCGACGAAAGAGTGCCCAAGTGAGTTCCATCGCTGTCCGCCGTACCGCCCTCGCGGCCTCCGCCGCCGCCCTCGCCCTGCTCGTCACCGCCTGCGGCGGGTCGTCCGACGACGACGGCGCGGCCGGTGACGACAAGGCCAAGGCGGAGCAGTCCGCCCCGGCGGGCGACTCCGGCGGGTCCGCCCCGGCGGGCAAGGCGCTGACCGCCGCTGAACTGGAGAAGGTCGCCCTGGCCCAGGCCGACGTCAAGAACGGCGAGGTCGCCACCGAACTGTCGGCGGACGACCAGGTGGCCAAGGACAAGATCTCGACGGACGACAAGGCCTGCCTGCCGCTCGTCTACGTCCAGGGCGCGGTGGCCCAGGGCGAGCCGGCGGCGGACGTGCAGCGCTCCTGGCAGGGCCAGTCGGAGTCGCCCTCCGAGAGCAAGGGCCCGGACGGCCAGGACATGACCGATGTCGACGTGAACAAGATCCTGCTGAACGTCGCCTCCTACGCGGACGGCGGCGCCGAGCAGGCGGTGGCGGGTCTGAAGGCGGCCGTCGAGAAGTGCGCGGGCGGCTTCGTCGCCACCGTGGGCAGCGACAAGATGCAGATCACCGAGGTGAGCGGGGCGGACGCCCCCAAGGGTGGGGACGAGGGGCTCACCGTCAACATCGGTGTGGCCACCGGCGGGGACGGCAGCGGGCTCATGAAGCTCGTCGTGGTCCGCAAGGGCGCCACCCTCGCCACCTTCAGCGCCGTCAACCTCTCCTCGATGATGACCGGCGCGGAATTCAAGGTCCCCGCCGAGGTCGTCGACGCGCAGGTCGCCAAGCTCGGCTGACGCCCGGGGCGCGGACGGCGTTCGTACCCCGGTGGGAATTTCCGATTTCGGGCAGAGAACGGCCGCTTCGGGATCGCTTCATCACCGATCTTGCTCGTAGGCTGCCGCGTATGTGCGGAATCGTGGGATACGTAGGGCCTCAGTCGGCACTCGACGTCGTGATGGCCGGACTGAAGCGGCTCGAATACCGGGGGTACGACTCGGCGGGCGTCGCCGTGCTCGCCGACGGCGGCCTCGCCACCGCCAAGCGGGCCGGCAAGCTCGTCAACCTCGACAAGGAACTGTCCGAACATCCGCTGCCGTCCGCCGCCACCGGTATCGGCCACACCCGCTGGGCCACCCACGGCGGACCCACCGACGCCAACGCCCACCCGCACCTCGACAACGCGGGCCGGGTGGCCGTGGTCCACAACGGCATCATCGAGAACTTCGCGCCGCTGCGGGCCGAGTTGGCGGAGCGCGGCCACGCGTTGGGGTCGGAGACCGACACCGAGGTCGTCGCCCACCTGCTCGCCGAGGAGTACTCGTCCTGCACCGACCTCGCCGAGGCGATGCGGCTGGTGTGCCGGCGGCTGGAGGGCGCGTTCACGCTGGTCGCGGTGCACGCCGACGCGCCGGACGTGGTGGTGGGCGCGCGCCGCAACTCCCCGCTCGTGGTGGGCGTGGGGGAGGGCGAGTACTTCCTCGCCTCGGACGTCGCGGCCTTCATCGCCCACACCCGGGACGCCGTCGAGCTGGGCCAGGACCAGGTCGTCGAGCTGCGCCGGGACGAGGGCGTCAGCGTCACCGCCTTCGACGGCACCCCGGCCGACGTCCGCTCCTACCACGTCGACTGGGACGCCTCGGCCGCCGAGAAGGCCGGCTACGCCTCCTTCATGCTCAAGGAGATCGCCGAGCAGCCGAAGGCCGTCGCCGACACCCTCATCGGCCGCATCGACGGCTCCGGCACGCTGAGCCTGGACGAGGTGCGCATCCCCGCCGGGGTGCTCCGGGAGGTCGACAAGGTCGTCGTCGTCGCCTGCGGTACGGCCTTCCACGCCGGACTGATCGCCAAGTACGCCATCGAGCACTGGACCCGGATCCCCTGCGAGGTCGAGCTGGCCAGCGAGTTCCGCTACCGCGACCCCATCCTCGACCAGCGGACCCTGGTCGTCGCGATCTCCCAGTCCGGCGAGACCATGGACACCCTCATGGCGCTGCGCCACGCCCGCGAACAGGGCGCCCGGGTCCTCGCCATCTGCAACACCAACGGCTCGACGATCCCCCGCGAGTCCGACGCCGTGCTCTACACCCACGCGGGCCCCGAGGTCGCCGTCGCCTCCACCAAGGCGTTCCTCACCCAGCTTGTGGCCTGCTACCTGGTCGCCCTGTACCTGGGGCAGGTGCGCGGCACGAAGTACGGCGACGAGATCGGCGACGTCGTCCGCGACCTGTCCGGCATCTCCGACGCGGTCGAACGGGTCCTGGGCACCATGGACCCCGTGCGGGAACTGGCGCGCTCGCTCGCCCACAAGAAGACGGTGCTCTTCCTGGGCCGGCACGTCGGTCACCCCGTCGCCCTCGAAGGCGCCCTCAAGCTCAAGGAGTTGGCGTACATGCACGCCGAGGGCTTCGCGGCGGGCGAGCTGAAGCACGGGCCGATCGCGCTGATCGAGGAGGACCTGCCGGTCGTGGTCGTGGTGCCGTCCCCGCGCGGCCGGTCGATCCTGCACGACAAGATCGTGTCCAACATCCAGGAGATCCGCGCCCGCGGCGCCCGCACCATCGTCATCGCCGAGGAGGGCGACGAGGCGGTCGTCCCCTACGCCGACCACCTCGTCCGGGTGCCGGCCACCCCGACCCTGCTGCAACCCCTGGTGACCACGGTGCCGTTGCAGGTCTTCGCCTGCGAACTGGCGACGGCCCGCGGCAACGAGGTGGACCAGCCGCGGAACCTGGCGAAGTCGGTGACGGTGGAGTAGGCCCGCGACGGTGCCTCAGCAGCCGGTGGCGGGCAGCACGGTGACGACGCGGAAGCGTTCCAGGACGGCCGGTGTCGTGTCGTCCACCGTGAACTCCGGGTCGTCCAGCGCCGCGCGCATCTCCTCGCCGTGCCAGAACCGCTCGTGGCCCGTACGCCACTCGGCCACGCCGGTGTACCCCTCGCCCTCGTCGACCGCGTGGGCGAGGTCCACGTCGGCGAGCGGGACGACACGCACCTCCGTCACCTCGATGACGGCGACGGGGAGTCCGCGCGAGTCGACGACCACCTCGCGGCGCCCGGCCCGCGGCAGCGGCTCGCCCTCGTGCGCGTAGTCGGCGACCAGACCGGTCGTGGAGGTCTTCGAACCGTCGAGGACGGCCGCGACGAGCTGGTCGCGCAGGGGCCCGGGGAAGCCGAACTCGGCCTTGGGGAGCGAGTCGAGGTCCGAGAGGGGCGGGGCCGGGTCCGGTGCGGGGGTCATGCGATCACCGTACTGGGGAGGCCCCCGCCCGGGCCCCCGGCTCAGTCCCCCCGCACCCCTCGCACATCCCGCCAGGCCCGCGGGACCGCCTCGGCCACGTCGTGCGCTCCCGCCGGTGCCCCCTCCGTCGCGAAGCGGCCCGCCAGGCCGTGCAGGTACGCGCCCACGCTCCCCGCGTCCAGCGCCGACAGACCCGCCGCGAGCAGCGACCCCGCCAGGCCGGACAGCACGTCCCCGCTGCCGGCCGTGGCGAGCCACGAGGTCCCCGTCGCGTTGACCCGGACGGGGCCGCCCTTCGCACGGGCCACCAGGGTCGTCGAGCCCTTCAGCAGCACGGTCGCCCCGTACCGCGCCGCCAGTTCGCGCACCGAGGCCAGCCGCGACTCCTCGACCTCCTCCCGGCCCACCCCGAGCAGCGCCGCCGCCTCCCCGGCGTGCGGGGTCATCAGCGTCGGTGCGCTGCGCGCCCGGACCGCGTCCGCGTCGGCCAGCCGCAGGCCGTCCGCGTCGATCAGCACCGGCACCTCCGCCGCCAGCACCTCCGCCACCGTCGCCGCGTCGTCACCGGCGCCCGGTCCGACCACCCACGCCTGCACCCGCCCCGCCCGCCTCGGCCCCTGGTCGGACACGAGCGTCTCCGGGAAACGGGCGATCACCGCGTCCCCGGCCGGGCCGACGTACCGCACCGCCCCGGCCCCGCCCCGCAGCGCGCCCGCGACGGCGAGCACGGCCGCACCGGGGTAGCGGGCCGAGCCGGCGGCGATGCCCACGACCCCGCGCCGGTACTTGTCGCTCTCGGCCGCCGGAACCGGCAGCAGGCGTGCCACGTCCGCGTGCTGCAACGCCTCCAGCTCGGCCGCCTCGGCGGGCAGCGGCAGGCCGATGTCCACCAGCCGCACCGCACCCGCGTACTCCCGCGCCGGATCGATCAGCAGCCCCGGCTTGTGCGTCCCGAACGTCACCGTCAGGTCCGCGCGGACCGCCTCCCCCCGCACCCGACCCGTGTCCGCGTCGACCCCGCTCGGCAGGTCGACGGCGACGACGGCGGCCCGGGACCGCGCGGCCGCGTCCGCCAGCGGCACCGCCGCCTCCCGCAGCCCGCCCTTGCCGCCGATCCCGACGATGCCGTCCAGGACCAGGTCGGCCCGCGCGATCGACTCCCCGGCGGCACCGGAGGCCCCGCCCTCCGCGACCCGCCCGCC
>NZ_MULI01000050.1 GCF_002939385.1 Streptomyces sp. MH60 | reverse complement strand
GGCCCCCCCTGCGGCCGCCGGCCCGGATGTGGTGCGGCCGGTCCGCGGCCGGGCGCTCCCGCGGGGCCCGGCCGCGGCCCCTGCTCGTGCCGTTTGCCACGGTGACGGCCGCCGCGGCGCTCGTGGTCGCCTCGCTCTTCGCCGTGCGGGCCCAGCACACCCAGGACGAGCTGGACGCCGCACGCGACCGGACACGTGAGATCGCCCACGTTCTCGCCGCTCCGGACGCCCGTGCGACGCGCGGTGCGGACGGTCGCGGCCGCGGTGTCGCGGTGGTCGCCTCCGCCTCCGAGGGGCGCGCGGTGGTGACCCTCAGCGGGTACGGCGAGCCGCCGGGCGACCGCGTGCGCCAACTGTGGCTGGTGCGCCCCGGCGCCGAGCCGCGCTCCCTCGGGCTCTTCGACGGCGACACGCCCCTGATCGCCTCCGGACTCGGCCGCTCCGCGATGTCACTCGCGGTGACGGTCGAACCCGGCGGAGGGTCGGACCTGCCGACGAGTGCGCCGGTCGTCCAACTCGCCCTGGAATCTGTCGGATTCGGAGAGTAATCGTCAACCCCCTTACGGGGAAGGTGAATCCTGTGACCGCGATACACGCATGCCGTACCGGGGCGATAGGGTTACCCTGCCCGGGCCGGGTGGACTCGTACGGGTGGGGAGTGACATGGAACAGATAACAGTGCGCAGCAGGGCAAGGGTCCCTGCCATCACCTGCGGGAGCAGCGCGACCAGCTCGCGCCTCGACCGTCATCTCGCGGTACTCGGAGGGCCTGCCCTCCCGCCGCGGGAGACCGTGGAGGCGACGTCGCTGATGCGTGAGCTGACCGCGCGTGAACCCGCGCACAAGCGCAGCAACAGGGGCGCCAGGGTGCGCCGGGTCTCGCTGTTCGCGCCGCTGCGCCGACTGCGGCGCTCGCTGTTCGGCGGCAACTGAGGCCCGCGCTCCGGAGGTCACACCTCCCGGCGCGGCGCCGCTGCACTCGTCCGTCATCCCCACGGCACGCAGTGGCGCTCCGGTGTGCTCCCGAGCGCGGGTCGTTCCCGGTACACCCGACTCCGTACGTCCGACCCGTACGCGTGTGGCACGTTCCCGTTCCCCGCTTCCGCGTGCACGTCCCGCCCTCTCCCCACCGGCGGTGACGCGCCCCGGCTCGTTCAGCGACCCCCGTGCGCGTACCGGCGCACGGCGAGCGGGACGAACACCGCGAGCAGCACCGCGCACCAGGCCAGCGACCCGGCGACGGGATGCGTCACCGGCCAGGCGGCCCCCTCCGGCACGGGCGCGTTGCCGAAGAGGTCCCGCAGCGCCGTGGTCACCGCGCTGATCGGGTTCCACTCCGCGACCGTGCGCAGCCAGCCCGGCAGTCCCTCGGTCGGGATGTACGCGTTGGACAGCAGCGGAAGGATGAAGGTCGCGCCGCCCAGTTGACCGGCGGCCTCCTCGCTGCGGGTGAGCAGCCCCAGGAAGATCCCGATCCACGTCGTCGCGAACCGGAACAGCAGCAACAGCCCCAGCGCGGCCACCGCGCCGAGCGCGCCGCCCGCCACCCGCCAGCCCACCGCGAGCCCGACGAGCAGCAGCGGCACCGTCCCGGCGGCCGTCACGAGCACGTCGGCGACCGACTGCCCGAGCGGCACGGCGGCCCGGTTCACCGGCAGTGTCCGCAGGCGGTCCGTCACGCCCCGGTGGATGTCCTGGGCGGCCTGGAACATGCCGGTCATGATGCCGTTCGCCGCCGTGGCGACCAGCAGGCCCGGCACCAGGAAGGCCCGGTACTCCTCGCCCGGCATCGCCAGCGCGCTGCCGAAGACGTAGCCGAAGAACAGCAGCATCGTGATCGGCATGGTCTGGGTGAGGATCAGCAGGCCCGGGTTGTTCCGGACCCGCCGCAACTGGCGGCCCAGCATGGCCGCCCCGTCGTGCGCCAGTCCGTACGCCGAGTCGTACGACCCCGTCGTCACCGTGCTCATGCCACCAGCTCCTTGCCGTCGTCGCTGTCGTTGCTGTTGTCGCTGTCGCCGCCGTCGGTCAGGCGGAGGAAGACGTCGTCGAGGGTCGGCGGTCGCAGGCGCGCGTCCGCCAGGGGCACGCCCGCCGCGTCGAGTTCGCGCACCAGGCGGGGCAGGGTCAGCGTCGGATCGGTGCTGACGGCGCCGACGGTGCGCCGCTCGTGGTCCAGGGCCGGCTCGGCACCGGTCAGCCGGTCCAGGACCGCCGCCGCCCGCCCCAGGGCGGCCGCGTCCGCGACGACCGCCTCCGCGTACGCCCCCACCAGCGCCTTGAGTTCGGCCGGCGACCCGGTGTGCGCCACCCGGCCCCGGTCCACCAGGGCGATGTCGTCGGCCAGACGGTCGGCCTCCTCCAGGTACTGCGTGGTGAGCAGCACGGTGGTGCCCTCCGCCTTCAGGGCGCGCACGGCCTCCCAGATGCGGTTGCGGCTGGCCGGGTCGAGCCCGGTGGTCGGTTCGTCCAGGAACAGCACGTCGGGGCGGCGCACGAGGCTCGCGGCCAGGTCGAGGCGGCGCCGCAGGCCGCCGGACAGGGTGGAGGCGGGCCGGTCGGCGGCGTCGGCCAGGCCGAAGCGGTCGAGCAGTTCGTCGGCCCGCGCCGCCGCGTCCCGCACCCGGTGCAGCCGGGCGAACAGCCGCAGGTTCTGCCGTCCGGTGAGGTCCCCGTCGACCGACGCGTACTGCCCGGTCACCCCGATCCGGCGCCGGACCGCGGCGGCCTCGCGCACCAGGTCGTGTCCGGCGACCCGGGCCGACCCAGCATCCGGCCGCAGCAGCGTCGTCAGCAGCCGGACCGCCGTGGTCTTGCCCGCCCCGTTCGGCCCGAGCAGCCCGCAGACCGTGCCCTCGGCCACCGCGAGATCCAGGCCGCGCAGCGCGCGCACGGTGCCGAAGCGCTTCTCCAGACCTTCACTAAGTACAGCGTACGTAGTAGTCATGCGTCGACCATAGCGCACTACGTACGGTGTACGTAACTAGGATGGTGGCCGAGGTGATGCACGATGGCGGGCCGAGCGGCCGTACCCGAAGTGATCTGGTCGCGCCCCGAGCGCACCGGGCGGGGGCCGAGACCGGCGTACTCCCGCGCCGACATCGCCGCCGCCGCGGTGCGGATCGCCGACGCCGAGGGCCTGGACGCGGTCTCGATGCGCCGCGTCGCCGGCGAGCTGGGCTGCGGCACCATGTCGCTCTACAACTACGTCCCCCGCAAGGAGGACCTGTACGAGCTGATGATGGACGCGGTCAGCGGCGAGCACGAGCTGTGGGAACCGAGCGGCGACTGGCGCGCGGACATGATCCGGGTCGCCCACCAGACCCGCGCCCTGATGCACCGCCACACCTGGCTGCCCCGCCTGATGTCCCCCGTCTACGGCTTCAGCCCCAACGCCCTGCGCTACCTGGAGCACTGCCTGGCCTGCCTGGACCCCTTCGAGGCGCCCTACGGCACCAAGATGGAGCTGGTCGCGATGGTGAACGGCGTGGTGACGACGTACGTCGGCAACGAGATCGCCACCGCCGAACGCACCCGCTCGCTGCCGTGGTCCGCGGAGCAGGAGAACGCGGCCCGCATCTCCTACCTCGGCCGGCAGGTCGCGAGCGGCGCCTACCCGCGGCTGGCGGCGTCCTTCGCCGAGGACGCGGGGCCGATCGACCTGGAGGGGGTCTTCGAGCGGGCGCTGACGCGGGTCCTTGACGGGTTCGCCTGAGCGGGGGCCCCGACTCCGCCGGGGATCACAGCAGCGCCAGCTGCCCCTCCGGCCCCTCCTCCCGGTCGTCCAGGACGGAGGCCGGCCGACGGGCCGACGCCGGCACCGGCAGGACGCCCGCCTCGCGCAGCTCGTCCGCGCTGATCCGGTCGGTGACCGCCAACTCGCGGCACCGGTCCCGTACTTCGGCGAGCAGGGCCAGCACCGTGATCAGCTCCAGCAGTTCCGACGTCCATGTCTGCGGCCAGCCGGCCGGACGGATCGCGTTGAGCGTGCCCGGCTCGCCCTCGGCCGTGCGGGCCGCGAACCACTGCTCCAGCACCCGCACCCCGCCCGCCTCGAAGTCCCAGGCGCCGGGCGGCACGGGGGAGACCCGGCCCTCGTCCAGGAACAGGGCCTCCTCGTCCCGGTCGTAGCGCAGGGTCAGCGGGCGCGGGGGCAGCGGGGCGCGGACGTACGGGCGGCGGCCGCCGGGCAGCTTGGGGCGCTCCCCGTCGCGGCGCATCAGCCACAGGGCCCGCCGGCCCAGTTCGACCCCGCGTTCCCACAGCGCGGGGTCCGCGGTGAGCGGGACCAGCGAGCCGGGCCGCACGGCCGCCACCGACCAGGCGAGCACGTCCAGCGGGCCGGGGCGCAGGCCGAGGCGGGCGGCCAGGTGGTCCAGGAGGCCCGGGGCGAGGTTGGGCTCCGCGCCGCCGGGGCGCCGGTGCAGGGGGCGGACGCGGGCCGGGCCGAACAGCGGCAGCAGCGAGGTCGTGAGGAGCAGCGGCCCTCCGGCGGCGTCGGGCACCTCCACGACGAACACCTGCCGCTCGTCCGCCACCCGCCACAGCTCCGGACGGGCCGCGTCGATCAGCCGGTGGTCGGGGATCAGCCACTGCTCGTCGAACGGCGCCCGCAGCACCCGGACCGGCTCGGGACACGGCCCCGCGGCGCGCGCCAGCCGCTCGGTGCCCCCGGCGCCGCCCGGCAGCCGTCCGACCGCCGAGTGCGGCGTGCGCGAGCGGGTCGGCTCGAACAGGGTCGCCCGGCCGGGTCCCTCGGCCTTCAGCAGGGTGTCCCAGCGGGCCTTGAGGGACGCCGCGTCGGGAGCCGTCGGCCACCCCCGGCCGAGCCGCGGCGGTGCGACGGACCACGGCATGAGGTCCGCCAGCGGCGGGGCGTCGTCGTGCGTCACGCCGGGCATCGTACGACGGGGCACCAGGGCCTCACGTGGCATCCAGGGTGACCGTGAAGGAGAAGCGGTCGCCCCGGTAGTGGATGACGGCCACGTCGAGGACCCGTCCCGCGGTGTCGTAGGTGATGCCCGTGTAGTGCAGGATCGGGCTGAGCAGCGGGACTTCGAGCAGCCGCGCCGTCTCCGGGTCCGCCAGCCGGGCCTCCACGGTGTCCGTGATCCGGCTGATGTCCATGCCCACCACGTCCCGCAGCACCTTGGTCATCGGCCACCGGGCGAGGTCGTCCACGTCGATCCGCCCGGCCAGTTCGGGACGGACGTAGTTGCGGGCGTGGTTGGTCGGCTCGCCCGTCTTCTCGTCGCAGCGCAGCCGGTGGTACGTCGCCACCTCCGCCATCTCCGGGAAGAACTCGGCGAGTTCGGGGGGCACGGCGGCGGTGCCGTGGTCCAGCAGTTCCGCCTTCATGCCGGACTGCTGCGCCACGATCGCGTCCACCGAGCCGAGCAGCCGCACCGGGGCGCCCCGCCGGGCGTGCGGCTCGATGAACGTGCCCCGCCGGCGGTGGCGGGTGATCAGCCCCTCGTCCTCCAGCTCCTTCAGCGCCTGCCGCATGGTCAGCACGCTCACCCCGTAGTGCCCGGCCAACTGCTCCTCGGTGGGCAGGCGCAGCGGGTCCCGGGGCGAGCGGCCGAGTATCGAGGCGCGCAGCGACTGCGACACCTGGTACCAGAGCGGCAGCTTGCGGTTCAGGACGATGGAGTCCGGGGCGAAGGAGGTCACGGGCCATCCGTACCGGTAGGGGAATCCTCAGTGCAAGGGGCGGAAGTGCCGCTCCAGGCCCTGCCAGACGTCGTCGTAGCGGGGTTGCAGGTGCTCGCCGCGGGCCGCCTGGGGGGTGAGGGTCACCGGCCACCGGGTCTCGAACATGAACGCCAGTCCGTCGTCGATCCGCTGCGGCTTCAGCTCGGCGGCGCTCGCCCGGTCGAAGGTCTCCCGGTCCGGGCCGTGCGCGGACATCATGTTGTGCAGCGAGCCGCCGCCCGGTACAAAGCCTTCCGCTTTGGCGTCGTAGGCGCCCTCGATCAGGCCCATGTACTCGCTCATCACGTTCCGGTGGAAGTACGGCGGCCGGAAGGTGTCCTCGCCCACCAGCCAGCGCGGCGCGAAGACCACGAAGTCCACGCCCGCCAGGCCCGGCGTGTCCGACGGGGAGGTGAGCACCGTGAAGATCGACGGGTCCGGGTGGTCGTACGAGATGGTGCCCATGACGTTGAAGCGGCGCAGGTCGTAGACGTACGGCACGTGGTTGCCGTGCCAGGCGACGACGTCCAGCGGGGAGTGGTCGTACTCGGCGGTCCAGAGGTTGCCGCAGAACTTGTTGACCACCTCCACCGGGCCCGGCGCGCTCTCGTCGTCCTCGTAGGCGGCGACCGGTGCGCGGAAGTCCCGGGCGTTGGCGAGGCCGTTGGCGCCGATCGGGCCCAGGTCGGGGAGCTGGAAGGGGGCGCCGTAGTTCTCGCAGACGTAACCGCGGGCGTCCTCGTCCAGCAGCTCCACGCGGAAGCGGACCCCGCGCGGGACCAGTGCCACATGGCCCGGCTCGGCGTGCAGCAGCCCGAACTCGGTGCGCAGCAGCAGTCCGCCGCGTTCCGGGACGATCAGCAGCTCGCCGTCCGCGTCGCTGAAGACGCGCTCCATGGACGCCGTCGCGTGGTAGAGGTGCACGGCCATGCCGGTGCGCTGGGTCGCGTCGCCGTTGCCGCCGAGCGTCCACAGCCCCGCGACGAAGTCCGTGGCGGGCCCGGGGTGGGGCAGCGGGTTCCACCGCAGCCGGTTCGGGTCGGGCACGGCCTGGTTGAAGGGCGCCGTGCGGAGGGCGCCGTTGCCGGCGCGGGTGAACGCCGGGTGCGCGGCCGACGGACGGATCCGGTACAGCCAGGAGCGCCGGTTGCGCGCCCTCGGCTCCGTGAAGGCCGTGCCGCTCAACTGCTCCGCGTACAGGCCCAGCGGCGCCCGCTGCGGCGAGTTCCGGCCCTCGGGCAGCGCTCCGGCCACGGCCTCCGAGCTGTGCTCGTTGCCGAAACCGGACAGATAGGCCAGCCCCTCCGCGGTCTTCCGCGCGTCCCCGCTCATCGATCGCTCCCTCGCAATCCGTTCCCGGCCGATTCCTATGGCACACCGTAGGATTGCGGTTTCCCGCGCGCAAGGGGGCACAAGAGGACTTCCCCGCTCCGCGCCTTCTCGGGCGTACGCCGTGAGGATGACCGGAACCAGACCCCCGGGGGATCCGGAGTGTCGGACCCGTGTTCTAGTCTCGCGTCATGTCGTGGACGCGGGGAGTGCTCGCCGTGCTCGCGGTCTGTGTCCTGCTGTTGACGGGATCGGCGGGCTGCGGCTCCGGTGACGTGGAGGAACCGAAGGCCGGTGATGCGGCCACGCCGGTGGGCAAGCTGATCGACGCCACCGACGAGGAGGGCCGGCGCTACCGGGAGGCGGAGGCCGAGCACGCCCCCGAGGTCGGGATCGAGGTGCAGCCCGAGGCCGACGACAGCTGGGACGTCCGCCTGACCGTCCGCGACTTCCGGTTCTCGCCGGACGACGCGGAGGCGAAGGCGGTGGCCGGCCGCGGCGTCGCCCACCTCTTCCTCGACGGCGACCTCCTCACCCGCCTGCGCGGCCCCCACTACCGCATCCCCGCCGGCCTGGTCCCGCGCGGCACGCACCAGGTCACGGTCCGCCTGTACGCCGACGACGACACCGTCTGGGCCGTCGACGGCGAGCCCGTCGAGAGCACGGCGGACGTCACGGCGTCGGACGCCGAGCCGACCGGCGCGACGCGGCCGGAGGAGGTCGAGGGGCTGACGGTCACCGAACCGGCGGCGGACCGGTGAGCGGGGCCGCCGTGCCCACCGGGTGCGCCGGGACGCCGGGGCCGGGCGGTGCCCCCGGCGGTACCGGAGGTCACGGTTCACCCGTCCGGGCCGGGAGGGCATCATGAGGACCGTGTCCCACGCGACCCCGCTCCGCCGTGCCCCCGTGCAGCGGCGCAGCGCCGAACGGCTGACCCGGATCCTCGACGCCTGCGCCGACCTCCTCGACGAGGTGGGCTACGACGCCCTGAGCACCCGGGCCGTGGCGCAGCGCGCGGACGTCCCCATCGGGTCCGTGTACCGCTTCTTCGGCAACAAGCGGCAGATGGCCGACGCCCTGGCCCAGCGCAATCTGGAGCGCTACGCGGAGCGCGTGACCGACCGGCTGACGGAGGCGGGCGACGGCGGCTGGCGCGGTGCGCTGGACGCCGTACTCGACGAGTACCTGGCGATGAAGCGGACCGCGCCCGGCTTCTCCTTGATCGACTTCGGCAACCAGATACCGGTCGGCGACCGCCACGCCGTCCCCAACCACCGCGTCGCCGAGCGGCTCACCGAACTGCTCTCCGGCCACCTGGGCCGCCGCCCCGACGACGACCTGCGCCGCGTCTTCCTCGTCGCCGTGGAGACCGCCGACACCCTCGTGCAACTCGCCTTCCGGGTCGCACCGGACGGGGACGAGAAGATCATCGAGGAGGCCCGGGAGCTGCTGCGGGCCTATCTCGGTCGGGTACTCGACTGACGCGGCGGAGCGGCACGACCGTCCGCCCGCCCCTGCCGCCGTTCGCCCGCCCCCTCCCCACCATGCCTACCGGTCGGTATGCTCGCCGGGCAGAGAGCGCCACCGCCGATCAGAGCGGACCGCCGCCCAGAGCGGACCGCCGCCTTCCGGGAGGACCCGTGCCCCGCACCGCCCTGCGAATCTGCCCCCTGTGCGAGGCCACCTGCGGCCTGGCCCTCACCGTCGACGGCACCACGGTCACCGCCGCCCGCGGCGACCGGGACGACGTCTTCAGCCGCGGTTTCATCTGCCCCAAGGGCGCCTCCTTCGGGGCCGTCGACTCCGACCCCGACCGGCTGCGCGCGCCCCTGGTGCGCAGGGACGGTGCCCTGCGCGAGGCCACCTGGGAGGAGGCGTTCGACGCGGTCGCCGCCGGCGTCCGGCCCCTCGTCGAGCGGTACGGGCCGCACTCCGTCGGCGTGGTCCTCGGCAACCCCAACGTCCACACCGTGGCCGGCGCCCTCTACCCGAACGTCCTGCTCGGCGCCCTCGGCAGCCGCAGCCTCTTCACCGCGTCCACCCTCGACCAGATGCCCAAGCACGTCTCCAGCGGACTGCTCTTCGGCGACGCGAACGCCATCCCGGTGCCCGACCTCGACCGCACCGGCCACCTGCTCCTGATCGGCGCCAACCCGCTGGAGTCCAACGGCAGTCTGTGCACCGCCCCCGACTTCCCCGGCCGGCTCAAGGCCCTGAAGGCCCGCGGCGCCACCCTCACGGTCATCGACCCGCGCCGCACCCGCACCGCGAAGCTCGCCGACCGGCACGTGGCGATCCGCCCCGGCACCGACGCGCTGCTGCTGGCCGCGGTGGCCCACGTGCTGTACGAGGAGGACCTGGTCGACCTCGGCGCGCTCGCCCCGCACGTCGAGGGGGTCGGCGAAGTCCGGGACGCCGTGCGCGACTTCACCCCCGAGTCCGTCGCCGCCGCCTGCGACGTGGCACCGGACGTGACCCGCGCGCTCGCCCGGGAACTCGCCGCCGCCCCCACCGCCGCCGTCTACGGCCGCATCGGCAGCTGCACCGTCCCGCACGGCACCCTCGCCAGCTGGCTCGTGGACGTCCTCAACATCCTCACCGGCAACCTCGACCGGCCCGGCGGCGCGCTCTTCCCGCAGGCCGCCACCGACCGGACCCCGCGCCCCGCCGGACCCGGCCGCGGGTTCGCGCTCGGCCGCTGGCACTCCCGGGTGAGCGGACACCCCGAGGCGAAGGGCGAGCTGCCGCTGTCCGCCCTCGCCGAGGAGATCGACACCGCCACCGGCACCGGCGAACCGGTCCGCGCGCTGCTCACCGTCGCCGCCAACCCGGTCCTGTCCGCGCCCGACGGCGACCGGCTCGACAAGGCGCTGGGCTCCCTCGACTTCATGGTGAGCGTCGACCCCTACCTCAACGAGACCTCGCGGCACGCCCACGTCGTCCTGCCGCCGCCCCCGCCGGCCCAGAGCCCGCACCACGACTTCGCCTTCAACACCCTCGCCGTGCGCAACCAGGTCCGCTACACCCGCCCCGCCGTCCCGCTGGAGCCCGGCAGGATGGCCGAGTCGGAGATCCTCGCCCGGCTCACCCTGGCCGTCACCGGCGCGCACGGCACCGACCCCGCCGCCGTGGACGCCCTGGTGATCGAGCAGTCCCTCGCCAAGGCCGTACGGGAGCCGCACTCACCCGTGCACGGCCGCGACCCCGGCGCACTCACCGCACAACTGACCGGTGAGAACGGTCCCGAGCGGCGCCTGGACCTGATGCTCCGCCTCGGCCCCTACGGCGACGGCTTCGGCGCCCGACCGGACGGACTGACCCTGGAACGCCTCCTCGCCCACCCGCACGGCATCGACCTCGGCCCGCTGCGCCCGCGCCTGCCGCAGCCGCTGAAGACCCGCAGCGGCAAGGTGGAGCTGCTGCCGGGCCCGATCGCCGCCGACCTGCCGCGCCTCGTGCGGGCCCGCGCCGAACGAGCCGCCGGGCTCGTCCTGGTCGGCCGCCGCCACCTGCGCTCCAACAACAGCTGGATGCACAACGTCCCCGCCCTGACCGGCGGCTCCAACCGCTGCACCCTGCACGTGCATCCCGAGGACGCCGAACGGCTGGGTGTGCGCGCCGCGCAACCGGTGCGCGTGACGGGGCCCGGGGGAGCGGTGACCGTCCCCGCCGAGGTCACCGACAGCGTCCGGCCCGGCGTGGTCAGCATCCCGCACGGCTGGGGCCACGACCGGCCCGGCACCCGCCAGACGCACGCCGCCGCCGATCCCGGCGCCAACGTCAACCAGCTCCTCGACGGCGGCACGCTCGACCCGCTCTCGGGCAACGCCGTCCTCAACGGCGTACCCGTCACGCTCACGCCACTGACCGGCGCAGAGCTGTGACCTGGAGTTCTGCGCTTATTGCTCGCATGTCAACGTCTTGTTAACGCTCCCTCGCGCCACCTAACGTCGCTCGCACCGCCTGCCCCGGTGGGATGTTCAAGGGCGAACGTTAGGTACTCACTCATGCTGACCATCCTCGGCTTCGCCATGATCGCGACCTTCCTGGTCCTGATCATGATGAAGAAGATGTCGCCGATCGCGGCGCTCGTGCTGATTCCCGCGCTGTTCTGCGTGCTCGTCGGCAAGGGCGCCCATCTCGGCGACTACGTCATCGACGGCGTGTCCAGCCTCGCCCCCACCGCGGCGATGCTCATGTTCGCGATCGTCTACTTCGGTGTGATGATCGACGTCGGGCTCTTCGACCCGATCGTCCGGGCCATCCTGAAGTTCTGCAAGGCCGACCCGATGCGCATCGTCGTCGGCACGGCGCTGCTCGCCGCGATCGTCTCGCTGGACGGTGACGGCTCCACCACCTTCATGATCACGGTCTCGGCGATGTATCCGCTGTACAAGCGGCTCAAGATGAGCCTGGTCGTGATGACCGGCGTCGCGGCGATGGCCAACGGTGTGATGAACACACTGCCCTGGGGTGGCCCCACCGCCCGCGCCGCCACCGCGCTGAAGGTCGACGCCACCGACATCTTCGTCCCGATGATCCCGGCCCTGGCCGTCGGCCTCGTCGCGGTCGTCGTCCTCGCGTACGTGCTCGGTCTGCGCGAGCGCCGGCGGCTGGGCACGCTGTCGCTGGACGAGGCGCTGGGCCGGGAGTCCGAGTCGGTGCCGGAGAGCGAGACGGTGCTGGTCGGTGCGGGTGCGGGTGCCGGTGCGTCCGGTGCGCGTTCCGGTTCCGGTGGCGGCAGCGCTCACGGCGGGGCGGACGGCTCGGCCCGTTCCGACGGCCGGGGCGAGGAGACCGAGGACGACTTCAAGGGCCTCGACCCCCACCGGGCCACGCTGCGTCCCAAGCTGTACTGGTTCAACGCGCTGCTCACGGTCGGGCTGCTCACCGCCATGATCATGGAGCTGCTGCCGATCCCGGTGCTCTTCCTGATCGGCGCCGCGCTCGCCCTCACGGTCAACTTCCCGCACATCCCCGACCAGAAGGCCCGCGTCGCGGCTCACGCCGACAACGTCCTGAACGTCTCCGGCATGGTCTTCGCCGCCGCCGTCTTCACCGGCGTCCTCACCGGCACCGGCATGGTCGACCACATGGCCAACTGGCTCGTGGACACCATCCCCGACGGCATGGGCCCGCACATGGGCCTGGTCACCGGCCTGCTGAGCCTGCCGCTCACCTACTTCATGTCGAACGACGGCTTCTACTTCGGCGTCCTGCCGGTGCTCGCGGAGGCCGGTCAGGCGCACGGGGTGTCGACCCTGGAGATCGCCCGCGCCTCGATCGTCGGCCAGCCGCTGCACATGTCCAGCCCGCTCGTCCCGGCCGTGTACGTCCTGGTCGGCATGGCCAAGGTCGAGTTCGGCGACCACACGCGGTTCGTGGTGAAGTGGGCCGTCCTGACGAGCCTGGTGATCCTCGCGGCGGGCATCCTGTTCGGCATCATCTGACCGTCGGAGATCCTCGGGAAGGGACACGATCATGGCGCCCGGTGGGAACCGCGGCTGGCTGCTCCGCCTCGTCATCGCCTTCGGCTTCGCGCAGGGGGCGGTGTCGATGGCCCGGCCCGCCGTCTCCTACCGGGCCCTCGCGCTGGGCGCCGACGAACGGGCCGTCGGCGTCATCGCCGGGGTGTACGCCCTGTTGCCGCTGTTCGCCGCCGTTCCGCTGGGCCGCCGCACCGACCACGGCCGCTGTGCGCCGCTGCTGCCCGTCGGGGTGGTGCTCATCGCCGGGGGCTGCGCGCTGAGCGGCGTCGCCGGGTCCCTGTGGACGATGGCCCTGTGGAGCGGCGTCATGGGCCTCGGGCACCTCTGCTTCGTCATCGGCGCCCAGTCACTGGTCGCCCGCCAGTCCGCGCCGCACGAACAGGACCGCAACTTCGGCCACTTCACCATCGGCGCCTCGCTCGGCCAGCTCATCGGCCCCATCGCCGCGGGCGCGCTGATCGGGGGCCCCGACATGGGCGGCAGCAGCGCGCTGGCCCTGATGGTGGCGGGCGCGGGCGCGGCGGTCGCCTTCACCTCCCTGTGGCGCATAGAGCACCCCGGAGCCGCCGAGTCCGGTGCGGAACGGGGCGCGCGCGTCCCCGTGGGGAGCATCCTGCGCGCCCGGGGCGTGCCCGCGGGCATCCTGATCAGCCTCTCCGTGCTCTCCGCGACCGACATCCTCACCGCCTACCTGCCGGTGGTCGGTGAGCACCGGGGGATCTCCCCGGCCGTGATCGGCGTCCTGCTCAGCCTGCGGGCCGCCGCCACGATCGCCTGCCGGCTCGTGCTGACGCCCCTGCTGCGGCTGCTCGGCCGCACGGTGCTGCTCACGGTCACGTGTCTGCTGGCCGCCCTGCTGTGCGCCGGGGTCGCGCTGCCGGTGCCGGTCTGGGCGCTCGCGCTGATGCTGGCCGTCCTCGGCTTCTGCCTGGGCGTCGGCCAGCCGCTGTCCATGACCACGGTCGTCCAGGCGGCCCCCGACGAGGCGCGCTCCACGGCCCTCGCCCTGCGCCTGACCGGCAACCGCCTCGGCCAGGTCGCCGCACCCGCCGCCGCGGGCCTGATCGCGGGCGTCGCGGGGGTGGCCGCGCCGTTCGTGATGCTGGGCGCGCTGCTCCTGCTCTCCTCGGGCGTCGCCCTGCGCTCGCCGTCGACCGGTGCGGGCGACCTGACGGCCGACCACCGGCGCGGGGCGGTGGGGCAGGACGGCCCGGACCGGGCCGGTGACAGCCGGCCGTGCCGGGAAGCGAAGGGATGAGCGTGATCCTCCTCCTGTTGTCCGTAGTCCTCCTCCTCGTGGTCGTCGGCTGCGCCTGCGTCATCTGGGCGTCCCGCGGCGGCCCGCCCTGGACGCGCGCGGTGGCGCGCGCGACCCTCGCGGCGGGCGAACTGGTGCGCGCGTCGGGCCGCTCCGGCGGCAACCGCGGCCGGGGCGGCGACGCGGACGGCTGACCGCTCGACGGCTCGACGCGATCACCGTATGAGACGCCGCGCGCCCTGAATCCGGGCGTCCGCTTTCTCACCAGATGGACGTTCGTGCCGAGTTGTGGTCCAGCGTCTTCCCCCGGCCGGGCACGGTCCGTTAACTTCCGTGACTCACACGCCCCGTACGACCCGCACGAGGGCGTCCGACCGCGGAGCACCAGAGCCCAGTGAGCCCCCGGGGGCACCTCCATGACACGCGCCATCTCCCTGCACGACGTGAGCAAGACCTACGCGCGAGGCGTCCGCGTGGTGGACCGGCTGTCGCTGGACATCGCGCCGGGCGAGTTCCTCGTCCTGCTCGGCCCCTCCGGCTGCGGCAAGTCGACCGTGCTGCGCATGATCGCCGGACTGGAGGAGATCACCGAGGGCGAGCTGACGCTGGACGGCGCGTACGCCAACGACCTGCTCCCCGCCGAACGGCGCATGGCGATGGTCTTCCAGAACTTCGCCCTGTACCCCAACATGACCACCCGCGGGAACATCGGCTTCCCGCTGCGCGTCGAGGACCCGCAGACCGATCCGCGTCCCCGCGTGGACGCCACCGCCCGCATGCTGGGCATCGAGGACCTCCTCGACCGGCTCCCCGCGCAGCTGTCCGGCGGTGAACGCCAGCGGGTCGCGATGGGCCGGGCCATCGCCCGCCACCCCACCGCCTTCCTGATGGACGAGCCGCTGTCCAACCTCGACGCCAAGCTCCGCAACCACCTGCGCGCCGAGATCACCAGGCTGACCCGGGAGCTGGGCGTCACCACGATCTACGTCACCCACGACCAGTCCGAGGCCATGTCACTGGGCGACCGGGTCGCCGTCCTGCGTGGCGGGGTCCTCCAGCAGGTGGACACCCCGCGCGCCGTCTACGCCCTGCCCCGCAACGTCTTCGTCGCCGCCTTCATCGGCACCCCGCGCATCAACCTGCTGCGCGGCCTCGTGCGGGCGCCGCTCGACGGGGCGATGACCATCAGCCTGGGCAAGCAGTTCCTGCGCCTGCCCGAACCGCTCTCGCTGGACCACCAGTTGCTCCGCGTCCAGCAGGGCCGCGAGGTGATCGTGGGCCTGCGCTCGGAGGCCGTCCGGATCGCGAAACCCTCCGCCGCCCGCCCCGGCGAGGTGCTGCTCACCGGGCTGGTGGAGCACGTCGAGTTCCAGGGGCACGAAATCCTCGTGCACTTCAACACCGGTTCGCAGCCGGCCGTCGTGCCCGACCTGGAGGCCCCGCGCCCCGTCACCCGGCCGGCCGGGCGCCGCCGCCGCGACGGCACGGTCCTGGACCGGCTGCGGGAGCGGGCGGGGGCCCTGCGCGCCGGGCCGGTGGTCGTCATGGACGAACCGGAGGAGCCCGGACCCGCGGTCACCCCGCCCGACGGCCGCCTCCCCGGCGACCTCATCGTCCGGACCACCCCCGACATCGACCTCCGGCACGGCATGCAGGTGCCCCTCCTCGTCGATCTCGCCCACCTGTTCGTCTTCGACCAGCACGGCGACCGCATCTGCCCCGCCCCGGCACGGCTGCCCGGCCTGGAGGAGTGAGTCCGCCCAGCCCGCGCCGTCCGGGAGGGTGAGCCGCGCCACCATCGTGAGAGCCCCTGGTGCCGTAAAACTAACGGCGCTAGTTTGGGGTCGGACGACGAGGCCCGCCCGGAAGGAACGCGATGAAGGCACACGACGGCATGTACATCGACGGAGCCTGGCGCCCCGCCGACGGCCGGGACACGATCGAGGTCGTGAACCCGGCCGACGAGCAGGTGATCGGCCGCGTCCCCGCCGGCAACGCCCTGGACGTCGACAGCGCCGTACGGGCCGCCCGCGCCGCCCTGCCGGGCTGGGCCGCCACCCCGCCCGCCGAACGGGCCGCGCGCCTGGGCGCCCTGCGGGACGTCCTGGCGGCCCGCAAGGACGAGATCGCCGAGACGGTCACCGCCGAACTGGGCTCCCCGCTGAAGTTCTCCCAGGCCGTGCACGCCGGCGCCCCGATCGCGGTCGCCGGGTCCTACGCCGAGCTGGCGGCGACCCACGCCTTCGAGGAGAAGGTCGGCAACTCCGTGGTCCACCACGAGCCGGTCGGCGTGGTCGGCGCCATCACCCCCTGGAACTACCCGCTCCACCAGATCGTCGCCAAGGCCGCCCCGGCGCTCGCGGCCGGCTGCACCCTGGTGCTCAAGCCCGCCGAGGACACCCCGCTCATCGCGCAGCTCTTCGCCGAGGCGGTGCACGAGGCGGGCGTCCCGGCGGGCGTCTTCAACCTGGTCACCGGCCTCGGTCCGGTCGCCGGGCAGGCGCTCGCCGAACACCCCGGCGTGGACCTGGTCTCCTTCACCGGCTCCACCGCCGTCGGCCGCCGGATCGGTGCCACCGCGGGCGCCGCCGTCAAGAAGGTCGCCCTCGAACTCGGCGGCAAGTCCGCCAACGTGATCCTCCCGAGCGCCGACCTGGCCAAGGCCGTCAACGTCGGTGTCGCCAACGTCATGTCCAACTCCGGCCAGACGTGCAGCGCCTGGACCCGCATGCTGGTCCACCGCGACCAGTACGACGAGGCGGTGTCGCTCGCCGCCGGGGCCGCCGCGAAGTACGGCGACCGGATCGGCCCCGTCGTCAACGCCAGGCAGCGGGACCGGGTGCGCGGTTACATCGACAAGGGCGTCGCCGAGGGCGCGCGCCTGGTCGCGGGCGGCCCCGAAGCCCCGCGCGAGCAGGGGTACTTCGTCAGCCCGACGGTCTTCGCCGACGTGACGGAGGAGATGACCATCGCCCAGGAGGAGATCTTCGGTCCTGTCCTGTCCGTCCTGCGCTACGAGGACGAGGACGACGCCCTGCGGATCGCCAACGGCACGGTCTACGGCCTCGCCGGTGCCGTCTGGGCCGGGGACGAGGCCGAGGCGGTCGCCTTCGCCCGCCGGATGGACACCGGGCAGGTCGACATCAACGGCGGCCGGTTCAACCCGCTGGCGCCCTTCGGCGGCTACAAGCAGTCCGGCGTGGGCCGCGAACTGGGCGCGCACGGCCTGGCCGAGTACCTCCAGACCAAGTCCCTCCAGTTCTAGCCCGCAGGGGAGCCCCACCTCATGGCCGTCCGTACCGCAGTCCGTGCCGCCGTCGTACCCGCCGCAGGCGCCCCCCTGGAGGTCACCGGGATCGAGCTGCCCGAGCCCGGCCCCGGCCGGGTCCGGGTGCGGCTCGCCGCCGCCGGGGTCTGCCACTCCGACCTGTCCCTGTCCAACGGCACCATGCGCGTGCCGCTGCCCGCCGTCCTCGGCCACGAGGGCGCCGGCACCGTCGTCGCCGTCGGCGAGGGCGTCACCCACGTCGCGCCCGGCGACGCGGTCGTCCTCAACTGGGCCCCGTCCTGCGGCGCCTGCCACGCCTGCTCGCTCGGCGAGGTCTGGCTGTGCGCCAACGCCCTGGCCGGCGCCGCCGACGTGCACGCCCGCCGCGCCGACGACGGCACCGACCTGCACCCCGGCCTGAACGTCGCCGCGTTCGCCGAGGAGACGGTGGTGGCCGCGGGCTGCGTCCTGCCCGCCCCCGAGGGCATCCCCCTCACCGAGGCGGCGCTCCTCGGCTGCGCCGTCCTCACCGGCTACGGCGCCGTCCACCACTCGGCGAAGGTCCGCGAGGGCGAGACGGTCGCGGTCTTCGGCGTCGGGGGAGTGGGCCTCGCCACCCTCCAGGCGGCCCGGATCGCGGGCGCGTCGAAGATCGTCGCGGTCGACGTGTCCGCCGAGAAGGAGGAGCTGGCCCGCGCCGCGGGCGCCACCGACTACCTCATCGCCTCCGACACCACCGCCCGCGAGATCCGCGCCCTCACCGCCAAGCAGGGCGTCGACGTCGCCGTGGAGTGCGTGGGCCGCGCGGTCACCATCCGCACGGCCTGGGAGTCCACCCGGCGGGGCGGCCGCACCACGGTCGTCGGCATCGGCGGCAAGGACCAGCAGGTCACCTTCAACGCCCTGGAGATCTTCCACTGGGGCCGCACCCTGTCCGGCTGCGTCTACGGCAACGCCGACCCCGCCCGCGACCTCCCGGTCCTCGCCGAACACGCCCGCGCCGGCCGCCTCGACCTCAGCGCCCTGGTCACCGAACGCATCGCCCTCGACGGCATCCCGGCGGCCTTCGAGAACATGCTGGCAGGCAAGGGCGGACGGGCCCTGGTGGTCTTCTAGCCTCCCGGTCGGCCCGCCCGGCATCCGCACGTCGCGGCGTGCGGATGCCGGGGGCGTGGGGACCGGGGTGCTAGACCCGCTCCGGGTCCTCGCGTCGCGGCTCCGGCGCGGGCTCGCCGCGTTCCGGGGGCGCGGCGGTGCGGCGCCTGCGCGAGCGGGACACCGCCACGCCCGCCAGGCAGAGCGCGCCGCCCGCCAGGGTGAGGATCCCCGGCACCTCGCCCAGGGCCAGCCACGACATCAGCACCACCAGCGCGGGCACCGCGTACGTGGTCGCGCCCATCCGGCCGGCGGTCGTACGGGCCAGGGCGTACGCCCACGTCGTGAACGCCAGCGCCGTCGGGAACACGCCCAGGTAGACCATGTTGAGCGTCGCGGAGGTCGGCGCACCGGCCGCGTCCCGCACGAGCTGCCCCGCGAACGGCAGGCACAGCACCGCCCCGACCAGGCAGCCGAACGTCGTCACCTGAAGGGCGCTCGCGTGCGCCAGCGCGGGCTTCTGCGCGACCACCCCGCCCGCGTACGCCACCGCGGCCAGCAGGCACAGCACCACTCCGAACAGCGAGGAACCGCCCTCGCCCGACATCGACAGGCCCACCGTCACCGCACCGGCGAACGACACCGCCATCCCCGCCAGCAGCCGCGGCGGCAGCGCGTCGCCCAGCAGCCGGGCGCCCAGCAGCGCGATGAGGATCGGACCGACGTTGACCACCAGGGCGGCCGTACCGGCGTCCACCCGCTGTTCGCCCCAGTTCAGGACGACCATGTAGAAGCCGAACCACAGCACCCCCGACAGCGCGATCCCGCGCCACGCGGAGCGCGGCGGCACGCCCTCCCGGCGCAGCAGACAGATCACGCCGAGGGCCAGCGCACCCGACAGCAGCCGCCCGAGGGCCAGCGCGCCCGGCGCGTACGCCTCGCCCGCACTGCGGATCGAGACGAACGCGGACGCCCACAGCACGACGGTGACGGTGGCCGCGCCGGCCGCGAGCAGGTCCGGACGGCGGGACGAGGTGAAGCGCATCATGCTCCCGAGACTAGGAGGGGAAGGCCGGGACGACCGGCGGATTTCGGACGGGGAGACCGGCACGCCTCAGCGCAGCGCCACCGGGTCGATCCGGAGCAGCTCGGACAGCGCGTCCTCACCCGCCGGCGTCACCTTCACCGCCCGCTCCGAGCCGATGCGCACGCACCAGCCCGTGTCCAGGGCGTGCCGGCACAGGGCCGCGCCCGCCACGCCCGCGAGATGGGGACGGCGTTCCGTCCAGTCGAGGCAGGCCCGCGCCAGCGGCCGGCGACCGGTCGGCCGCAGCGGGATCCCGGCGGCGTCGAACCAGCCGAGCCCCGCGTCCGTGAGCGCGAAGCCGGTGTCCTGGCGCAGCAGTCCGAGCCCGGTCAGTGCGTCGGTCACCGCGATGCCGAGCCGCCCGGCGAGATGGTCGTAGCAGGTGCGCCCCCGGGCCATCGCCGACCCGGCGCTCGACGCCCGCAGGGTGCGCGGACGCCGGGCGGCCGCCTCGGGAGCGACCTGCGCGGCCAGGTCCTCCACGAGCTGCGCGACCCGGTCGTCGGCCAGCCGCACGTACCGGTGCCGCCCCTGCCGTTCCTCGGTGAGCAGCCCGCCCGCGACGAGCTTGCCCAGGTGCTCGCTGAGCGTGGACGCGGCGACCCCGGCGTGCCGGGCCAGCTCACCGGCGGTCCACGCCCGCCCGTCCAGCAGCGCCAGCAGACAGGCGGCGCGCGTCTCGTCGGCGAGCAGTCCGGCCAGCCGTGCCAGGCCGGGTGCCTCCGCTTCCCTCTCGGTCATGCGTCCCAGGATGCGCCACGCACCGTTCGGTGGGCGCCGAAGTGTTCTCGGAGCCTTCTCAGACGTCCTGCGCGACCAGTGCGTACTGCTGCGCCAGCCCGTCCAGCAGCGCTGTCAGGCCGGTCTCGAAGGCCCGCTCGTCGATCTTCTCCTGCTGCTCGGCCAGGAGGTGGGCCTGCTGGAGGTGCGGGTAGTCGGCGGGGTCGTAGGCGCCGGCGTCGTCCACGAAGCCGCCGGCGAAGGAACCGAGCGCCGAGCCCATGATGAAGTACCGCATCAGCGCGCCGATGGACGTGGCCTGGGCCAGGGGCCAGCCCGCCCGGACCATCGCGCCGTAGACGGCGTCCGCGAGGTGCAGCGCGGCCGGGCGGCGGCCGGGGCCGTGGGCCAGTACCGGGACGATGTTGGGGTGGTCGCGCAGGGCCTTGCGGTAGGAGACGGCCCAGTCGTGCAGCGCGGTCCGCCACTCCCGGCCGTCCTCGAACATCGACAGGTCGACCTGGGCGCTCACCGAGTCGGCGACGGCCTCCAGGATCTCGTCCTTGGTGCGGAAGTGGTTGTAGAGCGAGGGCCCGCTGACCCCCAGTTCCGCGGCCAGCCGGCGCGTGGAGACGGCCGCGAGGCCCTCCGCGTCCACCAGCGCGCGGGCCGTCTCGACGATCCGGTCGGTGCTGAGCAGGGGCTTGCGCGGTCGGGCCATGGCGCACATAGTAGGGCTGCGAGCTGAAACTAGCAGTGCTAATTTAAATGTACGGCTTTCAAGATTTCTTTTCTGTGGGGTGACTCGGCATGAACCTGGAGCTCAGCGAGGAGCAGACCGCCGTACGGCAGCTCGCCCGGGACTTCGTGGAGCGCGAGATCGCCCCCCACGTCGTCGAGTGGGACCGCGCCGAGGAGGTGGACCGGTCGATCGTGAAGAAGCTCGGCGGGGTCGGCTTCCTCGGGCTCACGATCGACGAGGAGTACGGCGGGTCCGGGGGCGACCACCTCGCGTACTGCCTGGTCACGGAGGAGCTGGGACGCGGCGACAGCTCCGTGCGCGGGATCGTCTCCGTCTCCCTCGGCCTGGTCGCCAAATCGATCGCCGCCTGGGGGGACGAGGAGCAGAAGCGGCGCTGGCTGCCGGGGCTCACCTCCGGCGAGTACGTCGGCTGCTTCGGCCTCACCGAACCCGGCACCGGGTCGGACGCCGGGAACCTCGCCACGCGCGCGGTCCGCGACGGCGACGCCTACGTCGTCAACGGCACCAAGATGTTCATCACCAACGGCACGTGGGCCGATGTCGTCCTGCTCTTCGCCCGCTCCACCGACGCCCCCGGCCACAAGGGCGTCTCCGCCTTCCTGGTGCCCACCGACACCCCCGGTCTGACCCGGCGCACCATCCACGGCAAGCTCGGGCTGCGCGGCCAGGCCACGGCCGAACTGGTCCTGGAGGACGTCCGCGTGCCCGCCTCCGCGATGCTCGCGCCGGAGGGCAAGGGCTTCTCGGTGGCCATGTCGGCCCTTGCCAAGGGGCGGATGTCGGTCGCGGCCGGCTGCGTCGGCATAGCCCAGGCCGCGCTGGACGCGGCCGTGAAGTACGCGGGGGAGCGGGAGCAGTTCGGCAAGACCATCGCCCACCACCAGCTGGTCCAGGAGCTGATCAGCGACATCGCCCTCGACGTGGACGCGGCCCGGCTGCTGACCTGGCGGGTCGCCGACCTGATCGACCGCGGGCAGCCCTTCGCCGTCGAGTCGTCCAAGGCCAAGCTCTTCGCCTCGGAGGCCGCCGTGCGCGCCGCCAACAACGCCCTCCAGGTCTTCGGCGGCTACGGCTACATCGACGAGTACCCGGCCGGCAAGCTGCTGCGCGACGCCCGCGTGATGACCCTCTACGAGGGCACCAGCCAGATCCAGAAGCTGGTCATCGGGCGGGCGCTGACGGGCGTATCGGCCTTCTGAGCGCCGGGCTCTGAGTAGCCGGACTGAGTACGACGGCGGATGTGGCCCCGGCCACGTCCGCCGACCCTTGTCCCCATGAGTGACACACCGGTCAAGCAGCAGAACACCGCGGCCTTCTACGGCCAGGCGGTCGCCTCGTTCTCGGTGGCCATGGCCGCCACCGCCATCGGCATCTACCGGCTCGAGGCCGACGCCTGGGTGCGGGCCTTCCTCGCGATCGCCGTCCTGTACCTCGTCACCTCGGCCTTCACCCTGGCCAAGATCATCCGGGACCGGCAGGAGGTCGGCCAGATAGTGAGCCGGGTGGACCAGGCCCGGCTGGACAAGATCCTGGTCGAGCACGACCCCTTCCAGAAGCCGGGCGGCACCCCCGCCGGACAGCGCCCCTAAGCGACCGCTCAGCTTCGGCGGTATGGTGGTGCTCCTGTCACCGAGAGGGGCGAACAAGCGATGAGTACGGCGGCCGAGACGACGGGCGGCGACATCGAGCCGTGGGAAGAGGTCACGCCTGACGCGGCCCGGCGGCTTCTGGTCGCGGCCGTGGAGGCGTTCGCCGAACGCGGGTACCACGCGACCACGACCCGCGACATCGCCGGGCGGGCCGGCATGAGCCCGGCCGCGCTCTACATCCACTACAAGACCAAGGAAGAGCTGCTCCACCGCATCAGCCGCATCGGCCACACCCGCGCGGTGGCCATCCTGCGCTCCGCGGCCCAGGGGGAGGGCGGTGCGACCGAACGGCTCGCCGACGCCGTGAGTTCCTTCGTCCGCTGGCACGCCGGGCGGCGCACGACCGCGCGGGTCGTGCAGTACGAACTGGACGCGCTCGGTCCCGAGGCCCGGGAGGAGATCCTCACGCTCCGCCGGCAGTGCGACGCCGCGGTGCGCGGCATCATCGAGGACGGCGTGGCGACGGGCGAGTTCGACGTGCCGGACGTCAAGGGCACGACCCTCGCGGTGCTGTCGCTCTGCATCGACGTGGCCCGCTGGTTCAACGTGAACGGCCCCCGCACGCCCGACGAGGTCGGCGCGCTCTACGCCGACCTCGTGCTCAGGATGGTGGGGGCCCGGGACCGCTCGGGCGCGGCCTAGCTAGACGTAGTAGCGCGAGACGGACTCGGCGACGCACACCGGCTTGTCGCCGCCCTCGCGCTCCACGGTGAAGGCGAGGCTCACCTGGATGCCGCCGTCGACGTCCTCGACCCCCGTGATCGTCGCCGTGGCGCGCAGCCGCGAGCCGACCGGGACGGGGGAGGGGAAACGGACCTTGTTGGTGCCGTAGTTGACACCCATCTTCACGCCCTCGACGCTGATCAGCTGCGGTCCGAAGAGGGGAAGCAGCGACAGGGTCAGATAGCCGTGCGCGATGGTGGTGCCGAACGGCCCGGCGGCGGCCCGCTCCGGGTCCACGTGGATCCACTGGTGGTCCCCGGTCGCCTCCGCGAACAGGTCGATCCGCTGCTGGTCGACCTCCAGCCAGTCGGTGTGTCCCAACTGCTCGCCCACCGCCGCCTTCACCTCGTCGGCGGACGCGAAGATCCTCGGCTCTGCCATGTTCCGGCCTCTCTGCTCGCTCGACCTGTGCGCTCGACTCTAAGCGACTGCTTAGCATGGTCGCCCGCGCGGGGTCTGTCAACGGACCTGACCCCTCCGTGCGGGTGATCGGATCGGTAGGGTCCGAGGAGTGCCTCAGATTCCCGAGAAGATCCAAGAACTCACGGTCGGCCAGCTCGCCGCGCGCAGCGGCGCCGCCGTCTCCGCCCTGCACTTCTACGAGTCCAAGGGCCTGATCAGCAGTCGCCGGACCTCGGGCAACCAGCGCCGCTTCAGCCGTGACGCGCTGCGCCGGGTCGCCTTCGTCCGTGCCGCGCAACGGGTCGGCATCCCGCTGGCCACGATCCGCGAGGCGCTCGCCGAGCTGCCGGAGGGGCGCACACCCACCGAGGAGGACTGGGCCCGGCTCTCCCGGTCCTGGCGCTCCGAACTGGACGAGCGGATCAAACAGCTCAACCGGCTGCGCGACCACCTCACCGACTGCATCGGCTGCGGCTGCCTGTCCCTGGAGACCTGCGTCCTGTCCAACCCCGACGACGCCTTCGGCGAACGCCGCGCCGGCTCGCGCCTGCTCGTGGAGCGCCGCGGCCCCGCCACCTCCACCGCCTCCACGGCCGCCCCCGGCGGCGGGCGGCCGAGCCGCGCTCAGGGCCGGGAAGCGCCGTGCTGCGACGACTGACGCTCCGGTGACCCGGGCCCGGCCGTCAGCGGTCGCCCCGGCGCGCCGCGGCCCACTCCCTCAGTCCCGCGGTGACCAGGGCGGCGTTGGAGTCGGCCCGGCCGCCGTCCGGCAGGAACAGGGTGTCCTCCAGGCCGATCCGGGTCGCCAGGCCCAGCCGGCCGGCCAGGCGCAGCACCGGCCAGGCGCCGCCGTCCTCGCCGTGCAGCAGGACCGGGCGGCCGTGGGCGGGGCCGAGGGCGGTCAGCAGGGCGCGCGCCGAGCCCCGCGCGGTCGCCGGGCCGGGGTCCGTGACCTCCGCCAGCACGCGCAGCACCTTCGGCCCGAGCGGTGAGCGCAGGAACCGGGCCGCCCCGTCCGTGCCGGACCAGACGCCCGCCTCCACTCCCACCCCGCGCTCCATCAGGGCGGCGGCCGTCTCCTCGGCGCCCGGCTCGTGCCAGTTGACCGAGGCGTGGTCGGGCAGCACCGTCCAGCTCCGTATGCGCGCCACCCGGGCCGCGGGATCGGGTTCGGCCCAGGCGCCCGTCGTCACGCCGACCGGCACCGACGCCGGGACGCGCGCCCTGATCGCCTCCAGCGTCGCCGCGATCACGCGCGGCGACAACGTGTCCCGCCCGCACGGTGTCTTCGGGTGGACGTGGACGTCCGTGGCCCCGGCGGCGACCGCCGCGGCCACCGAGTCGGCGACCGCCTCCGGCGACAGCGGCACCACCGAACCGTCGGCGCTCCCCCGCGCCCCGTTCACACACAGCTGCACCATCCCCCCATGGTGCCGGGCGCCACTGACCACGCCCGCCGGGCCCGGTGCCGTACCGGCCACCGGGGGTGCGGCATCCCCGGCACACCCCCGCGGCCGGCTACGCCGACATCAGCAACCGTCCCCGCCGGGCGTCCGCGCGCGCGTCGGGGGTGAGGACGGGCCGCGGCACGAGGATGCCGCAGTCCGTGCAGACCGGCCCCGTCGAGGGCTCGTGGTCCAGGTCGTACCGCCAGACGAGGCGCTCTCCGTCGCACACCGGGCAGACCGAGCCCGGTTCACGCTCCAGCGCCGAGATCAGCCGGCGCAGCACCTCCGCCAGCGGTCCGTCGGGATGGACCCGGGGGTCGTCGCACCAGGCCACCCCGAACCCGCCCCAGGTCAGCCGGTGCCAGTCGTCCACGCTGCCCGGCCTGCGCAGCCCGTCGTGCTTCTCCTTCCTGCGCCGCTCGGCGAACTCGACCTCGTAGGCCAGCCACACCGAACGCGCCTCCTCCAGCTCCTCCAGTGCGGCCACGAGCCGCGCTGGGTCGGGGGAGCGGTCCTCGGGACCGAACCCGGCCCGGGAGCAGAGATGGTCCCAGGTCGCCCTGTGCCCATAAGGGGCGAAACGCTCAAGGCACTTGCGCAGCGAATAGCGCCGCAGCGCCAGGTCGCACCGTGGATCGCGAACCTGTCTCGCCAGACTTCGGAAACCGGCCATCGCCTTGCACCTCCGTCACACCTGCACCTGTACTTCGGTCACTTCGGCGTCGTCGTACGGACGTCGCCGAATAGACGTATCGACAACCGATTCGGCTCCATCCGATTTCCGATGCCCCCCATCAGCCGATCCACCCGCTCCCAAAAAGTGACGCATGTTCACCTTCCCAGTCGGGGATACCGGCGGTAACGTCCCGCCACACCCCCGTCGGGAGGAACTGCCATGCCACGGCGCACCCCACGCAACGCCCTCGACAGACTGAGAACTCCCCGCGGCTTCCACGGGTTCCTGAAGGCCGCCTCCGTATGCGCGCTCATTGCCGGAGTTTTGTCACCCCTTTCCCCGGCGATGGCCGCCGGGGACACGACCGCCGAGGTCACGGCCGCCCGGGCCGCCGCCAACGACCACTGCGGCGGGCAGTGTTCCGACATCCTGCCGCCCGGCCAGAACGGCAACGCCACCCTCGCCCAGATCCTCCTCAACCAGGCGTTCGGCACCCAGCCCGCGCACGCCGAGGACCAGCTCGGCCCCTACGCGAACCTCGCCACCGGCTACTCCGGCCTCACCAACGACAAGATCAACACCTTCTTCAACGACGCCTCCTTCGGCGTCCCCGACGGCCAGGCCGCCTCCACCGTCCGCCCCGCGGGGCGCGACGACGTCACCATCGTCCGCGACAAGAAGACCGGCGTGCCGCACATCACCGGCACCACCCGCTACGGCACCGAATTCGGCGCCGGCTACGCCGCGGCCCAGGACCGGCTGTGGCTGATGGACCTCTTCCGGCACGTCGGACGCGGCCAGTTGACCCCCTTCGCCGGCGGTGCCCCCGCCAACCAGGGCCTGGAGCAGCAGTTCTGGCGCAGCGCCCCTTACACCGAGGACGACCTGGAGGCGCAGATCGAGAGCGCCGCCGCCAAGGCCGGGGAACGCGGCGACCTGGCCCTCGCCGACGTGGACGCCTACGTCGCCGGCGTCAACTCCTACATCGACGCCTCCGACAAGGGCCGCTACTTCCCCGGCGAGTACGTCCTGACCGGCCACAAGGACGCCATCACCAACGCCGGCACCATCGAGCACTTCAAGCGCTCCGACCTGATCGCGCTGGCCTCCGTCATCGGCTCCCTCTTCGGCGCGGGCGGCGGCGGCGAGGTCAACAACGCGCTCTCCCTCCTCGCCGCCCAGGAGAAGTACGGCGTCGCCGAGGGCACGAAGGTCTGGGAGTCCTTCCGCCAGCGCAACGACCCGGAGGCCGTCCTCACCCAGCAGGACGGCAGCTTCCCGTACCTGCCCACCCCGGACGACCCGCAGGGCCGCGCCCTGCCCGACGCCGGGTCGGTCGCGGCGGAGCCGCTGGTGTACGACCGCACCGGCAGCGCCGGCGCCGCGGGCGCGACCGGCGCCTCCGCCAAGGCCGCGGACACGGCCGTGACCTCGGCCCGGCGCGGCATGTCCAACGCCCTGGTCGTCAGCGGCGAGCACACCGCGAGCGGACATCCGGTCGCCGTTTTCGGACCGCAGACCGGCTACTTCGCCCCGCAACTGCTCATGCTCCAGGAGATCCAGGGCCCCGGCATCAGCGCCCGCGGCGCCTCGTTCGCGGGCCTGAGCATGTACGTCGAACTCGGCCGCGGCCAGGACTACGCCTGGAGCGCCACCACCTCGGGCCAGGACATCATCGACACCTACGCGGTCGAGCTGTGCCAGGACGACTACCACTACCTCTACCGCGGCACCTGCACGCCGATGGAGAAGGTCGAGCGGCACAACGCCTGGAAGCCGACGGTCGCCGACTCCACCGCGGCCGGCTCCTACACGATGCGCGTCTGGCGCACCAAGTACGGCCCCGTCGAGTCCCGGGCCACCGTCGGCGGCAAGAAGGTCGCCTACACCACCCTGCGCTCCTCCTACCTGCACGAGGCCGACTCCATCATCGGCTTCCAGATGCTGAACGACCCGGACTACCTCAACAGCCCGCAGCGCTTCCAGGGCGCCGTCCAGCACATCAACTACACCTTCAACTGGTTCTACGCCGACTCCGAGCACACCGCGTACTACAACAGCGGAGACAACCCGGTACGGGCGAACGGCGTCGACGCCGAGTTCCCGGTCTGGGCCCGGCAGGCGTACGAGTGGCAGGGCTGGGACCCGGCCGGCAACACCGCCCGGTACACCGGCGCGTCCGCCCATCCGCAGTCGGTCGACCAGGACTACTACGTCTCCTGGAACAACAAGCAGGCCAAGGACTACCCGGCCGCCTCCTGGGGCAACGGCTCGGTCCACCGCGGCAACCTCCTCGACGACCGGGTGAAGAAGCTGGTCGCCGAAGGCGGCGTCACCCGCACCGCGCTGGTCAAGGCCATGGCCGAGGCGGCCCTCGCCGACCTGCGGGCCGAGGACGTCCTGCCCGACCTGCTGAAGGTGGTCGAGTCCGCGCCGGTCACCGATCCCGCGGCGAAGACGGCCGTGGACCGGCTCAAGGCGTGGCGGTCCGCGGGCGGTCTGCGCACGGAGACCTCGGCCGGTTCCAAGAAGTACGCCCACACTGACGCGATCCGCACCCTGGACGCCTGGTGGCCGCTGCTGGTGAAGGCCGAGTTCGAATCCGGCCTGGGCAGCGACCTGTACAGCGCCTTCACCCGCAACCTGCCCGTCGACGAGTCCCCGTCCGCCGCCCACGGCCCGACCGGCGCCCACGCCGGCAGCGCCTTCCAGTACGGCTGGTGGAGCTATGTCGACAAGGACATCAGGGCCGTGCTCGGCGAGTCCGTCAAGGGCCCGCTGGCGCACACCTACTGCGGGGACGGCGACCTCGCCGCCTGCCGGGACACCCTGGTGACCACCCTGAAGGAGGCGGCGGGCCGCACGGCCGCCCAGGTCTATCCCGGCGACGACAACTGTTCCGCCGGAGACCAGTGGTGCGCCGACTCGGTGATCCACCGCACCCTCGGCGGCATCAAGCACGGCGGCATCAGCTGGCAGAACCGGCCGACCTACCAGCAGGTCGTGGAGTTCACGTCCCACCGGTGACCGGCCGGCACCTCGGTCACCTGTAGAGCAGGTACTGGCGGCGGGTCCTGCCGAACGCCGCCAGTTCCGCCTCCCAGCCGGCCACCACCTCGTCGGTGTCCGCGCCCGCGTCGATCATCGTGCGCACCCGGGTGGACCCGGTGAGCTTGTCGATCCAGTGGTCCGGCCGCCAGGCGAAGCCGTCCCACGACTGCTTCGCGGTCACCAGGAGGGCGATACCGGTGCGCACCGGGTCGAAGGCGGCCCGGTCGTGCACATGGAGCTGCACACCACCGACGGTCCTGCCCTGGAACTTGGAGAAGGTGGGCGCGAAGTACGCCTCCCTGAAGTGGACACCCGGCAGGCCGAGGCCGTTCGCCGCGGCGGCCCAGCCCCCGTCGACGCCCTCCGCGCCCAGCAGCTCGAACGGGCGGGTGGTGCCGCGCCCCTCGGAGAGGTTCGTGCCCTCGAACAGACAGGTCCCGGAGTACACCAGCGCACACTCCGGCGTCGGCATGTTCGGGCTCGGCGGCACCCACGGCAGTCCGGAGGCCTCGTAGAACTCCGAGCGCTTCCAGCCCGTCATCGTCACCGTCTCCAGCGGCACCGGCGACGTCAGGAACTCGCCGTTGAACAGCAGCGCCAGCTCGGCGACCGTCATGCCGTGCGCCTGCGCGATCGGCTGCCGGCCGACGAACGTCGCGAACTCCTTGTGCAGGACCGGACCGAGGGCCGCCCGCCCGGTCACCGGGTTCGGCCGGTCCAGGACCACGAACCGCTTCCCCGCGAGCGAGGCCGCCTCCATGCAGTCGAACAGGGTCCAGATGTACGTGTAGAAGCGCGCGCCCACGTCCTGGATGTCGAAGACGACGGTGTCCACGCCGGACGCCGTGAACACGTCCGCGAGCGGCTGCCCGCTCTTCAGGTACGTGTCGTAGACCGGCAGCCCGGTCGCCGGGTCGTCGTAGCGCCCCTCGGAGCCGCCCGCCTGCGCCGTACCGCGGAAGCCGTGCTCGGGGCCGAAGACGGCGGTCAGGTCCACCCGGTCGTCGGCGTGCATGACGTCCACGATGTGGCGTACGTCCCGGGTGATGCCGGTCGGATTGGTGACGACGCCGACCTTCTGCCCCCTGAGCGGGGCGTAGCCGCCGTCGGCGAGGCGCTCGAAGCCGGTGCGCAGCCGGCGGCCCCCGTGCCCCGCGGGCGCGGCCTGCGCCGTGCCCGCCGAAGCGGCGGCGGCGGTGGTGCCGGCCGCCACCGCGGCCGTCGTGGCGAGCAGGTTCCGTCTGGACAGCGTCATGCGGTGACCTCCGTGATCGCGGCGGGTGTCATGCGCACGCACGCTAACCCGCGCCCGGGCCGCAGGGAATGGAGTAGACCGCGGTTCACCTCTTCCGTCGAACATACCGACTGGTTAGTCTGACGCTGCGGCGGAGTCGCCGCGCGGGTGCCGCAGCCGACCCGCAGCCCAGCCGCAGCCGCGTCGCAGCCGCGTCGCAGCCGTGTCGCAGTCGTGCCGAAGGAGGCCGATGGTGGAAGCCGTGCAGGACGCCGGAGTCGTCGTCACCGGGGCGGGAGGCGGCATCGGGGCCGCGCTGGCCCGGCGTTTCGCCGCCGAGGGGGCACGCGTCGTCGTCAACGACCTGGACGCCGGCCGGGCGAAGGCCGTCGCCGACGAGATCGGCGGCGTCGCCGTCCCCGGCGACGCCTCCGTGATCGTCACCGAGGCCCGCGAGGCGCTGGGCGGCACCGTCGACGTGTACTGCGCCAACGCGGGCGTCGGCTGCGGCGGTACGGAGGCCGCCGAGGAGGCCGTCTGGGCGCTCGCCTGGGACGTCAACGTCATGGCCCACGTGCGGGCGGCCCACGAACTGCTCCCGGACTGGCTGGAGCGCGGCAGCGGCCGCTTCGTCTCCACCGTCTCGGCCGCCGGGCTGCTCACCATGATCGGCGCCGCCCCCTACAGCGTCACCAAGCACGGCGCGTACGCCTTCGCCGAGTGGCTGTCCCTGACCTACCGCCACCGCGGCATCAAGGTCCACGCCATCTGTCCGCAAGGGGTGCGCACCGACATGCTCACCGCGAGCGGCAGCGCGGGCGAACTGGTCCTCCAGCCCACCGCGATCGAACCGCAGGACGTCGCGGACGCCCTCTTCAAGGGCATCGAGGAGGACCGGTTCCTGATTCTGCCGCACCCCGAGGTGGCGGAGTACTACCAGGCGCGGGCCACCGAACCCGACCGCTGGCTGCACGGCATGAACCGGCTCCAGCGGCAGTGGGAGGAGGCGACGGCCCGGTGACCGGCTCCCCCTACGCGGCCAAGCCCTGGCTCAGCCTGCTGACCGAGGCGCAGAAGGCCCCGCTCGACCCCGACGCCTCCCTCGTGCACGCCCTGCGCCGGGCGGCCGCCGAGGCCCCCGACCGCGTCTTCCTCGCCTACTTCGACGGCCGCCTCACCTACCGCGAGGTGGACGAACTGAGCGACTCCGTCGCCGGGCACCTCGCCGCGCGCGGTCTGGAGCGGG
This sequence comes from Streptomyces sp. MH60, assembly GCF_002939385.1. Lineage (GTDB taxonomy): Bacteria > Actinomycetota > Actinomycetes > Streptomycetales > Streptomycetaceae > Streptomyces. Next base: position 20,795 of record NZ_MULI01000050.1, on the reverse strand, counting down.
GCGACCGGGTCGCGGTCCTGCTGCAGAACTCCCCGCACTTCGTGCTCGCCGTCCTGGGCGCCTGGAAGGCGGGCGCGGTCGTGGTGCCCGTCAACCCGATGTACAAGTCGGGGGAGGTCGGCCACGTCCTGCGGGACGGCGAGGTGGCCGCGCTGATCTGCTCCGACCGCGCCTGGGAGGCGTACCTGCGCGAGACGGCGGCCGACTCGCCGGTGCGGATCGTGCTCACCGGGTGCGAGCTGGACTTCCAGAACCGCCAGGACGCGCGCGTGCTGACGTTCGAGCGGCAGCCGGACGCCCCCGACGCCGACGACCTCGCCAGGGTCGCCCGCGCCGGGCACCGGGCACCCGAGGGCCGTGACCCGGAGCCCGGCGACACCGCGCTCATCAGCTACACCTCGGGCACCAGCGGCACACCCAAGGGCGCCACCAACACCCACCGCAACATCATGTACAACGCCGAGCGGCAGCGCACCGGCCTCGGTCTGCCCGAGGCACCGGTCTACTTCGCGCTGGCCCCGCTCTTCCACATCACCGGCATGGTCTGCGAGTTCGGCGCCTGCCTGAACAGCGTGGGCACGCTCGTCCTGGCGTACCGCTTCGAGGCGGGCGTCGTCCTGGACGCGTTCGCCGAGCACCGGCCGCACTACACGGTCGGCCCGTCCACGGCCTTAATGGCGCTCGCCGCCCACCCCTCGGTCACCCGGGAGCACTTCGCGTCCTTCGCGAACATCTCCTCGGGCGGCGCCCCGCTGCCGCCCGCCCTGGTGGAGAAGTTCCGCGCGGGCTTCGGCCCGTACATCCGCAACGGCTACGGACTCACCGAGTGCACCGCGCCCTGCGCCTCCGTGCCGCCGCACCTGGAGGCCCCGGTGGACCCCGTGTCGGGGACCCTGGCGGTCGGTGTGCCCGGACCCGAGACCGTCGTGCGGATCGTCGACGACCGGGGCGCGGAGGTGCCCTTCGGGGAGCAGGGCGAGATCGTCGTCGGCGGCCCCCAGGTCGTCCCCGGCTACTGGCGCCGCCCGGACGCCACCGCCGAGACCTTCCCCGGCGGCGAACTGCGCACCGGGGACATCGGCTTCATGGACGCCCGGGGCTGGCTCTACGTCGTCGACCGCAAGAAGGACATGATCAACGCCTCCGGCTTCAAGGTCTGGCCCCGCGAGGTCGAGGACGTGCTCTACACCCACCCCGCGGTGCGCGAGGCCGCCGTCGTCGGCGTGCCCGACGGGTACCGCGGGGAGACCGTCAAGGCGTACATCAGCCTCCGCCCCGGCGCCGGGGCGGACCCGGACGCACTGGTCGCGTACTGCGAGGAGAGACTGGCCGCCTACAAGTACCCGCGCCAGGTGGAGATCCTGCCCGACTTGCCGAAGACGGCGAGTGGGAAGATCCTCCGTCGGGAACTGCGTTCCGGCAGTAACAGGACGCAGCAGTGAACGGACAGTGAAAACGGAAAGGCAGGTGACGGCAGTGCCCAGGACCACGGACGGGGACGGCACTCCGGTGCCGCAGCGGCTCCTGGCCGCCGCCACCCGGCTCTTCGCCGAGCAGGGCTACGACCGCACCTCGGTACAGGAGATCGTCGAGGCGGCAGGCGTCACCAAGGGTGCGCTCTACCACTACTTCGGTTCCAAGGACGACCTGCTGCACGAGGTGTACGCGCGCGTGCTGCGCCTCCAGCAGGAACGCCTGGACGCCTTCGCGGACGCGGACGCGCCCATCGAGAAGCGGGTGCGGGACGCGGCGGCCGACGTCGTCGTCACGACCATCGACAACCTCGACGACGCGTCGATCTTCTTCCGCTCCATGCACCAGCTCAGCCCGGAGAAGAACAAACAGGTGCGCGCCGAGCGCCGGCGCTACCACGAGCGCTTCCGCGCCCTCATCGAGGAGGGCCAGCGGACCGGCGTCTTCACCAAGGAGACCCCGGCCGACCTGGTGGTGGACTACCACTTCGGGTCCATCCACCACCTGTCCACCTGGTACCGGCCGAACGGGCCGCTCAGCCCGCAGGAGGTCGCCGACCACCTGGCCGACCTGCTGCTGCGGGCCCTGCGCCCGTGACACGACCGTGAGGCGCGCCCCCGGAGCCCCCGGGGGCGCGCCTTCGTCCGTTCAGAGGTACTTCTTGATCTCCCGGCGGGCCAGCGAGCGCTGGTGGACCTCGTCCGGGCCGTCGGCGATCATCAGCGTCCGCGCCCCCGCGTACAGCTCGGCCAGCGGGAAGTCCTGGCTCACGCCGCCCGCGCCGTGCAGCTGGATCGCCCGGTCGATGATGCCGACCACCGCGCGGGGCGTGGCGATCTTGATGGCCTGGATCTCGGTGTGCGCGCCCCGGTTGCCTACGGTGTCCATCAGCCAGGCGGTCTTCAGCACCAGCAGCCGCAGCTGCTCGACGGTGACCCGGGCGTCCGCGATCCAGTTGTGGACCACGCCCTGCTGGGCCAGCGCCTTGCCGAAGGCGTCGCGGGACACCGCGCGGCGGCACATCAGCTCGATGGCGCGCTCGGCCATGCCGATCAGCCGCATGCAGTGGTGGATCCGGCCGGGACCGAGCCGGGCCTGGGCGATGGCGAAGCCGCCGCCCTCCTCGCCGATCAGGTGGGACACCGGCACGCGCGCGTGGTCGAAGGTCACCTCGGCGTGGCCGCCGTGGTAGTGGTCCTCGTAGCCGAAGACCTGCATCGCCCGGTTCACGGTCACCCCGGGCGTGTCACGCGGGACCAGCACCATCGACTGCTGGCGGCGGATGTCCTCGCCGTCCGGGTCCGTCTTGCCCATCACGATGAAGATCCGGCAGTCCGGGTTCATCGCCCCGGAGATGTACCACTTGCGGCCCGTGACGACGTACTCGTCGCCGTCGCGCTCGATGTGCGTGGTGATGTTCGTGGCGTCCGAGGAGGCCACGTCCGGCTCCGTCATCGCGAACGCCGAGCGGATCTCACCGGCGAGCAGCGGCTCCAGCCACTGCTTCTTCTGTGCCTCGTCGGCGAACTGGGCCAGCACCTCCATGTTCCCGGTGTCCGGCGCCGCGCAGTTCGTCGCGGTCGGCGCCAGCTGCGGGCTGCGGCCGGTGATCTCGGCCAGCGGGGCGTACTGGAGGTTGGTGAGACCGGCGCCGTGCTCGGCGTCGGGCAGGAACAGGTTCCACAGGCCCTGGCGGCGGGCCTCGGCCTTGAGGTCCTCCACGACCTGCGGGGTGTCCCACGGGGAGGCGAGCCGGGCGCGCTGCTCGTGGGCGACCTGTTCGGCCGGGTGGACGTACTCGTCCATGAAGGCGAGCAGCCTGGCGCGGAGTTCCTCGGTGCGTGCGTCGTACGCGAAGTCCATGGCGGAGTCAGCCCTTCTGAAGGGTGGTCAGGCCGTGTTCGATGAAGACGGGGACGAGGTCGCCGATGCGGTCGAAGCCGCGGCCGACCGTCTGGCCCAGCGTGTAGCGGTAGTGGATGCCCTCCAGGATCACGGCGAGCTTGAACCAGGCGAACGCCGTGTACCAGGCGACCGCGGAGACGTCGCGTCCCGAGCGGGCGGCGTACCGCTCGATCAGCTCGGCGGGGGCGGGGTGGCCGGGGGCCTGGGCGGTGGTGGAGACGGGGGAGTCGGGCATGCCGAGCGGGCTGCTGTACATCACCAGCAGGCCCAGGTCGGTCAGCGGATCGCCGAGCGTGGACATCTCCCAGTCGAGGATCGCCCGGATCTCGTCGTCCTCGCCGCCGATCAGGACGTTGTCGAGGCGGTAGTCGCCGTGCACGACCGTGGGGGCGGGGGAGCGGGGCAGCTCCCGGCCGAGGGTGGCGTGCAGCTCGTCGATGCCGGCCAGGTCGCGGTTGCGGGAGGCGTCGAGCTGCTTGGCCCAGCGGCGCAGCTGGCGGTCCAGGAAGCCCTCCGGGCGGCCGAAGTCCGCGAGGCCCACCTCGGCGGGGTCCACGGCGTGCAGCCCGACCAGGGTGTCGACCAGGTTCAGCACGGCGGCGCGGGTGCGTTCGGGCCCGAGGGGGGCGAGCTGCTCGGCGGTGCGGAACGGGGTGCCGTCCACGAACTCCATCACGTAGAAGGGCGCCCCCAGCACCTCCTCGTCCTCGCACAGCAGCACCGGGCGCGGCACGGGCACGTCGGTCGGGTGCAGCGCGTCGATGACACGGTGCTCGCGCCGCATGTCGTGCGCGGTGGCCAGCACGTGGCCGAGCGGCGGGCGTCGTACGACCCAGCGGTCGGCGCCGTCCGAGACGGCGTAGGTGAGGTTCGACCGTCCGCCCTCGATCAGCCGGCCGGACAGCGGGCCGGTCACCAGGCCCGGCCGCTCGCGGTCGAGCAGGACGCGCAACCGGTCGAGATCGAGTCCGGGCGGGTGGTCGGGGCTCATCGTCTCTCCCTGGGACGGGTGAACAGTACCCGACACATGATGCCGACCGGTCGGTATGCCGTCCAGTGGGCGGGCGGAACGTGATCGGCGTTACGGCCGGTCCCGAGGGGCTTCCCCGCCTCAGAACACGAGGAACGCCCCGCAGACGGCGAGGGCCAGCGTGCACAGGGCCGCGGCGGCGGCGTGCGCCGGAGTGAGGGCGTGCGGCCTGTTCGCCGCGGCGAGCGTGGCGATACGGCCGTGGGCGATCCGCAGGAAGGCCAGCCAGAGGGCGCAGCACAGGGCGGCGGCGAGCACCGGGACGGCCGTCGCACCGCCGTGCAGCGCGGTCTTCGCGGCGAGTACGGCGACGACGGTGCCGGACAGCGTGGTGCGGCGCCAGGCGAGCCGGGTGCGCTCGGGCTGGAGCCCGGGGTCGCGGTCCGCGGGTGCCGGGTCGGGGCCGCCCACGCTCAGCCCTCCCAGCCGACGAGGACCACGACGACCATCACCACGGCGACCACGGCGACGACCAGGCTGAGCAGCGCCGGGAAGCGGGAGACGGGGAGGTCCTCGCCCCGGCGCATGGCGCGTTCGCAGCGCGCCCAGTGGTTCACGGCCCGCAGCGAGCACAGCACACCCGCGGCGAGCAGCGCGAGCGCGAGCCCCACCCGCCAGCCCCAGCGCAGGTCGGGCAGGAACTGGTCCACGGCGAACCCGCCGCCGATCAGCGCGAGGGCGGTGCGCAGCCAGGCCAGGAACGTACGCTCATTGGCCAGCGAGAACCGGTAGTCGGGCGTACGCCCCTCCCGCCGCACCTCCCCGGGCACGAACCACAGCCGAACGTTCCGCACGAACTCGATCACCCGGGGACTCTATCCGGAGCCCGGCTGCGGACAGTCGCGCCTCCCCCGGTGCCTGAACGGCCTGGGAGGTACACCCAGGCGGCACGGGTGGGCGCGGCGGGCGGTGCGGCGGGCACCCCGCACCACCGGACCGCTCACCCCCGCCAAGCCCGCAACCGCTCGTACGCCGCCACCCCGTCCGGCACGAACTCCCACTCACCCTCCCCGAGCCGCCCCTCCAGCTCCCCCTCGGAGAGGAACGCGTACCACGCCACCTCCTCCGCCTGGGGAGACACCGGCCCCGCCACCCGCACCTCGTACACCGCCGACCACCAGGTCCGCCCGGCGCCGTCGTCGTACAGGAACGTGAACAGGTACTCCGGCCGCGGCAGCCCGCTCACCCCCAGTTCCTCCTCCGCCTCCCGCAGCGCCGCGTCGTCGTAGGACTCGCCCGCGCCCACCACACCGCCGACGAACATGTCGTGCAGCGAAGGGAACACCAGCTTCGAAGCCGTACGGCGGTGGACGAAGACCCGGCCCTGCGGGTCGCGGGCCCACACGAACACGCAGCGGTGCCGCAGCCCCCGGGCGTACGCGTCGCCCCGCCGGGCCCGCCCGACGACGCGGTCGTTCTCGTCGACGACGTCGATGATCTCGTCAGCAGAACTCATCCGCCCATCCAAGCAGCGGACGCCGCGGGCCTCAGCGCCGCTCCAGCGCCGGTTCGCGCCCGCTCTCGCCCGTGCCCGTCCCCTGCGGCATCGCCGGGTGCAGGCCCAGCAGGACGATGCCCGCCACGACCGCCGCGAGGCCGCCCGTCTGCCACGCGAGCGCTACGGCGTCGGTGTGCAGCCGGTCGCCGAGGAAACCGACCCCGCAGGCGATGCCCGCGAGCGGCTGGGCCGCCGTCAGCGCGGGCAGCGACCGGCGCAGGGGCGCCGTCTCGAAGGCGCTCTGGACCAGGACCAGACCGGTGATGCCCAGCACCACCACGGCGTACGGCTGCCAGCCCGTCAGCAGGTCCGCGAGGCCGCCCGCCGAGAAGCGCCGGCCGCTCACCCGGGTCAACGCGTCCTGCACCCCGTACAGCAGGCCGGCGGCCAGGGCCAGCAGCGTCGGCCCCCAGGTCAGCCGCAGGCGCCCGGCGCACAGCGTGAGCAGGAGGGCGAGGCCCAGCATCACCCCGACGATCAGCCAGTGCCGCAGCGGATCGGTCACCGCACTGCCCCCGCGCGGCTCGCCCGCCAGGATGAACGCGGTCACCCCGCCCGCGAGCAGCGCGAGACCGGCCCAGCCCTGGCGGCCCAGCGGCTGCCGGGTCTGGATGCGGGAGAGGGCGAGGGCGAACAGGAGGTTCGTCGCCAGGAGGGGTTCGACGAGGGTCAGTTCGCCGCCGCCCAGCGCGAGCGCCCCCAGCACCATGCCGGCCACCATCAGTCCCATGCCGGCCAGCCAGCGCGGCACCCGTACGAGGTCGAGCAGGAGGCGGGGCGAGAGGAAGTCGCCCAGCGGGGCGCGCTCGGCCGCGTTCTGCTGGAGGACGAAACCGAGACCCAGACAGCACGCGGCGCACACGGCGAGAACCAGAACGAGAACCGACACGCTGCGCACCTCGATCGTCGGTCGGGTCACGGGGCGTCGGGGACGACTCTAGTGCGGGTGGGTACCGGACGCCGGGCGAGTGACGCATTCGGGGTGGGGGAAGCGTGGCGGTCGGCACCAACTTCCCCTGGAGTCACACCTGTTGACGCGTGTAACGGACTGATTCCCCTTGACGTCAAGCGTTGGCTGCCGGTTTGCTGTGCGTGATCAGTTCATGGCAATCCGGTCATGGAAATCCGGCTACGACGACCTACCGCGTCGCGTGAGGAAGTTTCCCGCGGTGTCCCCACCCCCGCCTCCCCTCGGCCGCGGCCGCAAACGCGCGGCCCAGACCTTCGACGAGGCCCTCGACGACGCCGAACTGATCGCCGTACGCGGTGCGTTGGCCCAGGGGCGCTGGCAGTCCGTGCGCTCCCTGCTGGTCCACACGGGTGACGACTGGGACCGCCGGGGACACCGGGTGGCGGTGCTCGCCAAGGAGCCCCACTGCGCCCCCTGGGCCCGCGAGTGGCTGCTGGCCGAACCCGACTCCGCCGACGCCTCGGTGCTGCTCGCCCTCGCCCTGGTCCACCGGGCCCTGCGGGGCAAGGAGAAGCCCGCCCGGGTCCGTGAGGCGTGCCGGGACGCCGCCGCCCTGGTGCCGGACGACCCCACGCCCTGGCTCGGCCTCCTCGTGCTGGAGCGCTCCCTGGGCCCGGACGAGGAGGTCATCCGGGCCTTCGACGAGGTGCGCGGACGGTACGCCGACCACCACCACGCCCACCACCTGATGGTGGCCCGGCTCGCCGAGCGCGGCGGCGACGGCGGCCCCGACCCGCTGCACGAGGTATACGACTTCGCCAACTGGGCCGCCGAGCAGGCCCCCGCCGACTCCCCGCTGGCCATCCTCCCGGTCGTCGCGCACGCCGAGCGCTACCGCGTGCTGGCCGCCGCCGGGCACGCGTCCCCCGACCCGGCCGCCTCGGGGCACTGGGCCGGCCGGCGCGCCCGGCTGGTGATGAAGGCGGCCTTCGACTGGTGGCTGGAGTGGGAGCAGGACGGCCATCCGCGCCGGCTGATCGACCTCAACTTCCTCGCCCACGCCAAGTCCTGCGAGGGCCGCGGCGCCGAGGCCGCCGCCCTGTTCCACCGCATCGGCGAGCACGCCACCCCGGCCCCGTGGTCGTACCCGGACCGCGAGCCGTTCCCCGCCTTCCGGGCCGCCCGGGCCGGCGCGCTCGGTACGGCCTGACCGCCCGAAAGACCCGACGCACACCACCCACACGAGACAAGGACGTCCTGCGATGACCACGGGCAGTTCGAGCACGAGCAGAACCGCGAGCGGTGGCGCCATCAGCACCTTCAAGGGCGAGGAGCGCGCGCTGCGCGCCGACCGGCTGGGCACGGGTGGGCTGCTCCTGTCCGTCCTCGCCGCCACCGCCCCGCTGATGGTGGTCGCGGGCGTGATGCCCACCACCTTCGCGGTCATGGGCATCGTCGGACAGCCGCTGCTCTTCGTGCTGCTGGGCGTGGTGCTGATCCTGTTCAGCATCGGGTACGCCGAGATGAGCCGGCACGTCCACAACGCGGGCGCCTTCTACGCCTACATCTCCCGCGGACTCGGCTGCACCGCCGGCGCGGGCGCCGCCCTGGTCGCGCTGGTCGCCTACAACGCCCTCCAGGTCGGCATCTACGGCATCTTCGGCTTCGAGGTCTCCGGCCTGCTGTCCACCTACGCCGACCTCGACGTGGCCTGGTGGATCCCGGCCCTGCTGGCGGTCCTGGCGGTCGGCACGCTGGGCTGGCTGAAGATCGACGTCAACGCGCGCGTGCTGGGCGTCCTGCTGCTCATCGAGGTCGTGCTCGTGGTGGTGTTCGACATCGCCGCCGTCGCCGACCCCGGGGCCCAGGGGCTGTCGCTGCACGCCTTCGACCCGGACACCCTGACCGGCGCGGGGGTCGGCACCGCGCTCTGCTTCTGCATCGCCGCCTTCCTCGGTTTCGAGCAGGCGCCGGTGTACGCCGAGGAGACCAGCCGGCCGCACGTGCTGGTCCCGCGTGTCATGTTCCTGGCGGTCGGCGGGGTCGCCGTCTTCTTCGCGCTCAGCAGCTGGGCCCTGACCGTGGCCACCGGCCCCGACAGGATCGTCGGCACCGCGCAGGAACAGAGCGCCGGACTGCTGTTCTTCCTGACCGAGTCACGGCTCGGCGACACCTTCACCGACGTGCTCCACGTCCTGTTCGTCACCGGCATGTTCGCCGCCCTGCTCAGCTTCCACAACGTCGTCGCCCGCTACGCCTTCGCCATGGGCCGCGAGGGCCTGCTGCCCGCCGCCTTCGGACGGACCAGCGGCACCAGCGGCGCGCCCGGCACCGGCTCGCTGCTCCAGACCGCCGTGTCCGCGGTCGTCGTCATCGGCTTCGCGATCGCCGACGACAAGCCCCAGGGCGACCCGACCGGGCCCGTGCTGCACCTGTTCACCTGGGGCGGCAACATCGGGGCCCTGGGCGTGATCGTGCTGATGGCCGCCGCCTCGTTCTCCGTCGTGGCCTTCTTCGTCCGGCGCGGGGCCGCCGGGGCCCAGGGCGTACGCCTGGCCACCTCCACCGTCGCGGGCCTGGCCCTGCTGGTGATCGCCGGCTACACGGTCAAGGACTTCGACGTCCTCGTCGGCGCGGGACCCGGCTCCGCCCTCAGCTGGGTGCTGCCCGGCATCATCGGCCTCGCCGCGGTCGCCGGAGTGGTGCAGGGGCTGATCCTGCGCTCCCGCGCCCCCGAGCGGCACGCCCGCATCGGCCAGGGCAACGAGGCGTTCCAGCTGGACAGGGCCGCCTCCTCCTGACCCCGGGCCGGGAACGGGGGAGGGGCGGACCGGAGCCCGGCGCGTCCGGGCTCCGCCTCCGCCTCAGGCGGCCGGGGCCGCGCCGAAGTCCAGCAGCACCTTGCAGGACCGGCCGCGGTCCGCGGCCAGCTCGAACGCCGACGCCGCGTCCCGCACCGGCACCACCGCGCTGACCAGCGCGTCGAACGCGGGCTCGGCCGCGAGCAGGCGCAGCGCGTCGTCGAACTCGCCGTCGAAACGGAACGACCCGCGCAGCTCGATCTCCCGGCTCACCAGCAGGTTCCCGGCGAAGGGGCTCTGTCCCGGGGGCAGCATGCCGAGCTGGACGACCACACCGCCGCGCCGCACCAGCCGCAGGCAGGTGTCGAGCCCCGCGGCCACCCCGGAGGCCTCGACCGCCGCGTCCACGTCCACCGGCCACCCCGGGTCCTCCGGGTCGTCCGCCCGTACGAGGGTGTCGGCGCCGGCGGCCCGCGCGTACTCCAGGGCCGCGGGCAGCAGGTCCGTCACCGTCACGTGTGCCGCGCCCGCCGCCTTCGCCGCCGCGACCACCAGGCAGCCGATCGGCCCGGCCCCGGTGACCAGCACGTGACGCCCCGCCAGGTCCCCGGCCCGGCGTACGGCGTGCAGGGCGACGGACAGCGGCTCGGCGAGCGCGCCCCGGCGCGGGTCCAGACCGGCCGGGAGGGCGCGCAACTGCCCGGCGGGGACGACGATCCGCTCCGCGAAGCCGCCCTGGACGTGCGGGAAGCGGGCCGCGCTGCCCAGGTACCGGGTGTCCCGGCAGACATTGCGCCGCCCGTCCACGCACTCCGGGCACACCCCGCACGGGGTCGCCGGGTGCACGGCGACGGACGTACCGGCCGCCGGACCGCGTGTGTCCGGGGAGCCGTACGCCACGACCGTGCCGACCACCTCGTGCCCGAGCAGCATCGGCTCCCGCAGGCGGAAGTCGCCGACGCCGCCGTGCCGCCAGTAGTGCAGGTCCGAGCCGCAGACGCCGCCGTAGCGCACGGCGACCAGCGCCTCACCCGGCCCCGGGCGGGGGACGGGCACGTCCTCGACCCGCAGGTCGCCCGCGCCGTGGATCACACAGCCCGGCGCGACAGCCGCTCCGGCGCCCTCCGCGGCGCTCACAGGACGCTCGTCATGCCGCCGTCGACGTACAGGATCTGGCCGCCGACGAAGTCCGCGGCGGGCGAGGCGAGGAACAGCAGCCCGCCCACCAGGTCCTCCGTACGGCCCCACCGGCCGGCCGGAGTGCGGCCGCGCACCCAGGCGCTGAACTCCTCGTCCTCGACGAGCGGCCGGGTCAGCTCGGTCTCGATGTAGCCGGGGCCGAGCCCGTTGACCTGGACGCCGTGCGGGCCCCAGTCGGCGCACATGCCCTTGGTGAGCATCTTCAGCGCGCCCTTGGTGGCCGCGTAGGGCGCGATGCCCGGGCGGACCACCTCGCTCTGCAACGAGCAGATGTTCACGATCTTGCCGTGGCCGCGTTCCGTCATCCGGCGCGCCGCCTCCCGGCCCACCAGGAAGGCGCTGGTGAGGTTGGTGTCCAGGATGCGGTGCCAGTCGGCGTCCGCGAACTGGAGCAGGGGCGCCCGCAGCTGCATCCCGGCGTTGTTGACCAGGATGTCGAGCGGGCCCACCCGCTCCTCGACCTCCGCGATCCCGGCGGTCACGGACGGACCGTCGGTCACGTCGAACACCGCGGTGCGGACCTCGCCGGGCAGTCCGGCGGCGGCCTCGGCGAGGCGGTCGCCGTCGCGTCCGTTCAGGATCACCCGGCAGCCGGCCTCCGCGAGGCCCCGGGCCAGCGCCAGCCCGATGCCCCGGCTGGAGCCGGTCACCAGGGCGGTGCGCCCGCCGATGTCGAAGAGGGGGTGGGCCGTCATCGTCGTACTCCCGTTCCTTCCGGCTGGTGCGTGGTGCGGCTATATGACCAGGGACAACAGCAGCACCAGGGCGCCGGCGACCACCGAGATGATCGTCTCCATCACGGACCAGGTCTTGATGGTCTGGCCGACGTTCAGCCCGAAGTACTCCTTCACCAGCCAGAAGCCGGCGTCGTTGACGTGGCTGAAGAACAGCGAGCCGGCGCCGATGGCCAGGACCAGCAGGGCGGCGTGCGTGGTCGACATGTCGGCCGCGAGCGGCGCGACCAGACCGGCCGCCGAGACGGTCGCCACCGTCGCCGAACCGGTCGCCAGCCGGATCACCACCGCGATCAGCCAGGCGAGCAGCAGTGCCGGGATCGACCAGTCCTTGGAGATGTCCAGGACCATCTGTCCCACGCCGGAGTCGATCAGCGTCTGCTTGAAGCCGCCGCCCGCGCCGACGATCAGGAGGATGCCGGCGATGGGCGCCAGCCCCTTCTCGACGAGGCCGGAGAGACGGTCCTTGCCGAACCCGGCGGGCCGCAGCAGCGTGAAGATGCCGACGATCACGGAGACCAGCAGCGCGATCAGCGGGTTGCCGATGACGTCGAAGGTGCGCTGCACCCCGTTCTCCGGGTCGTCGACGATGATGTCGACGAGCGCCTTCAGCAGCATCAGCACGACCGGCAGCAGGATCGTGGCCAGGGTGGCGCCGAAACCGGGGCGCTTGTCCAGCTGCTCCGAGGCGCGCTGCGGGATCATGCGGTCGGGGGCCTGGACGTCCACCCAGCGGGCCGCGTACTTCGAGAAGACCGGACCGGCGATGATCACCGTCGGGATCGCGATCAGCACGCCCAGCGCCAGGGTCACACCGAGGTTGGCGCCCACCGCGTCGATGGCGACCAGCGGGCCGGGGTGCGGCGGGACCAGACCGTGCATCACGGACAGACCGGCCAGGGCCGGGATGCCGATCCGCATCAGCGAGTAGTTGCCGCGCTTGGCGACCATGAGGACGACCGGGATCAGCAGGACGATGCCGACCTCGAAGAACAGCGGCAGTCCGATGACCGAGGCGATCAGCACCATCGTCCACGGCATCGAACGGGGCGTGGCCTTGGCGAGGATGGTGTCCACGATCTGGTCGGCGCCGCCGGAGTCGGCGAGCATCTTGCCGAGGATCGCGCCGAGGGCGATCAGGACGCCGACACCCGCGACGGTGGAGCCGAGCCCGGCGGTGAAGCTGGTGATGACCTTGTCCAGCGGCGCACCGGCGAACGCGCCGAGCGCGAGCGACCCGATGGTCAGCGACAGGAAGGCATGCAGCTTGAACTTGGTGATGAGCAGGACGATGACGGCGATGCCCAGGAGCACGGCGATGCCCAGCTGGGCGTGGCCCGCCGAGGTGATCGGCTCGACGGGGTCCGCTGCCAGCATCTCGACGCTGAGTCTGGTCACGGTGGTTCCCTTGCGGTGATGGGGATTCGGGGGAGTGCGGGGCCGTGCGCGCGGAAGGCGGCACGACCCCGGGGGAGGTGGGGGGTGGGGGTGCGGGGGTTACCGGACCGGCTCGGGGAGATCCTTCAGGGCGTCGACCGCCCGTTCGGTGATCTCCTCGGGGGTGCCGGCCACGTCCACCGCGACTCCCGCCTCGTCCGGCTGCAGCGGCTGGAGCGTGGCGAACTGGGAGTCGAGCAGGGCCGTCGGCATGAAGTGGCCCTGCCGGTGCGACATCCGGTCCTCGATCAGCTCACGGCTGCCCGTGAGGTGCACGAAGACGACACCGGGAGCGGCGGCCCGCAGCCGGTCGCGGTACGACCGCTTCAGCGCCGAACTGCTCACCACCCCACCGAGCCCGGCACGCCCGTGCGCCCAGCCGCCGATGGCGTCCAGCCAGGGCCAGCGGTCCTCGTCGGTGAGCGGGGTGCCGGCCGTCATCTTGGCGATGTTGGCCGGTGGGTGGAAGTCGTCGCCCTCGGCGTAGGGAACGCCGAGCCGGGCCGCGAGCAGGGGACCGATGGTGGTCTTCCCGGTGCCCGCGACGCCCATGACCACGACCACGTGGGGGGTGTGCAGTTGCTGCATCGCACTCTCGCTGTCTGCTGTCCTCGTCGACACCTGATGTCGACGCAACTGAAACTTATTAGTACGACAACTTCAAGAGTCTGTGACATATAAGTCTGACTTTTTGTTCCGGTGACGTGCCCCGTACGCTGAGTGCATGAGCACACCGGGCCGGGGGCTGCACGGCCGCGTACTGGACACCCTCGGCCCCGCGATCACAGCGGGCGCATACCCCGCGGGCAGTGTGCTGCGCACGGACGAACTCGCTCAGCGCTTCGAGGTGTCGCGCTCCGTGATGCGGGAGGCGGTCCGGGTGCTGGAGTCCATGCACCTCGTCGAGTCACGCCGCCGCGTCGGCGTCACGGTCCTGCCTGAGTGCGAGTGGAACGTCTACGACCCGCAGGTCATCCGCTGGCGCCTGGCCGGCTCCGAACGCCCCCGGCAGCTGCGCTCCCTGACCGTGCTCAGGTCGGCCGTCGAACCGGTCGCCGCGGGCCTGGCCGCCCGGCACGCCACGGCGGAGCAGTGCGCCGAGCTGACCGAGTGCGCGCTCGGCATGGTCGCGAACTCGCGCGGCCACCGGCTGGAGGAGTACCTCTTCCACGACGTGGCCTTCCACCGCGTCATCCTCACCGCCTCCGGCAACGAGATGTTCGCCCGCCTCGGCGGCGTCGTCGCCGAGGTCCTGGCCGGCCGCACCCACCACGACGTGATGTTCGAGGACCCCGACCCGGCCGCCGTCACCCTGCACGTCCAGGTCGCCGAGGCGGTCCGGGCCCGTGACGCGGAGCGCGCCGAGCGGCTGACCCGGGAGATCACGGAGGGCGCGCTCCAGGAGCTGGACATCCTGGCGCCGTAGGGCACCGGGGGAGGCGTCAGTCGAGGAACTCCCCGTCCACGTACACCCACGCCCCCTCCACGCGCTCGAAGCGGCTCCGCTCGTGCAGCGAGCCACCCCGGTAGGACGCCCGGAACGTCACGGTCCCGGTGGAGTGGAAGGCGGAACCGTCGGCCGTGTCCAGGATCTCCAGCCCGGTCCACCGCGTGCCCGGGTCGAGGTCGAGGCGCGCGGGCCGCGTGCGGGGGTGCCAGGTGCGCAGGAGGTAGCCCGCGTCCAGGCGCACGAAGGCGCTGTAGCGCGAGCGCATCAGGATCTCGGCGGTCGGGGCGGCGGCGGCCCCGGCGTGGAAACGCCCGCAGCACCGCTCGTACGGCTCGGACCGACCGCAGGGGCAGAGAGGGGTGGTCATGGCGCCCACTGTAGAGGAAGAGCAGCAGACCAAAAGCAGAAAACCCCTGCTCAGCAGGGGTTTTAGCTGGTGTCCGAGGGGGGACTTGAACCCCCACGCCCGATAAAGGGCACTAGCACCTCAAGCTAGCGCGTCTGCCATTCCGCCACCCGGACAAGGTGTCTGTCGCGCGGGTCGTTCCCCGCGGCGACGACGTAAACATTACCAGGCTTTCCGGGGTGGCCGATCACCCCCTCCTTGGGCCCGGACGGCCCAGGGAGGAGGATGAGGGGGACCCACCAGCAGTGACATCGGCACTGACATCGGCAGTGACAGCGGGAGGAACCACGTGAGCGACTCGGGCACGGCCAGGAGCGTCACCGGCGAGGACGAGGTCGTCGACCTCTGCCGCGAGCTGATCCGGATCGACACCAGCAACTACGGCGACCACTCGGGGCCGGGCGAGCGGAAGGCCGCCGAGTACGTCGCCGAGAAGCTCGCCGAGGTGGGACTCGAACCGAAGATCTTCGAGTCACACCCCGGACGCGCCTCCACGGTGGCCCGGATCGAGGGCGAGGACCCGTCCCGGCCCGCGCTCCTCATCCACGGCCACACCGACGTCGTCCCGGCCAACGCGGACGACTGGACCCACCACCCCTTCTCCGGGGAGATCGCCGACGGCTGCGTGTGGGGGCGCGGCGCCGTCGACATGAAGGACATGGACGCGATGACGCTCGCGGTCGTCCGCGACCGGCTGCGCAGCGGGCGCAAGCCCCCGCGGGACATCGTGCTGGCGTTCCTCGCCGACGAGGAGGCCGGCGGCACCTACGGCGCCCGTCACCTCGTCGACCACCACCCCGACCTCTTCGAGGGCGTCACCGAGGCGATCAGCGAGGTGGGCGGCTTCTCCTTCACCGTGAGCGAGCAGCGCCGCCTGTACCTGATCCAGACGGCCGAGAAGGGCATCCACTGGATGAAGCTGACCGTGGCCGGTACCGCCGGGCACGGGTCGATGATCCACCGCGACAACGCCATCACCGAGTTGTCGGAGGCCGTCGCGCGTCTGGGCCGGCACAAGTTCCCCGTCCGCGTCACCAAGACGACCCGCGCCTTCCTCGACGAACTGGGCGACGCGCTCGGCACCGAGCTGGACCCGGAGGACATGGAGGGCACGCTCGCCAGGCTCGGCGGCATCGCCAAACTCATCGGCGCCACCCTGAGCAACACCGCCAACCCGACCCAGCTGGGCGCGGGTTACAAGGTCAACGTCATTCCCGGTGAGGCCACCGCGCACGTGGACGGGCGCTTCCTGCCCGGCTACGAGGAGGAGTTCCTCGCCGACGTCGACCGGATCCTCGGACCGCACGTGCGGCGCGAGGACGTGCACGCCAACAAGGCCGTCGAGACGACGTTCGACGGCGCGCTGGTCGACGCCATGCAGTCCGCCCTGGTGGCCGAGGACCCGGCGGCCAAGGCGGTCCCCTACATGCTCTCCGGCGGTACGGACGCCAAGTCCTTCGACGAACTCGGCATCCGCGGCTTCGGTTTCGCGCCGCTCAAGCTGCCGCCGGAGCTGGACTTCGCGGGCATGTTCCACGGCGTGGACGAGCGAGTGCCGGTGGAGGGACTCCAGTTCGGCGTGCGGGTGCTCGACCGCTTCATCGACGCGTCCTGAATTCGTCCGTGCGTACGGGAGGCGACCGGGACGAGTGAATCCGCTCATAAGCTCGTAGCCTCATTACTCCCTCCTCGTTACAGGTGATGCGATCGGCAAATTTGAGATCGCGTTTGCCAACTAGGAGGAACAATGCTCAAGAAGGTCGTCGCCGCCGCGGCAGCCACCGGTGGTCTGGTGCTCGCGGGCGCGGGCATGGCCGTCGCCGACTCCGGTGCCCAGGGTGCCGCCGTGCACTCGCCCGGCGTCCTTTCCGGCAACGTCGTTCAGGTCCCCGTGCACGTGCCGGTGAACGTCTGCGGCAACACGATCTCCGTGATCGGTCTGCTGAACCCCGCCTTCGGCAACGTCTGCATCAACAAGTGACGTTGTGCCTCGCCCCGTGAGGGTCTGATTCCGCCGGCCCCGGAGTGCACGCCATGCGCTCCGGGGCCGACGGCCTTTCGGGGGACATTCGAGGCGGGGTAACGACGGCGACGCCGGAGTTCCGGCACTCTCGGCATTCTCGGTACCACGGGACCAGGACAAGGCAGGGATTCAGGAAATGCGACAGGTCACCCGCAAGGGCCTGATGACGATGGCGGCGGCCACCGGCGTGATCGCCGCCGCGGGCGGTGCCGCCCACGCGGACTCGGGTGCGCACGGCTCGAGTTCGGGTTCGCCCGGCGTACTCTCCGGCAACACGGTGCAGGCCCCGGTACACGTGCCGGTGAACGTCTGCGGCAACACGGTGGACGTGGTCGGCGTCCTCAACCCGGCGATGGGCAACTCGTGCGCCAACAAGAGCGGCGGTGCCTCCGGAGGGCACGGCGACTCGGGCGGATACGGCGACTCCGGTGACTCCGGGAGCCACGACGGGGCGCACGGAGGCTCGCACGGGGGCTCCCACGCGGGCGGCCACGCCGCGGACTCGCCGGGCGTCGGTTCCGGCAACCACGTCGAGGTGCCGGTCGACGTGCCGGTGAACGTGTGCGGCAACAGCATCGACGTCGTCGGTCTCCTCAACCCGGCCACCGGCAACGACTGCGCCAACGGGGGCGGAGGCCACCCGACGCCGCCCGGCGACCACGAGACGCCTCCGGAGAAGCCGGACAACCCCGGCAACCCCGGCAAGCCGAATACTCCGGACAAGCCGTCCGGTCCGGAGGGCGAAACGCCGGGCGACTCCACGGAGGGCAACCAGCCGGACACCCAGACCGTCGCCCAGCCCGCCGGCGACGCGGCGCTCGCCGAGACCGGCAGCGACCTGCCGCTGGGCCTCGCCCTGCCGGTGGGCGCCGGCGCGCTGCTCGCGGGCACGGTGCTCTACCGCAAGGCGCGCGCCTCGGCGTGAGACGGGCGCACCGGCGCACGCAGCGGGCTCCGCACCGGCGGGGCCCGCTCCGCGTCCGCCTCCGTCACCAGGTGGCGCGAACCTGGCGGATGATCCGCCGCCGCAACCGCACCTTGCGGCTGCCGTCGCGCAGCAGGGTCAGGCGGTACAACTCCCAGTGTCCGTACTCGGCATGGTCCGTCAGCTGACGTGCCGCCTCCTTGCGGGTGACCCCGCGCGGTAGGTACACATCGACAAATTCGTATTCCGGCATCGAATCTATTGTGCGGGCTGGGGCCCGGTACGGATAGCGTCTGCACTATGTCTGATGCTGCGCAGCCCACCGCTGCCGAGGTACGCGCCGCCGCCGAGGCGGTCAAGACCGCGCTCGACCGCCACCTGGCCGCGGTCGAACGCCGGTCGGGAGAGGAAGACCCGGCCGTCTACGACGCGTTCAACGAGCTGGCCGCGGCCGCGGAGGCGTACGACGAACTGCTCTACGACCGGTACGACGAGGTCACGCCCTTCGAGATCCCCGGCGAGGACACGCTGCCGCCGTACACGGGCCCCGAGGAACCCAGCGCGCTGAGCGTCCTGATCCGCCGCGACTACGCCGTGGCCGAGCCGCAGCGGCTGATGGCCCAGGCCCGGCGGGTCGAGGCGGCGGACGGCGAGGGGCCGGGACTGGAGACCTCGGACACGGTGCACGGCGCGCTCGGCCTGCTGTTCGGCGAGTTCGAGCCGGACGAGATCGCCTCCCGGCACAAGGAGTTCGGTCTTGAGGAGGGCGACTCCACGCTCTGGGTGACGGCCGCGGACGAGAGCGCCGAACCCGGGGAGTGGCTGGAGGCCCCGTTCGAGCAGGTCGACCCGCAGCGGGTGGTCTGCCGCTTCGACGTCAGCGCGGTCTTCGACGAGGACTTCGACGACGGCGACGACGGTGACGACGACGAGGAGGGCGACGCCGACCTGGCCGAGCTGGACGAGGACCTCGACACCGCCGTGTCCACCGGAGACTTCAGGGCCGGGCGCCAGGGGCTGCCCGGACCCGACCGGCGGCCGCGGTCGCGGCGCACCCGCAGGCGGGCGGGGGCGGCGGTGCCGGCCGCCCGGGGGTGACTCGGCGAGCGGGATCGGGGCCCTAGGCGGCCGGGCGGGTGACGCGGAGCGCGGCGTGCTTCCCGTCAGTCGGTGACCGGGATCTGGGGGGCCAGCAGGGTCGGCAGGCGGGTCGTGCGGGGCTTGGCCGGGATCTCCGCCACCGCGCGGGGGAGGGCCTGCTCCACGCCGTGCACCACGGACAGGTGCCGGGCCGCCCGGCCGAACGCCGTGTAGATCCAGGGACGGCTGAGGGCCGGTACGGCGTCGCCGGGCAGCACCACGACCACCGCGGGCCAGCGGCCGCCCAGCGCCTGGTGGGCGGTCAGCGCCCAGCCGTGCCGTACGGACCCCTCCACCCGGTCCTTGGGCACGACCACGGTCTCGCCCGCGCACGACAGGTGCAGACCGTCGGCGTCGGCCGTGACCACCCGGCCCGGCAGTACCCGGCCCGGCGCGGGGGTGTGGACGACCCGGTCGCCGGGGTCGAAGCCGCCGAAACGGCCGGGGCCGGGGTTGAGGCGTTCCTTCAGCGCCGCGTTGAGCGCCCGGGTGCCCACGGCACCGCCGTGGCCCGGCGTGATCACCTGGGTCTCCTCGGCCGGGACGCCGATCGCGCGCGGCACCGAGTCCGCCACGAGCTGGACGGTGCGGTGCACGGCCTCGCCCGCGTCCCGCACCGGCACGATCACGACCTCCTTGCCGGGCGCCTCCACCTGGCTCAGCTCGCCGACGCCGATGCCGGAGACCAGCTCGCCGAGCGGACCGGGGTCCGGGCGCCGCGAGGCGATCTGGGGGCAGACCCGCGCCGCCAGCAGGTCCGCGAAGACCCGCCCGGGACCCACGGACCAGAGCACCGCCGGGTCTCCGGCCAGCACCAGCCGGGCCCCGTCCGGCAGCGACTCCGCGAGCAGGGCGCCCGCCTCGACGTCGAGCTGCGGCGCGTCGAGCACGACGAGCAGGTCGAGGTCCAGCGCCCCCTCGGCGTCCCGCCCCGGTCCCTCGACGCCGGTCAGCAGCCCCGTCACGGTGACCGCGGCGGGAGCGGCCGGTCCCGAGGAGGGCGGCTCGGCCGACGGAGCGCCCAGCAGGGCGGCGAAGCGGTCGCGGCCGAGCGGGCCGGGCGCGGCGGCCCAGGCTCGCAGGCCCAGGGCGTGCGCCGCGTGCAGCAGGGCGGCGGGCTCGGCCAGGGACGCCTCGCCACCGGTGTGCAGGACCAGCCCGTGTGCCGCGACGGCACGGATCAGTTCGCCCGCCGAGCCCTGAGCGGAGGCGGCCGCCCGCTCCCAGTCCGCCGCGGAGCCGTCCTGCTTGGGCGCCGAGTTCACCAGCCGGGCCAGCCCGTCGGCGAGGCTCTCCTCCGCGAGCGCGTACCGCTCCAGGCCGATCAGCACCCGGACGGGGCGCTCCTCGCCCTCCGCGTCCGCTCCGTCCGCGCCCTCCGCGCCGCTCGCCGTGCGCTCCGGGCGGGCGCCCGGCTCGTCCAGGGCGTCCTGGAAGGCGAGTGCCTCGCCCTCGGCGAGCGTGCTCTGCACCGCGGCGTCGGGATCCGGCACGCCCCGCTGGGCCAGCGTGGCGGTGAGCCGTGGCAGCTCCAGCGCGGTGTGCCCGGCCAGGGCCGCCTGCTCCAGCAGCCACACGGTGACGGCACGGCCGCGCCGCTCGTCGTCCGGGCCGCACTCCGCGCCGAGCAGCGCGCGGGCGAACCCGTCGGCCTGCTCCGGCCGCACCCCGCCGACCCGGAGCAACTGCCAGGGGTCCGCGCGCAGCACGTCCTGAGCGCCCTCACCGAGGAGCGCGGCGGTCTGCGGCGCGAGTGCTTCGGGGGCGCCGCCCTCCGACAGCACGCGCCCAACCGACTGCACGGTCTCCGGTGCCGGTCCCGCGGGCCCCGCGGGTGCGGTGGCCCGCTCGGCGGGCGCCGGC
>NZ_MULI01000005.1 GCF_002939385.1 Streptomyces sp. MH60 | reverse complement strand
CTCTTCGCCGAAGTACTCGGCACCGACACCGTCACCATCGACGACGACTTCTTCCACCTCGGCGGCCACTCCCTCCTGGTCACGAAGCTGGTCAGCCGGATCCGGACCAGCCTGGGCGCGGAACTTCCCATCCGGCAGCTGTTCGAGACACCCACCGTGGCCGCTCTCTCCGCCGTCGTGGGCGAGGGCACCGCACCGAGTCGCCGCACCGTGACCGCGGTGGACCCGCGTCCGGCACGGATTCCGTTGTCGTACGCCCAGCAGCGGCTGTGGTTCCTCAACCGCTTCGAGGGCCCCAGCGCCACGTACAACATCCCGGTGGCCCTGCGGCTCAACGGAGCCCTGGACCGGGAGGCCCTGCGACAGGCCCTGGCCGACGTCGTGGCCCGGCACGAGAGCCTGCGGACCGTCTTCGCCGAGGACGCCGACGGCGCCTACCAGGTCGTCCGAGAGCCGGCGGACACCCGTCCGGACCTGCAGGTGATCAGGACCAACCCGGAAGAGGTGGAGGAGCGGCTGCGGGACGCGGCGCGGCGTGGCTTCGACCTCTCCGCGGACTCCGGCGAGCTGCCCTTCCGCGTGACGCTGTTCGAGGTCGGTGACGGCGAGCACGTACTCCTGCTGCTCCTGCACCACATCGTGAGTGACGCCTGGTCCCGGACGCCGCTGGCCCGTGACCTCACGGCCGCCTACGCGGCCCGGGTCCAGGGCGCCACGGCCCCGGAATGGGCGCCGCTGCCGGTCCAGTACGCCGACTACAGCCTCTGGCAACGCGACATCCTCGGCACCGAGGACGACCCCACCAGCGAGATCTCCCGCCAACTCGACTACTGGACCCACACCCTCACCGGACTCCCCGACCAGCTCGAACTCCCCTACGACCGCCCCCGCCCCGCCGTCGCCACCTACCGCGGCGACCGCATCCCCTTCGAAATCCCCGCGGAGCTGTACGACGGAATCGCCGCCTTGGCGCGGGACACGCAGGCGAGCCCCTTCATGGTGCTCCAGGCGGCCCTCGCCGCCCTGCTGACCCGGCTCGGTGCCGGCGAGGACATTCCCATCGGCACCCCGGTCGCGGGCCGTACCGACGAAGCGCTCGACGACCTGATCGGCGTGTTCATCAACACGCTGGTGCTGCGGACGGACACCTCCGGGCGTCCCTCGGCGCTCACGCTCATCGAGCGCGTCCGGAACCAGACCCTGGAGGCGTACGCGCATCAGGACCTGCCGTTCGAGCGGCTGGTCGAGGCCGTCAACCCGGAACGCTCGCTCGCCCGGCACCCCCTCTTCCAGGTGCTCCTGGCCTTCAACAACACGGACACCGCGGCCGTCGAGGACGCGGTCGCGAAGCTGCCTGGACTGTCGGTCTCGCGTGCGACGGCCGACACCGGCGTGGGCAAGTTCGACCTCTCCTTCGCGTTCGCCGAGCAGGCGGGGTCGGGCACCGGACTTCAGGGCGTGCTGGAGTACAGCAAGGACGTGTTCGACCGGGAGACCGTCGAGACACTGGGCCTTCGCTACCTGCGCCTGCTGCGGGCCATGGTCGACACCCCGCAGAAGCCCGTCGACGAGGCGGATCTGCTGGACGCGGCCGAGCGCGGCCGTCTCCTCTCCGAGTGGAACGCCACGGCGTGTGAGGTGCCGGGGCGTTCAATGGTGGAGCTGTTCGAGGAGCGTGCGGCCTCGGACCCGGCCGCCGAGGCCGTGGTCGCCGGCCCCCACTCCCTGTCCTACGGCGAACTCAACGACCGCGCCGACCGGTTGGCCCGAGTGCTGGCAGAGCGCGGAGCCGGCGCCGAACGCTTCGTCGCCGTGGCCCTGCCCAGGTCCACCGACCTGGTCGTCACCCTCCTCGCGGTCTGGAAGACCGGCGCCGCCTACCTCCCCCTCGACACCGAATACCCGGCCGAGCGACTCGCCTACATGCTGGACGACGCCCACCCCGTCCTGCTCCTCACCACCAGCGACCTGACCCCCGTACTGCCCGCCTCCACACAGGTCCCTCGGGTCCTCCTCGACGAGCCGGGCCTCCAGGAAGAGCTGTCCGCGCCGGCCGGTCCCGGCCCGCTGCGCGTCATCCACGACCCGAGCGCCTCCGCCTACGTGATCTACACGTCGGGGTCGACGGGACGCCCCAAGGGCGTGGTCGTGCCGCACGGCCCGCTCGTGAACTTCCTGACGGCCATGCAGCAGCGGTTCCCACTCGGCGACCCCGACCGCCTGCTGGCCGTCACCACCGTCGGATTCGACATCGCCGGACTCGAACTGTTCCTGCCCCTGCTCACCGGCGCCTCCCTCGTGATCGCCGAACGCGACACCGTACGAGACCCCGCCGCCCTGTGCGCCCTGATCCGCACCAGCGGCGCCACCACCATGCAAGCCACCCCCAGCCTGTGGCGGGCCGTCCTCGCCGAGGACCCCACCGTCCTCGCCCCCCTGCACGTCCTCGTCGGCGGCGAGGCACTACCCGCCGATCTCGCCACCGCCCTCACCCACCACGCCACCTCCGTCACCAACCTCTACGGGCCCACGGAAACCACCATCTGGTCCACCCACTGGCCCGCCACCCCCCACACCGCACACCACCCCCACATCGGCCACCCCATCGCCAACACCCAGGTCTACGTCCTCGACCGCACCCTCCGACCCGTCCCCGCCGGAACCCCCGGCGAGCTCTACATCGCCGGCCACGGTGTCGTCCGCGGCTACCACAACCGGCCCGGCCTCACCGCCGAACGCTTCACCGCCAACCCCCACGGCCCGGCGGGCACCCGCATGTACCGCACCGGCGACCTCGCACGCTGGACCACAGACGGCAACCTCGAATACCTCGCCCGCGTCGACGACCAGGTCAAACTCCGCGGCTTCCGCATCGAACTCGGCGAAATCGAAACCGCGCTCGCCACCCACCCCCACATCACCCAGGCCGCCGTCATCGTCCGCGAAGACCACCCCGGAGACCCACGCCTCGTCGCCTACCTCACCCCCACCACGCGCCGGTCCATCCCCACCACAGACCTACGCCAGCACCTCGCCACCCACCTGCCCGACTACATGCTCCCCTCCGCCTACATCACCCTCGACACCTTCCCCCTCACCCCCAACGGCAAGCTCGACCGCCGCGCCCTCCCCACACCCGACTACGCGGCCCACACCGAGAACGGACGAGCCCCCCGCACCCCTCGCGAAGAACTCCTCTGCACCCTCTTCGCCGAAGTACTCGGCACCGACACCGTCACCATCGACGACGACTTCTTCGCCCTCGGCGGCCACTCCCTCCTCGCCACCAGACTCGTCAGCCGCATCCGCACCGTCCTGGACACGGAACTGGCCATCCGGCAGCTCTTCGAGGCGCCGACGGTGGCACGGCTGGCAGGGGTGCTGGATTCCTCGGCCGCCGCTCGCGGCCGGCTGGTCGCCGCGCCGAGACCGGCCCGGGTACCGCTCTCCCACGCGCAGCAGCGGCTGTGGTTCCTCCAGCACCTCGAAGGGCCGAGCGACGCGTACAACGTGCCGATCTCGCTCGACCTGACGGGAGAGCTGGACCAGGAGGCGCTGCGGCTGGCGCTGGCGGACGTCGTCGACCGGCACGAGAGCCTGCGGACGGTCGTCGTCGAGGACAGTTCCGGCACCGCCCACCAGGTCGTACTGGGCCGGGAGCAAACGCGGGTGCCGCTGGCCGTGGAGCACCTCGCCTCGGACGCGGAGGTCGACGCACGGATGCGCCGGGCAGCCGGGTACGTCTTCGACCTCGCCTCCGAGATTCCTCTCCGCGCCACCTTGTTCGAGGTCGGGGAGGAGGAGTCCACGGACCGCAGGGCCCTGTTGCTGCTCACCCACCACATCGCCAGTGACGCCTGGTCGCGGGGCATTCTCATCCGGGACCTGGTGGCGGCGTACGCCGCGCGCACCACGACGGGCCGGGCGCCCGACCTGGCGCCGCTGCCCGTCCAGTACGCCGACTACAGCCTCTGGCAGCGGAACGTCCTCGGCTCCGAGGGCGACCCCGACAGCGAGGCCACGCGCCAGCTCGACCACTGGAAGCGGGCGCTGTCCGGGCTGCCGGAGGAGCTGTCGCTGCCCTTCGACCGCCCGAGGCCGGCAGTGGCCTCGTACCGGGGTGACCGGGTCGCCTTCGACCTGCCGCAGGATGTGTACGAGCGGCTCGTCCGGGTGGGCCGCGACCAGGGGGCCAGCCTGTTCATGGTGCTGCAGGCGGGGCTGGCTGCGCTGCTGACCCGGCTGGGCGCGGGCACGGACATCCCGCTGGGCACCCCGATCGCCGGCCGCACCGACGACGCCCTGGACGACCTGGTCGGCTTCTTCGTGAACACGCTGGTGCTGCGCACGGACACCTCGGGAGACCCGACGTACGCCGAGCTGGTCGACCGGGTCCGCACCGAGTCCCTGGCGGCGTACGCGCACCAGGACCTGCCGTTCGAGCGGCTGGTGGAGGCCGTCAACCCGGAGCGTTCGCTGTCCCGGCACCCGCTGTTCCAGACCATGCTCAGCTTCGACAACGCCGGTCGTGCCGCGTCGCACGCGGAACTGGCCGGGCTCGCGGTCTCCGGGCGGCCCCTCGGTGCGCCCGCCGCGAAGTTCGACCTGTCCTTCGAACTCGCCGAGCGTCCGGCGGGGCCGGGGCGGGCGGCAGGTCTGAGCTGCGCGCTGGACTACAGCACCGACCTGTTCGACCGCGGGACCGCGCAGGACGTCGCCGACCGCTTCGTCCGCGTCCTGACCGCGCTCGCCGACGACCCGGGGCGCCGGATCGGCGAGACGGAGATCCTCGGCCGGGACGAGCGGCGGCGGATACTCGTCGAGTGGAACGACACCGCGGTCCAGCACGCGGACCGCACGCCGGTCCACGTCCTCTTCGAGGAGCGCGCCGCCGCCGAACCGGAAGCCCTCGCGGTCGTGTCGGGTGAGGAGCGGCTCAGCTACGGCGAACTGAACGCGCGGGCCAACCGGCTGGCGCACCGGCTGCTCGGCCGGGGCGTCGGCAGGGAGAGCCGGGTCGCGGTCTTCCAGGAACGCTCCGCCGAACTGATCGTCGCCACCCTGGCCGTGCTGAAGGCCGGCGGTGTGTACGTGCCGATCGATCCGCAGCAGCCCGCCTCCCGGTCCGAGTTCATCCTGCGGGACACCGGGGCCGTGGCCCTGCTCACCGACCGCGACCCGGGTGACCTGCCCTTCGCGGTGGACGTGCCGGTCCTCGACGTCGGTCCCGGCCTGGACCTGTCCGGGGAGGCGGACACCGACCCCGGGGTGCCGACGGACGCCGAGCAGCTCGTGTACGTGATGTACACCTCGGGCTCGACCGGTACTCCCAAGGGCGTGGCCAACACCCATCACAACGTGGTGCACCTGGCAGCGGACCGCTATTGGCGCGGGGGTCGTCACGAGCGGGTGCTGATGCACTCGCCCTACGCCTTCGACGCCTCGACGTTCGAGATCTGGACGCCCCTGCTGACGGGCGGCACGGTCGTGGTGGCCCCCGCCGGGCGGCTGGACGCGGCCGACCTCGCCGCCGCCATCTCCGGGCACGGGGTCACGGGGCTGTTCGTCAGCGCCGGTCTGTTCCGGGTGCTCGCCGAGGAGCGGCCCGAGTGCTTCCGCGGGGTCCGGGAGATCTGGGCCGGCGGCGACGTGGTGTCCCCCACGGCCGTCCGCCGGGTCCTGGAGACCTGCCCGGGCACGGTCGTCGCCAACGAGTACGGGCCCACGGAGACCACGGTGTTCTCCGCGGCGAACCCGCTGCGCGACCCGGCGGAGGTACCGGAGGCGGTCGTGCCGATCGGCAGGCCCCTGTGGAACACCCGGCTGTACGCCCTCGACGAGCGGCTGCGGCCGGTGCCCGTGGGGGTGCCCGGCGAGCTGTACATCGCGGGCAGCGGTGTGGCCCGTGGCTACCTCGGCCGGGCGGCACTGACGGCGCAGCGTTTCGTGGCCGACCCGTTCGCGGGCGCCGGCGAGCGGATGTACCGCACCGGTGACGTCGTACGCCGGCTGGCCGACGGGCGGCTGGAGTTCCTGGGCCGGGTCGACGACCAGGTCAAGCTGCGGGGCTTCCGGATCGAACCGGGTGAGGTGGAGGCGGTCCTCGCCGGCCGCCCCGAGGTGAGCCAGGCGGCGGTGGTGCTGCGGGAGGACCGGCCCGGCGACAAGCGGCTGGTGGCCTACGTGGTCGCGGGGGCCGGGGCCGAACCCGAGGCGTTGCGGGCACACGTGGCGGGCACCCTGCCCGAGTACATGGTCCCGTCTGCCGTGGTCCTGCTCGACGGGCTGCCGCTCACCCTGAACGGCAAGCTCGACCGGCGGGCACTGCCCGCCCCCGACTACGGTGCCGACACCGAACGGCGCGGCCCGCGCACCGAGCGGGAGAAGGTGCTGTGCGGGCTGTTCGCGGACGTCCTGGGTCTCGGCGAGGTGGGCGTCGACGACGGGTTCTTCGACCTCGGCGGCGACAGCATCATGTCGATCCAGCTGGTCAGCCGCGCCCGACGGGTTGGACTCGAACTGTCCGTGCGGGCCGTCTTCGAGCACCGGACCGTGGCGGCCCTCGCCGAGATCGTCACCGAGACCGACACCACCGTCACGGAGGAACCCGGCGCCGGCATCGGCGACGTACCCCTGACACCGATCATGCGGTGGTTCCTGGAACGCGGCGGTCCGGCCGACCAGTTCAACCAGTCCCGGCTGGTGCAGGTCCCGGCGTCGCTGCGCCTGCCGGACCTCACGTCCGCCCTCGGCGCCCTGCTGGAGCACCACGACGCGCTGCGGGCCCGGCTGACGGACGGGTCGGAACGCCGGCTGGAGATCCGCGGGCCGGGGGCGGTCGAGGCCGACTCCGTCGTCCGTCGGGTGGACGCCGCCGGTCTGGACGACGACACCCTGCAGGACCTGGTACGCGTCGAGACCGTCGCGGCGCGGGAGCGCCTGGACCTCGGTGCGGGGCGGGTCGTGCAGTCGGTCTGGTTCGACCGCGGGGACACCCGGCCTGGCCTGCTGCTGCTGATCGTCCACCACCTGGTGGTCGACGGGGTCTCCTGGCGGATCCTCGTACCGGATCTCGCCGAGGCGCACCGTGCGGTGGCGGCGGGACGGCCGGTCGAGCTCCAGCCCGTGGGGACCTCGCTGCGCCGCTGGGCGCAGCGCCTCACGGAGGTGGCGGGTGATCCGGCCCGCACGGCGGAGGCGGACTGGTGGCGGTCGGTCCTGCGGCCCGGGGACCCGCTGCTGGGGCGGCGGCCGCTGGACACGTCGCGGGACACCTACTCCTCCGCCCGCCATCTCACCCTGACCCTTCCGGCGGCGGTGACCGAGCGGTTGCTGACCCGGGTGCCCGCGGTGTTCCGGGCCGAGGTCAACGACGTCCTGCTGGCGGCGTTCGCGCTCGCCTGGGCCCGCCGCGGCGGCGGCCGGGGAGCCGGGGTGCTGCTGGATCTGGAGGGGCACGGGCGCGAGGAGGAACTGGTCGGCGGCGCGGACCTGTCCCGCACGGTGGGCTGGTTCACCAGCCTGCATCCCGTGCGGGTGGACGCGGGGCCGGCCGACCTCGCCGACGCGTTCGCGGGCGGACCGGCTGCCGGTGCGGTCGTCAAGCGCGTCAAGGAGCAGCTGCGCGAGGTGCCCGAGAAGGGCATCGGGTACGGGCTCGTGCGCCATCTCAACCCGCGCACGGCGCCCGGTTTCGCCGGGCTGCCGACACCGCAGGTGGCCTTCAACTACCTCGGCCGGTTCACCACCGCGGGTGTCGAGAACGCGGGCAGCGAGACGGTCCCCGACTGGACGGTGCTGGCCACGGCGTCCGGTGTCGGCGGCACCGACCCCCGGGTGGCGCTCGCCCACCCGCTGGAGCTCAACGCCCGTACCAACGACGGGCCGCGCGGGCCCGAGCTGTCGGCCACCTGGTCCTGGGCCGGCGGAATCCTCGACGAGGACGAGGTGCGGGAGCTGGCCGAACTGTGGTTCAGAGCGCTTGAGGCGCTCGCCGACCACGCGGAGAACCCGGAGGCGGGCGGGCTGACCGTCTCGGACGTGTCGCTGAGCCTGCTGGACCAGAGCGAGATCGAACTGCTGGAAGACGAGTGGAGGAACCTCTGATGACGAAGCAGTCCGGACTGCAGGACATCCTGCCGCTGGCACCGCTGCAGGAGGGCCTGCTCTTCCACAGCGTGTTCGACGAGAAGGCACCCGATGTCTATCTGGTGCAGCAGGCCATCGACCTGGAGGGCGATCTGGACACGGCGGCGCTGGCCGCCGCCTGCCGGACCCTGCTGCGGCGGCACGCCAATCTGCGCGCGGCCTTCCGCTACCAGGGACTGAAGCGGCCCGTGCAGCTGATCCCGCACCAGGTGGAGCTGCCGTGGGAGGAGACGGATCTGTCCCGCCTCCCCGAACCGGAGCGGTCGGCGGCCGCGGACCGGCTGCTGGAGGAGGACCGGCTGCGCCGCTTCGACCTGGGCCGTCCTCCCCTGATGCGCTTCACGCTGATGCGTCTCGGGGACGGCCGGTACCGCTTCGTGCTGACCAACCACCACATCCTGCTCGACGGCTGGTCGCGGCCCATGCTGGTGCGGGAGCTCCTGGCGCTCTACCGGACGAAGGGCGACGACAGCGCGCTGCCCCGGGTCCGCCCCTTCCGTGACTACCTGCAGTGGCTCGCCGGGCAGGACCGGGACAGCGCGGTCGCCGCCTGGCGGGAGGTGCTCGCCGGACTGGACGGGCCCACCCTCGTCGCCCCGCAGGCGGGCGACCGGACGCCGGTCGTGCCCGGCCGCCTGGAGACGGAGCTGGCCGACGCCGACCACTCGGCGCTGACGAAGCTGGCCAGGGAACGCTCGCTCACCCTCAACTCCCTGGTGCAGGGCGCCTGGGCGGTGGTCCTGAGCGGGCTCACGGGCCGGGACGACGTGGTGTTCGGCACGACCGTCTCCGGGCGGCCGCCGGAGGTCGCCGGGATCGAGACCATGGTGGGGATGTTCATCAACACCCTCCCCGTGCGGGTGCGGTTGCGGCCCGACGAGCCGTTCCTGGACGCGGTGCGCCGCACCCAGGACGAACAGACCCGCCTCCAGTCGCACCAGCAACTGGGCCTGGCCGAGGTGCAGCGGCTGGCGGGCGAGGGGGAACTCTTCGACACGACCATGGTGTTCGAGAACTATCCGGTCGACATCGGCGCCGAGCGGGACGAGCCCGGCGGCATCGGCGGGGTGACCGTCACCGGCACCCGCAACCGGGACGCCACCCACTATCCGCTGGCCCTGGTGGCCGTGGGCCGCGACGGGCTGCGGCTGCGTCTCGACCATCAGCCCGACCTGGTACCGCCGAAGGCGGCCCGGGCCGTCCTGGAGCGGTTGGTGCGCGTCCTGCGCGGGGCGGCCGCGGAGCCGCACCGCACCGTCGGACAGCTTGAGCTGCTCTCCGCCGAGGAGCGCGGCGCCGTGCTGTCCCTCGGCCGTGGCACGGACACCGGGCCCGCCGACGAGACGCTGCCCGCGGCCTTCCGGGCCCAGGCCGCGCGCACTCCGCACGCGGATGCCGTCCGCTGCGGTGCGACCGTGCTGGACTACGCCGAACTCGACGTCCGGTCCGACCGGTTGGCGCGTGTCCTGGTGGCGTACGGGGTGGGGGCCGAGACCCCGGTGGGGCTCCTCATGGACCGCTCCGAGCACCTGATCGTCGCGGTGCTGGCCGTGCTCAAGGCGGGCGGTGCCTATGTGCCGCTCCGGCAGGGCGACCCGCTCGACCGGCTGCGGCAGGTCACCGCCCTGGCCGGCGTCTCCCACGTCCTCACCGACGCGGAACACGCCCTCCGGGCGGAGGAGCTGGGCGTGACCGCCGTGCGGGCCGACGCGACGGACGCCCCGGACGAGGGTGCCGAACTGCCCTCCGGCCCCGGGCACGCCGACCGGCTGGCCTACGTGATGCACACCTCCGGCTCGACCGGGATGCCCAAGGGGGTGGCCGTCACCCACCGGGACGTGGTCGAGCTGGCCCGCGACCGGTCCTTCGCCGGCGGCGCCCACGCCCGTGTGCTGGTCCACTCCCCGCACGCCTTCGACGCCTCCACGTACGAGGTGTGGGTGCCGCTGCTGTCCGGCGGGACCGCCGTCGTCGCCCCGCCGGGAGACCTGGACGCGGACTCCCTGGGCAAGGTGCTGACCGAGCACGAGGTGACCGGGCTGTGGCTGACCTCCGGGCTCTTCCAGCTCGTCGCCGACGAGGCACCCCACCACCTGGCGGGGGTACGGGAGGTGTGGACGGGCGGCGACGTCGTCCCGGCGGCCGCGGTCCGCCGGGTCCGGGAGGCCTGCCCCGGCACGGTCGTCGTCGACGGGTACGGGCCGACCGAGACCACCACGTTCGCGGTGCGCCACCGCATCCCGGCAGACGCCCCGGTGCCGGACACCGTGCCCATCGGCACGCCGCTGGACAACACGCGGCTGCTCGTCCTCGACACCGCCCTGCGCCCCGTCGCCCGGGGCGTCGCGGGTGAGCTGTACGTCGCGGGGGCGGGGCTCGCCCGCGGTTACTGGCGACGGCCGGGCCTCACCGCGGAGCGGTTCGTCGCCGACCCCCACGGCCCGGCGGGCACCCGTATGTACCGCACCGGCGACCTCGTACGGTGGACTCCGGACGGCACCCTCGAGTACCTGGGGCGCGCCGACGAGCAGGTCAAGATCCGCGGGTTCCGCATCGAACTGGGCGAGATCGAGGCCGTGCTGGGCCGCCACGTCGAGGTCGCCCAGGCCGTCGTCACGGTGCGCGAGCCGCGCCCCGGCGACAAGCGGCTGGTGGCGCACCTCGTGGCGGAGGAGGGCGGCGACCCGACGCCCGCCTCCCTGCGGTCCTACCTCGCCGCCGAACTGCCCGATTACATGGTCCCGTCGGTCTATGTGACCCTCGACGCGCTGCCCCTGACCGGCAACGGCAAGATCGACCGCAGGGCGCTGCCGGTGCCCGATCTCAGCACCGCCGACGCCACCGTGGAGAGCCGGGCTCCGCGCACCCCGCGGGAGGAGATCCTGTGCGGGCTCTTCGCCGAGCTCCTCGGCCTGCCGCGGGTCGGTGTCGACGACGACTTCTTCGCCCTGGGCGGGCACTCACTGCTCGCCACCCGGCTCGTGGGCCGGATCCGCTCGGTCCTCGACGCGGAACTGACCGTGCGGCAGCTGTTCGACACGCCGACGGTGGCGGCCCTGTCCCGCGCCCTCGACACCGCGGGGGCGGCCCGTTCGCCCCTGCGTCCGGCCGAGCCCCGCCCGGAGCGTGTCCCGGCCTCTCCCGCGCAGCGCCGGCTGTGGTTCCTGCACCGCTTCGAGGGCCCGAGCCCGACGTACAACATCCCCTTCGCGCTGCGGCTCTCGGGCGACCTGGACCGGTCGGCGCTGCGGGCCGCGCTGGCCGACCTGACGGACCGGCACGAGAGCCTGCGGACGGTGTTCGCCGAGGACGCCGAGGGGCCCCGGCAGATCGTGCGGCCGGCCGCCGAGGCCCGGCCGGAGCTGACCGTCGTCCCGTCGGTGCCGGCGGACAGCCTCGAGGCGGAGGTCACCCGGGCGGCCTCGCACTCCTTCGACCTCGCGGCCGAGATCCCGCTGCGGGCCTGGCTGTTCGAGACGGGCGAGCGGGAACAGGTGCTGCTCCTGCTGGTCCACCACATCGCCGGCGACGGCTGGTCGGTGCCCCTGCTCGCCCGCGATCTGACCACCGCGTACACGGCCCGTCTCGGGCAGCGCGCGCCGGAGTGGCGCCCGCTGCCCGTCCAGTACCCCGACTACACCTTGTGGCAGCGCGAGGCGCTGGGCTCGGAGGACGACCCCGACAGCCCCGCGGCTCGGCAGCTCGCCTACTGGCGTGAGGCTTTGGCGGGGCTGCCGGAAGAGCTGGCGCTGCCCGCCGACCGGCCGCGTCCGGCGACTGCCGGGGGGCAGGGCGGCCGGGTGCTCTACGAGGTGCCCGAGGAGCTGCACGCCCGCATCGTGACCGTGGCGCGGACCTGCCAGGCCAGCCCCTTCATGGTGGTCCAGGCGGCCGTCGCCGCTCTGCTCACCCGGCTCGGCGCCGGCGAGGACATTCCGCTGGGCACCCCCGTCGCCGGGCGCACCGACGACGCCCTCGACGGTCTCGTCGGCTTCTTCGTCAACACCCTGGTGCTGCGCGCCGACACCTCCGGCAATCCCGCCTTCCGTGAATTGGTGGCCCGGGTCCGCGAGACGGACCTGGCGGCGTACGCGCACCAGGACGTGCCCTTCGAGCGGCTCGTGGAGGTGCTCAACCCGAAGCGCTCACCGGCCCGGCACCCGGTCTTCCAGACCATGCTGACCTTCAACAACACGGACCGGCGGCCGGGCGACGGCCTGCGTCTGCCCGGTCTGGACGCCGAGTCCCTGTCCGCCGACACCGGCACCGCCAAGTTCGACCTGCTGTTCTCCTTCGCCGAGCGGCACGACGCCGAGGGGCGCCCGGCCGGACTCGGCGCGGGTCTGGAGTTCAGCACCGACCTGTTCGACCCGGACACCGCCGAGACCCTCGTCGCCCGGCTGCTGCGCCTGCTGGACGCGGTGACCGCGGCGCCGGACCGTGCCATCGGCGAGGTGCCTGTCCTCGGCGACGAGGAACGCGCACGCGCCCTGTCCGCCTCCCTCGGGCCGGCGCGCGTACCGGTCGGCGGGTCGCTGCCGGAGCGCTTCGCGGCGTCGGTCGCGCGGGCCCCGCACGCAGTCGCGGTCGAAACGGCGGAAGGCGTGCTGACGTACGCCGAGTTGAACGCCCGGGCCAACCGGCTGGCCCGGCTGCTCGTCGAGCGGGGGGTGGGGCCGGAGAGCCTGGTCGCGGTGGCCATGCACCGGTCGGCCGAGCTGGTCACCGCGTGCCTGGCGGCCCTCAAGGCCGGCGCCGGATACCTGCCGGTCGACCCCGAGTACCCGGCGGACCGTATCGCGTACATGCTCGACGACGCGCGGCCGGCCTCCGTCCTGACCACCCGGGACCTCGCCGGCGCGCTTCCCTCCGGGCCGGCCGGGACGCCGCTCGTGGTGGACGACCCCGCCACCGTGACCCGCCTCGGCTCCCTGCCCGACGCCGACCTCACCGACACCGAGCGGACCTCCCCGGTCGGCCCGGCCCATCCCGCGTACGTGATCTACACGTCCGGCTCGACGGGACGCCCCAAGGGCGTCACGATGCCGGTGCGCGCGCTGGCCAACCTCCTCGACTGGCACGAGCGGACCCTGCCGGGCGGGCCCGGCACCCGGGTGGCGCAGTTCACCGCGGTGAGCTTCGACGTCTCGGTCCAGGAGATACTCTCCGCGCTGCTGGCCGGCAAGACCCTGGTCGTCTGCCCCGAGGACGTCCGCCGCGATCCGGAGCGGCTGGCCGGGTGGCTGGGAGAGCGGCAGGTCCAGGAACTGTACGCGCCCAACCTGGTCATCGACGCGGTCTGCGAGGCGGCCGTCGCCGCCCGCCTCGATCTGCCCCACCTCACCGACCTGGTGCAGGCCGGGGAAGCGCTGACTCCGCACGGCGCCATGCGCGCGTTCTGCGCCGCTCGACCCGGCCGCCGCCTGCACAACCACTACGGTCCGGCCGAGACCCACGTGGTGACGGCCCACCGGCTCCCGGCCGACCCGGCCGACTGGGGCCCCTCCGCCCCGCCGATCGGCCGGCCCGTCGACAACACCGCCGTCCGGCTCCTGGACCCGTGGCTGAACCCGGTTCCGCCGGGCGTCGCGGGTGAGCTGTACATCGGCGGGGACGCGCTCGCCCGCGGCTATCTGGGCCGGGCCGGCCGTACCGCCGAGCGGTTCGTCGCCGACCCCCACGGTGCGGACGGCGCCCGCATGTACCGTACGGGCGACCTCGCCCGGCTCACCCCCGACGGGCTGCTGGTGTACCTGGGCCGGGCCGACTCGCAGGTCAAGATCCGCGGCTTCCGCGTCGAACCCGGTGAGATCGAGGCGGCGCTCACCGCACACGCCTCGGTGGCGCAGGCCGCCGTCGTCGTGCGGGAGGACCGGCCGGGGGATCGCAGGCTGGTCGGCTACGTGGTGGCCGCTCACCAGGAGGTCCCCGACTCCGTGCGGCTGCGCGAGCACCTTTCCGGGCGGCTGCCTGCCCCCATGGTGCCGGCCGCGTTCGTCGTCCTGGACGCGCTCCCCCTGACCCCCAACGGCAAGCTGGACCGCGCCGCGCTGCCCGTGCCCGCGTACGCGGCGGGCGGCGGGTCGAGGGCTCCCAGGACGCCCGCGGAGCACCGGGTGTGCACGCTCTTCGCCGAGGTGCTGGGCGTCGAACGGGCCGGTGTGGAGGACGACTTCTTCGAACTGGGCGGGCACTCCTTCCTGGCCGCCCGCCTGGTGGCACGGCTGCGCGAGGAGTTCGGCCAGGACCTTCCGGTCCGCACGGTCTTCGACTCCCCCACGCCGGAGGGCGTCGCCGCCGTGCTGACCGGGACGGCCGACGGCTCCCCGGGGCGCTCCTCCGAGGGCCTGCTCCCGCTGCGGGCGCGCGGCACGGCCGCCCCGCTGTTCTGCCTGCACCCGGGCGGCGGCTTCAGCTGGTGCTACGCGGGGCTCGTCCGCCATCTCGGCCCGGACGTCCCGGTCTACGGCATCCAGGCGCGCGGTCTCGACGGGAGCGGCCCGCTGCCCTCGTCCATGGCCGAGATGACCGCGGAGTACCTCGCTCTGATCCGCTCCGTGCAGCCGAGCGGTCCCTACCGGCTGGCGGGGTGGTCGTTCGGCGGCATCGTCGCGCACGCCCTGGCGACCGCGCTGCGCGCCGAGGGCGAGGAGGTGTCCCTGCTCGCCCTGCTGGACGCGTATCCGCCGGGCGAGAACGCGGACGCCTCGGAACCGGTCGAGCACGAGGTGGTCGCGCACAATCTGCGGGCCATGGGCTTCGAGTTCGACATGGCCGAGCTCATAGCAGACCAGGAAGGCGTCCTGCGACGTTTCCGGGAGTTCCTGCAGTCAGGCGACCAGGCACTGGCGCAGCTGGAGGCCCGGGACATACTCGCACTGAAGGACGTATACGTGAACAATGTCCGGCTCATGCGGAAGTTCACACCGGAATTCTTCGACGGGGACGTCCTCTTCGTCTCCGCCGAACGGAAATCCGCGGACGACCGGGAGGGCCGCCTGAATGTCAGCTTGTGGCAACCGTTCACGGGTGGTTCGGTCGAGGTGTGCGCCATAGACTCGACGCACGGAAATCTGATGACGGATGCCCGCCATATGGCCCGGATCGGCCAATTCCTCGCGGCCCGCCTGTGACCTTTCACGAGATACCCGACACACCGTCCCAGAGAAACAGTCAGCGCTGAGAAGGAGCGATGGAATGAGCAGCAATCCCTTCGAGGACCCCGAGGGCACCTACCTGGTCCTGGTCAACGACGAGGGGCAGCACTCGCTGTGGCCGGCGTTCGTCGAGGTGCCCGCCGGCTGGCGGACCGTCCTTGAGGAGAGCAGCCGGGACGCGGCGCTCGAGTACGTCAACACCCAGTGGACCGACATGCGTCCCAAGAGCCTGGTCGACGCGATGGACGGGGCCGCCTGATCCGAGCGCCGCACGGCCCGCGGCCCCGGGCGTCCGGGGCGCGGGCCGCCTGCGTGTGCGGGCGCGTACCGCACGACCACCACGAGAGGGGAGAGGCACCATGCCGGTCATTCCCGTGAACGGGATGCGGCTCAGCTACGACGAGGCCGGCACCGGCGACCCGGTGGTGATGATCCAGGGCACCGGTGGCGGCCGTACCGTGTGGCAACTGCACCAGGTACCCGCGCTCACCGCGGCCGGTCTGCGCGTGATCACCCTGGACAACCGGGGCATCCCCCCGTCCTCCGAGTGCCCCGAGGGGTTCACCCTCCAGGACATGGTCGGGGACGTGGCCGGGCTCATCGAGCGTCTGGACCTCGGTCCCACCGCCGTCGTCGGCACCTCCATGGGCGCGTTCGTCGCCCAGGAACTGGCACTGGCGCGGCCCGACCTGGTCAGCCGGGCCGTCCTGATGGCCACCCGGGGCCGCACCGACTTCCTGCGCGCCGAGCTGACGCGCACGGAGATCGACCTGTACGACTCGGGGGTGCGGCTCCCGGACCGCTACGCGGCCGTCCTGCGCGCCCTGAAGTCGCTGTCGCCGCGGACGCTCGACGACGACTCGGCCATGGCGGACTGGCTCGACCTGTTCGAGCTGACGTCCGCGCCCGGGCCGGGGCAGCGGGCGCAGATGGAGGTCAGCCGGCTGGAGAACCGGCTGGCCGCGTACCGGGGCATCCGTGTCCCCTGCCAGGTCATCGCCTTCGCCGACGACCTGGTCACTCCGCCCCGGCTGGGCCGCGAGGTCGCCGACGCCGTCCCCGGCGCCCGCTTCGACCTCGTCGAGGGCTGCGGGCACTACGGCTACCTGGAGGACCCCGAGACGGTGAACAAGCTGCTCGTGCAGTTCCTCACCGGTCCCTGAGGGCCGGCACGGCGGAGGGGCCCGGCGGACGCCGGGCCCCTCCGTCGTGGCTTCAGGCGCTCGGCGCGAGGGAGGCCGCGTAGCCCTTCAGGTAGGCGCTGGGGTAGTGGAGCCCGTTGGCCCACAGGGTTCCGTCCGCCGTCGGGTACAGGGCCGTCACCTCGGAGCCGGGCGTCGCCCCCGGGGCCGCGGCCGTCTCCCACGTGGAGCCGTTCCAGCGGGCCAGGCCGCGGTCCTTGGCGCGGTCCGCGTACAGGCCCGCCCACACGGTTCCGTCGTGGACGGCCAGGGCCTGCACGGACATGCGGTCCTTGGACGCGTCGCCGGTGGGTGCGGGCACCGGCACGTAGGTCGTCTGCCAGTCCGTGCCGTTCCCGTGCAGCACGAACGCCCTCGGCGTGCCGCTGTCGGTGTAGAGGTTGCGGTCGGTGCCGCCGATCCACACCTCGCCGTCCCGCACGGTCACCGCGTTCGCGGTCGCCGAGAGCCCCGACAGCCGGGGCAGGGCCACCTCCTGCCAGGACGTGCCGTCGTAGTGCGCGGCGTAGAGGCGGCCGCCGCCCGAGCCCACCGCCCAGACGTCGTGGGCGGACACGACGTGCACGGCCTTGATGTCGGTCCAGGCGTCGGGCGCGCCGAGCTTGGTCAGCGTCCAGGCCGAGCCGTTCCAGTGGGCGACCGCGCCGGGCACGTCCCCGTCGCTCTCCCGGTAGTTGCCGACCGCCCACACATCGGTGCGGGAGACGGCACGGGCCGCCAGCACCTCGAAGTTCGGGACGGTCCGGTCCGTCCACCGCGAGCCGTCCCAGTGGTACTGCCCGAAGTCGCCCCACTCGCCGCGCCCGAGGGCCCACACGTCGTTCGGGGCGGTGCCGGTGAGCACGTCCGTGGAGGCACCGGCGGGGGGCAGCGGGAGGCTGCGCCAGGCGCCGGCCTGCCGGGTCCACAGCGTGTGCTCGTACTCGCAGGGCAGGCAGGTGGTGCTCGTCTGTACCGTGCTGCGCGCCACGGCCGACGTCGCGTCGAAGGGGACGTACGCGCTGAGGCCGGCCGGGGCCGGCGGCGGCACGGCCTGCCATCCCGTGGCGGCGTGGCCCTGAGCCGCCGTGGTCAGGCCCGCCAGGAGGGCCAGGAGCAACGCTCCCGCCGCGTACAGCGCCGCCCGTAACCGGTTCGTGGGTCTCTGTTCGATCCGCATGCTCACTCCGTCGAGGTCGGTTGTACCTCCACCGTCGCCGCGGGACGGGCCGGGCGGGACGCGTTGGCAGCTAGTTGCCGGGCACGGCGGCCGGGCACGCGAGAAAGAGGAAGGAGGGCCGTCGCCGTCCGGGGGTGACGGGCGACCCTCCTTCCTCGCCGGAGGGACCTGGCTCTACTGCTGGTAGTAGCCGGGTCGCGAGGCGTCGTCGTGGTACGGGCCGGACTGCTGGTGTCCGCCCTGCTGGTAGCCGCCCTGCTGGTAGGGGTCCTGGTGTCCGCCCTGCTGGTACGGCTGCTGGTAGCCGCCCTGCTGGTACGGCTGCTGCTGGCCGCCCTGCTGGTAGGGCTGCTGCTGGTAGCCGCCCTGCTGGTAGGACTGCTGCGGAGCCTGCTGCGCGGACGGCTGCCCGTACTGCTGCTCGGCGGCGAACCGCGCGTACTGGGGCTGCTCCTCGGCGTGGCGGCTGCCGGGCTCGGCCTGGTCCGGGAGGGAGGCCGGTCCGCCGGGGCCGCCGGGGACCTTGCCGGGCCACCAGTTCCACTTGCCCAGCGCCGTCATCAGGGCCGGCAGCACGTAGATCCGGATGATCACGGCGTCCAGCAGGATGGCGGCCGCGAGACCGACGCCCAGCTGCTTGAACTCGACCATGCTCAGGGTGCCGAAGATCGCGAAGACTCCGACCATGACGATCGCGGCGCTGGTGACCACGCCCGCGGAGCGGGTGATGCCCTCACGGACGGCGGTCCTGGTCGGGGCGCCCGCGAGGGCTGCCTCGCGGATCCGGCTGACCACGAAGACGTGGTAGTCCATCGACAGCCCGAACAGGACCACGAACAGGAACAGCGGCAGCCAGGAGACGACCGCGCCCGAGCTGTGGAAGTCGAGGAAGCCCTCGGCCCAGGTGTTCTGGAAGACGGCGACCAGCACACCGAAGGCGGCCGCGGCGGAGAGCAGGTTGAGCAGGATCGCGGACAGCGCCACGGCGATCGACCGGAAGATCATCACCATGGTGACGAAGGTCAGCAGCAGGACGAAGCCCACCACCCAGGGCATGCGCTCCTCGAGGTGACCCGTGAAGTCGACGCCCTGCGCCACCTTGCCGCCGACCGCGCTCTCGGCGCCGGGCACGTCCGCCATCGCCTGGGGCACCCACTCGCGCAGCAGGTCCAGGGACTCGCGGGCCCCGTCGCTCTTCGGCTGGTAGGGGGTGCCGACGTCGACGGTGTGGACCCTGCGGTCCTCGGACTCCTTGATGGTGGGGGTGGAGTCGTGGGCGAAGAGTTCGTCCTTCGCGGTGCGCTCCAGGAGGCCGTTCAGCGCGGTCTTCACATCGTCGGCCCGGTCCGCGGGTGCCCGCACGGCGACCTGGTGCACGGTGCCCTTGCTGGGGAAGTGCCCGGTGAGCCGGTCCATCGCCTGCACCACGGCGATGTCCCGGGACAGGTCGTCGGAGCCCGGCTGCTTGAGCTTCATGTCGAGGGCCGGCACCGCCAGCAGCAGCAGCGCGCCCACGGACACCACCAGTGTGACGAACGGCTTGGACAGCGCCGGGCGCAGCAGCGCGGGCCACACCCGCGACTCGCCGGAGCGCATGGTGAGCCGCCACAGGAGCGGCACCTTGGGCTTGTCGACCCAGCGTCCCAGCTTGGCGAGGAGGGCGGGCAGCACCGTCAGCGAGGCCAGTACGGCCACCGCCACCACGATGATCGAGCCGGTGGCCAGGGAGGCGAAGGTCGCCTCGTTCGCCAGGTAGAGGCCGGCCATGGCCACGATGACCGTGGTTCCGGACACCACGACGGTGTGCCCGGAGGTCTCCGCCGCGACCTCGATGGCGTCGACGTGGGACTTCCCCGCGCGGCGTTCCTCGCGCTCCCGCTTCAGGTAGAAGAGCGAGTAGTCCACGCCCACGGCCATGCCCATGAGCAGGATGACGTTGCTGACCGCGCTGGTCTCGGGCAGCACGTGGGAGGCGAGTGTGGACAGTCCGATGGCGGCGCCCACGCACGAGAGGGCCAGGACCACCGGCACGCCCGCCGCGATGATCGCGCCGAAGACCACGAGCAGGATCAGCAGGGTCAGCGGCAGGCTGATCAGCTCGGCCTTCTTGAAGTCCTCGCCGAGCGTCTCCGACAGCCCCTTGGCGGTCGAACCGGTGCCCACCTCGTCGACCCGCAGGCCCTCGTGGGCGTCCTGCACCGACGCGCTGGCGTCGAGCAGCGGTTGCACACGCTGGTCGGCGTTCTCGGTGTCGCCCTTCATGGTCACGGGGACCAGCAGCGCCTTGCCGTCGGGTGCGGGGACCGGGTCGCCGACGCCCTCCACCTCGTCGAGGGCCTTCATCCGCTCGACGACGTCGGCGGCGGCCTCCCGGCCGGCCGCGGGGTCCAGCTTCCCGCCGTCCTCGGCGGTGATCAGCACGTTCTCCTCGGCCTTCTCGGGGAAGTCACCGGAGTGAACGATCTTGCCGGCCCGGCCCGACTCGCGGACCCCCGACTCCTCGTCGCTGATCGAGTTCGTACCTGCCGCTCCACCCAGAACGAGGCACGCGGCGACGAAGACGACCCACAGGCCGATGGCGGACCACGGGTGTGTGGCACTCCATCGCGCGATCCGTACTGTTGCCGGCTTCTTTCGCACCTTGCTTCCTTCCGTTGCTGCAGGTCCGGCCCTGGAAGCCGGTCGGATCTCGACGAGCAGAACGCTAGATCCACCGGCAGTCGGGTGGATACGAGGTAAACCGTCGTGCTGACCGTTGCTTTCCGCAGGTTCACCGTACGGAAAACCGCAGGTGCCGCCCTGCGGGAAACCGCAGGCAGAAACCTGCGGAAAACCGTAACGCCCCTTGGAATCCTTGACCATTAAAAGCCGGACGGTTACGTTCGGAACGCGAATTGACCGGCACCCCGAAAGGGTACGCAATGGTTTCCTGCTTGACGTGTCGGCCGAGCGCGGATCGTAGCTCATTAAATGGCA
Source organism: Streptomyces sp. MH60 (assembly GCF_002939385.1). Lineage (GTDB taxonomy): Bacteria > Actinomycetota > Actinomycetes > Streptomycetales > Streptomycetaceae > Streptomyces. The sequence continues at coordinate 176,667 of NZ_MULI01000005.1, read as the reverse complement.
GACGAACATTCCTTGGCAATTAGTTGCCGAGGCGCGACGACAATCGAGGGGAGAAAATGGAGACCACGGTCCTCACCCGGCAGCATGTTGCCAAACTCGTCAAGGAGAGCGGCAACGACCGCTTCATGGACCGGATGATCGTCCGGCTCCAGGAGGCCTTCACCGCTCCGGACAAAGGCGTGAGCCCCACCCGGGACGGTTTTCTGCGCGGCCCGGGGAACACGGCCATCCTCGAGTGGATGCCGCACCATGATCCGGGGCGTTCCATAACGATCAAGACGGTGGCCTACACACCGTCGAACCCCGGCACGTTCCAGCTGCCCACCATCATCGGATCCCTCACGCGCTACGACGACGTGACGGGCCGTCTGCTGGCGGTGTGCGACGGCATCCTGCCCACCGCGATCCGCACCGGAGCCGCCTCGGCGATCGCCAGCAGGCTGCTGGCCCGTCCCGACAGCCGGGTCCTCGGCCTGGTCGGCGCCGGCGCCCAGGCGGTGACCCAGGCGCATGCGCTGAGCCGGGTGTTCCCGCTGGAGCAGATCCTGGTGCACGACATCGACCCGGACCACGCACGTTCGTTCGCGGACCGGGTGGACTTCCTGGACCTCGACATCAAGGTGGTGGAGCTGGCCGAGCTGGAGGCGGCGGCGGACATCATCTGCACCGTCACCTCCGTCGGCGTGGGCGACGGCCCGGTGCTGAGCGGCACGAACCTGCGGCCGCACGTGCACATCAACGCGATCGGGGCCGACCTCATCGGCAAGTTCGAGGTCCCGGTGCCCGTCCTGAAGTCGGCGTTCGTGACGCCGGACCACCTGGCGCAGGCGCTGCGGGAGGGAGAGTGCCAGCAGTTGGAGGAGGGCGACCTCGGGCCCGACCTCATGACGCTGTGCGCCGACCCGGAGACCGCGGCGCGGCACCGGGACGGTGTCACGGTCTTCGACTCGACGGGCTTCGGGCTGGAGGACCACGTGGCCCTCGACGTCCTGCTCGAACTCGCCGAGGAGGCCGGCATCGGCGACCGCGTCCAGATCGAGCACCTGCCGGACGACGCGCTGAACCCGTACTCGTTCCAGTGACGGGGTCCGAGTGACCGGTGAGCCGTCGGGCCGGTGACGACGACGTGCCGGGCGACGGGGACGACCCGACGCCCGGCTCGTCGCGTGTCAGGACTCCAGGTACCGCAGTACGGCCAGGATCCGGCGGTTGTAGCCGGTGGCGTGGCCGAGTTCGAGCTTGTCGAAGATCATGTTGAGGTTCTTCTCGACGGTGCTCATGGAGATGTGCAGCTTCTCCGAGATCGCCGCATTGGTGTGCCCCTGCGCCAGCGTCTCCAGGACGCTGCGCTCCCGAGGGGTCAGCCGGGCCAGCGGGTCGCTGTGGGTCGTGCGGATCACCAGTTGCCGTACAACCTCCGGGTCGATGGCGGCGCCGCCCGCCTCGATCCGTTCCAGGGCGTCGAGGAACTCCTCCACCTGGGCGACCCGGTCCTTCAGCAGGTAGCCGACCCGCTCCGCGTTCGAGGTGAGCAGCTGCGCCGCGTAGTTGCGCTCTATGTGCTGGGACAGGACGAGGACCCCGACGCCGGGCCACCGCTTGCGGATCTCCAGCGCCGCCCGCAGCCCCTCGTCCGTGTGGGTGGGAGGCATCCGGATGTCCACGACGACCATGTCCGGCCGCAGCTGCTCGATCTCCCGCAGGAGGGCGACGGCGTCGCCCACCGCGGCCAGGACCTCGTGGCCCTCCTCGCTGAGGAGGCGGACCAGCCCCTCCCGCAGCAGGGTCGAGTCCTCGGCCAGCATTACGCGCACGGCAGCTCCGCGGTGATCGTGGTGGGCCCCCCTGAGGGGCTGTGGACGTGCAGACGGCCGTCCAGGGCGCCGACCCGGCTGTGCAGCCCGGTCAGTCCGCTGCCCTCCGGCTTGGCGCCGCCGACGCCGTCGTCCTCGACCTGGACGACGAGGACCGGTCCGTACTTGCGGACGCTCACCTGGATCTCCGTGGCGGCCGAGTGCTTGGCGGCGTTGGTCACCGCCTCCGACACGACGAAGTACGCGGCGGTCTCCACGGAGGCGGGCAGCGGCTCGGCGAGCGCGAAGTCGGTCCTGATGGGGATGCTGCACCGCTCCGACACCCCGGCCAGCGCCTCCTGGAGCCCCAGGTTGTCCAGCGCCGTCGGATACACCCGCCAGGCCACTTCCCGCAGTTCCGTCAGGACGTCCTGGGACTCCTTGTGGGCCTGCTCCACCAGGCTGCGCGCCTGCTCGGGCGTGCGGCCGCCGCGACGGGCCCGCCCGAGGAGCATGGCCAGCGCGACCAGACGCTGCTGCACGCCGTCGTGCAGGTCCCGCTCGATGCGCCGGCGCTCGGTGTCGACGGCCTGGAGCACCGCCGCCCGGCTGGTGGCCAGCTCGTCGATGCGCCGCTGCATCAGCTCGCGCTCCGAGGGCCCGAAGCACTCGCGGGCCATCCGCGCGTCGAGCGCCTCCAGCGAGAACAGGCCCTGTACGTCCAGGAAGAGCAGCACCCCGCCGAGCACGACCTGGGTGACCAGTTCCCGGCCGTCGAGGGTGCCGCGGGCCAGACTCGCGACGAGCAGGCCCGCGAGGACGGCGCCGAAGGCGAGCAGGCCGAGCACCACGCCGGTGATCAGACCGGCGTAGGTACGGGCGGCGAGGTAGCGGAGGATGTGCTGGTCGGGCACGGGACGATCGGGGAAGGAGTCCCCGAAGAAGACCGAGCGGCGCCACCGTTCGAGGGCCGTCAGCCGCCGGGCTCCGGAGGTGAGGACGACGAACGCCCGGCGCCGGGTGCGCGGCCACAGCAGGAGCGGGCCGAGCGGGACACCGGCGACGACGAAGTACAGCAGTCCCAGCAGCGCGGTCAGGCAGCCGAGGAAGACGCCCGCGGCGCGCAGGGGCAGCGCCGGGGCGGGCTTCGCCGCGGGCTCGCCTCCCGGCAGCGCGGTTCCGGGCACCGTCGGAAGGGGTTGGATGGTCGTGTCCGCCGAATCCCCCTGCACGCTCGCTGAGCCTAGTGGGGCGGCGCAGCCGGGGCAAGATCGCTCGGTCCGGGTCAGGACGGGACTGGTCACGACGGGCGGCGGTGCTGGGCGGTGCCGCGCGAGCGCAGCCGGACCACGATGTAGAAGGCCAGGGCGAGGACCACCAGGACCAGGACGGCCTTGCTGAGCACACCCACGTAGTCGCCGACCTTGTCCCACTGGTCGCCCAGCCAGTACCCCGACAGGACGAGCACGGCGTTCCACACCAGTGAGCCCAGGCCGGTGAGGACCAGGAAGGTCGGCAGGGGCATGCGCTCCAGGCCGGCCGGCACGGAGATCAGGCTGCGGAAGATCGGCACCATGCGGCCGAGGAAGACGGCCTTGGTGCCGTGCTTGGCGAACCACTCCTCCGTCCGCTCCAGGTCGGAGGTCTTGACCAGCGGCAGCTTCGCCCAGATCGCGTACATCCGCTCACGGCCGACCAGTGCGCCGACCCAGTAGAGGACCGCGGCACCCACCACGGACCCCAGAGTGGTCCAGAAGAGGGCCGCGAACAGGCTGATGACTCCCTGCCCGGCGGCGAAGCCGGTCAACGGCAGGATGATCTCGCTCGGCAGCGGCGGGAAGAGGTTCTCCAGGGCGACAGCGAGGCCGGCACCGGGCGCACCCATGGCGTCCACCAGGTCGGCCGCCCAGCCCGCGATGCCGTCCGCGGGCTCCTGTGGCAGCGCAAGGATGATGTGGTCCATTCGAAGTCTCCAGGTACGAAGCGCACGCCGCGGGCCGGTGCCGCGATCCGTTGACCACGCTAGAAGTGCCAGCTCAGTGCCGGTATGCGGATAGCCGTCGAACTCGTGCGGTTTCCCCCACCTCGGACCCTGCGGTTTCCCGCAGGGTCCGAGGTGGGGGAAGGCGGGGAATTGGCAGCAAGGTGCCAGCGGAACGGCATTCGTTGGACGCCCTATTTCCGGTCTGGCTAATCTCGCCCCCCGTGCCCCTCAAGTCCCCTGGGAGAAAAAGGACTTGACTCTGCGCCCATCCGGACGAACGGCGTGACCATGCAGCTGACAGTCGCTCCCGCCACCGAGCTCGTCGTGGCACCGGTGACGATCACTCCGACCAAACCCCTCACCCCCACCCACGTCAAGGGCCTGCTGTGGACCGACGTACTCGTGAAGGCGAGCGCCCGGACCGACGGGGTGCGGCTGGTCTGGAACAACCGCATGGCCACCGTCACCACCCAGGCGACGGCCTTCTGGCACCACCTCGAGCTGACCGAGCCGCACACCGACTGGAGCCGCGAGTCGGAGACGGCGATCGGCGACCGGTACGTCCGCTTCCACGGCGAACGCCGGACGGCCGACCCCGAGGCGGTGGGCGTGCGCCTGACCCGCGCCGACCGCGACGGCTGGATCCACCCGGCCGGGCTCCGCATGCTGCAACTGTGGCAGGCCCAGCTGGACCTGCTGGGTGTCGGCGACCTCGGACTCACCACCGACCGTCCGCTCGCCACCACGGCCGGGACCATGCTCGACACCCTCGCCGCCCGGGGCCTGCTGCTCGACCACCGGCGCTACGGCGGCGCGGTCCACCTCGACGGTCCCCGCTGGGGCCTGCCGCTGCGCCAGTTGGTCGGCGCCGACGGCCACCCCAACTACCTGCTGCCGATCCTGCGCGAGCTGATCCCGATGATCGGCCCGCGACGGCGGTTCCTGCTCATCCACGACGACGGCATCACCGCCGACTACCTGCTCCTGGAGAGAGTCCTGGCCGAGTTCGGCGCGCGCACCGCACGTCTCTCCCTGAGCCGGGTGCCCGTGGGCGGGACGGCGCGATCCAGCCGGTACGGCGGCTGGCGGGGCTCGACCCTCGGCGACCTGTCGGCCACCTCGGGCTCCGCGGACCGGGCGGCCTACCGGCTGGGCATGCGGCTGTACTTCGTCGGTACCCTGCACCGGCGCTCCGCCCAGCCGTTCCGGATGGGGCTGCTGCGCCGTTGCGTGGGGCGCGCGGCCCGGCTGCTCGACCGCGCGGCCGCCGGCGACGCGGACCCGGACCGGTGGAACGCCGCTGATCCGCTGGCCCGGCTCCGGGCACCGCACGGATACGTCGACCCCTACCGGCTGACCGCGTCCCTGCTCGGCGGGACCGGCGTCCCTCCCACCCCCGAGATCAGGGCGATCTACACATGAGCGCTCCATGGGCCCTGCGTCCCACCGACGCCGAGGTGCTGGCCGCCGCGGCGCGGGCCAGGGTCAGGGCGGTCCGCGCGGGGCTGGCGGGCAGCGGCCTCCCGGCCCCGCGGGAGCTGACCGCGGTCGTCGTCGTGGAGGACATCGACCCGGCCGCGTTCGTCGCCGGCGCCGCCTCGTTCGCGCTGGCGCTGGAGCCCGGCGTGCGGTCGGGCTGGTACTCCGCCTTCACCCGCACCGTCTTCCTCGCCGGGCGGCCCGGCAGCGTCGCCGGCCGTCATCCGCACCGCCGTCTCGCCCCCGGCGGCGGCCTCGCCTGGTACGGCCCGGCCACCCGACGCGAGCTGTCCGCCCTGTCGCGGATGCTGCGCGCCTTCCAGGGCCCGTTCCCGGTCGAGGTGCCCTCGGGGCCGCTCGCCGTGCGCGTGCCCGGGCGGCCCTCGGGACACCGGGTGGAGATGACGGTGGCCACCGGCGGGGTCCGCAGCGACGCGTACCTGGTGCACGTCCACCACCTGGTCACCGAGGCGGTGTTGCGCGGGCTGGTCGGGCCCGGCGACGCCGTCCGGGTGGAACACCGGGACGTACTCGACCCCCGGGACTTCCGTGCCGCCCTCGACCCGGGCCGCGCCGCCACGGTCCAGACCCGCATCTCCCGCGACGGCACCGACCACGACCGGCTGCGCCTGTACGGCGTACTCATCCCGAACCGCGACCGAGGAGGCCACTGATGGAGGCCGCACGCGTACAGGCGGCGCACCGCCGGCTCTTGGACAGCCTGGACCGGCCCGAGGAGACCCAACGCGAGCTGCTCACCCGGATCCTGGAGCAGAACGCCGGCACCGCGTTCGGCCACGAGCACGGGCTGGCCGGCGTCCGTACCGTCGACGAGCTGCGCCGGGCGGTGCCGATCCGCACCCATGAGGCGCTGATGCCGTGGATCGAGCGGGCGATGGACGGCGAACACCGCGTGCTGACGGCCGACGACCCGGTGGTGTACTTCTCCTCCAGCGGCAGCACGGGCCGCGAGAAGCACATCCCGGTGACCCGCACCTACATGCGGGAGACCTTCCTGCCCTTCTACCACGCCGCCTTCGCCCCGCTGCTCGGCACGCTGCCCGGCTCGGCGACCGCGCCGGACGGAGTGCTGAACCTGTGGCAGGACCCGACCGCGCCCGCGGCCCGCACCCGCAAGGGCCAGCCGCACATCGGCTCCAGCCAGGTCGACTACCGGCGGTTCGGCGAGGACTCGGCCGTCGGACCGGGCAACGACGCCTCCTGGAGCCGGATTCCCGAGGCGCTCGCCTCGGCCGACCCCTGGGAGCGCGCCTACTTCAAGCTCCGGCTCGCCGCCGCGCAGGACATCCGCGTCGTCATCGGCATCAACCCCGCGATGGTCGCCGCCCTGCCCTACCAACTGCGCACCTCGTGGCCCAGGCTGGTCGAGGACATCCGGGCCGGCACGCTCGGCGGCCGGCCGCACACCTCACCCGACCCGGAACGCGCCGACGAGATCGCGCGGTACGCCGCGGCGTTCGGCACCGTGCTGCCCCAGCATCTGTGGCCGCGGCTGACCGCCGTCCTCGTCTGGAACAGCGCCCTCGCCTCCCTCTACCTCCCCCGCGTACGGGAGACCTACGGGCCCGGTGTCCAGCTCTTCGCGGCGCCCGTCGCGTCCTGCGAGGGACCGGCCGCCGTACCGGTGGACCGGCACCCCGGCGGCGCGCCGCTCTATCTGCCCGGCTGCGTCTACGAGTTCGTCCCGGCCGACGGCCCCCTGTCGGCCGACAGCGAGACCCTGCTGCCGACCGAGCTGGAGGAGGGAGCCGACTACCACCTCGTGCTCAGCCACATCGGCGGGCTGTACCGGTGCGCCGTCAATGACGTGGTCCGGGTCGTCGGCCGGGTCGGGCGCACTCCGCGCGTCGAGTACGCGGGCCGGAACGTCGTCCGGTCCGCCGCCGGCGAGCGGCTCTCGGAGGCCGTGACGGTCCGCGCCCTCGGCGCCGCCTGCCGGGACACCGGGGCGGAGATCCGCAACGCCACCTGTCGCCTGGCCCCCGGGCCGCCGGGCCGCTACCAGGTCGCGGTGGCCTTCGCGGGGCCTCCGGTGGCGGACCTGGCCGGCGCGCTGGACGCGCGGCTGGCGCGGCACTGCCCGGGGTACGGGGCCGGCCGCCGGTCCGGACGGATCGCCCCCGTCGAGGTGATCACCGTCCACGAGGACGCCTTCCTGGTCGAGTGGGAGCGCGCGGTACGCGGTGGACAGCGACCGCCCCGCGTCAAGGACCGGGTCTTCCAGCCCTCCGAGGACGCCTGGGCGCGCATCACGTCCACCCGGCCGCAGGCGGCCTGATGCAGACGCCGACCCACGAGACGAGGGACCTATGAGCGACGTCATTCCGGGCCGGGGGCAGTACTCCGAGGAGGCCCGCAGGCAACGGCTGCGCTGGCTGCGGGAGCGCGGCGGCACCGCGCTCGCCTCGCTGGAGAGCACCGGCCTCGCGGCCCGGAACCTGATGGGCAACGTGGAGAACTTCGTCGGCTCCGTGGAGGTGCCGGTGGGTCTCGCCGGCCCGCTGCTGTTCGCCGGGGACGCGGCCCGGGACAGCGTCGTGGCCCCGCTCGCCACCACCGAGGGCGCGTTGGTGGCCTCCGCGTCCCGGGGCGCGCGGGCGCTGACCGCGTCCGGCGGCGTGGTGACGAAGGTGCTGTCGCAGCGCATGACCCGGGCGCCCGTCCTGGAGTTCGACGACCTCAACGCCGCGCACCGGTTCACGGGCTGGCTGCGGGAGCAGCGCGGACTGCTGGAGGAGCAGGTCCGCATGGTGTCCCGGCACACCCGGCTGATCGACGTCGAGCCCTACCAGATCGGCCGCTATCTGCACCTGCGCTGTGTGTTCGAGACGGCCGACGCGGCCGGCCAGAACATGACGACGGCGGCCACCTGGCAGATCCTGCGCCGGCTGACCGAGGCCGTCGCCGACGACGCGGGCATGCGCCCGGTGAACTCCCTGCTGGAGGGCAACCTGAGCAGCGACAAGAAGGTGGCCGTCACCTCCCTGCTCACCGGGCGCGGGACCCGGGTGACGGCGGAGTGCCGGGTGCGCCGCGACGCGGTGACCGGCGTTCTGAAGACCACGCCGGAGGCCATGGTCAAGGGCCATGTGGCGACGGTCCTCGGGGCCCAGCAGGCCGGGATGGTCGGCTACGGCGTGAACGCGGCGAACATCGTCGCGGCCCTGTTCCTCGCCACGGGCCAGGACGCGGCCTGCGTCCACGAGTCGGGCGCGTCGATCTTCTCGATGGAGACGGACGGTGACGATCTCGTCGCCACCCTGCTGCTGCCCAACCTGGTGGTGGGCACCGTGGGCGGCGGCACCGCGCTGCCGCACCAGCGCGACCTCCTCACCCTGCTGGGTTGCGCGGGCACGGGTGGAGCGCGTCGGTTCGCGGAGATCGTGGCCGGGTTCGCCCTCGCCCTGGACGTGTCCACCATGGCGGCGGTGGTCAGCGGCCAGTTCGCGGCCGCGCACCAGCGCCTCGGCCGGGCCCGGCGCGTCGACTGGCTCCAGCCGGGCGACCTGGACGCCGCCCTGTTGCAGCCCCTGCTCGCACAGGGCACCGGCGACCCCCGACTGCACATCACTCGCGTGACCCAGGGACCCAGGCTGCGGGGCGACGGCATCTCCAGCGAGCTGGGCGCACTGGCCGAGCGGCGCAAGCTGACCGGCCTGTACCCGCTGAGCGTCGGCTGGAACGCGGCCGACGGGTCCACCGGCGCCGAGCTGGTGGCAAAGGTCAAGTCGCGCGGGGACGAGATCGTCGGCGGCGTGGCGAAGCTGTTCTCGGTGTGCGGGCCGGAGCTGGACGCGGCCTGGCAACGCTGGGGCGCCGACACCGTGTTCACCGACGCCCACCGCCGGGAACTGGCGGTGTACCGGCGCGGGGAGCCCGTCCTCAAGGACTTGCTGCCGCACTGCTACGGGCTCCTGGAGGACGACGAGCGCGAGGCGTACGTCATCCTCATGGAACGGCTGCCCGACGACGGTGGTCCGTGGAACGCCGCCCGGACCGACCAGGCGCTGCGTGCCGTCGGCGCCGTCCACGGGCACTGGCTCGGCCGCGACCAGGAGGTCCTGGCCGAGGGCTGGCTGCACCACGTGCCCGATCCCCCGCAGCTGGCGAAGGCACGGGAGCTGTGGGCGGCGCTGGTGCGCCATGCCGCGGCCGAGCTTCCCGAACTGCTCGGCGCCCACCGCCGGGACGTCCTGCTCGGCGTGGTCGAGGACGCCGAGCGCTGGACGCAGGAACTGCACGCGATGCCCCGCACCCTGGTCCACAACGACTTCAACCCGCGCAACCTCGCGGTGCGGGAGGGGAGGATCGTGGTGTACGACTGGGAACTCGCCACCGTCGGACCGCCTCAGCGGGACGCCGTCGAACTGCTGGCGTTCACCGCCGGCCCCAACGTCACGGCGGAGGAGGTGGACCGCTTCCTCGACGTGCACGCGCGGGCGGTGGCCTCGGTGTCGCCCCGGGCGGCACGGCTCGTCGCGGACTCCGACTGGAGGCGTGGACACCGGCTGGCGCTGCGGGAGTTCCTGATGACCCGGCTCGCGCTCTACGCGGCCGGGAACACCCAGCGCGAGTTCGCGTTCCTGCCGGAGGTCGTGGCGACCGCGTTCCGGCTGTGGGACATCGAAGAGACCCGGGACGGTGGGTGAGGTGCGCGTCGCCCTCGTCGGCATCGACGGAACCGGGAAGACGACTGTGCTCCGCCGCCTCCGCGAACGGGACGGCGTCGGGGTCGTGCACGCCGTGCGGGGGCACGAGAACCCGGACAATCCGGGCGCCGGGCTGTCCGCGGCGCTGGCCGGCGCCTCCTCCGCGGCGGACGAGGTGGGCCACGTCCAGCTCAAGGTCTGTGTCCTGTACCTCCAGCTGTGCCTGTTCGGTCCGGCGGAGGGGCACGCGGCGGCCGGCGGCCGGACCGTCCTCGCCGACCGGCACCCGCTCGTCGACCCTCTGGTGTACCTGCCCCTGTTCGCCCGCGCCCGGCGGGAGGACGAGCCCGGTTCCGACGTGGACGCCTGGTGGCGCAAGCAGGACCCGGACGCCGCACGGGCGGTGCGCGACTGGCTGCGGACCCGCACCGGGGACACGGACGCCTGGGCGGCGGGCACCGAGGTGCTGCGCTGGGGCACCCTTCCCCCGGACACCCTGTCCACGACCCTCGCCCGCCACTTCGGCGTCAGCCTCCCGGACGGTGTCCTCCTCCTCGACCTGCCCGTCTCCGAAGCCCTTCGCCGCACCGGGCAACGCCCCCGCGGCGGCGAACTCCACGAGACCGAGACGTTCCTCACGGCGACCCGGGAGCGCTACGACACCGTGCTGGAGCACCTCTCCCGCACCCGCCCCGACCTGACGGTACGCCGGCTGCCCTGCTCGGGGCGTTCCGTGGCCGAGGTGGCCGCCGAGGTGCGCGCCGCCGTCGCGGCCTTGTCCTCGTAGTCGTCCCCGGAGCCCCCGCCGGACAACCTGATACCGAGCGGGGCAGGCAGCGCCTCCCGTCGGCCCACGGGAGGCGACGAGGAGCTCCGGGCCGGTGGCGACCGTGACGCCCGCGCTCCGCGTAGACCGGGACCCCCGCCGCGGAGAGCGCCTCCATGCCGCGCAGCACCGTCCGGGCCGACACCTCCGGCTCACAGGCACCAGGCTTCCTCACAGAACGTCAGAGCACGGCGGATGCCGAAGCGATGGGCGTGCGCAGTGTCATGAACCGAATGGCGCAGGCGCGGCAACGCAACGTGGTCAACCCGGTGTCGTGGTCGGTCGAGATGGCAAAAGCCCAGGTCAGCTGCCCTTGCCCGCAGGCTCCAGAATCGCCACGCACTCCACATGGTGCGTCATCGGGAACAGGTCGAACACCCGCAGCATCCGCACCCGGTACCCGCCGTCCCGGAAGTACCCCAGGTCCCGGGCCAGCGCGGCCGGGTCGCAGGCCACGTAGGCGATCCGGCGGGCGCCCAGGGTCGACAGGTGCTCCACCGTCTTGCGGCCGGCGCCCGCGCGGGGCGGGTCGAGGACGATGAGGTCGACCTCGTCGATGCCGGTGCGGGGCAGGACGGACTCGACCTTGCCCTGCTCGATGCGGACGCGGTCGAAGGCGGCGAGGTTGTGGCGGGCGTCCTCGACGGCGCGCTTGCCGGACTCGATGCCGAGGACCGCGCCCTGGTCGCCGACGCGGTCGGCCAGGGCGCCGGCGAAGAGGCCGACGCCGCAGTAGAGGTCCAGGGCCATGTCGCCCTTGCGGGGCAGCAGGCCCTGCATGACCGCCGTCACCAGGGTGTCGGCGGCCTTCGGGTGGACCTGCCAGAAGCCGCCGGAGCCGACCCGGTACGTGCGGCCGTCGGCGCGCTCGCGCACGAAGGGGCGGCCGTGGACGCGGTGGACGCCGCCGTCCTTCTCACCGACGCGCATGACCGAGACCGGGCGGTCCAGTTCCACGATGGGCAGGCGGGCACCGGGGCGCGGGGTGAGGATGACCTGGCGGTCCTGGGAACCGGTCGCGGCGATGGCCTCGACGGACTCCATGCCCGTCCAGTCCCGCGCCTCGATGCCCAGCTCGCTGACGCCCTCCGCCGCGATCATGCAGTGGTCGACCGGCTCGACCTCGTGGGAGCGGTGCTTGCGCAGGCCCGCGCGGCCCTCCGCGTCCACCGCGTACTGCACGCGCGTGCGCCACGACGGGACCTGGCCCGCGGGCACCTTGTCGCCCTCGGCCGGCATCACCGTGCCGTCCCAGCCGGCCTCCTCGGGGGTGAGGCCCGCCAGGCGCTGGAGCTGCTCGACGACGACCTCGCCCTTCAGGCGGCGCTGCGCTCCCGGCTTGGCGTGCTGCCAGTCGCAGCCGCCGCAGCGGCCGGGGCCCGAGAAGGGGCAGGGGGCCTCGATGCGGTCCTTGGAGGGGTCCAGGATCTCGACCGCGTCCGCGCGCAGGAAGCGGGCCCCCTCCTCGCCCTCCGTCACCCGGGCGACGACCCGCTCGCCGGGCAGCGTGTGCCGGACGAACAGCACCTGCCCCTCGGACGTGCGGGCGATGCAGTGGCCGCCGTGGGCGACGGGGCCGACCTCGACCTCGTACTCCTCCCCCACGAGCGAGACCGGCTGCGCGACCGCCCGGGACTCCGCCTGCGACTTGTTCGGTTCTGCCTGCATGGCGGGGTGACTCCAGAGAACGGGGACGACAAAGGACAACAGCCGACCAGTCTACGTGGACGAGGAGGAGTCCTTCGTACGGTCCCGGTCCCGGTCGTGGTGCTGGGCCGGGCCCCGCCGGACCGCGCCGGGCGCGCTCCACTCCTGGCGCTTGCGGGCCCGGCGCCTGGCGGCCTCGGAGGACTCCAGCTGGTACGGGACGGACGTGACCATGACGCCGGGCGTGAACAGCAGGCGGCCCTTGAGGCGCAGGGCGCTCTGGTTGTGCAGCAGGTGCTCGTACCAGTGGCCGACCACATACTCGGGGATGATGACGGAGACCGCGTCGCGCGGGGACTCCTTGCGCAGGCCTTTGACGTACTCGATGACCGGCCGGGTGATCTCGCGGTACGGCGAGTCCAGGACCTTCAGCGGTACGGCGATGCCGCGGCGCTCCCACTCCTCGCGCAGCGCCTTCGTCTCGACCGGGTCGACGTTGACGCTGAGCGCCTCCAGGCTGTCGGAGCGCATGAGCTTGGCGTAGGCCAGGGCGCGGAGCGTGGGCCGGTGGATCTTGGAGATCAGGACCACCGAGTGGACGCGGGAGGGGCGCACCATGTCGTCGCTCTGGGCCTCCTCGGGGTCCTCCGGGGCCGCGATCTCCTCGGCGACGCGGTCGTAGTGCTTGCGGATCGCCGTCATGGTCGCGAAGAAGATGCACATGCCGAGCAGCGCGACCCAGGCGCCGTGCGTGAACTTGGTCGCCAGGACCACGACCAGGACGAGGCCGGTGAAGAAGGCGCCGAAGGTGTTGATCGCACGGGAGCGCACCATGTGGCGGCGCTTGGACTGGTCCCGCTCGGTGGCCAGGTTACGGTTCCAGTGCCGGACCATGCCGATCTGGCTGAGCGTGAAGGACACGAAGACGCCGACGATGTAGAGCTGGATCAGGCGGGTCGAGTCGGCGCCGTAGACGACGACCAGGAGCATGGCGGCGCCGGCGAGGAGCACGATGCCGTTGGAGAAGGCCAGCCGGTCGCCGCGGGTGTGCAGCTGGCGCGGCAGGTAGCGGTCCTGGGCGAGGATCGAGCCGAGCAGCGGGAAGCCGTTGTAGGCGGTGTTGGCGGCGAGGAAGAGGACCAGCGCGGTGGCGGCGGCGAGCACGACGAACAGGAAGCTGCCCTCGCCGAAGACCGCCTCGGCGACCTGGGAGATCACCGGGTGCTGGACGTAGTCGGAGCCGACCGCGACGCCGCCGTGGAACAGCTCGGTGGCCGGGTTCTCCGACATGCGGACGTCGGTCGCGGACGCCAGCGCGATGATGCCGCAGAACATGGTGACGGCGAGCAGGCCCATCATCGCGAGGGTGTTCCCCGCGTTCTTCGACTTGGGCTTGCGGAAGGCCGGGACGCCGTTGGAGATCGCCTCGACGCCGGTGAGCGCGGCGCAGCCGGAGGAGAAGGCGCGCAGGAGGAGGAAGATCAGGGCGAAGCCGGCCAGGCCGCCGTGCTCCGGCTTGATCTGGTAGTCCGCCGTCGGCGCACGCATGGTGTCGCCCAGCACCAGGCCGCGGAACGCGCCCCACGCGATCATGATGAAGACGCCCGCGACGAAGACGTACGTCGGGATCGCGAACAGGGTGCCCGACTCCCGGACCCCGCGCAGGTTCATCAGCGTCAGCAGCAGGATCACGGCGACCGCGCACAGAACCTTGTGCTCGACGACGAAGGGGATCGCCGAGCCGAGGTTCTCGATGCCGGAGGAGATGGAGACGGCGACGGTCAGCACGTAGTCGACCAGCAGGGCGCTGGCGACGGTCAGACCGGCCTTGGGGCCGAGGTTGGTGGTGGCCACCTCGTAGTCGCCGCCGCCGCTCGGGTAGGCGTGCACGTTCTGGCGGTAGGAGGCGACCACGGTGAACATCAGGACCACGACCGCGACCGCGATCCAGGGGCTGAAGTGGTACGCCGACACGCCCGCGATGGACAGGACGAGCAGCACCTCGCCGGGCGCGTACGCCACGGAGGACAGCGGGTCGGAGGCGAACACGGGGAGGGCGATGCGCTTCGGCAGGAGCGTTTCGCCCAGCCGGTCGCTGCGCAGTGCGCGCCCGATCAGGATCCGCTTGGGCACGTCGGTCAGTTTGGACACAACAGAGGATCGTAAGCGTTCGAACGGGCGGCCGCCCAACCGCCACCCCCGATCCGTCCGCAGTCTGCTCTACGGGTGAATTCGGGGAGCGCTCCGGCTGCGGATTCCGCAGGTGACGGGGTTCGCATGTCTATATGACTGCTTACCCGACAAGCACCGTCCGGTTTCCGGCCGTTGCCGCCCCTGGAGGTCCCATGCACCTGAGCGCAGAGCTGATCGGCGGCGCCATCACGCTCGTCGGCCTCGGAATCCTGACGGTCGCCAGCATCCGGAGCATCTGCCGCCGGGGGTCGTCCGCCAGGGGGTGAGACGGCTCCTGCGGGCCCGAGCGGCTTGCCGATACGTTGGATCCGGACGCCGATACGTTGGCTCCGGGCGGGGGAACCCGGCCTCCCGGGCCCCTAGCGGCGTCAGCGTCGGTGCGCACCGGCATGATGTTCCCCTGCGGCCCGCACTCCGGCCGCGACGTGTCGCCAGGCGAGCCGAAAGAGAGACATGAGCACGACATCCACTAAGGCCGACGGGCCCGCAGGAAGCGCGGTGTGAGGCGATGCATATTGTCATCATGGGCTGCGGGCGCGTGGGCTCCGCGCTCGCCCAGACCCTGGAGCAGCAGGGGCACACGGTCGCCGTGATCGACCGGGACCCCACCGCCTTCCGACGCCTCGGATCCTCGTTCGGCGGCCGCCGGGTCACCGGCATCGGTTTCGACCAGGACACCCTGCGCGAGGCGGGGGTGGAGGAGGCCGGCGCCTTCGCCGCCGTCTCCAGCGGCGACAACTCGAACATCATCGCCGCCCGCGTGGCGCGCGAGATGTTCGGCGTGGAGAACGTCGCCGCGCGGATCTACGACCCGCGCCGCGCCGAGGTCTACCAGCGCCTGGGCATCCCCACCGTGGCCACCGTCCGCTGGACGGCCGACCAGATGCTGCGCCGGCTGCTGCCCTCGGGTGCCGAGCCGCTGTGGCGCGACCCCACCGGGGGCGTCCAGCTCGCCGAGGTGCACACCTCCTCGGCCTGGGTCGGGTACAAGATCAGCCGGCTCCAGGAGGAGACGGGCGTGCGGGTGGCGTTCGTCACCCGGCTCGGGGAGGCGATCCTGCCGTCCTCGCAGACCGTCCTTCAGGACGGTGACCTCGTGCACGTAATGATGCGCACCGACGAGGTCGACAAGGTCGAGGCGGCGTTCGCCAAGGGTCCCGAAGAGGAGGGCGGTCACTGATGAGGGTCGCCATTGCCGGAGCCGGTGCGGTCGGCCGTTCGATCGCGGGCGAACTGCTGGAGAACGGCCACGAGGTCCTGCTCATCGACAAGGCGCCGACGGCCATCTCGGTCGAGCGCGTCCCGATGGCGGAGTGGCTGCTCGCCGACGCGTGCGAGATCACGTCCCTGGACGAGGCGGCGCTCCAGCGCTGCAACGTCGTCATCGCCGCGACGGGCGACGACAAGGTCAACCTCGTCGTCTCCCTACTGGCCAAGACGGAGTACGGCGTCCCGCGCGTCGTCGCGCGGGTGAACAACCCGAAGAACGAGTGGCTCTTCAACGAGTCCTGGGGCGTCGACGTGGCCGTCTCCACCCCGCGGCTGATGTCCGCCCTGGTCGAGGAGGCGGTGAGCGTCGGCGACCTGGTCCGGCTGCTGCGCTTCAGCCACGGCGACGCCAACCTGGTCGAGCTGACGCTGCCGGAGGAGTCGGCCCTGGCCGGTACCCAGGTCGGCGACGTCCAGTGGCCCGAGGACACCTCGCTGGTGACGATCATCCGCGGCACCCGGGTGCTGACGCCCTCCCGGGAGGACTCCCTGGAGGCGGGCGACGAGCTGCTCTTCGTCGCCGCGCAGGCCCGTGAGGAGCAGCTGGAGGACCTGCTGTCGGCCCGGCGGCGGCCCGTCAGGCCTTGCGGTGCTTGCCGCCGCGCAGGTCCGCGGCCTCCCCGTCGGCCTCGGACGGCCCCGGCAGGGTCTGGTCCCCCGCCCCCCGCTCGCTCCGTTCCCGCTCGGCCTTCTGGGCCTTCTCGGCCTCCTCCGCCGCCTCCATCTCCGCGAACACGTCGATGGGCGCCGGCGCCTTGGCCAGGAAGACCCAGGTCAGCCAGACGGCGAGCAGGAAGGGCGGGATCTTCAGGGTGACCAGGACCCAGCCGAGCTGCTCGGTGTCCGCCCACCAGTACAGCGGGAAGAGGATCGCGGACTTGGCGAGCAGGATGAAGCCCCAGGCGTAGCTGGCCTTGGTGTACGCCTTCTTGCGGCCCGGGTTGCGGGTGCGCCAGGAGAGGTTCTCCTTGAAGACCGGGCCGAGGATCAGGCCGATCAGCGGCACCCCGGCCAGCGAGGTGACGATGTACGCCAGCGCCAGGCCCAGGGTGTAGAGCATGCCCGGCAGATAGAAGTTCTTGGCGTTGTCGGTCATCATCGCGAAGACCACGCCGAAGGCGACGCCGAAGACCCCGCTGAACGCGTGCTTGACGGTGTCCTTCATCACCAGCCGGACGACGACCAGCACCACCGACACGGCCAGGGCCGCGATCGCCGACATGTGCAGGTCGTTGTTGAGGGTGAAGATGGTGACGAAGAGCAGGCCCGGAAGCACCGTCTCGATCATGCCCCGCACGCCGCCGAACGCCTCGAACAGCGCGGCCTCCGTCACCGCCCGGGCGTCGTCGGCCTCTGTCGTCTCTTCGGTCGGCTTGTCGAGCGACGTCACCGGCTACTCCCGTCCGAGGGGTCTCAGTTCGTATTTCGGGTTGAAGAGCACCCGGCGGCCGTGGCTCATGGAGATCCGGCCCGATGCGATGAGCTTGCGCCCCGGCTCTATACCCACGATGGAGCGTCTGCCCAGCCACACCACGTCCAGGGCGGCGGAACCGTCGAACAGCTCGGCCTCCAGGGCCGGAACGCCCGCACGCGGTCGCAGGGTGACCGTGCGCAAGGTACCAGTAACCGACACGACCTGCCGGTCCTGGCAGTCTCCGATGCGCGTGCAGCCGGCGGTGTCGGCGTCCTCGCGCAGTTCCTCCGACTCCAGCTCCTCCTGGGAGGAGGAGAGCCGGTCGAACATGCGCCGGAACCGGCCCACCGGCTTGTCGGAACGCGGAGCAGCACTCATATCTGAAGCGTACCGGGGCCCGCCGACCGCCATGCACCCCTGCCAGGACGGGATGGCGAGGCTCACTTCGCCCTCACGTCGCGTGCACTGCCTCTCACTTCTCGAAGCGGTATCCCATGCCCGGCTCGGTGATGAAGTGCCGCGGGTGCGCGGGGTCCGCCTCTAGCTTGCGGCGCAGCTGGGCCATGTAGACCCGCAGGTAGTTCGTCTCCGTCCCGTACGACGGCCCCCACACCTCCTGCAACAGCTGCTTCTGGCTGACCAGGCGCCCCGTGTGGCGCACCAGCACCTCCAGCAGGTGCCACTCGGTGGGCGTCAGACGTACGTCCCTGCCGCCCCGGTTGACCTTCTTCGCGGCCAGGTCGACGGTGAACTCCGCGGTGTCCACGACGACCTCGTCCTCGCCGCCGGGGACGGGTTCGGCCCGGCGGACGGCGGCCCGCAGCCGGGCCAGCAGCTCGTCCATGCCGAAGGGCTTGGTGACGTAGTCGTCGGCGCCCGCGTCCAGCGCCTCGACCTTCTCGTCGGAGGAGTGCCGGGCGGACAGCACCAGGATCGGCACCCGGGTCCAGCCGCGCAGTCCCCTGATCACCTCGACGCCGTCCATGTCGGGCAGGCCCAGGTCGAGGACCACCACGTCCGGGTGACGGGCGGCGGCGAGCTGGAGGGCGGTGGCTCCGTCGTGGGCGGCGTCGACCTCGTAGTGCCGTGCCTTGAGGTTGATCACGAGGGCCCGCACGATCTGCGGTTCGTCGTCGATCACGAGCACCCGGGTCATCGGGCGGCCTGCCTTTCTGCCGTGGCCAGGTGGTGGGCCGGCCCGGAATCACCGGACGAGCCCACCGCGCGGAGGGTGAGGACCATGGTGAGACCCCCGCCCGGGGTGTCCTCGGCGTTCAGGGTGCCGCCCATCGCCTCGGCGAAACCGCGGGCCACGGCCAAGCCGAGTCCCACCCCGGCCCCGCGCGGGGCGTCGCCGTAGCGCTGGAAGGGCTCGAAGATGCGGTCCTTGGCCTCGTCCGGCACCCCCGGTCCCCGGTCCACGACCCGCACCTCGACGCGGTCGGCGAGGGCACTGGCGGCGACCAGGACGGTCCGGTCGTCCGGACTGTACTTGACGGCGTTCTCCACCAGGTTGGCCATCGCCCGCTCCAGGAGCCCGGCGTCCACGGCGACCATGGGCAGCGTCTCGGGGATGTCCAGCTCCGCGCTGCCCTCGGGCACCCCGCCGAGCGCCATCGGCGCCACCTCGTCCACGTCGATCTCGCGGATCAGCGGGGTGACGGTGCCGGTCTGCAGGCGGGACATGTCGAGCAGGTTGCCCACCAGGTGGTCGAGGCGGTCGGCGCCCTCCTCGATGCCCTCGAGCAGCTCCGCCCGGTCCTCCTCGGACCAGGCCACGTCGTCGGACCTCAGGCTGGTCACCGCCGCCTTGATCCCGGCCAGCGGGGTGCGCAGGTCGTGGCTGACGGCGGCCAGCAGCGCCGTGCGGATGCGGTTGCCCTCGGCGAGCGCGCGGGCCTGGTCGGCCTCCTCGCGCAGGCGGCGCCGGTCCAGGACGACGGCGGCCTGGGCGGCGAAGGCGGCCAGCACCCGGCGGTCCTCCGCGGGCAGGACCCGGCCGGTCAGCGCGAGGGCCATGTGGTCGCCCACGGGCATGTCCACGTCCGCGTCCTCCGGGCGGTCGACCGGCGGTCCCGACCCGGCGCGTCCCGCGCAGGTCCAGGGCGCCACGTCGCCCTCCCGCTCCAGGAGGGCGGCCGACTCCATGCCGAAGGTCTCGCGCACCCGCTCCAGGAGCGTCTCCAGGCTGGTCTCGCCGCGCAGCACGTCACCGGCGAGGAAGGACAGGATCTCCGACTCGGCGCGCAGCCGGGCGGCCTGGTGGGTGCGGCGGGCCGCGACGTCGACGACCGAGGCGACGGAGAGCGCGACGCCCACGAATATGGCGAGCGCAAGCATGTTCCTCGGGTCGGCGATGGTGATCCGGTTGACGGGGGGCGTGAAGAACCAGTTCAACAGCAGCGACCCCACCGCGGCCGAGGCGAGCGCCGGGTACAGCCCGCCGAGCAGGGCGGCCGCGACGGTCAGCGCCAGGTAGAGCAGCACGTCGTTGGCGAGGCCGAGGTGGACGGTGCTGAGCAGCAGCGACAGCAGCACAGGACCGCCCAGGCCCGCGAACCAGCCCCAGACGCTCCGGGACCGGCCGAGCCGCGCGCCCCTGGCCACCGGCAGCCCGCGGCCCTTGGCGACCTCCTCGTGGGTCACGATGTGGACGTCCAGGTCGGAGCCGGACTCGCGGGCGACGGTGGCGCCGACGCCGGGTCCGAAGACGTACTGCCAGGTCTTGCGGCGTGAGGAGCCGAGGACGATCTGGGTGGCGTTGACGCCGCGGGCGAAGTCGAGCAGTGCGGCCGGTATGTCCTCGCCGAGCACGTGGTGGAAGGTGCCGCCGAGGTCCTCCACCAGAGTGCGCTGCACGGCCAGCTCCTTCGGGGAGGCTGAGGTCAGGCCGTCGCTGCGGGCTATGTACACGGCCAGCACCTCGCCGCCGGCACCCTTCTCGGCGAGGCGCGCGGCCCGTCGTATCAGCGTCCGTCCTTCGGGGCCTCCGGTCAGGCCGACCACGATGCGTTCGCGCGAGCCCCATATCTTCGAGACCCGGTGCTCGCTGCGGTACTGCTGGAGGTACTCGTCGGCCCGGTCCGCGACCCACAGCAGCGCCAGCTCGCGCAGGGCGGTGAGGTTGCCGGGGCGGAAGTAGTTGGACAGGGCCGCGTCGACCTTGTCCGGCTGGTAGATGTTGCCGTGGGCCATGCGCCGGCGCAGTGCCTGCGGCGACATGTCGACCAGTTCGATCTGGTCCGCGCGGCGCACCACCTCGTCCGGCACCGTCTCGCGCTGCCGTACGCCGGTGATGGACTCCACGACGTCGCCGAGTGACTCCAGGTGCTGGATGTTGACGGTCGAGACGACGTCGATGCCGGCGGCGAGGAGTTCCTCGACGTCCTGCCAGCGCTTGGCGTTGCGCACGCCGGGGACGTTGGTGTGGGCCAGCTCGTCCACCAGCGCCACCCGGGGGCGGCGGGCCAGCACCGCGTCCAGGTCCAGCTCGGTGAAGGCGGCGCCCCGGTACTCGATCTCCCGGCGCGGCACCTCTTCCAGGCCGCGCAGCATCACCTCGGTGCGTGCCCTGCCGTGGTGCTCGACGAAGGCCACCACGCAGTCGGTGCCCCGTTCGACGCGCCGGTGCGCCTCGGACAGCATCGCGTACGTCTTGCCGACGCCCGGTGCCGCACCGAGGTAGATCCGAAGCTTGCCGCGTCCCATGGCCTCATTGTCTTCCGGTCACCGCTGATTGCGCAGCGTCGACCCTACGACCCCCCATCGCGGCAAAAGGGGCGGGGACGGGGGTGCCGGCCGTCCTTGACGGAACTCTGACGCCGGGGCGTCACTGCTCGACGATCTCCCCGTCCCGCAGCTCCAGCACCCGGTCGGCGAGGTCGAGCAGGGTGGCGTCGTGGGTGGCGACCAGGGCGGTGACCCGTTCGCTGTGTACGACGGCCCGCAGCAGCTCCATCACCGAGTGCCCGGTCTCCGCGTCCAGCTGGCCGGTGGGTTCGTCGGCGATCAGCAGCGCGGGGTCGTTGGCGAGGGCGCGGGCGATGGCGACCCGCTGCTGCTGCCCGCCGGACAGCTCGCCGGGGCGCTGGGCGGCGTGGTCGGCGAGGCCCACCAGGGAGAGCAGCAGCTCGACGCGTTCCTCGCGTTCCTTCGGCGCGGCCCGGCGCAGCCGCAGCGGTACGCCGACGTTCTCGGCGGCGGTGAGGATCGGGATGAGCCCGAAGGACTGGAAGACGAAGCCGACCCGGTCCCGGCGCAGCGCGAGCAGCCCGTCCTCGTCCAGCTCCGCGAGGTCCCGGCCGTCGACCTCCACGCGTCCGGCGTCCGGTGTGTCGAGGCCGCCGACGATGTTGAGCAGGGTGGTCTTCCCGGATCCCGACCGCCCCTTGAGGGCGACCAGCTCACCGCGCGGCACGTCGAAGGAGACGCCGCGCAGGGCGTGCACGGCGGCGCTGTCCCTGCCGTACGACTTCCGCACGTCCTCGACGCGCACCATGGTCTCCGTGACCACCTGGCTCATGTTGTGCCCTCCCCCGTCGTGCCCCGTGAACCGGGCGCCAGTATCACCACCGCGGGCCGGCGGATTCAACGGCCGCGGCCCGATCGTCCGACGCGACCGCCCCGGTCCGTACCGGCGAGAGGGCCGCGTCCCCCTGGGGAAGCGGCCCTCGTGGCGCGTACGGCGACCAGCCGTGTCGCGTCCTCGCCTAGCGAACCTCGGTGATCTCCGGTCCGCGCTGGAGCTGGCCCATGCCGCCGGCGAAGCGGGAGCCCTCCTCCTGCTGGACCCCTTCGGGGACCATCTGCGCGTCGTTCGGCAGCTTCAGGACGATGGGGTCGCGGGGGGCCATCGGGCCCTCGCCGCGGACGACGACCGTGTCCCGGAAGATCTGCTCCAGGAGACCGGCGGCCTGCGGCTGCACCGCTCCCTGGCCCGAGATCACGCCGCGCAGGAACCAGCGGGGCCCGTCCACGCCGACGAACCGCACGACCTGGAAGCCGCCCGTGCCGTCCGGCAGCTGCACCGGGACCTGGGCCCGCAGCTCCCAGCCCAGCGGACCCTCGACCTCGTCGATGATGCCGCCCTGCTGGGTGATGCCGGAGCCGATCTCCTCGCGCACCTCGCCCCAGATGCCCTCGCGCTTGGGCGCGGCGAAGCCCTGGAGCTGGATGGCGCTGTCGCGCAGCACCACGGTCGCGGCGACGATCGCGTCGCCCGCGACCTCCACCCGCAGTTCCATGCCGTCGACCCCGGGGATGAAAAGGCCGCCCAGGTCGACCCGGCCCTCGGCCGGGTCGCGGACCTCGGTGCTGTCCCAGGGCCCGTCGGGGCGCGGCTCGGGCTCGAGCCGCACGCGTTCGCGCTCTTCGTCCGCCTCGGTGTCGACGCTGTCGACGACCTGCTCGGTCTCGCCGGCCGCGTCCTCGGCGGCATCCCTCTTCTTGCGACGTCCGAACACGTCACTGTCCTTCCCGGTCGGATACGACCGAAGCGTATCGATTCCCACCCGTCGGGCCGCCCTCGGCGACCTGACCGCTTGTGCCGCTTGCACGGTCCAACCCGGCGTGGCCGCCGGTGGACCCGAAGCCCCCCTCGGCCCGCGCCGAGTCGGGAAGCTCCGCGACCTGACGGAAGCGGACCCTCTCGACCTGCTGGACGACCAGTTGGGCAATCCGGTCGAAGCGCTCGAACCGCACGCTCTCGCGCGGGTCGAGATTCACCACGATCACCTTGATCTCCCCACGGTACCCGGCATCAATCGTCCCCGGGGCATTCACGAGGGCGACACCGCAGCGGGCGGCCAGTCCGGAACGTGGGTGCACGAAGGCCGCGTACCCCTCGGGGAGCGCCACAGACACGCCGGTGGGCAGAACGGCGCGTTCGCCGGGCGCCAGCTCGCAGCCGACGGTGGTGCGCAGGTCGGCGCCGGCGTCGCCGGGCTGCGCGTACGCGGGCAGCGGTACGTCGGGGTCGACGCGCCGGATCAGCACCTCGAGGTCGGCACGGCTCACGGGTTCACCTCGAAGGCGCGGGCGCGGCGGAGCTGGTCGGGGTCGTCCATGGCGGCGCGGATCTCCTCCTCGCGGCCGTTCCGGACGAAGTGCTCGACCTCGACCTCGATGAAGAGGGCGTCGGCGCGAACGGCCACGGGGCCGTCGGGTCCGCCGATCCGGCCGGTGGCGGTGGAGTAGATCTTGCGGCCGGCCACCGCGGTGACCTCGGCCTCCAGGTACAGCGTCGTGTCCACGGGCACCGGCCGCCGGAAGTCGGTCTCCAGCCGTCCGGTCACCGCGATCGTGCGCAGCAGCCAGTTCAGCGAGCCCAGCGTCTCGTCCAGGGCGGTGGCCAGCACGCCGCCGTGCGCCAGACCGGGCGCGCCCTGGTGGGCGGGGCGGACGGTGAACTCGGCGGTGATCGACACGCCTTCACCCGCCCGCGCCTGGAGGTGCAGCCCGTGGGGCTGGTCGCCGCCGCAGCCGAAGCACTGTCCGTAGTGGGCGCCGAGCAGCTCGCCGGGGGCGGGCGCGTCGGGGTGCCGTACGGGTTTCACGGCGTCGGCGGGGGGCTGGAGACCTGGGGAAGTACCACTCACAGGCGCAGACCTTACCCGCGCGTCGGCCGAACACCGATACCGTGCCAAGCTTGGTTCATGCAGCTCTCCACGGCCCCGTACGAAGAACGACTCACCGCGCCCCGCTCCTGGTGGCTCGTCTCCTTCCTGGTGGGGCTGGCGTTCGCGCTGATCCTGCTGCCCTTCGGCACGCTGCCGATGCTGGGCGGCCTGGCGGGCGGGACCGCGGTGGCCGCGGTGGCGGCCAGTTCGTACGGCGCGGTCCGCATCCGGATCGTGGGCGACTCGCTGATCGCGGGCGAGGCCAGGGTGCCGCTCTCGGCGCTGGGCGAGGCGGAGGTCCTCGACCCGGAGGAGGCCCGCGCCTGGCGCACGTACAAGGCCGACACCAGGGCGTTCCTGCTGCTGCGCGCCTACATCCCGCGGGCCGTGCGGGTGCTGGTCACGGACCCGGAGGACCCGACTCCGTACCTGTACCTGTCGACGCGCGAGCCGGAGCGGCTGATCGAGGCCCTGACGGCGGCGAAGGCCGCGGCCGCGTAGCACCTGTCCGGCGGACCGGGTCGCGGCGCGGCGGAGGCAGGCCGCGGTCAGCGGCCGTCTTTGCCGAAGTTTTCCCCGCGGCCGACGGAGCCGGGTCCGATGCCCTTGGTGATCTCGCCCATGTCCAGGGCGTCCCGCGGGCGTTCCAGGGCGGGGAGGTCGTCCAGGGCGCTCCAGGCGACCTGGTGCTTGCGCAGGTCGGTCCGGATCCTGGCGGCCAGCTTTCTGGTGTCGCGGCGGTTCATGACCGCGCCCACGGCCGCACCCACCATGAACGGCATCAGGTTTGGCAGGTCGCGCACCATCCGCTTCATGATCTGCTGGCGCAGCTGGCGCTTCATGGGGCCGTTCATCGCCGAGCCGAGGGTCGACGGCTTGGACACGTCGACGCCGCGCTCGTCCGACCACGAGTTCAGGTACGCGGTGCTGCGCTGCCCGAGACCGCCCGGCGGGCGTACGCCGTAGACCTCGTGGAGTTCGGCGATCAGCTTGAGCTCGATCGCCGCGACTCCGGTGATCTCGGCGGCCAGTTCGGTGGGCATCGCGGGCGGCACGGGCAGCATCGCCGCCGCTCCGATGCCCGCTCCCACGGTCGCCGTGCCCTTGGCCGCGCCGGCCACGAGCCGGTCGGCCAGCTCTTCGGGGCCGAGGCCCGGGAACTGCCTGCGCAGCGTCGCCAGGTCCCGTACGGGCACCCGCGGGGCCAGGTCGATGATCCGGTCGGCGAGGTGTCCCAGGGCAGCCCTGGCGCGGGCACCGCCGTTGCGGACCCCCTGCCCCGCCTTCTCCCGGAACGCCGCTGCCCGGCGCCGGGCAGCGGGCGCCGGCGGTCGCGTGGTCGCCGGGAGGTCACTCCGGTCGGCCACCGGTTCGAGCGGGGCCCTCCCCGTATCGGTCGGGCCCCGCTCGTCGTCACGCGCGCTGTACGGGCCGTCGGACGGCCCTTGGTCCGCTCCTCGTCGGGAGAAACGGCGCTTCCAGGGAGGGGTCGAGCCAGTCACGGCCGACCCCGCCTCAGTCGCAGTCGCGGCAGATCGGCTGGCCGTTCTTCTCCCGGGCCAGCTGGCTGCGGTGGTGGACCAGGAAGCAGCTCATGCAGGTGAACTCATCCTGCTGCTTCGGCAGTACACGGACGGCCAGTTCCTCGTTCGAGAGGTCGGCGCCGGGAAGTTCGAGGCCTTCCGCGGCCTCGAACTCGTCGACGTCGACGGCCGAGGCGGACTTGTCGTTCCGCCTGGCCTTCAGCTCTTCGAGGCTGTCCGAGTCGACGTCGTCGTCGGTCTTGCGTGGAGTGTCGTAATCGGTTGCCATGGTCGCTCTCCCCCTCTGGGTGTCTGCGGTGTCTTCAGCGCACGTAACGCGTGAGAGGCCGGACTTGTGCCCGACCTGAGGCGGAGATTTTGCCTCACATCAAGGTCTGTTACTCAATCGACACCCAACCGGACTCCTCATGAGTGATCGGCTTGGATGGCGATGGGGACCGTACACGGTCCGAATGCCGCACTTCAAAGGCGTCTCACCGTGTACTTCCCGTGATCAGGGCCCCTGAAAACCGGGATTTTCCCGGCTTTCCGACAGGGTGCATGATCACGGAGAGTAGAGAGCGGGAAAGCCTCCGCTGTGATCGATCACACACGCGACTCCGAGGCCGGTGGCCTGGAAATTCCGCTCAAAGCGAACATCCTCGGGTCTCGGTGCGATGTCGGGGTCATGATCTCAGACGGGCAGGGTCACCCGCATCACGAGCCCTCCGCCCTCGCGCGGCTGCGCGTAGATGTGCCCGCCGTGCGCCCGGGCCACGGACCGCGCGATGGACAGCCCGAGCCCGACGCCCTTGTCGCTCCCCGTCCGCTCGGTACGCAGCCGCCGGAACGGCTCGAAGAGGTTGTCCACCTCGTACGCCGGTACCACCGGGCCCGTGTTGGTGACCACCAGGACCGCCTGGCCGTTCTCCACGGCGGTGGTGACCTCCACCCAGCCCTGTTCGGCCACGTTGTAGCGCACGGCGTTCTGGACGAGGTTCAGGGCGATCCGCTCCAGCAGGACGCCGTTGCCCTGGACGACCGCGGCCTCGCGGGTGCCGCGGAGCTCCACGCCCTTGGTCTCGGCCTCCGCGTGCACCTGGTCGATGGCCTGGCCGGCCACCTCGGCGAGGTCCACCGGTTTGCGCTCGACGATCTGGTTGTCGCTGCGGGCCAGCAGCAGCAGGCCCTCGACCAGTTGCTCGCTGCGTTCGTTGGTCGCCAGCAGCGTCTTGCCGAGCTGCTGGAGCTCCACCGGCGCGTTCGGATCGGACAGGTGCACTTCCAGGAGGGTGCGGTTGATCGCCAGCGGCGTGCGCAGCTCGTGGGAGGCGTTGCCGACGAAGCGCTGCTGGGCGGTGAAGGCCCGCTGCAGCCGCTCCAGCATGTCGTCGAAGGTGTCGGCCAGCTCCTTCAGCTCGTCGTCCGGGCCGTCCAGCTCGATCCGGCGGGAGAGGTCGGAGCCGGCCACCGCGCGCGCGGTGCGGGTGATCCGGCCCAGCGGCGACAGGACGCGTCCGGCCATGGCGTAGCCGAAGGCGAAGGCGATCACGGCGAGGCCGAGCAGCGCCAGCAGCGAGCGGCTGAGCAGGTTGTCCAGGGCGACCTTGCGCTGGTGGTCCATGCAGTCGCTGATCGCCGCGTTGAAGTCGGACAGCGACAGGTTGCCGTTGTCGACGACGGGACAGTCGCTGCTGGAGACCTTGAGGTTGGTGAAGTCGACGATCTTGTACAGCGGTTCGTTGCCGGTGCGCACCGCCTGGGCGGCCAGCAGGTAGATGATCGACAGCAGCAGGATGCCGGCGATCAGGAACATGCCGCCGTACAGCAGCGTGAGCCTTATCCGGATGGTGGGGCGCAGCCACGGCAGGGGCGTGGCCGAGCGAGGGTCCCACGTGGGCTTGGGGGGCGCCCCGGGGGGCGCGGGTGTCGTCGCCACGGCCGCTCAGATCCGATAGCCGGAGCCGGGGACGGTGACGATGACCGGCGGCTCGCCCAGCTTGCGGCGCAGGGTCATGACGGTCACGCGCACGACGTTGGTGAACGGGTCGGTGTTCTCGTCCCAGGCCTTCTCCAGCAGCTGCTCCGCGGAGACCACGGCGCCCTCGCTGCGCATGAGGACCTCGAGGACGGCGAACTCCTTGGGGGCGAGCTGCACCTCCTTGCCGTCCCGGAAGACCTCGCGGCGGTTGGGGTCGAGCTTGATCCCGGCGCGCTCCAGGACGGGCGGCAGGGGCACGCTGGTCCGCCGGCCCAGGGCGCGCACGCGGGCGATCAGCTCGCTGAACGCGAAGGGCTTGGGCAGGTAGTCGTCGGCGCCGATCTCCAGGCCCTCGACCCGGTCGCTGACGTCGCCGGACGCCGTGAGCATGAGCACCCGCGTGGGCATGCCCAGCTCGACGATCTTGCGGCAGACGTCGTCGCCGTGCACCAGGGGCAGGTCGCGGTCGAGGACGACCACGTCGTAGTCGTTGACGCCGATACGCTCGAGGGCGGCCGCACCGTCGTACACGACGTCGACGGCCATGGCCTCCCGGCGCAGTCCGGTGGCCACCGCATCGGCGAGCAGCTGCTCGTCCTCGACGACGAGTACGCGCACGTCGCTTGTCCTTCCTGTGTCCACCCGCGTAGCGCTTCTCGGACGCACGAGGGCAGGGGGCTGGTGGGTGTGTTGCCTCCATCCTGCCCTTTTCGGCCATAAGTCGGCGGTAAGCCGGGTGCGGGGCCGGTGACGAAGAGGGCCGTGGAAAGGCCGCCGAAGCGGGAATGCGAGATTTTCTCGTGCGGTTGAGGTTTCCGCGAAGGGGAGCAGGGGGAGGACGGCTTTACACCCCGCGATCACGCTCTGCCTGTACCGCGTTACCGCGCGGTACGCCGCGGTCCGCTTCCGCAGAGCGGGCGTGGGTGTCCGGCACCGCCGCCGCCCTGCCCGGCAGCGCTGGGCACTCCACCGGAGGCGTGATCGCCCCTTCCGACCGGCACACCCCCGTGCCAACGACCCACGACCCAGGACGAGGGGGCGCAGCATGGACGCTTTCACCGCAGGACTTCTGCAGCGCATAAAGACGACCGAGTCCGACCTGTCCCGGGCCCGCGACGAGGGCGACGAGTACCTTGTCGACGTGGAGCTGGGCGAGCTGGACGATCTGCGCCGTCTCGCTGCCGAGCACGGCGTGGAGGTCAGCGCGACCAACGCCTGATCGGCCCGCGAAGACGAGGCCCCGGTGGGATCCAGCACCGGGGCCTCGTCGTGCGCGCTGCCGTCCGGCGGCGGGCCGGACGCGGGGCGGGACGCCCACTGACTTCCCGCCCCCCCCGGGGCTACGCGCCGAAGTCCGTCAGGAGCCGCTGGAGGGGTTCGAAGACGGCCGGGGTGGCAGCGATGGTCAGGGCGCCGGTGGGGCGCTCACCGGGGCGTCCACCGGTCACGGCGCCCGCCTCACGGGCGATCAGGTCGCCCGCCGCGAGGTCCCAGGGGTGCAGCCCGCGCTCGTAGTAGCCGTCGAGGCGCCCCGCGGCGACGTCGCACAGGTCGATCGCGGCCGAGCCGCCGCGCCGGATGTCCCGCACCAGCGGGATGAGCCGCCGCGCGATCTCGGCCTGCTCCGCGCGGACGTCGGCGACGTAGTTGAAGCCGGTGGAGACCAGCGCCTGGTCCAGCGGCGCCGCGGACCGGCAGGCGAGCCTGCGTTCGCCCTCCCAGGCGCCCGTGGCCCAGGCGCCGCCGCCCAGCAGCGCGTGGTAGGACTCGCCCCGCATCGGGGCCACGACCACGCCGGCCACCCGCTCGCCGTCCTGCTCGGCGGCGATGGAGACCGCCCAGGTGGGCAGGCCGTACAGGTAGTTGACCGTGCCGTCGAGCGGGTCGATGACCCAGCGGACGCCGCTGGTGCCCTCCACGGCGGCCCCCTCCTCGCCGAGGAAGCCGTCGTCGGGGCGGCGGTCGGCGATCAGCCCGGTGATCAGCTTCTCCGCCGCGATGTCCATCTCGGTGACCACGTCGATCGGGCTGGACTTGGTGGCGGCGACCGCGAGGTCGGCCGGGCGTCCGTCCCGCAGCAGCTCGCCCGCGCGGTGGGCGGCCTCCTGGGCGATCTTCAGCAGGTCGGCGTGGAGCGGGTCGGGCGTCACGTCGGTCACGGGGTTCCTCACGCGTAGGGACTGTCGGCGCCCGCGGCGGCGGGCCGGGGGGCACGGGCGGGGCAGCAGCCGACCGGGCACAGGTTGTGGCTCGCGCCGAGCCTGCCGAGGGCGCAGGGCGTGACCTCCTGCCCGCGTTCGTCGCCCGCCCGCTCCAGGACCAGGTCGCGGACGGCCGCGGCGAAGCGCGGGTCGGCGCCCACGGTGGCCGCGCGGCGCACCGGCAGTCCCAGCTCCTCGGCCTTGGCGGTGGCCTCCGTGTCGAGGTCGTAGAGGACCTCCATGTGGTCGGAGACGAACCCGATGGGGGCCATCACCACCGCGGAGGCACCGGCCGCCCGCCGCTCCTCCAGGTGGTCGCAGATGTCGGGCTCCAGCCACGGGATGTGCGGGGCGCCGGAGCGCGACTGGTAGACGAGCTGCCAGGGGTGGTCGACGCCGGTGCGCTCGCGCACGGCGTCGGCGATCAGCTGTGCCACGTCCAGGTGCTGGCGCACGTACGCCCCGCCGTCGCCGTGCTCCTCGACCGGACCGGACGTGTCGGCGGCGGAGGTGGGGATCGAGTGGGTGCAGAACGCGATGTGCGCGCCGTCCCGGACCTCCTCGGGCAGCTCGGCGAGGGACCGGACGACCCCGTCGACCATGGGCTCGACGAAGCCGGGGTGGTTGAAGTAGTGCCGGAGCTTGTCGACCTTCGGCGGCTCCAGCCCCTCGGACTCCAGGGCGGCGAGCGCGTCCGCGAGGTTCTCGCGGTACTGGCGGCAGCCCGAGTAGGAGGCGTAGGCGCTGGTGGCGAGGACCAGGACGCGGCGCCGGCCGTCGCGGACCATCTCGCGCAGGGTGTCCGTCAGGTACGGCGCCCAGTTGCGGTTGCCCCAGTAGACCGGCAGGTCCAGGCCGTGCTCGGCGAAGTCCTTGCGCAGGGCGTCCAGCAGGGCGCGGTTCTGGTCGTTGATCGGGCTGACGCCGCCGAAGAGGAAGTAGTGCTGTCCGACTTCCTTGAGGCGTTCCTTGGGGATGCCGCGTCCCCGGGTCACGTTCTCCAGGAACGGGACCACGTCGTCCGGGCCCTCCGGGCCGCCGAACGAGAGCAGGAGCAGGGCGTCGTAGGGGCTGGCATCGAGCACGTCTGGCATGCCCCGATCCTGCCACCCGGCACTGACAGCGGGGAAACGGCGGGGTACCGACCGTGCGTTCCACCAGGTCCGAGGGGGTGTTTCCGAACGTGAGGACGAGTAAGCTCTATCGACTGCGTTCGCACCTTACTCAGCCGTGACCGAGCCGCTTCCGGAGACCTCGTTGGCCAGTCCCTACCGCGCCCTGTTCGCCCTCCCCGGCACCAAGGGCTTCTCCGCCGCGGGCTTCCTCGGCCGGATGCCGCTGTCGATGATGGGCATCGGCGTGGTGACGATGATCTCGCAGCTCACCGGGCGGTACGGACTGGCCGGGGCCCTGTCGGCCACCATCGCGCTGGCCGCCGCCGCGGCCGGGCCGCAGGTCTCCCGGCTGGTGGACCGCTACGGGCAGCGCCGGGTACTGCGCCCGGCGACCCTGGTGTCGCTGAGCGCGGCGGCGGTGCTGCTGCCCGCCGCGCACTACGGGTGGCCGGACTGGGTGCTGTTCGTGGCCTGTGTCGGCATCGGCTGCGTGCCGAGCCTCGGGGCGATGGTCCGGGCCCGCTGGGCGGCCCTGTACCGGGGCACACCGCACCTGCACACCGCGTACTCCTTCGAGTCCGTGGTGGACGAGGTCTGCTTCATCTTCGGCCCGATCATCTCCATCGGCCTGTCCACGGCCTGGTTCCCGGAGGCCGGGCCGCTGCTCGCCGCCTGCTTCCTGGCGACCGGTGTCTTCTGGCTGACCGCGCAGCGCGCCACCGAGCCGGAACCGCACCCGCGCGAGCACAAGGGCGGCGGCACGGCACTGCGCTCCCGGGGACTGCAGGTCCTGGTCGGCACGTTCGCGGCCACGGGGACGATCTTCGGGGCCATCGACGTCGTCACCGTGGCGTTCGCCGAGGAGGAGGGGCACAAGGCCGCCGCCAGCCTCGTCCTCGCCCTCTACGCAGCGGGGTCGTGCACGGCGGCCATGATTTTCGGGCTGCTGCGCTTCGCCGGACCGCCGGAACGCCGCTGGCTCCTGGGCGTGTGTGCGATGGCCGTGAGTATGATCCCCCTCCTACTGGTCGGAAACCTGCCGTTTCTGGCCGCGGCGCTGTTCGTTGCGGGTCTGTCCATCGCTCCCACGATGATCACGACGATGTCCCTCATCGAAGAGCACGTACCACGCACGCAGCTCACCGAGGGCATGACCTGGGTGAGTACCGGACTCGCGGTCGGGGTCGCGCTCGGCTCCTCCGCGGGCGGCTGGATGATCGACGCTTCCGGGGCGCGTGCCGGGTACGGGGTTCCGGCGGTGGCCGGGGCCGTCGCGGTCGCGGTCGGTTTCCTCGGGCACCGCCGGCTCAAGCGGCCGGAACCGCGTCGGGGAGGGACCGTTGAGCAGCACACGCACGGCGAGCGGCAGGACGAGCGGCCGGAACGGCACATGGCGTAACTGGGGCGGCAACGTCTCGGCGCGTCCCGCGCGGGAGGTCACTCCCGCCTCCGTCGACGAACTGGCCGACGCCGTTCGCCGGGCGGCCGAGGACGGGCAGCGGGTCAAGGCGGTCGGCACCGGGCACTCGTTCACGTCGATAGCCGCGACGGACGGTGTGTTGATCCGCCCTCAACTGTTGACGGGCATCCGCGGCATCGACCGGGACGCCATGACGGTCACGGTCGAGGCCGGCACCCCGCTCAAGAGGCTCAACCTGGCGCTCGCGCGTGAGGGCCTGTCGCTGACCAACATGGGCGACATCATGGAGCAGACCGTCTCCGGGGCCACCAGCACCGGCACCCACGGCACGGGCCGCGAGTCGGCCTCGATCGCCGCCCAGATCCGGGGCCTGGAGCTGGTCACGGCGGACGGTTCGGTACTGACCTGCTCCGAGGACGAGAACGCCGACGTGTTCGCCGCCGCCCGGATCGGCCTCGGCGCACTGGGCGTCGTCACCGCGATCACCTTCGCCGTGGAGCCGGTCTTCCTGCTCACGGCCCGCGAGGAGCCGATGCCGTTCGACCGGGTCCTGGCCGACTTCGACGAACTGTGGTCGGAGAACGAGCACTTCGAGTTCTACTGGTTCCCGCACACCGGCAGCACCAACACCAAGCGCAACAACCGCAGCGCCGGTCCGGAGCGGCCGGTGGGCCGGTTCCAGGGCTGGCTGGACGACGAGTTCCTCTCCAACGGCCTCTTCCAGGCGGTCAACTGGGTCGGCCGCGCGGCGCCCGCCACCATCCCGGCGATCGCCCGGGTCTCCAGCCGGGCGCTCTCCGCGCGGACGTACACGGACACTCCCTACAAGGTCTTCACATCCCCGCGCCGGGTGCGGTTCGTGGAGATGGAGTACGCCGTCCCGCGCGGGGCCGTCGTCGAGGCGCTGCGCGAGTTGAGGGCGATGGTCGAGCGGTCACGGCTGCGGATCAGCTTCCCGGTCGAGGTGCGCACGGCCCCGGCCGACGACATCACGCTGTCCACCGCATCGGGCCGCGACAGCGCGTACATCGCCGTGCACATGTTCCGGGGGACGCCCTACCAGGCGTACTTCACCGCCGCCGAGCGCATCTTCACGGCGTACGAGGGCCGGCCGCACTGGGGCAAGGTGCACACCCGGGACGCCGCGTACTTCTCCCGGGTGTATCCGCGCTTCGGCGAGTTCACGGCGCTGCGGGACCGTCTTGACCCGGAGCGTCTGTTCCAGAACGACTACTTGCGCCGGGTTCTGGGGTCGTAGCCGAGGCGTCCGGACCGGGGGTCCCGGTGTCACCGGCCCCCCCGTCACCGGTGGCGTCCCCGGTGGGCGTCGGGCCGGGGTCCGTACCGCCCTCCTCATGGGAACCGCCGTCGGACGACGTGCCGTCGCCGGTCGCCTCCGGGCTCCCGGAAGGAGTGGCGGACGGGGCGTCGTCCCCGGACCCGGAGTCCTTCGCGTCACCCGAGTCACCGGAGCCGCCCGAGTCCCGGCCGTCCCGCGCTCCCCCGGAGTCGCCGGAGTCGGAATCGCCGGGCTTCCCCGAATCGGCCGCGGACTTGTCGTGCCCCGTGAAGGCGCTGCCGACGGTGGTGCTGTGACCGCCGCTCAGGTTCTGGCCGGAGGCGACCTCGTAGACGGTGATTCCGGCCATCGTGACGCCGAAGACGAGGGCCGCCGCGAGCAACGGGCGGCGCCGGCCCTTGGTCCGCGCGCGGTAGACGGTGCCCTCGGTGAACTCGCCCGAAGCCGAAGCCGAAGCCGAAGCGGGAGCCGAAGCCGAGTCGGAATCGGGAGCCGCACCGGAAGCGGATGCCTCCGTGAGCGAGGCCGGGACCGACGCCGCCCGCCCGCCGGTCCGCACGGTGGCGACGGTGCGCTTCACCCGGATCTGCTCCCCGGTGCGCTTGAAGAAGTGCTGGAGCACCGAGCCCCCGCAGGTGGCGACGACACTGATCAGACCGGCGCCGGCGATCGTGCCGTAGACACCGAAGGAGGAGGCGAGTTTGGCGGCCACCACCGCGGCCAGGGCGCTGCCCGCGACCTGGGGCACGCTCAGGTCGAGCCGCCTGGACTCCCCCTTCGAACCCACGTCCACCTCACCCGCGTCATCGGACCTTTCACGCATGGTCGGACCTTGCCTGCCTTTCCGTACGGGAGCGATCAACTGCACGAGAAAGGGACGTGCGACCGAAACCATTAGTTCCGTTTCTGGTGATTGCGTGAAGTACGCCACGTCCAAGATCGTCGGAAAGGCGCCGGGGACGGCCAACCGTCACCTCTTGCCAGAAGTTGGGCGGCGTGCCAATCCACGCACGTGGCCCGAATGGAGTACTGTTGCGAGCCCTGGAGCCGGTCTCCCGCGAGGGAGTCGGAACCTTGAAGGACCGCCAGGAGGGGAAAGTTGCACAGGGTGACGGAGTTGGTCACTTAGCGTTGCGAACAGGTAACCGTGCCATAACGGCGATCCCGGGCTCTCGCCCGACACGCCGGGCAACTCGGCAAGGTTGTGGCAGGCTGCACCCGGGCAGGCCACACTCGACAGAGCGGAAGCAGCGACGCACGTGACGTCGGCAGGCACCACCCGGGAGGTCCCCATGCCCGAACTGCGTGTCGTGGCCGTCTCGAATGACGGCACACGGCTGGTGCTGAAGGCTGCGGACAGCACGGAGTACACGCTTCCGATCGACGAGCGGCTCCGGGCCGCCGTACGCGGCGACCGTCCCCGCCTCGGCCAGATCGAGATCGAGGTGGAGAGTCATCTCCGCCCCCGCGACATCCAGGCGCGTATACGAGCCGGCGCGACCGCGGAAGAGGTCGCCCAGATGGCCGGCATCCCCGTCGACCGCGTACGGCGCTTCGAGGGTCCCGTGCTCGCCGAGCGCGCCTTCATGGCGGAGCGGGCCCGCAAGACCCCCGTCCGCCGCCCCGGCGAGAACTCCGGGCCGCCCCTCGGCGAGGCCGTCCAGGAACGGCTGCTGCTGCGCGGCGCCGACAAGGACACCGTCCAGTGGGACTCCTGGCGCCGCGACGACGGCACCTGGGAAGTGCTGCTGGTCTACCTGGTCGCGGGCGAACCGCACTCGGCGAGCTGGACGTACGACCCGCCCCGGCGGCTCGTCCAGGCCGTCGACGCGGAGGCGCGCGCGCTGATCGGCGAGTCCGACGACCTCGCCGCGCCCGAGCCCAGCTTCCCGTTCGTGCCGCGCATCGCCCGGCTGCCGCGCGACCGGCCGCTGGACCGCACCCTCGACCGGGAGCAGCGGGAGCGGCCGAGCCTGCCCCCGCCGCCGTCCGAGCCGTCCGACGACACCGCGGCCACCGCCTCGGCCGAGCGCGAACGGGACTCGCTCACCAGCCTGCTGGAGGCCGTACCGAGCTTCCGCGGCGACCTGGTGGTGCCCGAGCGCGCTCCGGAACCGGTGGAGGAGCCCGTCGAGGAACCCGAGGTGGAGGAGCCTCCCGCCCCCGCGGCGTCGGCCGGTTCCGCCTACGCCGACGTGCTCATGCCGCGCTCGGTGGCCAGCCACCGCGACCGCCTGACCGGCTCCACCGACCGCCAGGCCGAGGCCGACGGCGTCCGGCCGGGCCGCCGCGCGGCGGTGCCGAGCTGGGACGAGATCGTGTTCGGCACGCGGCGCAAGAAGCAGGAGTAGTCGAGTCCCGGCCAGATGAGTGGAGTCTCCACCGAGTGGAGTCTTCGCTGAGTCGAGCCTTCACTGAGTGGAGTCTTCGCCGAAGGCCGTGAACCGTGCCGTACGAGGCCGGGGCCGCACCCGCGTGGGTGCCGCCCCGGCCTCGCGCACGGGCCCTACTGCGGGTCGGGCCCCACCGCGACCGGCCGGGCCGGGTCCGAGGACCACTCGGACCACGAGCCCACGTACAGCGCCGCCGGGATCCCCGCCACCGCCAGCGCGAGCACCTCGTGGGCAGCCGACACGCCCGAGCCGCAGTACACGCCGACCGCGCCGTCCTCCGTCGCGCCCAGGGCCTTGAAGCGTGCCCGGAGTTCCTCGGCGGGCCGGAAGCGCCCGTCCGGGGCCACGTTCTCGGCCGTCGGCGCGGACACGGCGCCCGGGATGTGGCCGCCGACCCGGTCGATCGGCTCTACCTCGCCCCGGTAACGCTCCCCCGCGCGGGCGTCGAACAACACCCCGGACCGGGCCAGCGCGGCGGCGCCGTCCGCGTCCAGCAGCCCCGGCGCGCCCGGCACCGGCGCGAAGTCGCCCTCCGCGGGCGTCGGGACCTCCGTCGACAGCGGCGCGTCCCAGGCCGGCAACCCACCGTCGAGGACCCGCACGTTCGGGTGACCCGTCCAGCGCAGCAGCCACCAGGCGCGGGCCGCCGCCCACCCCTGCCCGCCGTCGTAGACCACGACCGGCCGCCCCTGCGACACGCCCGCCCGGCGCATCGCCGCACCGAACTCCCCGATGTCGGGCAGCGGGTGCCGACCGTTCGCGCCGGGCGCGGAGGCCAGCTCCCCGTCCAGGTCGACGAAGACGGCACCGGGAAGATGCCCGGCCGCGTACTCGGCCCGGCCGTCGAACGGCGGGGCTCCCGCCGCCTTCGCCGTGCTCAGTTGCCAGCGGACGTCGAGCAGGACGGGCGGATGGGCGCCCGCCAGTTCGTCGGCGAGTTCGGATGCGGAGATGATGGCGTTCATGGCCCCATCCTGGCGTACCGAGTGGCCGAGGCGTCGATGTCGGGCTACTCTGCCCGCCGGACAGTACCGATCACGAGGCGTACGGGTTCGGGCACATGCTGTACTGCCCGGCCAGGCGGGCTGCCCCACGAGCGCCGGGTCGCCCGAACCACGCACCGGAACCCGGTGCCGGTATCGGTGCCGAGGCCCGTCGGAGCGGAAGCGGACGCACGGCCCGCGGAGGGCCGAGAAGAGGGTGACGATGACCGACGCACGGGGATCGGACAGCCGGATCGGTGAGACGAACGCCCGGCGCGCGCCCGGCACACCCTGCTGGGTGAGCCTGATGGTGCACGGACCGGCCGCCACCCACGACTTCTACGGAGCCCTGTTCGGCTGGGAGTTCCGGCCCGGCCCGCAGCAACTGGGCCCGTACGCGCGGGCCCTGCTCGACGGGCGGGAGGTGGCCGGCATCGGTCAGCTGCCCCCGGACCGGCAACTGCCCACCGCCTGGACGCCCTACTTCGCCGCCGACGACGTCGACCGGACGGCCGAAACGGTGCGCATGTGCGGTGGCACGGTCGGTGTCGGCCCCCTGGACGCGGGCGAGGCGGGCCGCATGGCCCTCGGCTCCGACCCGGCCGGCGCCGTCTTCGGCATCTGGCAGGCGGCCGCGCACCTCGGCACGGCCATCGCCGGGGTGCCCGGCACACCGGCGTGGAACGAGCTGCTGACGTACGAGACGGCGAGCATCGCCAAGTTCTACGAGAGGGTCTTCGGCTTCGAACTCCTCCCGGAGCCCTCCACCGACCGCGACTACGTCACCCTGCGCCTCGACGGCCGCCCCGTCGCCGGCATCCACGGCGTCGGCGACGCCCTGCCGCGCGACCGGGGGCCGCACTGGATGACGTACTTCGAAGTGGCCGACACGGACGAGTCGGTGGCACGCCTCGTCGACCTGGGCGGGCACGTCCTCGCCCCGGCCCGCGACACGCCGAACGGCCGGGTGGCGACGGTGGTGGATCCGGAGGGGGCGCGGTTCACGCTGCTGCACGCGGAGCGGTGACGGGCGAGGAGGGCGGCTGTCCGCATGCCGCACGCCTCGGCGTCGCTCAGCCGCCCAGCACCCCGAGCAGGACACGTACCGTCTCCGCCATCGTCTCCCGGCCGCGGGCGACGTAGGGGCGGGGGTCGGTCAGGTCGGGGCGCGCCGCCAGTGTCTCGCGGACCGCGCCCGTGAAGGCGACGTTGAGGGCGGTACCGACGTTGATCTTCACGATGCCCGCCCGGACGGCTCGCCGCAGTTCCTCGTCCCCGACCCCCGAGGAGCCGTGCAGCACCAGGGGCACGGGCACGGCCTCCCGCAGTCGTTCGATCAGTGCGTGGTCCAGGGACGCGGACCGTTCGGTCATGGCGTGGCTGCTGCCGACGGCGACGGCCAGGGCGTCCACGCCGGTGTCCGCCACATAGCGCGCCGCCTCCTCCGGGTCGGTGCGCACCCCGGCCGCGTGGGCACTGGCGGGGGCGTCGGGCTTGCCGCCCACGTACCCGAGTTCGGCCTCCAGCCACAGGCCGGCGCCGTGGGCCCACTGGGCCGCGGCGCGGGTGGCGGCGAGGTTCTCGGCGTAGGGCTGCGCCCCGGCGTCGAACATCGCGGAGGAGAACCCCGCGTCGGCCGCCCCGCGCAGCAGCCGCATGTCGGTCACGTGGTCCAGGTGCAGTGCGACGTCGATGTCGCAGGCCTTGCCGACCTCGGCCGCGGCCCGCGCGATCGGCTCCACGCGGCCGCCGTGGAACAGCACGGCGTTCTCGCTGATCTGCAGGATCACGGGGGCGCCCGCGGCCGTCGCGCCGGAGGTGATCGCCTCTGCGTGTTCCAGCGTGATCACGTTGAACGCCGCGACGGACCGGCCCGCGGCGGCGGCCTGCGAGACGAGCTCTCGGGTGGGAACCAGCGGCATGGGGGTGTTCCCCTCGCTTTCGTGTTGCTTCGACGGTCGGTCGGGCCGGTACGGGGCGGGTGCCGCCCGCTCCGGGCGGGCGAGCGTTCGTGACTACCCTCCGACGGAACTCACGTCGTCCTCCGCCGCACCCGGTGCGACGGCGCTCTCGCCGCTCTTCTCGTCGCTGTAGACCATCAGGGTCGAGCCCGCGAGGGCGAGCACGATGCCGAGGGCGCCCCACACGCTGGGCAGCGTCTGGTAGACCGCCAGGGACAGCACGATGGTCAGCACCGGGGCGAGCGCGTTGGTGACGGGGGCGACGACCGTGGCCTTGCCCCGGCTGAACGCCATGACCAGGAACAGCGCGCCGACCGCGTTGAGGACCTGGGTGACCGCGGTGAGCGCCGGTGCCTGCCAGGGTGCCCCGGACGGGAGACCGCCCATGATCGCGAACGCCACGGGAACCAGCAGCAGTCCGCTGATGGTCATCCACCCGAAGGTGGTCGCGTCGTTGACCCCGACGAGCGCGGCCTTGCGCATGCAGAAAGCCTGCACACCCCAGGCGACGCAGACCAGGACGGCGATCAGCAGCCACGGGCCGTGCGCGTCCGAGTCGCCCCCGCCACTGGGGATGCTGAGCAGCACGATCGCCACCAGCGCCGCGACCACGCCCACGACGGCGAGCCGGGTGAGCCGCTCCCGCAGCAGCACCGTCGCCATGAGGACGGTGATCACCGGGGACAGCGACACCAGGGGGAAGATCAGGTACGCCGGGCCGTCGGCGAGGGCCTGGAACAGCAGGAGTTGTCCGCCGGCGCCGGTCAGGCCGGCGATCAGTCCGTACATCGCGGCGACCGGCCTGCGGTCGAACTTGTTGCCGCGCATCGCGAAGTACGCGGGGATGAGCATCGTGAAGGCCCAGATGATGTAGATCATCTCGTTGGGGTAGCCGTACCTGTTGTTCGGCTCGCTGGAGAAGGCGCCCCACACACCCCAGAACAGGACCAGCAGCGATGCGTACAGGATCCAGCCTCTTGCGGCGTTCTTCATTCTTCGTCCTCTCCTGAGGCAGGGGACCCGGGGGTCCTGCGCAGCGCGTCGAGCGCCGGCCGGTCGAGCGGGGTTCCGGCGAGTTTCGCCGCGTACAGGGCAGCGCCCACGACGGGCTCGTACCGGGGGTGCCGCAGCTCGTAGCCGGTGAAGCGGCTCCTCAGTCCGGTGGTGAACGCCTCCAGCACCCCGGCGGCGCCGAAGGTGCCGCCGGAGTAGGAGATGGGTACGGTCTCGTCCGGGCCGAACCCGAGCCGTTCGCGGGTGACTTCCACGAGCAGGGCGAGTTCGCGGCCGGCCGCCGCGAGGATCTCCGCCGCGGCCTCGTCGCCCGATGCGGCCGCCGCTGCCACCGAGCGGCTCAGCGCGGCGATCCGGCCCCGGTCGCCCTGCCACCGGTTGTGGACGACGTCGATGACGTCGAGGTCGGACTCCAGACCGAGCCCGCTTCGGAACACCGCGGCCAGCGGGCCCTCGGGGAGCCGTCCGTCGCTCATCCGGGAGAAGGCGTTGAGGCCGCGGACCGCGATCCAGTACGCCGATCCCTCGTCGCCGAACGTCTCGCTCCAACCGCCGACGCGTACCCCCCGGCCCAGCCGCTCGCCGTAGGTCATCGAGCCGGTGCCGCTGATGACGTTGATGCCGTCGACCGCGCCCAGCGAACCCGCCCAGCCGCAGACCATGTCGTTGTCGCACGCGTAGCGGTCGTGCCCGAGCACCGCTCGCGGGGTCGCGTCGAGGACGGGCAGGTCGCGGGCCGCCTCCCCGTAGCCGGGCAGGCCGAAGAAGGCGTACTCGATGTCGGCCGGGGTCAGTCCGGCCGCCGCGCAGACGGTGTCGACCCCTTCCTTCAGCACCCGCTCGACCAGCTCGATGCCGTGGGAGAAGTAGTACGAGCTTGCCGCCTGTGCTCGCGCCACCACCTGCCCGGACCGGTCGACCAGGCAGAATGCGGTCTTCGTACCACCGCCGTCGACACCCAGGAACATCGTCGTACCTCCCTCCGGCGCCCTCGATCCGCGCCGTCGCCGCCTTCGGTCAGTTGTTCAAGGAGTGCAGGATGACGCCCTGCACCACGCGGTTGACCTCACCCGAGGGGAACGGGTTGTCGGGCCGCAGACCCCGGGCCTGGGAGGCGCGCAGGGCGATGAGCTGGGCGTACACCACGGCGGGCAGTGCCAGGGCGACGTCCTCGACGTCGTCGAGGCCGGGCAGCGGCCAGGCATCGGCCGCGCCCGTTCCCGCGCCGGTCTGCGCGTCGACCGCGACGACACTGCCGGCGGGGAGGTTTCCTCGCAGCTCCGTGACGATGTCGTGGTCGTACTGGCGGGTGTACGGGTCGTTCGACACGTACACCACCGCGACGGAACGTTCGTTGAGCACCGCCTTGGGGCCGTGCCGGAATCCCAGCGAGGATTCCGCGACGGCCATGAGCGTCCCGCCGGTGAGCTCCAGCACCTTCAGTGCCGACTCCTCCGCGAGGCCCTTCAGCGGGCCGCTGCCGAGGAAGACGATGCGCTCGGGCGCGCGGTCCACCAGGGCGCCGGCGGTGCGGTCGGCGGCGGCGCCCTCGATGATCGACTCCGCTGCCCGTGCCAGGCGTTCGGCGACCCCGTCGTAGGCGTCCTTGCCCAGGGCGAGCAGTGCCGCGAGCGTCATGCAGGTGAAGCTCGACGTCATGGCGAAGCCGCGGTCGTTGGACGCGGGCGGCATCAGCAGGACGTGGGACTCCGGCCGCTCGGCGTGCTCGCGTGCCAGGCGGCCCTGCTCGTTGCAGGTGATCACGAGGTGGTGCACCTCGGTGAGCACCTGGTCGGCCAGGGCGGTGGCGGCGACGGACTCCGGGCTGTCACCCGACCGCGCGAAGGAGACCAGCAGCGTGGGCAGGTCC
Source organism: Streptomyces sp. MH60 (assembly GCF_002939385.1). Lineage (GTDB taxonomy): Bacteria > Actinomycetota > Actinomycetes > Streptomycetales > Streptomycetaceae > Streptomyces. The sequence goes on along the minus strand of NZ_MULI01000005.1, from coordinate 135,014 downwards.
TCGGCGAGGCAGCCGCGGGGGTCGGCGACGAGGTCCGTGGTGGGGACCGCGTCGACGCGCCGGCCCAGGCGCCGTGCCAGGGCCGGCTGGAGCACCTGCCCGGCGAACGCGGAGGTCCCGGCGCCGGTGAGGACCACGCGCAGGTCGCGGCGCGCCACGAGCGGACCCAGGAACGCGTCCAGCGATTCCCGGGAGGCCGTGACGATCCGGTCGACCTCCCGCCACAGGACGGGCTGCTGGGCGATCTCGCGAACGGTGTGGACAGCGCTGTCGTCGAAGGGCAGCGTGCCGGGGGACGTGCTCACACGTACTCCTTCTGGCTGGGCTTCTGGTTCTGGTCCGGACCCTGGTACTGGTCCTGGTTGGCGGCGCGGTCGTAGTCGCGCAGGACGTCGCGGACGTGGTCCACGGCCAGGTCCCGCGGGCGGGCGGCGAGCTCGCCGCGCCGAACGCGGGCGTACTGGAGTGGAAGATGCGCGCTGAGCAGCGGCAGCGGGACCCCCGCGGCCGAAAGGTTGGCCAGCAGACGGGCCTCGGCCGCTTCGATCTCGGGGTCGGTCCAGTAGTAGCGCATCCGGTCGCTGTAGCTGTAGCGGCGGGCGAGGCGCTGCTCGGCGTCGCTGCCCGGGTAGTAGCCCTCCCACTCGGCGGGCTCGGCGAGCATCCGCCGCTCGACGACCTCGGGAAGCCGTGACCGCTCACCGGCCGGCACCAGCTCGTCCTCGATCGCGGCGAGGGCGAACAGTGCCTCACGCAGGGCGAAGGTCAGCCCGGGACCCACCTTGAGGACCGCCCAGTGGTCCTCGACCAGCGCGGTGAGCGCCTCGGCGGTCTGGTAGTCGGTCGAGTGTGCCTCGTAGACCATGGTGGGCTCGTCGTCGAGGACCTTGCGCAGCTCCTCGGTCGATTCCCGCCGGTAGTCGACGACCCGCAGGTGGTCGAACTCCACGGCCGGCTGCACCACCAGGGCCATGACGCGCGGCCAGACCCCTTCGATGCCGTGCCGGGCGAACGCCTTCCGGTGCTGCTCCAGAGTCGTGCGCGCCGCCTCGGGCGTGGTCGGCACGAGGGCGCCGAGCGTCTCGTGCGCGCCACCGGGCGTGGGCACCTCCGTACCGATCACATACCGGATCTGCTCCGCCCGCTCCGGGCCCACCGTGTCCTCCGCCGCCCGGATCAGCCGCGCGGCGCGTTCGGCGACCACGTCGTCGGTCAGCGGCACGGGGTCACCGGCGCAGGGGAAGCTGCAGTCCAGGTGGATCTTGGTGAAGCCCGCCTCGGCGTAGGCCGCGACCAGGGCTTCGGCCCGCTCCATCGCCTGGTCGGGCGTCAGGGACTGCCACCGGTTCGGACCGAGATGGTCGCCACCGAGAATCACCCGGTCCAGTGGCAGACCACGTTCCGTCGCGATGCCGTACACGAGGTCTCGGAAGTCCGCGGGCCGCAGGCCCGTGTAGCCGCCGTACTGGTCGACCTGGTTCGAGGTCGCCTCTACCAGTACAGGACCACCGGTCTCACGCGCCTGCGCCACGGCCGCTTCGATGACCAGCGGATGGGCCGAGCACACCGAGGTGATGCCCTGTGGCCGTCCGGCCTTCTGGCGCCGGACGACCTCGTCCAACGGGCTCTGCATCGCCAACCCCTCACTGAAGTGCGATCTGAGTTCGTTCGCCGGGATGATGACCCGGCCCGAGCTCCTGCGGAACGCTACTGGTCTTATTTCCGGTCGTCAATAGACCTTTTTTGGTATGCATCTGGTCTGCATGGTGGGTAGGCGATGTCCTCCGCCTGCCGCGGAGTGCCGAGCGACGACGCGCCCCGGACCGACGACGAGCCGGGCGTCGGTCGCTCCGACGCCCGGCTCGAGCAGGGGATGGTCAGATCTGGTTGGTGATGGAGGCCCGGAACCGGTAGCGGTCCCCCCGGTAGACCTGGACGGTCAGTTCGATCGGGCGCCCGGCCTGGTTGGAGGTCAGCTGGGTCGCGACCAGCATCGGCATGGTGGCGCCGATCTCGAACAGCTCCATCTCCCGTGCCGTCGGGTGGCGGGCTTCGACCGAGTAGTCGGCGACGCGCGGGAGTTGCGGCGGGTCGGCGGCGCGCAGGATGGCGTACAGCGAGGCGGTGTTGAAGTCGGCGTCGGCCAGGGCCGGACACGCCGACAACGGCAGCCGATTGTGCTCCAGCACGACCAGCAGGCCGTCCAGGAACCGCAGCCGGTGGAGGTCGAAGAGGTCGGCGCCCGGGGCGACGCGGAGCTGTTCGCCCTCCGCCACCGTGGCCGGCCGGACGGTGGCGGAGAGCACCTTGCTGGCCGTCGTCAAGCCGTTGGCCTCGGCGTAGTCGGCGAACCCCTGCACCTGGGGCACAGCCGAGGCGGGCGCCGTCGCCGTATCCGGGAACAGGCCGGGTTCGGCGACGAACCACCCGCGTGACGACGACGGCCGCACGATGCCCCGCGCCTCCAACTGGGCGAGAGCGGCCCGCAGGGTCACGCGCGAAACGGCGTACCGGGTGACCAGCGCCCGCTCGGAGGGCAGCCGGTCACCGGGGCGGGCGGCGGCGGCGCGCAGGTCGTCGAGGAGCCGCGCGGCCGTGCGCTCGTACAGCGGGAGGGCGTCGTCGGCGAAGAGGCCTCGGGGCATCGGCGTGCTCGCTTCGGTCATACCAGAAGCGTACCGGTTCGACCGGCGCGCAGACGCCCGTATCCCTCACTTCCGTACCGGCACGAGGTGAACTCCTGGGCTACGACGAATCTTTGAACCATTGACATGCCAATTGAAGACCACTTACGTTCTCAATGCAGGCCACCCAGAGTCCGATGGTGTCGTCCTCGGCGCTCACGGGTGTCCCGACTCCGTTCGAGGAGCCGGTTACGGACCAGACCCTGCTCCGAAAGAGAGACCGACATGACGGATGTGAACCGGCGAAGCGTGCTGAAGGTGGCGCTGGGGGGTGCCGGGCTGGCCGCCGTCCCCTCCGTGGCTCTGGGCGCCCCGCCCGCGGTCGCCGCTGGGCACCGCGGGCCCGACCTCGTCGGGGTCGGCGACACCTCCATCACGTTGGAGTTCGACGACCGGCTGCGCAGCAGGGTGGCGTTGCGGGGCGTCGACGTCACGCGCTTCGACGCCGGTGAGGCCCTGCTGGTGGGCGACAGGGCGATCGACGAGTTCGCCTACGGCGGCCACGAGACCCGCAGGACCAGGCATTCCCGGCACGGCGCGGGCGTCGGGGTGACGGTCTGGGGCGAGTCCGCGACCGGCGTCCGCAAGACGGTGGAGCTGACCTCCTTCCAGCGTCTGACCGGGATGATCGTGATGAAGGTGACCTACACCAACGGGACCGGTGCCGATCTGCCGGTCACCGGGTGGCGCAGCGGAGCCCACGAACTCCTGGAGGTCCCCGGTGGCTTCTACACCTTCTCGGGTACCACGTACGAGGACCGTCGCGACTGGGTGCAGCCGATGACGGACGGGTTCGTCCAGAAGAACTCGCTGGGGATGGACGCCTCCGACTACGGCGGCGGCACCCCCGTGGCGACCGTGTGGCGGCCGGGCGCCGGTCTCTCCGTCGGGCACGTCGAACCGGTGCCCAGGATGCTGCGCCTGCCGGTGCGCAGGACGGCCGGCGGGGCGAGCCTCGCCGTCGAGGGGGACACCCCGGTCACGCTGAAGCCGGGCCGGCGCCTGACCACCGACGCCACGTTCCTGACCGCCCTGCCGGGCGACCACTTCGTGCCGCTGCAGCGCTATCGCGACTACATGGGGGACGTCGGTCAGCGTGCGCCCAGGACGCCCGAGCCGGCCCTGGAACCCATGTGGTGCGCCTGGGGTTACGAACGTGACTTCACCGTCGAGCAGGTCGTCGGCACGCTGCCCAAGGTGCGTGAGGTCGGCCTCAAGTGGGCGGTGCTCGACGACGGCTGGCAGACCAACGAGGGCGACTGGGACCTCGACCCGCGGAAGTTCCCGCGCGGCGCGAGGGACATGCGCGCCTTCACCCGGCAGATCCGGGACGCCGGCCTGCGGCCGCGCCTGTGGTGGGCTCCGCTGGCGGCGGACCCGGAGAGCGAGCTGTACAAGAACCGCTCCGACATGCTCCTGCTGGACCGCGAGGGCAACAAGCAGCGAGTGAGCTGGTGGGACGCCTGGACCCTGTGCCCCGCGTACCAGCCGACGGTGGACTACTTCGTCGGGCAGGTGAAGCGGTTCATCGGGGACTGGGGATACGAAGGGCTCAAGATCGACGGCCAGCACCTCAACGCCGTCACGCCCTGCTACAACCCGGCGCACGGGCATGCCCGCCCCGAGGAATCGACCGAGGGGCTCGCGCGGTTCTGGAAGGCGGTGTACGAGGCCGCGCACGAGGCGGACCGCGACGCCGTCGTCGAACTCTGCCCCTGCGGCACCGCCTTCGCCTTCCACAACCTGCCCTACGTCGACCAGTACCCGAGCTCCGACCCGCTCTCGTCCTACCAGGTCCGCACGAAGGGCAAGACGATGAAGGCCCTGATGGGCCGGGGCAGCAGCTACTCCGGCGACCACGTCGAACTGAGCGACGGCGGCGACGACTTCGCCTCCAGCTACGGTGTGGGAGCCGTCCTGTCGACGAAGTTCACCTACCCCGCGGGCCCGGACGACGGGATCGTGCTCACCCCGGAAAGAGAAGTCCTCTGGCGCCGGTGGCTGAACCTGTACGAGGAGAACATGCTGTCCACCGGCGAGTACCGGGGCGAGCTGTACGACGTCGGCTTCGACAAGCCCGAGGCTCATGTGGTGGCCAAGGGCGCGGCCCTGCACTACGCCTTCTACGCCGGGCGATGGGACGGGACGGTCGAGCTGCGTGGCCTGGGCCGGGGCAGGTACCGCCTGACCGACCCGTTCAACGGCACCTCTCTCGGAACCGTCGACGCCCGGCACAACACCGTGCGGCTGTCCTTCGAGCGGTTCCAGCTCGTCGTGGCCGAGCGCATCGGCTGATCAGGGCCCGGGCGCGCCGGTCCCGGCACTCGACTCAGGTGGCGGAGACCGGCAGCACGTCCGGTGACAGCGCCGCCGCCCGCGCCGTCCCGCTCGTCATCCGCCGGCGGTGGTGGCGGCGGCACAGCACCTCGTAGCCGACCTCGTCCGGGGACTGGGCGACGTCGCCCACGACCACCTGGGCGCCCTCCACGACCATGACCCCGCCGACGGTGCGGGCGTTGTGCGTGGCGCGGGCGCCGCACCAGCACAGGGCCTCGACCTGGAGCACCTCGACCCGGTCGGCGAGTTCCACCAGCCGCTGGGAGCCCGGGAAGAGCTTGGAGCGGAAGTCGGTGGTGATGCCGAAGGCGTACACGTCGACGTCGAGGTCGTCGACCACCCGCGCGAGCTGGTCGATCTGGTCCGGGGCGAGGAACTGCGCCTCGTCCGCGATCACGTAGTCCACCCGGCCGCCCTGCGAGAGGTGGTCGACGACGTGGGCGTACAGGTCCTGGCCGTCCCCGACCTCGACCGCGTCGGTGACGAGACCGAGGCGGGAGGAGAGTTTGCCCTCGCCCGCGCGGTCGTCGCGGGTGAAGATCATGCCGGCCAGTCCGCGTGCCGAGCGGTTGTGCTCGATCTGGAGAGCCAGTGTCGACTTCCCGCAGTCCATCGTTCCGGAGAAGAACACCAGCTCGGGCATGAGGGGTTGGGCACCTTTCGGCGGAGTAGGGGTGTGCGGGGCGTCAGGAGCGTACTTCGAGCAGCGGGACGAGCTGCTCGGCAGGGGTCATCGAACCGTGGTTGCCGACCATCGCCGACTCCTTGGGCTCGCGCTCGGAGGCGATGAGCAGGACGTCGTCGCGTGCGGCGGCGACGACGTCGCCGATGCGGTCGTACACCCGGTCGTCGATGCGGGGCCCGAACCAGCCCGCCGCGATCGCCTCGTCCCGCGAGGCCACCCAGAACTGCTCACCGAGCACCTCGCGCCAGCAGGTCAGCACGTCGTTGTGAGCGCCGGGGACGGCGTAGACGTGGCGGGCGCGGCCCTCGCCGCCGAGGAGGGCGACGCCCGCCTTCAGCTCCCAGTCCTCGTCGAAGTCGATGCGGTGGTCCTCGTCGAAGGGCACGTCGACCATGCCGTGGTCGGCGGTGACGTACAGGGCGCTGCGCGGCGGCAGCTGCTCGGCGAGGCGCTGGACGAGCCGGTCGACGTGCGCGAGCCGGCCGCGCCAGGTGTCGGAGTCGACGCCGAAGCGGTGGCCCGCGCCGTCGACCTCGGCGTAGTACGTGTAGACGAGGGCCCGGTCGGCACCGGCCAGCTGCTCGGCGGCGCAGTCCATCCGGTCCTCGCCGGACAGGCGTCCGTGGAACTGGCCGCCGCTGAGCGCGACCTTGGTCAGCGGGGTGTTCGCGAACGTCGGGGAGGAGACCTGGGCGGCGTGCACACCCGCCTCGTGGGCGAGGGCGAAGACGGTCGGATACGGCTGCCAGGGGCCCGGCGCGGTCCACGGCTGCCAGCGCAGCTGGTTCATCAGGGCGCCGGTGTCGGGATCGCGCACCGTGTACCCGGGCAGGCCGTGGGCGCCCGGCGGCAGACCGGTGCCGACGGACGCGAGGGAGGTCGCCGTGGTCGCCGGGTAACCGGCGGTGATCGGGCGTCCGGTGCCGCCGCGCGAGCTGTCCAGCAGCGAGTTGAGGAAGGGGGCGTCGTCCGGATGCGCGCGCAGTTGCTCCCAGCCGAGGCCGTCGATCAGGAAGACGCAGTTGCGGTCGGCGGGGGTCAGTTCGGTGATCCCCGCGGTCATGCCGGGAACGCCGAGACCGGCGGCCAGGGTGGGCAGCAGATCGGCGAGGGAGCCCGTGCCGTACTCGGGTACGGGGGCGGAGTCGACGGGGAGCGGTTCCGGGTGGGTGTCCCAGGCGGTGTGCTGCACCATCAGCGCGCGGAGTCCGCGGTCGCCTCGGAGAGGGCCTGGGCGAAGGCGAGCGCCTGGCGCACCGTCTCGGGTCCGTCCCCGGCCTCGCTGACGCGCAGGCTGAGGTCGTCGGCCGTCGAACTGCCCGTGTAGCCGTGGTCGGCCTCGCAGTTGGGGTCGCCGCAGGCGGCGGGCTCCAGGTCGAGGCGGGAGACGGCGCCCCAGCCGATGGTCAGCACGATCTCGCGGGGCAGCGTGCCCGGCTTGTACTGCTCCGGGTTGGCGACGACGCGGCTGACGACGATGGACGAGATCCGGCCGAGCTTGACGGACTCCGTGGACGTCGTGGCGTACGGCGTCGGGGAGGTGTCGTCGGCGGCCTGCTCGTCGGTGTGGCTGACGATGAAGCGGTTGCCGGTGAGGACCAGCACGGTCACGTGCCGGCGCACCTCGTTCTGGTCGAACGTCGTCTCCTGATGGACCAGGTACGACCGCACGGGCTCGCCGCCCACGGCGGCTTCCACCGCCTCGGCCACGAGGGCCGGGTAGTAGCCGCTGCGCTCGATCGCCGCTCGCAGCCCCTGGGTCGTCGTACTGGTCTTGGCCATGCCGTCCATCCTACGGGGACCCACTGACTGCGAGGGACGCTCCCGCGGTACCCGTCCCGGACCGTGCCCGGCGCGGGCACCGGGCGGGTGCGGAGCGTGGCGGGTCAGTACGCCGGCAGGGTCCGCGGGCCCAGGTCGTCGCGGGCGGGAGGGGGTGCGAGGCGTACCGAGGCGCCGAGGACGCTCAGGCCGTGCGGGGCGACCACGACCGGTTCCAGGGTGACCGCGACGACCTCCGGGTGGTCGTCGACCAGCCGGGAGACCCGCAGCAGCAGCTCCTCCAGGGCCGCGGCGTCGACGGGTGCGGAGCCGCGCCAGCCGAAGAGGAGGGGCGCCGTGCGGATGGAGCGGATGAGCGAGGTGGCGTCCCGGTCGGTGACCGGGATCAGCCGGTGCGCCATGTCGCCGAGCAGCTGGGTGGCCGCGCCGGCGAGGCCGAAGGAGAGCACCGCGCCGGCCGCCGGGTCGATGACCGCCCGTACGACGGTGTCGACGCCGCGCGGGGCCATGCCCTGCACCACCGGGCGCAGCTCCGCGGGGGCGCCGAACAGCTCGGTCAGTTCGGCGTAGGCCCGGCGCAGTTGCTCCTCGTTCGCGAGGTCGAGGCGTACGCCGCCCAGGTCGGCGCGGTGCCGCAGGTGCGGGGCGGTGGCCTTGAGGGCCACGGGGTAGCCGATGGTCCGCGCGGCGGCCGCGGCGTCGTCGGGGGTGGGGGCAGGCAGGGCGCGGTGGACGTGGACGCCGTACCTGCCCAGCAGCTCGCAGGTCTCCTGGGCGCCGAGGGTGAGCCCCTGACCGCGCGCGAGGTACCCGGCTATCTGCTCGGCGGCGCCCTTCTCGTCGATGTCCTCGTACTCCGGCACCTTGCCGGGGTCGGCGGCGTCGCGCCGCCACTGGGCATAGGCGACGGCCTCGCCGAGGGCGCGGACGGCGCGCTCGGCGGCGGGGTAGGCGGGGATGAGGTGGGCGCCCTCCGGGACCGGGACGGCGGACGGCTGCCGGGCCGGGGCGGCGCCTGGGCGGGGCGGCCCTGACGGGCGGGGCGGGCCGGAGGCGGACTCCTCGACGGGGCCGGGGGCGGCGTGCGGGGCGGTGCCCGGGGCGGGCTGGGAGGTGGTGCCCGGGGCCGCTTGCGGGGCGGTGCTCGCCGCCGCGGACAGGGCCTCCGCCAGGCCGCCCAGCTCCACATGGACCACGAGGACCGGCTTGGTGGGGACCGCGGCCGCCGCCGAGCGCAGCGCCTGAGCCAGCGCGGCGTCCCCCGCCGCCCCCTCCCCCACCGTCGGGATCGCGGTCACCACGACCGCGTCGCACGTGTCGTCGGCCAGGGCCCTGGCCAGGGCCGCGTGGAAGTCGTCGGCCGAGGCGGCGGTCGTCAGGTCCAGCGGGGGCTGCGGGCGCAGGCCCTCGGAGAGGCACGCGTCGTAGGTGAGCAGCCCCAGGGACTCCGAGTTGCCCAGGATGGCCACCCTCGGTCCGGCGGGCAGCGGCTGGCGGGCGAGGAGCAGCCCCGCGTCGACCAGGTCGGTGATGGTGTCGACCCGGATCACGCCCGCCTGCCGCAGCAGCGCGGAGACCGTCGCGTGCGGCAGCCGGGTCGCCCGTACGGCGTGCCCCTGGGGCGCCACGCCGCCGTGCCGGGCTCCCTGCACCACGACCAGGGGCTTGGCGGCCGCGGTGCGCCGGGCCAGGCGGGTGAACTTGCGCGGGTTGCCGATGGACTCCAGGTACATCAGCGCGACATCGGTCTCCGGGTCGTCGTACCAGTACTGCAGGACGTCGTTGCCCGAGACGTCGGCCCGGTTGCCGGAGGAGACGAACGTGGACACGCCGGTGTGACCGGTGACCCCGCCGCCGCGCCGGTGCAGCCGGGAGAGCAGGGCGATGCCGATGGCACCGGACTGGGCGAACAGGCCGATCCGGCCGGGGCGCGGCATCTCGGGGGCGAGGGAGGCGTTGAGCCGCACGTCCGGGGAGGTGTTGATGATCCCGAAGGCATTGGGCCCGATGATGCGCATGCCGTACGTGCGCGCGTGCCGCACGAGGGCCCGCTGGCGTTCGCGTCCGTCGGGGCCGCTGTCGGCGTATCCGGCGGAGATCACCACCAGTCCCTGCACGCCGTGTTCGCCGCACTCGGTGACGACCTCGGGGACCTGCTCGGCGGGCACGGTGACGACGGCGACGTCGACGGGCCCGTCGATGTCGCGCACGGAGCGGCACGCCGGGACCCCGTCGAGGTGCTTCTGGTCCTCGGGAAAGGCCCTGTTCACGGCGTACAGGCGGCCCGTGTACCCCGCGTCCCGGATGTTTCCGAGGATGCTGCGGCCGACGCCGCCCGGGGTGCGGCCGGTGCCGACGACCGCGACCGAGCCGGGCTGCAGCAGCCGCTGGACGGAACGGGCCTCCGCGCGGTGCTCGCGCGCGTACTGCACGGCGAGCGAGCGGTCGGTGGGTTCGAGATCGAACTCCAGGCGGACCACCCCGTCCTCGAAGCTCCGCTTCTGGGTGTACCCGGCGTCCATGAAGACTTTGATCATCTTGTTGTTGGCGGGCAGCACCTCGGCGGCGAAGCGGCGGATGCCCCGCTCGCGGGCGACGGCGGCGATGTGCTCCAGGAGGGCCGAGGCGACGCCGCGCCCCTGGTGGGCGTCCTGGACGAGGAAGGCGACCTCGGCCTCGTCGGCCGGGGAGGTGGCGGGCGTTCCGCCGGCCCCGATCCGGTCGTAGCGTACGGTGGCGATGAACTCGCCGCCGATGGTGGCCGCGAGTCCCACCCGGTCCACAAAGTCGTGGTGCGTGAAGCGGTGGACGTCCTTGGCGGACAGGCGAGGATACGGCGCGAAGAAGCGGTAGTACTTCGACTCGTCGGAGACCTGCTCGTAGAAGCTGACCAGGCGCTCGGCGTCATCAACGGTGATGGGTCGGACGCGCGCGGTGCCGCCGTCGCGCAGCACCACGTCGGCTTCCCAGTGGGCGGGGTACTCGTGCCGGTCCGACGAGGTCTGCATGGGCCCCAGAGTACGGCTCGCGTCCGACAACGGCGCGGGGCAGTCTGTGGGGGCACGAGCTCGGACCGAGGCCGCGGTCCGAGCACCGCACGGGACGGCGCACGCGGTCGTCCCGGCCTGCTTCACGATGTGGGAAACTGGTCTAGACAAGACTGGTCTAGACAACTCCAACCCTCTGAACACCTGAAGGGCAGCATCACATGGCTGAGCGCCGCGTCAACGTCGGCTGGGCCGAGGGTCTCCACGCCCGCCCCGCCTCCATCTTCGTCCGAGCCGCCACGGCCACAGGCGTCCCGGTGACGATCGCCAAGGCCGACGGGTCCCCCGTCAACGCGGCCTCCATGCTGGCCGTCCTCGGCCTCGGCGCCCAGGGTGGCGAGGAGATCGTCCTCGCCTCCGACGCCGAGGGCGCGGAGGCCGCCCTGGACCGGCTGGCGAAGCTGGTCGCCGAGGGGCTCGAGGAGCTTCCCGAGACCGTCTGAGCCCGAGGGACGGCACCACCGAAAGGCCCGCCGGGACACCGGACGGGCCTTTCGCTTCTTTTCTCTTCCGTTTCTCCGCCCTTTCGGCCCGCCCGCGTGTTCATCCTGTTTACGGCAGCGGAAAACACCGGGCGGAATTCCCCGCCCTTTGTATACGGCACCCGCGTTACCGACGCGGGCCCGCCGTGTTTACGGGATGTTGCGCATTCCTCACACGCTCCGTCCGCCCGCCGCCGGAGGCGAAGCGCAGCCGGTGCCCGGACGCCGACCGCTCGATGTGCAGGGTCATGAGCGCCCGCGCGCGTTCGCCGTCGCCCCGGGTCACCGCATCGGTGATCGCGCCGTGCTCCGCCCAGTACTCCACCGGGCCGGCCGGTGCCTCCACGACGTACATCCAGGCGATCTTGTGGCGGAGCTGGGTCAGCAGCGCCGTCAGGGAGGGGCTGTCGGCCGCGCGGGCGAGGGTCTCGTGGAACCAGCCGCCCAGTGAGCGCAGTTCCTCGCCGGTGCCCTGCCTGGCCCGTTCCTGCCCCAGCCTGACCAGCCCGCGCAACACCCTGAGGTGGGCCTCGGTGCGCCGCCGGGCGGCCCGGGAGGCCCCGAGCGGCTCCAGGAGCGTGCGCGTCTCCAGCAGGTCGGCGGCCTCCCGCTCGGTCGGTTCCGCCACGCACGCGCCCGCGTGCCGCCGGGTCACCACGAAGCCCTCGGCCTCCAGCGTGCGCAGGGCCTCGCGGACGGGGACGCGGGAGACGCCGTAGCGACGGGCCAGGAGTTCCTCGGTGAGCCGGCTCCCGCGGCCGTGTACGCCGGTGACGATGTCGTCCCGGATCGCCGTGCACACGGAATGCGCCGGAATACGCATGAGCGACCTCCCCTTGACCCCCGTGAAACGCCGGTGATTGACGTGTTCTGCCCGACCCCAGGCCAATCAAGCGATATTAAATGCGAAAAGCCCCGGCTAAGGAAGCCGGGGCTTTCGGACGTCTCTGTCAGACGTTGACGCCGTGGGAGCGGAGGTAGGCGACGGGGTCCATGTCCGAGCCGTACTCGGGGCTCGTACGGGCCTCGAAGTGCAGGTGGGGTCCGGTGACGTTGCCGGTGGCGCCGGAGAGGCCGATCTGCTGGCCGGGCCCGACCGACTGGCCGACCGAGACGCCGATGGACGACAGGTGCCCGTACTGCGTGTACGTGCCGTCGTGCATCTTGATCACGACCTGGTTGCCGTACGCCCCGCCCCAGCCGGCCTCGACGACGGTGCCGACGCCCACGGCGTGCACGGTCGTGCCGCTGGAGGCGTGGAAGTCGATGCCGGTGTGGCTGCCGGAGGACCACAGGGAGCTGCCGGCCTGGTAGGCGGTGGAGACGTACGAGGCGGTGATCGGCGCGACGAAGGTGTTGAGGCGCTTGCGCTCCGCCTCCCGCGCGGCGCGCTCCTTGGCCTCGCGCGCCTCCTTGGCCGCCTCGGCCGCTCGCTCGCGGGCCGCTTCCCGGGCCGCCTCGCGGGCGGCGGCGTCCGCGGCCGCCTGCTGCTGGGCGACGGCCTGGGCGTCTATCTCGTCGGCCACGGAGTCGCCGATGGTGACGACCGGTGTGAGTCCGCTCTGCTCCACCGCGGACTCGGCGGCGAGCGCCGGGGCCGCGAGGGTGCCGACGACGCCGGTGGTGGCGAGGGCCGCGACTCCCGCCGCGCGGGCGGTGGTGCGGTGCACCCGGCCGGTACGGCGGTGCTTCCCGGTGGCGCGCGTGAACGCCATGTAGAGGTGTGTCCTTTCCTTCCCTCTCGCCTACCGGGTTAGCTGACGGGTTCGGAGGTGGAAGGTCTCCTACGGACCCCCTCGCTCTGCGCGCGGGCGTCCGATTCACCCCAGGGACTGCGGTGGGTCCCCGGCTCCCCTGGCTCGCGCCGTACGGGGACTCGGCGATGACTGTCCGGTGCCGCGGGTGCGGCGCACTGCATGACGAACAGCCCGGAAGACGCTAAACGCGGCTGCGTTCAATTCTCAAACGCGACAGGCTTTTTGTAGCGCACGCCACAGGGCAGACGGGCAGCCACTCCCCCAATACGGACAAACGGCGGCCCTGGTGACACTCCGGTCACCAGGGCCACCCCACGCGCGTGCCGCTACTCGGCCGCCACCACGGTGACTTCGCCGATGCCGAGGGCCTCGACGGGCTCCTTGATCTGCGCCGCGTCGCCGACGAGGACCGTCACGAGGCGGTCCACCGGGAAGGCGTTCACGACCGCCGCGGTGGCCTCCACGGTGCCCGTGGCGGCCAGTTGACGGTAGAGCGTGGCCTGGAAGTCGTCCGACAGGTGCTGCTCGACCTGGTCGGCCAGCGTGCTCGCCACGGCCGCCGCCGTCTCGTACTTCAGCGGCGCCACGCCCACCAGGTTCTGCACGGCCACGTCACGCTCGGCGTCGGTGAGCCCCTCCGCGGCGAGCTTGCGCAGCACCGTCCACAGGTCCTCCAGGGCGGGACCGGTGTTGGGGGTGTCGACGGACCCGCTGATGGCGAGCATCGCGGCGCCCGTGCCCTCCGGCGCGGACCGCAGGACCTGGCCGAACGCCCGTACGCCGTAGGTGTAGCCCTTCTCCTCGCGCAGGACGCGGTCCAGGCGCGAGGTGAGGGTGCCGCCGAGGCAGTAGGTGCCGAGCACCTGCGCGGGCCACACGCGGTCGTGCCGGTCGGCGCCGGTGCGGCCGATCAGCAGCTGCGTCTGGACGGCGCCGGGACGGTCCACGATGACGACGCGGCCCCGGTCGTCGGCGGTCACCGGGGGCACGGGGCGCGGCTCGGCGGTCGAGCCGGTCCACGCGCCCAGGGTGTCGCCGAGCAGCGCGTCCAGGTCGACGCCGGTGAGGTCGCCGACGACCACCGCGGTGGCGGTCGCGGGGCGGACGTGCCGCTCGTAGAAGGCACGTACGGCCGCCGAGTCGATGGCCGCGACCGTCTCCTCGGTGCCCTGGCGCGGGCGCGACATGCGCGAGTCGGCCGGGAACAGCTCCTTGGAGAGTTCCTTGGCGGCGCGCCGGGAGGGGTTGGCCAGCTCGTGCGGGATCTCGTCGAGCCGGTTGCGCACCAGCCGTTCGACCTCGCTGTCCGCGAAGGCGGGTGCCCTGAGAGCGTCGGCGACCAGGCCGAGGGCCTTGGCGAGGCGCGAGGCGGGCACCTCCAGGCTCAGCCGGACGCCGGGGTGGTCGGCGTGCGCGTCCAGGGTGGCGCCGCAGCGCTCCAGCTCGGCGGCGAACTCCTCGGCCGAGTGCTTGTCGGTGCCCTCGGAGAAGGCGCGCGCCATGATCGTGGCGACGCCGTCGAGACCGGCGGGCTCGGCGTCCAGGGGGGCGTCGAGGAGCACCTCGACGGCGACGACCTGCTGGCCGGGGCGGTGGCAGCGCAGCACGGTGAGGCCGTTGTCGAGGCTGCCGCGCTCGGGGGCGGGGAACGCCCACGGCTTGGGCTCGCCGGCCTGCGGCTGGGCGTGGAATTCCATGGTGGCCAGCTCGGTCACTTGGCCGCCTCCTCGTTCTCGTCGGTGGCGCCGGTCGTGTCGGCGTCGGTCTCGTCGGCGGGGGCGGTGGGCTCGTAGACGAGCACCGCGCGGTTGTCGGGGCGCAGGCGGGCCTTGGCGAGCTCCTGGACCTCCTGCGCGGTCACCTCGAGGACCCGCTGCACCGCGGTGAGGGCGAGCTGCGGGTCGCCGAACAGGACGGCGTACCGGCACAGTTCGTCCGCGCGGCCCGCGACCGTGCCCAGGCGGTCCAGCCACTCGCGCTCGAGCTGGGCCTGGGCGCGCTCCATCTCCTCGGCCGTGGGGCCCTCCTCGGCGAACCGGGCCAGCTCCTCGTCGATGGCCGTCTCGATGACCGGGACCTCCACGTCACCGGACGTCTTCACGTCCAGCCACCCCAGGGAAGGTGCCCCGGCGAGCCGCAGCAGGCCGAACCCGGCGGCGACGGCGGTACGGTCGCGGCGTACGAGCCGGTTGTACAGGCGGGACGACTCGCCGCCGCCCAGCACGGTCAGGGCCAGGTCGGCCGCGTCGCACGCGCGCGTGCCGTCCTCCGGCAGGCGGTAGGCCGCCATCAGGGCGCGGGCCGGGACCTCCTCCTCGACGATCTCGCGCAACTGCCCGCCCATGACGTCGGGCAGCGCACCGTCCCGGGGCGGCTGCTTGCCGTCGTGCGAGGCGATGGAGCCGAAGTACTTCTCGATCCAGGCGAGCGTCTGCTCCGGGTCGATGTCGCCGACGACCGACAGCACCGCGTTGTTCGGCGCGTAGTAGGTGCGGAAGAACGCGCGCGCGTCCTCCAGGGTCGCCGCGTCCAGGTCCGCCATCGAACCGATCGGCGTGTGGTGGTAGGGGTGCCCCTCCGGGTAGGCGAGGGCGGTCAGCTTCTCGAAGGCCGTGCCGTAGGGGACGTTGTCGTAGCGCTGGCGCCGTTCGTTCTTGACGACGTCCCGCTGGTTCTCCATCGACTCCTCGTCCAGGGCGGCCAGCAGGGAGCCCATGCGGTCGGCCTCCAGCCAGAGGGCGAGCTCCAGCTGGTGGGCGGGCATGGTCTCGAAGTAGTTGGTCCGCTCGAAGCTGGTGGTGCCGTTGAGCGAGCCGCCGGCGCCCTGCACCAGCTCGAAGTGACCGTTGCCCTTGACCTGGGCGGAGCCCTGGAACATGAGGTGCTCGAAAAGGTGAGCCAGGCCGGTGCGCCCCTTGACCTCGTGGCGCGAGCCGACGTCGTACCAGAGGCACACCGCCGCGACCGGGGTCAGGTGGTCCTCGGAGAGCACCACGCGCAGGCCGTTGGCCAGGCGGTGTTCGGTCGCTGTCAGGCCGCCGGAGCCTGCCTGGGCTGTGGCCGTGTGACCCATGGGCATGTACGTCCCTTCGATCGCGAGATCCTGGTGGCGTCACTGGGTGAACCACCTGGTGGAATCAGTGGGCGGAACTGCGGAATTCCGCCGATCCTGCCACTGTATGCAAGCGTGCGGGCCACCGGTGGAGTTCCCGGACCTCGTACGCCGAGAGCGAGAACGCGGTCGGCGGGACGGCGGCGCGGACGGCGCCCCGGGACGAGGGCGTACCCTGCGGGCAGCGCCGGGCCGGGCAGCCCGTGACGGGTCCTGGTCGGTCGCTGTCAGTGCCGCAGTCCACAATGGACCGCGTCAGATCACCGTTCACGCTTCAGCAAGGAGCCGGCAGCGATGGCCCGCCGTAGTACGAAGACCCCGCCGCCCGACGACTCGTACGAGGAGAAGATCCTCGACATCGACGTCGTCGACGAGATGCAGGGCTCCTTCCTCGAGTACGCGTACTCGGTCATCTACTCCCGTGCGCTGCCGGACGCCCGCGACGGCCTCAAGCCGGTGCACCGCCGCATCGTCTACCAGATGAACGAGATGGGCCTGCGGCCCGAGCGCGGCTACGTGAAGTGCGCCCGTGTCGTCGGCGAGGTGATGGGCAAGCTGCACCCGCACGGCGACGCGTCGATCTACGACGCGCTGGTGCGCATGGCCCAGCCGTTCTCGATGCGCGTGCCCCTGGTGGACGGCCACGGCAACTTCGGCTCGTTGGGCAACGACGATCCGCCGGCCGCCATGCGGTACACGGAGAGCCGGATGGCCGAGGCCGCCGGCCTGATGACGGAGTCCATCGACGAGGACACCGTCGACTTCGCCCCCAACTACGACGGCCAGGAGCAGGAGCCGGTGGCGCTGCCCGCCGCCTTCCCGAACCTGCTGGTCAACGGCGCCTCGGGCATCGCGGTCGGCATGGCCACGAACATGCCGCCGCACAACCTGCGCGAGGTGATCGCGGCGGCCCGGCACCTGATCCGGCACCCGAACGCCGACCTGGACGCGCTGATGAAGCACGTGCCGGGCCCCGACCTGCCCACCGGCGGCCGGATCGTCGGTCTGCCCGGCATCCGGGACGCGTACGAGACGGGCCGCGGCACGTTCAAGATCCGCGCGACGGTGTCCGTGGAGACGGTGACGGCCCGCCGCAAGGGTCTCGTCGTCACCGAGCTGCCCTTCGCGGTGGGCCCGGAGAAGGTCATCTCGAAGATCAAGGACCTGGTCGGCTCGAAGAAGATCCAGGGCATCGCGGACGTCAAGGACCTGACCGACCGCGCGCACGGACTGCGCCTGGTCATCGAGATCAAGAACGGCTTCGTGCCGGAGGCGGTCCTGGAGCAGCTCTACAAGCTGACGGCCATGGAGGAGTCCTTCGGCATCAACAACGTCGCCCTGGTGGACGGCCAGCCCCTCACCCTGGGCCTCAAGGAGCTGCTGGAGGTCTATCTCGACCACCGCTTCACCGTCGTCCGGCGCCGCAGCGAGTTCCGCCGCAGCAAGAAGCGCGACCGGCTGCACCTGGTGGAGGGCCTGCTCACCGCCCTGGTCGACATCGACGAGGTCATCCGTCTCATCCGCTCCAGCGAGAACTCGGCGCAGGCCAAGCAGCGCCTGATGGACCGCTTCTCGCTGAGCGACGTCCAGACGCAGTACATCCTGGACACTCCGCTGCGCCGGCTCACCAAGTACGACCGCATCGAGCTGGAGTCCGAGAAGGACCGGCTGAACGCGGAGATCGAGGAGCTGACCCGGATCCTCGACTCGGACGCGGAGCTGCGCAAGCTGGTCTCGACCGAACTGGCGGCGGTGGCGAAGAAGTTCGGCACCGACCGCCGTACGACGCTGCTGGAGTCGGGCGGTGCGCCGGTGGCCGCCGTGCCGCTCCAGGTGGCGGACGACCCGTGCCGGGTGCTGCTGTCGTCGACGGGTCTGCTGGCCCGCACCGCCAACGACGAGCCCCTCGTCACGGAGGCGGGCGCCAAGCGGGTCAAGCACGACCTGATCGTCTCCGCGGTGCCGGCCACGGCGCGCGGCGAGGTGGGCGTGGTGACGTCCGCGGGACGGCTGCTGCGGGTGAACGTGGTGGACCTGCCCCAGCTCCCGGAGTCCATGCCGACGCCGAACCTCGCGGGCGGTGCGCCGCTGGCGGAGTTCGTGTCCCTGGAGGACGACGAGGACGTGGTCTGCCTGACCACGCTGGACGAGTCCTCGCCGGGGCTGGCGATCGGCACGGAACAGGGCGTCGTCAAGCGGGTGGTGCCCGACTACCCCTCCAACAAGGACGAGTTGGAGGTCATCACCCTCAAGGAGGGCGACCGCATCGTCGGCGGGGTCGAGCTGCGCACCGGTGACGAGGACCTGGTCTTCATCACGGACGACGCCCAGCTCCTGCGCTACCAGGCCTCGCAGGTCCGCCCGCAGGGCCGGCCCGCGGGCGGTGTGGCGGGCATCAAGCTCACCGACGGCGCGAAGGTCATCTCCTTCACGGCGGTGGACCCGGCGGCGGACGCGGTGGTCTTCACGGTGGCCGGATCGCGCGGCACGCTGGACGACTCCGTGCAGACCACGGCCAAGCTCACGCCGTTCGACCAGTACCCGCGCAAGGGCCGCGCCACGGGCGGTGTGCGCTGCCAGCGGTTCCTGAAGGGCGAGGACTGCCTGGCCTTCGCCTGGGCGGGCACCACTCCGGCGCTCGCCGAGCAGCGGAACGGCGCGCCGGCCCAGCTCCCGGACGTCGACCCGCGCCGCGACGGCTCGGGCGTGTCGCTGCCGAAGACGGTGTCGGTGGTGGCCGGCCCGGCGTAGGGAGACCTAGGGGGTGTCCGGCGGCTCCTCGCCGTCGGGGTCTTCACCCTCGGGGTCCTCGCCGTCGGGATCCTCTCCGTCGGGGTCCACGCCGTCGGGGTCCTCGCCGTCGGGTACGTAGCGAAGGACGCCCCACATGCCGTGCTCGTCGGCGGGCGGGGCGTCGGCGTCCCGGCGGCACGCCTCGAGTTCCTCGCCGAGGGCCGCCGCGTCGATGCCGGAGCCGATGAGGACGAGCTGGGTACGGCGGGCGCCGGCGGTGTCGGCCTCGACGGACGTCCAGGGCTCCGGATAGAAGCGCAGGAAGCGCCCGACGGCGTGGACGGCGTACCGGTTCCGCGAGTCGTACGGTCCGAAGTCGACGTACCCCTTGATCCGGTAGAGGCCCTCGGGCCGGCTGTCGAGGAAGCGCATGAGCCGGCGCGGGTCGAGCGGGACGTCGGAGACGAACGACAGCGTGTCGTAGGCGGCGTGCAGGTGTCCGGGGTGTGCGCCGCCCCCGGAGTGCTCGTGCAGGTCGTCGAAGGACAGCTGCCCCACCCGATCCTCGGCGGGCCGGCAGTCGTAGAGGAACTCGGGGTCGATGCGGCCGTAGGTCGCGGGCACGACGGCGGCGCCGTCGGCGAGCGAGTGCACGAGGGCGAGCACGCGCTCGGCGTCCGGAGCACGGTCGGTCTTGTTGACCACGACCAGGTCGGCGAGGGCCAGGTGCCGGTCGACCTCGGGGTGCCTGGCGCGGGTGTCGTCGAACTCGGCGGCGTCGACGACCTCGACGAGCCCGCCGTACACGACCTCCGGTTGCTCGCTGGCGAGCAGCATGCGCACCAGTTCCTGCGGTTCGGCCAGGCCGCTGGCCTCGATGACGATCACGTCGATGCCGGCCTCGGGGCGCGCGAGCCGCTCCAGGTACCCGTCGAGTTCACTCGCGTCGACGGCACAGCACAGGCAGCCGTTGCCGAGGGACACGGTGGAGTCGCCGAGGGCGCCCGCGACGGCCATCGCGTCGATCTCGATCGATCCGAAGTCGTTGACGACGGCGCCGATACGGCTGCCTCCGCTGCGGTGCAGGAGGTGGTTGAGCAGGGTGGTCTTCCCGGAGCCGAGGAACCCGGCGAGTACGACGACCGGGATCTGCTGCGGAGTCGGGCGCTGCCCCACCGTGCGACCTCTCTCTCCCCCACGCGTGCGGAATTGCCTGCTCAGGATACGGTCCGCCGCGGTCGGCACGGAGTGAACGATTGTTAGCAGCGTGCGCGGGGCAGACGTTTTCCAAGGCGCCGGACTGTGCGACCCTCGCTTCCCTCCGTGCGCCTCCTCTCCGCCTCCCCGTCGATCAGCGCCGCTCGGCACTCTGGAGGCGGCAAGCGCCGCCCATCGCTCGCCGGTCCCCGTCAGCCGACCCGCACTCGACGACCGGCGGGCGGCCGCCTGATTCGGGGGTTGACATGGTCACACGGAGGAACATCACGGGGAGGTTCGGCGCCGTCGCGGCCGGCATGCTGCTGGCCGCGCGGCAGCGGCGGCTGGACAGGACCCGGCTGCACGAACGTCAGCTGCGGCTGGAGGAACTGGCGCTCCGGCGCGAGGCACTGCGGCACCAGCAGCGCATGCACTGGGAGTTGCTGAACAGGGCGCTCGACGACCCTTCACTGGCGGAGGTCATCGACACCTACGACAAGAGCATCCCGGCGCAGAAACGACGTCAGTTCTTCTACGCCAACGCCTGGTACGTCAACCTCTACCACCTCCACCAAGCGGGGATCCTGGACCAGGAGGAGTTGTTCGGGCACCTGCGCGAACTCTTCCAGACCCCCCTGATGCGGGAGTACTGGGAGGCATCGAGGGATCAACGGGCGTCGTTCAAGGTCACGTCCGTCGAGTCACGTGTCGGCACCATGGTGGACGGACTCCTCAAGGACCTGGACGAAGCCGACACGGACGAGTGGTGGGTGGTGGGCACCCCGCCGTCCGACTGAGGCTCCCGGACAGCTCACGCTTCCCGGGAGTGTCTTCGCCCTGTGGGGCACACCGGGCCCGCGGATCCCAGTAACGTGCTCCCAGCACAATGGCCAATCCAGAAGGACCGGTACCCCCTTGAAAATCGTGCGCCGCATCGGTGTGCCTCCAAGCTCGCGCGGCAGTACCTCGGGAGCCAGCTGTCCGGACCTCTTCGAGCTGAGTGACGGCAACTTCGCCGTCATCGGCACCGAGGCCACCGAGACCCTGGAGCGCGAACTCCCCGCCGATGCTTCCCGCGCCGACTACGAACGCATCGTGGTCGTCAGCCGGGAGACCCTCATCCGGGCCAAGGCGGACATCCCCGACGCCTGACGTCAACCGTGTCTCCGGCCGTACCCACCGACGACGGCGCGCACGGACCCACCACCGGCGAGCAATCCGGCACCCCGTCCTTGCTCGACGCTCCCCCGACCAGGCCTGGCGCCCGAACGGCACCAGGCCGCTCGTGCTTCTCAGGCCACCGCCGGCACGCCCACCGGGGCCCCCGGCCCCACGTACCGGGCCGCCGGCCGGATGATCTTCGAGTCGCGCGCCTGTTCCAGGATGTTCGCGCTCCAGCCCACCACCCGCGCCGCCGCGAACGTGGGCGTGAACATCTCGCGGGGCAGGCCGCACAGTTCCATGACCACGCCCGCGTAGAACTCGACGTTGGTGTGCAGTTCGCGCCCCGGCTTCAGCTCCGCGAGGATCGCCTCGACCTGCCGCTCCACCTCGACCGCGAACTCCACGCGCGGGCCGCCGAACCGCTGCGCCACCTCGCGCAGCATCCGTGAGCGCGGGTCCTCCGTGCGGTAGACCGCGTGGCCGAAGCCCATGATGCGGTCACCGGCGAGCACCCGTTCGCGGATCCACGCGTCGATGCGGTCGGGGGTGCCGATCGCGTCCAGGGTGTCCAGCGCCCGGCTGGGCGCGCCGCCGTGCAGCGGGCCGGACAGCGCCGACACCGCACCGGTCAGGCAGGCCGCGACATCCGCACCCGTCGACGCGATGACCCGCGCGGTGAAGGTCGACGCGTTGAACCCGTGGTCGATGGTGGAGATCAGGTACTGCTCGATCGCCCGTGTACGGGCCCGGTCCGGCTCCTCGCCGGTCAACATGTAGAGGTAGTTCGCGGCGTACGACAGGTCCTCGCGGGGCTCCACCGGCTCCAGCCCCCGCCCCAGCCGGTGCAGCGCGGTCAGCAGCGTCGGTACGGCCGCGGCGGCCACCAGGGTGTCCTGACGGCGCCGGCCGTCCGAGAGGTCGTACACCGGCCCGAAGCCCAGGGCCGCGCCCAGCAGGGACAGGCCCGTGCGCATCCCCGCGAGCGGGCCGGAGCGTCCACCGGCCTCGGCGATGGCGGGCAGGGCGGCGCGCACCGCGTCGGGGAGTCGCCGCAGCGCCGCGGTCTCGGCGGCGAAGGCGGCCCCGCGCCGTGCGTCGGGGAGTTCCCCGTGGACCAGGAGATGCCAGACGTCCTCGAAGCCGCGATTCTGCGCGAGTTCGACGGCCGAGTACTGGCGGTAGTGGTAGAAGCCCTCCAGCCCTCGCACATCACCGACCTCGGTGTCGGCCACCACGACACCGGCGAGCCCGCGCGGCACCTCGACAAGCGTTGCGGCCGCTGCGGTTCTGTTGACAGACATGATTACCTCCTCGAACGTGACTCCACTGTCCATACTTGACTGTAAGTCTGTCAATATTGACTGAGTCAATACATAGCCGTCCGAGGACTCAACACGAACCGCCTCCGATCGATACGGTGACCTCATGCGCGATCAAGAGCCCGACCACACCGCCGGCAGCGAGCGGCGCCTGACCACCAGGGAGGCGGCCGACCTGCTCGGGGTGAAGCCCGAGACCGTCTACGCGTACGTCAGCCGCGGCCAGCTCGGCAGCCGCCGCGCGCCCGGCTCCCGGGGCAGCACCTTCGACGCCGACGAGGTGCGGGCCCTCGCCCGGCGCAACCGGCGCGACGGCGGCACGAGCGCGGCCTCGGCCGCCGGGCAGGAGCTGACGGTGCGCACCCGCCTCACGCTCATCGAGAGCGACCGGTTCTACTACCGGGGCGTCGACGCGGTCGAACTCGCCGCCCGCCACACCTACGAGGAGGTGGCCGAGTGGCTCTGGACCGGGCAACCGCGTCCCGGCGCCGCCTTTCCGGTCCCCGAGTCCTCCGTGGCCGTGGCCCGCCGTGCCGTCGACGCCCTGCCCGAGCACGCCGGCCCCGCCGACCGGCTCCGCGTCGCGGCGATCGCCGCGGCGGTCACGGACCCGCTCCGCTTCGACCTGACCGAGGACGCGGTCCTGGGCACGGCGCGCGCCCTCATCCCCACCCTCGTCGCCGCGCTGCCACCCGTACTGCGCGACGGAGACGACCAGGACCCGATCGCCCGTCGGCTGTGGACCCGGCTCAGCGGGCAGGACGCCGACGAACCGACCCTGCGCGCCCTCGACACGGCACTCTGCCTCCTCGTCGACCACGACCTGGCGGCCTCCACGCTCGCCGTGCGCGTCGCCGCGTCGGCACGGGCGCACGCCTACGCGGCCGTGTCCGCCGGACTCGGCGTGATCGAGGGACCGCTGCACGGCGCCGCCGGAGGACTCGCGCACCGGATGCTGCTGGAAGTACTCGATCTGGGCAGCGCGGCGCCGGTGGTCGCGGAGGAGTTGCGGGCCGGCCGGCGCATCCCGGGGCTCGGCCACCGGCTCTACCCCGGCGAGGACCCACGCGCGCGTGCCCTGTTCGCGCTCCTGGAGGACATCCCCCGGGCGGCGCCCGCACTCGCGGCGGCCCGTGACGTACAGGCCACCGCCGCCCGCCACACCCCGCTGCACGCCAACGTCGACCTGGCGCTCGCCGTGCTCACCGTGTCCTCCGGCATGGCCCCCACCGCCGCCGAGACGATCTTCGCGGTGGCCCGTACGGCGGGCTGGATCGCGCACGCGCTGGAGGAGTACGGGGAGCGCCCGCTGCGGATGCGACCGAGTGGGCTGTACTCAGGTCCGAAGCCGCCGCGACCACTGCCGGAGTAGTGCTCAGGCGCGGCTGGAAGTCGTCACGGAGCAAGTCAGGTTAGGCTCACCTCTGTGAGTACGTGCTCAGCCGTCTCCCGGGACCTCGACGAGCCCGTTTCGGGCACCGCACCCGTCGCGAGGACCTGGTTGCTGCTCGAACAGCCCGGCCCGTGGGGCGCCAAGGCGCTCACCTCGAGCCACCTGGACACCGCGCTGGGGCGCGCCCTCGACGCAGCGGTGAAGGGGACCGGCGTACGCGTCGCGCTCGTACGCCGCCCCGGCCGCCACGCGGACCGGGGCATGCCCACCGAACGCACGGTGTACGCGGCCCACACCGTGCCGGGGAACGTGTGGCTGCACGGCACCACGATCAAGGACCCCGGCCGGCTGCTCGGCCTCGACTTCGCGGCACTCGGCCGGGGCGACCACCACACCTTCGACTCGGTGCTGGACGGCCGCCCCCACGCGGGCGATCCGCTCGCCCTCGTCTGCACCAACGGAAAGCGCGACCGGTGCTGCGCCCTGCTCGGCAGGCCCCTCGCGGCCGAACTCGCCGCCTCCGGAGCCGACGGCGTCTGGGAGGTCACCCACCTGGGCGGTCACCGCTTCTCACCGACCGTGCTCGTCCTGCCCCACGGATACGTCTACGGCCGGGTCCAGGCCCACGCCGTCAAGGAGATCCTGCACAGCGCGCGCGAGGACCGGATCGTCGTCGAGGGCTGCCGCGGGAACTCCGCGTGGGAGCGGCCGGGCCAGGCGGCCGAACTGGCCCTGCGGTCGGCCGTCGGCGAGGACACGGCCCAGGCCCTGACCGTCGTACGCACGGACGGCGCCGCACCGCGCTGGGAGGTGACGCTGGCGCACCGCGACGGCCGGCACTGGCGGGTCACCGTCGTACAGGGTGCGTCGGCGCCACCGCGGCCGGAGAGCTGCGGGGCGTCGGTGCTGGGCTCGCCGGCGCGGATGGAGGTCACCGCGGTACGCGCCCTGCCGGTGACGGCGGCACTGGCGAGCTGACACCCCACGGGAGGTACGCGCACCCACGGGAGATACACGCCACACCCCACTACGGCCGGCCACCGGCCCCACGTACCGTCATGGCCATGAGCTCCACTCCCCCCATACGCCGACTGCGCCTGGGCCTGCCGCGGCGGGTGTTCTCACAGGTGCTGCTGATGCAGCTGGCGATCGCCGCGGGCGTCGCCGTGCTCGCGACCGGGCTGTTCCTGGCGCCGCTCGGCGACCAGCTGGACGACCAGGCGATGCGCCGGGCCCTGGCGATCGCGCAGACCACCGCGCAGCAGCCGCAGGTCGTACGGGATCTGCGGACCACCCGGCCGACGGCGAACGGCCCGGTGCAGCAGGAGGCGGAGCGGGTCCGCGAGGCCACCAAGGCGGAGTACGTCGTCGTGATGGACCGCGAGGGCGTGCGCTGGTCGCACACCGACCCGCGGCGGATCGGCCAGGTCGTCTCCACCGACCCCGGCCAGGCCCTGTCCGGCCGGGAGGTCATGGAGATCGACAACGGCACCCTGGGCCGCTCCGCCCGCGGGAAGGTGCCGCTGCGCGACGGCGACGGCGAGATCGTCGGGGCGGTCTCGGTGGGCATCGCGTACGACAGCGTCCGGGCGCGGCTGATCCACGCCATCCCCGGCCTGTTCGCGTACGCCGGTGGCGCGCTGGCCGTCGGCGCCCTGGCGTCCTGGATCATCTCGCGCCGGGTGCAGCGGCAGACCCGGGACCTCGCCTTCTCGGACATCGCGGGGCTGCTGGCGGAGCGCGAGGCCATGCTGCACGGCATCCGGGAGGGCGTCGTCGCGCTCGACCGCGGCGGCCGGGTGCGTCTGCTCAACGACGAGGCGCAGCGCCTGCTGGGCCTCGGCGGCGAGGCCGTCGGCCGCTTGCCCGACGAGGCCCTCGGGGCGGGGCGCACGGCCGACGTCCTGGCCGGCCGGGTGACCGGCACCGACCTGCTGACCGTGCGCGGCCAGCGGGTCCTGGTCGCCAACCGGATGCCCACCGACGACGGCGGTGCCGTCGCCACGCTGCGCGACCGCACCGAGCTGGAGCAGCTCGGCCGGGAGCTGGACTCCACACGCGGCCTGATCGACGCGCTGCGCGCGCAGGACCACGAGCACGCCAACCGCATGCACACCCTGCTGGGCCTGCTCGAACTGGAGATGTACGACGACGCCGTGGAGTTCGTCGGCGAGGTGGTCGGCGACCACCGGGTCACCGCGGAACAGATCACGGAGCGGATCCAGGACCCGCTTCTCGCCGCCCTGCTGGTCGGCAAGGCCACCGTCGCGGCCGAACGCGGAGTCGCCCTGTGGGTCTCGGACCGGACGCGGCTGCCGGACCTGCTGGTCGATCCCCGGGGGCTCGTGACGATCGTCGGCAACCTGGTCGACAACGCCCTCGACGCCGCCGCGGGGACACCGCACGCGCGCGTGGAGGTCGAACTCCGTGCCGAGGGGCGCGCCGCCACGCTCACGGTGCGCGACACGGGTCCCGGGATTCCGGCGGACCACCGGGAGCTGGTGTTCACCGCGGGCTGGTCCACCAAGGAGTCACCGGCACACCGCGGGCGCGGCATCGGACTGTCGCTGGTGCGTCGCCTGGCCGAACGGCAGGGTGGCAGCGCGACCGTCGGGGAGGCGTACGGCGGCGGCGCGGAGTTCGTCGTCGTCCTCCCGGAGGCGCTGACCGAACCGTCCCCGCAACCCGCCCTCACCGCTCCTGCGCCCACCGCCGCCGAGGAGGAGTCCCGATGATCGAGGTCCTGGTCGTGGACGACGACACGCGGGTCGCGCGCGTCAACGCCGCGTACGTCGAGAAGGTGCCGGGCTTCCACGTCGCCGGTGCGGCGCACAGCGCGCTGGAGGCGCTGGCCGCGGTGGAGCGGCTGCCCCGCCTCGACCTGATCCTGCTGGACCACTACCTGCCCGACCGGACCGGTCTGGAGGTCGTCCGGGAGATGCGGCGGCGGGGGCGCCAGACCGACGTGATCATGGTGACGGCCGCCCGGGACGTGTCGACCGTGCAGGCGGCGATGCGTCAGGGGGCGCTCCAGTACCTGGTGAAACCGTTCGCCTTCGCCGGTCTGCGCGCCAAGCTGGAGGCGTACGCCGAACTGCGCCGCACCCTCGACGGGGGCGGCGAGGCGGAACAGGCCGAGGTCGACCGGATCTTCGGCGCCCTGTCGGCACCCTCCGAACCCGGGCTGCCCAAGGGCCACTCCCCCACCACCGCCGAGCTGGTACGCCAGTGCCTGCTGAAGGCCGACGGGCCGCTCTCCGCCCTGGAGATCGCCGAACGGACCGGCGTGAGCCGCCAGACCGCGCAGCGCTATCTGAAGCTGCTGGAACGCACCGGGCGGGCCGTCCTGACCCTCAAGTACGGCGAGGCGGGCCGCCCCGAGCACCGTTACGCCTGGGCGACCCGCACCTGAGACGACCGCTGGACACCTGGGCCGCGGGGGCCGGTGTGGCCGATCGGCCGTTCCTACACGGCCCCCGCCCCGGTCAGCGACCGCACCTCGGTCTCGGCGTGCCTGGCCTCGTCGGGTTCCTCCGGCGAGGTGACCGTGCCCAGCCAGCCGGCGACGAAGCCCAGCGGGATCGAGACGAGCCCCGGGTTCTGCAGCGGGAAGTACTGGAAGTCGAGGCCCGGGAAGAGCGACTGCGGGTTGCCGGAGACCACCGGGGACAGCAGCACGAGCACCACCGACGGCACCAGACCGCCGTAGACCGCCCACACCGCGCCGCGCGTGGTGAAGCCGCGCCAGAACAGCGAGTAGAGCAGCACCGGCAGGTTGGCCGAGGCGGCCACGGCGAAGGCGAGGCCCACCAGGAAGGCGACGTTGAGGTCGCGGGCGAGCAGTCCGAGCCCGATCGCGACGGCGCCGACACCGACGGCGGCGACCCGCGCCACGGCGACCTCGCTGCGCGGCTCGGAGTGGCGGCGCCGCAAGGACGCGTACAGGTCGTGGGCCACGGACGCCGAGGACGCCAGGGTGATGCCGGCCACCACCGCGAGGATGGTGGCGAACGCCACGGCGGCGACCACCGCGAACAGGACCGTCCCGCCGGTGGACTGCGCGCCGCCGCCCAGGTCGAGGGCGAGCAGCGGCACCGCCGTGTTCCCGGCGGCGTTGGACGCGCGTACGGCGTCCGGCCCGACCAGGGCGGCGGCACCGAACCCGAGCACGATCGTCATCAGGTAGAAGCCGCCGATGAGACCGATCGACCAGACCACGGACCGCCTCGCCGCCCGGGCGGTGGGCACGGTGTAGAAGCGGGACAGGATGTGCGGCAGCCCGGCCGTGCCCAGCACCAGGGCGAGCCCCAGGCTGATGAAGTCGAGGCGGGAGACCCAGTCCCCGCCGTACGCCAGGCCGGGCGCGAGGAACGCCTCACCGTGGCCGCTGCGCTCGGCCGCCGTGCGCAGCAGCCGGTCGACGTCGCCGTGGAAGCGCACCAGGACGAGCGTGGTCAGCGCCACGGTGCCACCGAGCAGCAGTACCGCCTTCACGATCTGGATCCAGGTGGTGGCGCGCATCCCGCCCAGCGACACGTAGATCACCATGAGGGCACCGACGCCGATGACGGTCCACGTCCGCGCCGCCTCGCTCGTCCCGCCCAGCAGCAGCGCGACCAGGCTGCCCGCGCCCACCATCTGCGCCACCAGGTACAGGACGGAGACGGTGACCGAGGAGGTCCCCGCCGCGATCCTCACCGGCCGCTCCCTCATCCGGGCGGCGACGACGTCGGCGAGGGTGAACCGCCCGCAGTTGCGGACCAGTTCGGCGACGAGGAACAGGACCACGAGCCACGCCACCAGGAAGCCCACCGAGTAGAGCATGCCGTCGTAGCCGTAGAGCGCGATGAGTCCCGAGATGCCGAGGAAGGACGCGGCCGACATGTAGTCGCCGGAGATGGCAAAACCATTCTCCATCGGTGAGAAGAGGCGGCCTCCCGCGTAGAACTCCTCCGCGGACCCCTGCCGGTGGCGGCCCACCCAGGTGGTGATCCCGAGCGTGACGGCGACGAACGTGCTGAACAGCAGCAGGGCCAGCGTCTGGTGGTCACCCGTCACGACGCACCGCCCCGTGCCCCGCGGGTCAGCTCCTGGGTGTCCCAGCGCAGTTCGAGCGCGGCCCGGTCCCTGCGCAGCCGGGCGTGCCGGGCATAGGCCCAGGTGAGCAGGAACGTGGTGAGGAACTGCCCGAGCCCGGCGACCATCGCCACGTTCACCGCGCCGGCCACCGGCCGGGCCATCAGGGAGGGCGCCGACGTGGCGGTCACCACGTAGGCGACGTACCAGAGGAAGAAGCCGGCGACGGCCGGTACCACGAACCTCCGGTACCGGCTGCGGACCTCCTGGAAGGCCGCGCTGCGCTGGACCTCCAGGTACACGTCGGCCGCGGCCCGGGGCTGCTGCGCCGGGGCGTCCCGACGCATCGGCGGCACCGCCGGCTCGGGAGCTGAGGGGCCGGCCGACTCGCCCCAGCCGGAGGCGAGCGCGTCGTACCACGGGTCGTCGTACGGCGGGCCGTCGTACGGCGGGCCGTCGTACGGCGGGCCGGGGGCCGTCTCGACGTAGGCCCTGCCCGGCACCGCGCGGTGGTCGGCCGCGCTCTCGGGACCGCCCCCGGCACCGCGGGACCGATCGTTGCTTGACTGCATGCCCAAGGATGGACAGAACGGGAAGATCCCCGACTCTTCTTCCCCAGGCACTTCACCCCATCAGGTGATTCATCCCGCTGGTGGCCGCACCAGCCCCTTCCCATAGGCGTAACGCACCGCCTGAGCACGGTCCTTGATGCCCGCCTTGGCGAACAGGTTGTTGATATGGGTCTTCACCGTCGCCGTGGAGACCTGCAACCGGCTCGCGATCTGGTGGTTGTTGAGCCCTTCGGCGATGAGAACCAGCACCTCGGTCTCCCGGGCGGTGAGCCCGTCGGGTGGCTCGGGCGGTCCCGCGCGCCGCGGCTCGGACTCGGACAGGCGCTCCAGCAGCCGCCGCTGGATGCTCGGCGCCAGTCCCGCGTCTCCGGACAGCACGCCGTGCACCGCCCGGACGATCTCGTCCCCGCCCGCGTCCTTGGTGAGGTAGCCGCGAGCCCCCGCCCGCAACGCGGGGAACACCGACTCGTCGTCCGCGTACGTCGTGAGCACGACGACCTGCGTCCCGGGGTGTTCGGACCGGATCCGGCGGGTGGCCTCCACCCCGTCGCATCTGGGCATGCGCAGGTCCATCAGCACCACGTCCGGCGCGAGTTCGGCGACGAGCCGGACCGCCTCCTCGCCGTCACCGGCGGCCCCGACGACTTCGACGCCGGGCAGGAGCCCGAGCAGCATCACGATCCCCTCCCGCACAACGGTCTGATCGTCCGCGACCACCACCCGCGCGGGCGTCTCCCCGGCCTCCCGCGTCATACGGGCACCTTCAACGTCACCACGAACCCTTCCTCGCCCGGACCTGCCCGCAACGAGCCGCCCAGCAACTCGGCACGCTCCCGCATGCCCAGCAGACCGTACCCACCTCCGGCGCCGGTGACTTCGCCGGGCGGGCCTCCCGAGTCCCGCACGTCCAGCGTCACTTCGCGGGCACCGTAGTCAAGCCGCACCCGCACGCCGGCGCCGGGAGCGTGCCTGCGGGCGTTCGTCAGCGCCTCCTGAGCCACTCTGCGCACCGCCTGTGACGCCTCGGCCGGTAGCGGCCTGCGTTCCCCCGTAATGGTGACCTCCGCGGAGCCCTCAGCCATTTCGACGAGCTGAGCCAGGAAGTCCTCCAGCGGCGTCAGGTCGCCCCGCAGCGCGGACAGCGCCTGCCGCGTCTCGGCGAGTCCGTCGCGGGCCATCCCCCTCGCCGCCACCACCCGGTCCAGGATCTGCTGCCGGTCCGCGTCCCGCTCGATCAGCAACCGGGCCGCCTCCAGGTGCACCATCTGAGCCGAGAGGCTGTGCGCCAGCACGTCGTGGATCTCCCGGGCGATACGGGCCCGCTCCGCGAGTGCTGCGGACTCCGCCTCGGCCGCCCGGGCGGCCCGCTCCTGGGCCAGCAGCCGCTGCGCGCTCCCCCGCGCCTCGGCGTCGAGGCGCAGGACGTATCCGGCCAGAGCCAGTCCGCCCGCCGTCGCGACCGCGGTCAGCCATGCGTCGTCGCTGACGACGGCGTAGGAGGCCAGCGCGACCGAGGTCACGGGCAGCGCGGCGGCGATGGGCATCCGCTCCAGGGCCACCACGGCGCAGCCGCACCAGATGACCAGTGCGGGGACCCCGAAGCCGACGGACTGGGCGGCGACCGCGATGGCGAGCAGCACGGCGACGAGTGCCAGGGACGGCCACAACCGGTGCGCGAGTGTGGTCCGGAAGAAGGCCCACGCCGCGCACACGGCGCCCACCAGGCCGACAGCCGCCGCGAGCGAGCCCCACCCGTGCAGACGGCTGCTGGTGAACGCTCCCCACAGCAGCATCCCGAAGACCAGCAGCCGCACCGCCAGGGCGAGCAGCCGGCGGGGCCGCGAGACGCTCTCGGGCAGGAGAGCCTCTTTGGAAGGCCACCTCGTCCAGACGTTCTCCGTCACGCGGGCTCCTTCCAGGCAGGCCGGGTCACGGCGTCACGGTACGCGGCACCCGGGGCTCCGGAAGGACGGGCGGCCTGAACGCGCCAGGCCAGGATGCCGGACCGGACCAGCAGGGTCGCCGCGAGGGCGAGCAGCAGGGCGGAGCTGTCCTGTCGCACCCCCAGGGCCGCACCGACCCCGTAGAGGCCGACGCGCAGCGCGATGCCGACGCCCCACACCGCGACGCTCGCCCGGGTGCCCCGGCTCCACACACCGCCGTCGGCCTCGACCCATATCCGGGTGGTCCAGGCCCAGCCGACCCCGGTGACCAGGCCGACGATCATCTCGGCGGCGAGCAGGAGCACGGCGGCCGTCTGATGATGGGCGTCGATCATGCCCGGTTCACGCAGCGCGACGACGGCCAGCGCCAGGGGAAGCACCCACCGGCGTCGGCCGGTGTCGATCCGACTGGCGCGGAACTGCCGGGTGATCACCAGGCCGACCACCGCCGTGACGGCCAACGCGTCGAGGAGCCCGGACATCATGCCTCCGTGAGCGGAAGAAGGGTGATGCCGACGGGGGTCCCGCCGACGCCTTCGACGTTACGGAAAGTACGAGGTCACGGGATCGGAGCCCGGGTGGATCATGGGTGGAGCAGCACCCGGCCCGGCGCTCCACCCGGGGGTGGAGACGGCGATGCGCCGGGACGGCGGCGTAGGACGCGGGCCGCACATACGTCGGACCGGGCCCGGTTGTCGCTCCCGGGCCCGGTCCGACGACTGAGCGTGGTCACGCGTCGATGCGCGACCGGTCCAGCGTTGCCGCCGAGCTGGAGATGAATTCCTTGCGGGGTGCGACGTCGTTGCCCATCAGCAGGTCGAAGACCTGCTCGGCGGAGTCCAGGTCGGTCAGGTTGATCCGGCGCAGGGTACGGCGGCGCGGGTCCATGGTGGTCTCCGCGAGCTGGTCGGCGTCCATCTCGCCGAGGCCCTTGTAGCGCTGGATGGAGTCCTTGTACCGGATGTTCTTGCTCTGGAACTCCATGAGCTTGTCGCGCAGCTCCCGGTCCGAGTACGTGTAGACGTACTTGTCCTGGCCCTTCTTCGGCTGGACCAGCTCGATGCGGTGCAGCGGCGGCACCGCGGCGAACACCCGGCCGGCCTCGACCATGGGCCGCATGTAGCGGTGGAAGAGGGTCAGCAGCAGGGTGCGGATGTGGGAGCCGTCCACATCGGCGTCGGTCATCATGATGATCTTGCCGTAACGGGCCGCGTCGATGTCGAAGGTACGGCCCGAGCCCGCCCCTATGACCTGGATGATCGCCCCGCACTCGGCGTTCTTCAGCATGTCCGTGACGGACGACTTCTGGACGTTGAGGATCTTGCCCCGGATCGGCAGCAGCGCCTGGAACTCGGAGTTGCGGGCGAGCTTGGCGGTGCCCAGCGCGGAGTCGCCCTCGACGATGAACAGCTCGCTGCGGTCGACGTCGTCGCTGCGGCAGTCCGCGAGCTTCGCGGGCAGCGACGACGACTCCAGGGCCGTCTTGCGGCGCTGGGCGTCCTTGTGCTGGCGCGCGGCGATACGGGTACGGGCCGCGGCGACGGCCTTCTCCATGACCACGCGCGCCTGCTGGGCGGCGTCGCGCTTGGTCGAGGTCAGGAACGCCTTCAGTTCCTTGGTGATCACGTTGTTCACGATCCGGCGGGCCGCCGAGGTGCCGAGGACCTCCTTGGTCTGCCCCTCGAACTGCGGCTCGGCGAGGCGGACGGTGACGACCGCCGTCAGGCCCTCCAGGGCGTCGTCCTTGACGATGTCGTCCTCGGCGACGCGCAGCATCTTCTTGGTGCGCAGCACCTCGTTCATCGTCTTCGCCACCGCCTGCTCGAAGCCGGCGACGTGGGTGCCGCCCTTGGGCGTGGCGATGATGTTGACGAACGACCTGATCGTGGTGTCGTACCCGGTGCCCCAGCGCATCGCGACGTCGACACCCAGGTCACGCGTGACCTCCGTCGGGGTCATCTGCCCGTCGTCGTCCAGCACGGGGACCGTCTCCTTGAAGCTGCCCTGCCCGCTGAAGCGGAGGGTGTCGCAGACGGGCCGGTCACTGGCCAGGTACTCGCAGAACTCACTGATGCCGCCGTCGAAGCGGAACGACTCCTCACCCTTGCTGCCGCCGTC
Source organism: Streptomyces sp. MH60 (assembly GCF_002939385.1). Classification (GTDB taxonomy): domain Bacteria; phylum Actinomycetota; class Actinomycetes; order Streptomycetales; family Streptomycetaceae; genus Streptomyces. The sequence continues at coordinate 101,613 of NZ_MULI01000005.1, read as the reverse complement.
GCCGAGACCGAACTCGTCCCGCACGACGATGGTCAGCCCGGGCACCAGGAACGCGGTCTGGCGGGCCCGCTGGTGCAGGGTGTCCAGGGAGAGCTTCGCGTCCCTGAGGAAGATCTGCCGGTCCGCCCAGTACCGCACGCGCGTGCCTCGGCGGCTTTTGGGGATCTTCTTGGTCTTGCGCAGCCCGCTCCCGGCGTCGAACTTGGCGTCCGGGCCCGCTCCCGCGAAGGCGCCCGGGACGCCGCGGCGGAAACTGATGGCGTGGGTGTGCCCGCCGAGGTCGACCTCGATGTCCAGGCGGGCGGACAGGGCGTTCACCACGGAGGCGCCGACACCGTGCAGACCGCCGGAGGCGGCGTAGGCGCCACCGCCGAACTTGCCGCCGGCGTGCAGCTTGGTCATGACGACCTCGACGCCGGACAGGCCGGTCTTGGGCTCGACGTCGACCGGGATGCCCCGGCCGTTGTCCCGGACCTCCACCGAGGCGTCGTCGTGGAGGATCACCTCGATGTGGTCGCAGTAACCACCCAGGGCCTCGTCGACGGAGTTGTCGATGATCTCCCACAGGCAGTGCATCAGACCGCGGCTGTCGGTGGATCCGATGTACATGCCCGGACGCTTGCGCACGGCCTCGAGCCCCTCGAGGACGAGCAGGTGCCGCGCGGTGTAGTTGGACCCGTCCCGGTCTGCTCCTGCCAGCAGCGCAGTGGACGGCACGGATGTCTCGGCGGTCACGCGGTTCGCTCCTCGCTGAATTTCAGATGGGGCCCCGCTGGGTAAGGGCGTGGCTCGGTTCACCGGTCAGAGGGTACCGAGCCCTGGTAGAGCCGCTGTAACGCCACCCTCGTCACGCACTCACCCTAGTCCAGGGTCGCATGCCTGTTCGATCCCTCGATGGGGTGAAGTACACATCACGTTCCCTTCGAGGCATGAACCATTTAGGCTCCGGGCACGTCCTCATGAACAAACCGGCAACCCAGCCGGCGGGACCGACCCTGACCGACCGCGCGAACCCGTACGACACAGAGACACGCAATACGGCACATTCGCCGCCAATCGGCAACAGCCGGCCCCTCGGAAAGTTTTTTCGAGGAAAAGCCACGAGCGGGAACGTTTTGGGGCTGGTTGGATGTTGACCCTGGTACGACAGCTCGTCGAGCTAGAGAAGAGGCGACGTGACTACTGTTCTGACTTCCGCAAGCCCGCTGACGGCCGCCGATCGCTGCGACCGCTGCGGCGCCCAGGCATATCTGCGCGTCGTCCTGCTGAGCGGCGGAGAACTGCTCTTCTGCGCCCACCACGGTCGCAAGTTCGAGCCGGAACTCAAGAAGATCGCCGCTGAGATACAGGACGAGACGGAGCGGCTGACGGCCGTTCCGGCATCTTCCGCCGAGGAAGAGCGCTGACTCGACGCGCCCGACGACGAGCCGAATCGGCACAGGCCGATGAACGGGCGGCCGCCTCCGGATTCCGGAGGCGGCCGCCCGTGCTCGTACTCTGAAGGCTCTCAGCGGCCGTCAGACGCCCCCGCGCTGCCGCACGGCCGTGCCGTCCCAGCCCAGCGTCCGCAGTATCGAGGAGACCCGCGTGTACACCCCGGGACTGCCCGGGCGCCCGCAGCCGCTCCCCCAGGACACCAGGCCGATGAGCCTCCCCTGGCCGACCAGTGGTCCTCCGCTGTCCCCCTGACAGGCGTCGCGGCCACCGGCCTCCTCCCCGGCGCAGAGCATGGTGCTCGGGAGGTACCGCCCGTCGTCGCTCCCCGGATACGCCCGCTCGCAGGACGCGTCGGGGAGCACGCGCACCCGGGTCGCGTGCAGGCCGTTCGCGTAGTCGCCCGCGCCGGAGGTGTCCCCCCAGCCGTAGACGAGGGCACCCGTGTCCGGTGTGTAGGCGGGGTCGCCTTCCGCGGCCATCCCTATGACGGAGCCGGCGGGCAGCGCTTCGGAGAGGGTGAGCACCGCGAAGTCGCCGGCGTTGCTCCCGTCGTCGTGCTCCGGATTCACCCACACGGAGCGGACGCGGATCTCCTGTCCCTGGTCCGACAGCAGGTCGGTCCGGCCGGCGATGACCTTCAGGTCGTCCACCTGCTCCGGTGGCGACCCGAGCACCCCCTCCCCCAGGCAGTGGGCCGCCGTGAGCACGGTGGTCCGGCCGACGGCCACTCCCCCGCAGAACTGCCCCGCCCGCGTACCCCCGAACCGGTCACGGCTGGACAGGGCGACGGTCCACGGGCTGTCGGACACTTCGACCGGGAATCCTCCGACGACGATGCTGTCGGCGGCCGCGGGGGCGGCGGACCCCAGCGGTATCGCGGTCGCCGCGGCCGCCAGCACCAGCGGCCGGGCCAGTGTCCGGGCAAAGAGACGACGCATGCGGGCTCCTCACTCCTAGGTGGTCATGAGACACCCAGAGTGATCCAGTACGCCGTGTCGCGCACCCGCTGCCCAGCGCGAAGGCCCGGTCCGCACCAGGCGGGACCGGGCCTCCGTCACTCGTACCGGCTTGTCGTACCGTCCGCTCGTACTGCCTGCCGCGACCTAGTCGAGGTAGTCGCGCAGCACCTGGGAGCGCGACGGGTGCCGCAGCTTCGACATGGTCTTCGACTCGATCTGGCGGATGCGCTCACGCGTGACGCCGTACACCTTGCCGATCTCGTCGAGGGTCTTCGGCTGACCGTCGGTGAGACCGAAGCGCATGGAGACGACGCCCGCCTCGCGCTCGGACAGGGTGTCGAGCACGGAGTGCAGCTGCTCCTGCAGGAGGGTGAAGCTGACCGCGTCGGCCGGGACGACCGCCTCGGAGTCCTCGATCAGGTCACCGAACTCGCTGTCGCCGTCCTCGCCCAGCGGGGTGTGCAGCGAGATGGGCTCGCGGCCGTACTTCTGGACCTCGATGACCTTCTCCGGGGTCATGTCGAGCTCCTTGGCCAGCTCCTCCGGGGTGGGCTCGCGGCCCAGGTCCTGGAGCATCTGGCGCTGCACGCGCGCGAGCTTGTTGATGACCTCGACCATGTGCACCGGGATACGGATGGTGCGGGCCTGGTCGGCCATCGCGCGGGTGATCGCCTGGCGGATCCACCAGGTGGCGTACGTGGAGAACTTGTAGCCCTTGGTGTAGTCGAACTTCTCCACGGCGCGGATCAGACCGAGGTTGCCCTCCTGGATGAGGTCCAGGAAGAGCATGCCGCGGCCGGTGTAGCGCTTGGCCAGGGAGACCACCAGGCGGAGGTTGGCCTCCAGCAGGTGGTTCTTGGCGCGGCGGCCGTCCTCGGCGATGATCTCCAGTTCGCGCTTGAGCTTGGGCGCGAGCTTGTCGGAGTTCGCCAGCTTGTCCTCGGCGAACAGACCGGCCTCGATGCGCTTGGCGAGTTCGACCTCCTGCTCGGCGTTGAGCAGCGGGACCTTGCCGATCTGCTTGAGGTAGTCCTTGACCGGGTCGGCGGTGGCGCCGGCCGCGGCGACCTGCTGGGCCGGAGCGTCGTCCTCGTCCTCGTCGGACAGCACGAAGCCCGCGTTCTCGGTGCCCTCGGGCTCCTCCGTCGCGGCCTTCGGCTCCTCGGTCGCCTCGTCCTCGAGAAGCTCGCCGTCTTCCTTCTTGGCGGTCGTCTTCTTCGCCGCCGCCTTCTTGGCGGTCGTCTTCTTCGCCGTCGCCTTCTTGGCGGTCGTCTTCTTGGCCGCCGCCTTCTTGGCGGGCGCCTCTTCGTCGATGGCGGGCTCGGCGGCGGGCGCCGCCGGGGCGGCGGGAGCGGCCGCCTTCCTGCTGGTCACCGTCTTGGCCGCGACCGCCTTCGTGGCGGTGCGCTTGGCGGGACTCTTCGCTGCGACGCTCTTTCGGGTGCGCTTGGGCTCTGCGGCACTGACCATCAGCGTCACACCCTCTTCCTCGAGGATCTGGTTGAGGCTGCGCAGTACGTTCTTCCACTGAGTGGCCGGAATCTGGTCAGCTTCGAAGGCCCGACGCACGTCATCGCCGGCGATCTGCCCCTCAGCCTTTCCCCGCTCGATGAGCGCCATGACAGAGACGGACTCGGCGATCTCCGGCGGGAGCGTACGGGATGTGCTGGCCGACACGAACAACCTCTCGGAACGTTGAAAAACGGCTTCCAGCCCCGTCCACGGCGGACAGGGGCCGACCACCGGCTTGGGATGGGCCGACGGTGCGGGCGGGCCGGGGAGATGCACAGCGCCGTGAACGGCGTCCGTATTCCTCCGCGGCTGTCACCTCTTAGGTCATCGTGTTGTTCCCAAGAGCGTTACGCCCAATCCGCGTGGCCCGAGTCACACCCCATAAGCGATCAAAACCGGTCAGATGTGGATGAACAAGGTCATCGACTCATGCGTTCCGGCCACACCGGGAAGGCTCAGTCTTTCATCAGACCGTCGGACCCCGCGGAACCATCAGCGGTTCCGCGGGGTCCGACGGTGACGGCGGCGGCCGGCCACTGCCACAGGAGGGGTTTGGCGTGTCCGGACCGCGCCGTTCGGCGGAAGCGGTCAGTGCTCGCGAGGGGCGGGCACCACGCGTTCCACCTCGGGGTGGACGGTCAGAACCTGACGCATGGCCGCCTCGGCCGCCGCGCCGTCGCCGGTGGCGAGGGCGTCGACGATCCTGCCGTGCTGCGCGAGCGACACGTCGTTCGGCCGGTCACAGCCCGTGACCGGGCCGCCGGAGACATGGAGTGCCGCGGAGACGATCCCGGAGAGATGGTCCAGCATCCGGTTGCCCGCGACCTGGATCAGCAGGCTGTGGAACTCGGCGTCCGCGCGCGAGAAGGTGAGCGCGTCGCCCTGCCCCATGGCGTGGCCCATGATCCCGACCATGTCGGAGAGCCGCTGCTGGACGTCCTCACGCCCGTGCCCGGCGGCCAGGCGCGCGGCCAGCGGCTCGATCGTCCAGCGCAGCTCGCTCAGCTCGCGACGCTGGTCGTCGCGCTGCGGGCCGAAGGCACGCCATTCGATGATGTCCGGATCCAGGAGGTTCCAGTCACTGACGGGGCGCACCCGGGTGCCGACGTTGGGACGGGCGCTGACCAGCCCCTTCGCCTCCAGCACGCGAAGGGACTCCCGTACCACGGTGCGGGAGACCTCGAAACGCTGCCCGATCTCCTCGGGCACCAGCGGGCGGTCGGCGCCCAGGTCGCCCGAAACGATCATCTGGCCAAGCTGCTGGACGAGTTGCCCGTGCAGTCCGCGGCCACGGTTGCCCGCGGTGCGCCGGCCCACGCGGCCCAGCTCGGGCTCCACCCCTTCCCAGGAGGGCGCCCCGACGCGGTCGACGGAAGGCGTCTCCGCGTACGGGTAGCGGTCGAGTTCGCCCGGGTTCGCGAGGCCGGAGTCGGCGGAACGGGCGGCGGTCATCATGGTGTGCGCAAGGGTACTCACGCATCCTTTGTCGGCGCTGATCCCAACTCCCTTGAGGTCTTTGGTGAAAAGCACACGAAAGGGTGATCGCTCACCCCGTCGCAATTGACGCCTTATCGGAAAGAAATGGGCTTTCCCCGGGGAGTTGCGCACACGGTCGGAACGGAAGGGTGGGACAAGGGCGTCAAACCCTGCTGCGCAAGGTCGTGAGCAGATAGGCGCAGAGCAGAGCGGTCAGCGACAACGTCATTGCGCCGCTCACCGGTTGGGCGATCAGGCGCAGGATCTCGGCCACATACCGCTCCCCGCCGAACGGCCACTGGGTCAGCAGGACTTCGCGCACCCGCATCGGGAACCCGGCAGCCGTCCGCACGGACGGGCCCGTCCAGACCTTCTGTACGAGCGGTACGACGACGACCGGGACGGCGACCACTGCCGCCAGCCCGGCGGTGGTGGACCGGAAGACACCCGCGGCGAGCACTCCGGACCAGGCGCACCCGACGACGAGTCCGAGCCAACCGGCGCTCAGCGCGGGCCAGTCGGCGGGGACCTCCGCGAGCTCCGGGCCGTAGAAGAGACGGAGCAGCTCGGCGTCGCACCCCACCGTCAGGGCGGCCAGCAGCAGTGCGGTCGCGGCGGAGACGAGGAGTTTGGCGGTCAGCAGGCCCATGCGGCGGGGCACGGTGCCGCGGTCCGCCGCCAGGGCGGGATGGCGGAACTCGTCGCCGAAGGCGAGGGCGCCGAGCAGCCCCGCGCCGAGTGCGGCGGGCGGCAGCGGGAGCTCCCGCGGCCACGCGGCCAGGAGCCGCGGCTGCGGGGTGTGTCCGACACGGGCCAGGATCACGGCGGTGACGGCGGACACGAGGAGCACGACCGCACCGGTGACGAACCCGGTACGAACCCCCGCCGCACGACGGAGTTCGTAGCGCAGCGGACGGAGGGGGCTGGGGGCGGAGCGGACGGAGATGGGGGGCGGAAGCGTGGCGTCCGTATCCCGGGCCGTCGCGCTGCCGGGGATCAGGCTGCTGGAGTGGCGCGGGGCGCGGGGCGGGGCGGCGTCGGGTGCGGAGGGCCCGGGGGATCCCGGGGGTCCGGGGGGTCCGGAGGGTCCGGGGGGTCCGGGAGGTCCGGAGGGTCCGGGAGGTCCGGGGCGGTCGCCGGGGGCGAGGGCTTGGCGGGGGCCAGGGGCTCTGTGCAGGACGGTACCGGGTGCGGAGCCGTCAGGGTCTCCGGCCGTGTCCGCGGCTGCGTCTTCCTCCGTGGCGGGTGACGGGCGCGGCGTGCCGGACGTCTCGGCGTCCTGCGCACGATCGGCGTCCGCCGCCCGTCGCTCCTGCTGCCGGGCTGCCGGGATCCCACCGGCCCCGGGGCCCATGTCACCTACCTCGTCGGCCAGTTGGTGTACGAGGATCCCGTGCCGGAAAGCCGTCTCACCGATGTCGGCGCACGTACTGCCGTAGACCGCGAGCCGGTTGCCGCCCTCGCGGACCACCTCGACGGAACGGCGTGCCGTGCGGGCCTCCTTCGTCACCAGGGCGGCGAGGCGGGCGGCGTACGGGCTGCGTACGGCGACACGGGGTCGCAGCCGGGTACGGGAGAACTCCGCCGCCTCCTGGTCGGCGACGACCCTGCCCCGCTCCAGCGTGACGACGTGGTCGGCACTGCGCGCGGCCTCCTTGGGGTCCGCCGTGCTGAACAGGACCGTGCCGCCCTGGGCGGCGTGGGCACGCAGTGCGCCGTGCAACCGTCGGGCATCCTGGGCGGAGAGTGCGCCGGCGGGGTCGTCGAGGACCAGGGTGTGCGGGTCGGGGACCAGCGCGCAGGCCAGTCCGAGGCGTCGGTCCATGCCGCGGGAGAGGGTGCCGAGGCGTTCGTCGCGCAGGTTCTGGAGACCGGCCGACTCCAGGACCTCGTCCGCCCGGCTGACGGGCACGCCCGCCGCCGCGCACAGCATGCGGAGATGGCCGCGCACCGTACGGGCGGGGTGGCCCGGAACGTCCCCCAGCAGCACGCCCACCTCGCGCGAGGGGTGGGCGATGCGGTGCAGGGGGCGGCCTCTGAAGTAGGTGAGACCGCGGCCCTGTTGGAGCCCGAGCATGAGTCTGAGTGCCGTCGTCTTGCCGGCGCCCGATGCTCCGAGCAATGCGGTGACGCGGCCCGCCCGCGCCTCGAACGAGACGTCGTCGACGGCGGGCGGAAGCTCCTTGCGAGGGTTGCTGGTCAGTCCGAAGGCCTGGATCACCTGTAGCAGAATAGCGTGTGATATCCGGTTTTTCGGGCATCGTGCGGGCCCGGCGTCACACCTCGGGGCGGAGCATCGGGGGGTTGAGGAGGGTCGCGCCGCCCGCGCGGAAGAGCTGAGCGGGACGGCCGCCCTGGCGGGTGGTCGTACCGCCGGTGGGGACGAGGAAGCCCGGAGTGCCCGTCACCTTGCGGTGGAAGTTGCGCGGGTCGAGCGCCACGCTCCACACCGCCTCGTAGACACGGCGCAACTCGCCCACGGTGAACTCGGGCGGGCAGAAGGCGGTGGCCAGTGACGAGTACTCGATCTTGGAGCGGGCCCGCTCCACCCCGTCCGCCAGGATCCGGGCGTGGTCGAAGGCGAGCGGCGCCACCGCCTCGCCGGCCCGGCCGTAGCCGCTCTGTTCCAGCAGTTCCTCGACCGGTGCCCAGCGGGCGTTGCTGGCGTCGCCGCCCGCTCGCGGTGCGGGCAGGTCGGGGGCGAGTGCGAGGTGGGCGACGCTGACCACCCGCATGCGGGGATCGCGCTCGGGGTCACCGTAGGTCGCGAGCTGCTCCAGGTGGGCGCCGTGGTCCTGGTTGGGCGCGGCCGGGTCGTGGACGCACAGCCCGGTCTCCTCGGCCAGCTCCCGCGCCGCCGCCTGCGCCAGGTCCTCGTCCGCCCGTACGAACCCGCCGGGCAGGGCCCACCGGCCCTGGAACGGAGGCTCCCCCCGGCGCACCGCCAGCGCGCACAGGGAGTGACGACGCACGGTCAGCACGACCAGGTCCACAGTGACGGCGAAGGGCGGAAAGGCTGACGGGTCGTAGGGCATGCGGCGATCATAGTCGTCTGCCTGACGATAAACACTCCCTGCGCCAACCGCTTCGGGTACTGATCCACTTCCTTCCGGCCTGCGCCTCACCGCCCGTTCCCGCGCGCTGCGCGAGGACGCGTCGCACCAGCTCAGGACCACGACGCCGGCGAGCAGGGCGACCCGCGGCACCCGCGCAGGTCCCCGAGGCCGCGGCCACCCGTGTCAGGGGCACTCGCCGTTGTCTTGGCTTCCGCGCCCCGCCGTACCCGCCCCGTCCGGGCGAGCCGCCTTCCGGCCTGTGACCGGCGTTCCCGAGGCGGGCGGCGGCGGACGGCATGGGGCGGCGGGGAGAGGGAGCGGTTGCGACGCCGACCGCCGGGCGGTGAGGCCGCCGAGGACCGGACGGGCTCCCGCGCCCCGGACGGACCGCCGTGTGCGTCGTCGTCCGCGGTGGCGGCTCCCGCGCCCTCGCCGCCTTCCCTGCCCTCGCGCAGGCAGCGGCGGATCGACTCGGGGTCGAGACCCTCGTTGCACGCCTGGTGCAGGAGTCGGGCGAAGAGGTAGTCGGGATCCGCGCCGAGGGCCATGGCCAGCGCCTCCCGAGCCTCCAGTTCGTCACCGGTGGACCATGCGACCCAGCCCGCGAGGGTGAGGGGCGCGGCCGCGTGCTCGCCGTACGGCCCGACGCAGCGCCGGGCCAGGGCCCGCCAGAGGCGCATCGCGGGGGCCGCCTCGTCGCCCTCCATCCATGCGGCCGCGCGGTCGCGTGTCGTACGGTCCTGGAGTCCCAGGATCAACGCCGCCGCCTCGTCGTGCCCCAGCAGCTGGTCGTCACGCAGGTCCTCGGCCGGCACGCCGGACACGGGCGGGGCCTCGGTGAGGCGTCGCATGAGCCGCTCCGCCGCCTCCAGCGTCTCCTCGGCCACCTCCGCGCGGCCGTCGGCGTCGAGGATCCGGGAGACCAGCACCGCGGCGGCCGCGTCGAGGGCCGCCGTCTGCTCGACCGCCACCGCGTCCTCCCTGGGCAGCATCCTGGCCCGCAGCTCACTGAGCGAGCCGCGCACCTGGATACCGGCGTAGGTGGCCGCGGCGGCCAGCACGGACGTGCCCGGCAGTCCCATGGGGAGGCCCTCGGCCGGGCAGCAGGCCGCTTCGTCGCAGCAGTACGACCAGAAGCGTCCGTCCGAGATGCACAGTGCTTCGACGACGGGAATGTCCAGGGCGCCGCACTCGACGCGCAGCTTCTGGGCCAGCGGTCGCAGTCGCTCCATCACGTCCCTGCCGGTCTCGCCCCGGCCCGGTTCCTGGCAGAGGTAGGCGACCATCTGCTCGGGCCGCACCCCGCGCCGCTCGCTTCCGGTCACCAGACCGTGGACCAGTTGCCCGGCCGCGCCCGCCCAGTCGTCCGGGCTCGCCGGGATGCCGAGCCGTGCGCGGCCGCCGAACCGGCCCCGCCCGTCCCTGTCGCGCAGGGCGGCCAGGACGATGCTGTCCTCGGGGCGGTATCCGAGCAGGTAGGGCAGGGCGTCGGCGAGTTCGGCGGGGGTGCGCAGGGTGACCTGGCGTTCGTCTCCGGGGCCCTCGTGCGGGGCGCGGTGCGTCCGACCCGGCTGTGCGGCCTGCGAGATGTCACCGTTCTCGGAGGATCCAGTCGTTTCGCTGTGGTTCGTCATGACTCGACGATCTCGCGGATCGGGAGGCTCCGCTTTGGCCTGTGGATAACTGTCCGCAGGGACACGTCACCTTGTGCGGTCCCGGACCGGCTCCGAGGACCGGAACCCCTAACCGGCCAGGGCCAGGACGAGCGGGAGCACCTCGTCGGCACCGGCCTGGCGCAGGAGGCGTGCGCCCACGGCCAGGGTCCAGCCGGTGTCGCTGTAGTCGTCGACGAGCAGGACCGGGCCGGTAGTACCGGCCAGGGCGGTGGCGAGTTCGCCGGGCACGGTGAACGACTCGGCGAGGGCGCGCAGCCGCTGGGCCGAGTTGCTGCGGTGGGCGGCGTACTCGTCGGCGTGCGGGGTGTGGGCGAGGCTGCCCAGCAGCGGGAGCCTGCCGACCCGCGCCACTCCCTCGGCCAGTGAGGCGACCAGCTGGGGGCGGGTGCGGGAGGGCATGGCGACGACACCCACGGGCCGCGCCACCGCGTCGGGGGAGCCGGTGGCCCAGCCGCCCGGTGAGCGGGCCCAGTCGGCCAGCACCGTCACGACGGCGCGCAGCACGTCGTCCGGGACCGGGGCGTCCGCCGCCTGCGCCGACAGGAGCGGCCGCAGACGGTTGCCCCAGCCGATGTCCGACAGCCTCCCCAGCGCCCGCCCGGTGAGGGCCTGCTGACCCGCGGGAATGCGGCCCTTGAGGTCCATCCCCACCGCGGCGAGCCCGGTCGGCCACATCTTGCGCGGCTCGACCTCCACGCCCGGACGGTCCAGCTCGCCCGTCGCCGCCGCGAGGGCCGCGGAGGAGACGGCCGGGTCGAGCCAGGGTCCGGCGCAGGTGTCGCACCGACCGCAGGGGGCCGCCTTCTCGTCGTCGAGCTGCCGCTGCAGGAACTCCATCCGGCACCCCGTGGTCGCCACGTAGTCCCGCATGGCCTGCTGCTCCGCCTGCCGCTGTCGGGCCACCCACGCGTACCGCTCCGCGTCGTAGGCCCACGCCTGCCCCGTGGCGGTCCAGCCGCCCTTGACCCGCTTGACCGCGCCGTCCACGTCCAGGACCTTGAGCATCGTCTCCAGCCGCGAACGGCGGAGGTCCACCAGCGGCTCGAGCGCCGGGAGCGACATCGGCCGCCCGGCCTCCTCCAGCACCGCCAGCGTGCGCCGGACCTGCTCCTCCGGCGGGAAGCCCACCGAGGCGAAGTACGCCCAGATCGCCTCGTCCTCCCGCCCCGGCAGCAACAGGACGTCCGCGTGGTCCACCCCACGCCCCGCACGTCCCACCTGCTGGTAGTAGGCGATGGGGGACGAAGGCGACCCCAGGTGCACGACGAACCCCAGGTCGGGCTTGTCGAAGCCCATGCCCAGCGCCGAGGTCGCCACGAGCGCCTTCACCCGGTTCGCCAGCAGGTCCTCCTCCGCCTGCAACCGGTCGGCGTTCTCCGTCTTGCCCGTGTAGGAGGCCACCGGGTACCCCCGCTGGCGCAGGAACGCCGCGACCTCCTCCGCCGCCGCCACCGTCAGCGTGTAGATGATCCCGGACCCGGGCAGATCTCCCAGCCGCTCCCCCAGCCACGCCAGCCGGTGCGCCGCGTCCGGCAGCTCGAGCACGCCCAACCGGAGGCTCTCCCGGTCGAGCGGCCCCCGCAGCACCAAGGCGTCCCCGGCTCCCGTGCCCAACTGCTCCGCCACGTCGGCCGTGACCCGCGCGTTGGCGGTCGCGGTGGTGGCCAGCACGGGCACCCCGGCCGGCAGCTCGGCCAGCATCGTGCGCAGTCGGCGGTAGTCGGGGCGGAAGTCGTGGCCCCAGTCGGAGATGCAGTGCGCCTCGTCCACCACGAGCAGACCGGTGGTGGCGGCGAGCCTCGGCAGCACCTGATCGCGGAAGTCCACGGAATTGAGGCGCTCCGGGCTCACCAGGAGGACGTCGGTCTCACCCCGCTCGACCTCCCCGTGGATCGTGTCCCAGTCCTCCGGGTTGGCCGAGTTGATCGTGCGCGCCCGGATCCCGGCCCGCGCGGCCGCCTCGACCTGGTTGCGCATCAGCGCCAGCAGCGGGGAGATGATCACCGTGGGCCCCGCGCCACGCCGGCGCAGCAGGGCGGTGGCGACGAAGTACACGGCCGACTTGCCCCAGCCGGTGCGCTGCACCACCAGAGCGCGCCGGTGCTCCTCCACCAGGGCCGCCACCGCCTGCCACTGATCCTCCCGCAGCCGTGCCGAGCCCGCACGGTCACCGACGAGCTCGGCGAGGACGGTGTCGGCTTCGGTACGGAGTTCCACGTGGTCCATGCCCCCATGCAACCCGATGGCACTGACAATCGGCGAATCCGGAACGGACCGCGACGCGTGCCGTGCCCCATGCGTCGTCCGGAGACACTCCGGGTAGGGATATAGGACGCACATCAGCCGATATGGGTCCTCGGGCTCAATTGCTCGTTGCCGCATCCCAGTTCGACAGGAAGAATTGAAGTCCGCTCCCCGCACGGCCCCTCCGTGACCCGGCAGGGCTTCGCTGCGGTGCGCGCTCCCCGAATCCGACCCTGCCCGCAGTATGGGCGCGTAGCCGAAGGGAGGAACGTGACCTTCGGATTCGCTCCGTCCTCGGCGGCCTCGCTTTCGTCGTCCGCCGCTTCCGCCACTCGCATGCTCGAACCGGCGGAGTGGGCCGCCGCCGGGATCCCGCTGCTGCGCAATCCTCGCGAGGTCGTCTCCGGACTGCACGCGCGGCACCGCCCCGAACCGGCGACGGCGGTCGTGGCCGTACTCGACCCGGACGAACGACTGCGCGCCAGCGCCTCGTTCACCAGCCGCCGCTCCCCCGCCGACGGCTGGATGTTCCGCAACGCACTGCTCTCCCAGCTGCGCCGGGTCATTCCGCACGACCTGCGGCGCCGCACTCCCGTGCGCACCGCCGTGCTGCTCTACTGCCGTGAGGGCGACGCGCGTTGGACGCAGGAGGACGGCGCGTGGATGTGGGGGCTGCGGGACGCCTGCACACTGCACGGGCTGCGCTGCGGCGCGTACATCACGCTGACCCGGGACGGCTGGCAGGTCCTCGGCGAGGGCCGCGGCGGGCGTCGGCCCAACGCGGCGTCGGCGCCGGAGCCCTTCGCCACGGCGGAAGCCCCGCCCCCGCCACCACGCACCGGCGGCGTCGCCTCGGACGTGCTGCGCCGCGCCGCGGCCCGCTGAGCACCCCGGAAGTCCGGGCTCGGGGGCCACAGCGGACCTGCCCGAGGGGCGACCCGACTCGCCCGTGACCCGACCGATCCGCTACGGCGCCGGATGTCGTCGGGTACCCGGGCACGCCGGAACCGCCTCCGTACGGGGGGGTTCCGGACAGCGCCCCGGGGTCACACCGGCGTCCGCCGCACTCGGCGGAACGGAGTCAGACGCCCGCGCCCAGCACCGAGTTGATCCGCTGCGGATCGCCGCAGACGATCAGCAGGGCGCCGGCCCGCGAGTGGGCCACGGTCAGGGCGGTGACGGCGGCGGCCTCTGGGCCGCCGTTGAGCGCGACCACGACCACGGCCCGCGACGCGGCACGGTCCGCGACGGCGGCGTCGGCGTAGAAGACGTCGTCGCCCGCGTCGTGCTGCGCCCAGTAGGCGGCATCGCCGAAGGACAGTTCGTGGGCCGCCCACGGGTGGACTTCGCCGGTGGTGATCACCAGCACGTCGCCGGGGGTACGGCCCGAGTCCAGCAGCAGGTCCACGGCCTCTTCGGCGGCGTCGAGCGCGCCGTCCGGCGTGGCCGGGATCAACTGGATCTGCGGGGCGGCTGGGGCGGCCGGGGCGGCCGCCGGGGTGGCCGGACCCGAGGGTCCGGGTTGGGCCGCGACCGTGTCGCGCGACACGCGTTGCGCCGGCGGTGCCGGCCGCACCGGGCCGGGACGGCCGGGGCGCGGCGGAGCCGCGGGACGGGGGCCGGGTACGGGGCGGGGGGTCGGCGCGGTGCGGCCACTGGCCGGAGTGGCGCGGGGACCCTGGGCCTTCTCGTGAATCTGAGGCTCCTCGGGAATGAGAGGCATGAGCTGATATCTATCAAACGTTGGTGCGGCTCGCGTCGGCGGGTGGCACATGCCTGCGAGCGGAACCGTCAGAAATCGAATCCGAGCTGACCCTCGATTTCCGGAACGCTTCCGTCCACCCAACTGCGGACCTTCTTGAGGTGCCGCCACTGGGGCAGCGCATCAAGATACGCCCACGACAACCGGTGGTGCGGGGTGGGGCCCCGCTCCGCCAGTGCGGCCTTGTGCACGGGCGACGGATACCCGGCGTTGTCCGCAAAACCGAAGTCTGCATGGTCGACACCCAGTTCGGCCATCATTTTGTCGCGCTGGACCTTGGCGAGCACCGAGGCCGCCGCGACGGCGACGCAGGACTGATCGCCCTTGATCACCGTACGAACCCGCCACGGGGCGCCGAGGTAGTCGTGCTTGCCGTCGAGGATGACGGCGTCGGGACGGACCGGCAGGGTCTCCAGGGCACGCCCCGCCGCCAGGCGCAGCGCGGCGGTCATGCCCAGCGCGTCGATCTCCTCCGGTGAGGCGTGCCCCAGGGCGTAGGACGTGACCCAGGTCCGCAACTCCACGGCGAGTTCGGTGCGTCGCTTGATGGTGAGCAGCTTGGAGTCGGTCAGGCCGACCGGGGGTCGGCGCAGTCCGGTGATCGCCGCACAGACGGTGACCGGGCCGGCCCACGCGCCGCGCCCCACCTCGTCGACACCGGCAATGATCTTCGCTCCGGTCGTGGCGCGAAGAGAGCGCTCGACGGTGTGAGTAGGTGGTTCGTACGGCATGGCGCACCTAGCGTACGCCGCTGCGATCCCCCGGCGACACCCCGGTTGCCCGAACGGGGCCGGTCTCCTCGTCGGCCGGGGTCAGGGGCCGTCGGGCCGCAATAGCGGGACCATCAGCTGGTCGATCATTTCCTCCAGCTCGCGGTCCGTCCATTCACTTGCACAAATCTTCGATCGATACATCATCATCGCCGGGATGGCGTCGAAGACGTATCCGTTGGCCGCGTCGTGCCGGACCTCTCCCCGCTCCATTCCGCGGTTGATGACCTCACACAGCACCTTGAGGGTCGGCTCGACCACCCCCTTGATGATCACGGCATGGAAGCGCTCCGCCTGCCTGGTGTCGCATTCGTGAATGACGGAACGCAGAGCGAATCCGGGGCGGCTGTACATCGCGTCGCGCGCCCTGCGGCAGAGCTCCAGCAGATCCTCGCGCACGCTTCCGAGGTCGGGAACGGTGTCGAAGTCCGGCAGCCCGGACCGCAGCGCATCCGCGACGAGGTCTTCCTTGGACGGCCAGCGCCGGTAGACGGCCGCCTTGCCGGTCTGTGCGCCCGCGGCCACTCCCTCCATCGTCAGGCCGTTCCAGCCGACGGTGCCGAGTTGGTCCAGCGCGGCCTCGAGGATCGCGCGTTCCAGGACCGCGCCACGCCGGCGGGAGGGCGTCTGGGCGGAGGCGGCCGCCCAGTGCGAAGGAACCATGTCGGGGGTCTCCAGAAAGCGGTGAAAACGGGTATTCGGGGATGAAGCACGCCTCGCGCGGCCACGACGGGGGACCGGACGCGCGACGACACGACAAGTGAACGGTTGCGTTCACTGTCTCCGGGTCACTAACGTTGAAGCAACAGTGAACGCGAGCGTTCACTAAGTCATCGTGGGGGACACATAGTGACAACCTCTTCTCTGATCAAAGACCAGAAGCCGGGAGCGGCCCGCCGGGAGGGGCATCCCGGCATCGCACTCGCCGTCATAGCGGCCTGCCAACTCATGGTCGTACTCGACGCGACGATTGTGAACATCGCGCTCCCGCACATTCAGAACGCGCTCGACTTCAGCACCACCGACCTCACCTGGGTCGTCAGCGCCTACACGCTCACCTTCGGCGGCCTGCTCCTGCTCGGCGGCCGAGCCGGTGACATCCTCGGCAGGCGCCGCGTCTTCATGACCGGCATCCTGCTCTTCACCTTCGCCTCGCTGCTCGGCGGCTTCGCCCAGGAACCCTGGCAGCTCCTCGCGGCGCGCGTCCTGCAGGGCATGGGAGGCGCGATCGCGTCGCCCACGTCGCTGGCCCTTATCACCACCACCTTCCCAGAGGGGCCGGAACGCAACCGGGCCTTCGGCGTCTTCGCCGCCGTGTCCGCAGGTGGCGGCGCCATCGGCCTGCTGGCGGGCGGCATGCTCACCGAGTGGCTCGACTGGCGCTGGGTGCTCTTCGTCAACGTGCCGATCGGTGTGCTGATCGCCGTGCTGGCGCCGCTCTACATCAGCGAGTCCGAACGGCACTCCGGCCGCTTCGACATCGCCGGGGCGGTGACCTCGACGGCGGGTATGGCGTCTCTCGTCTACGGCTTCATCCGGGCCGCCGACGAGGGCTGGCGGGACAACCTGACCATCGGCTCCTTCGCGGCCGCCGCGGTCCTGCTGCTCGCCTTCGTCCTCATCGAGCAGCGGGCCAAGGAACCGATCACGCCGCTGAAGATGTTCGCCGACCGCAACCGCTCCGGCACGTACCTGATCATGCTGAGCCTGGCCGCGGCGATGTTCGGCATGTTCTTCTACATCGTGCTGTTCGTGCAGAACGTGCTCGGCTACACCCCCATCGAGGCCGGTCTGGCCTTCCTGCCGGTCACGGTCGTGATCGCGCTCGGCGCGGGTCTGTCGCAGCGCTTCCTGCCCGTCTTCGGCCCCAAGCCGTTCATGATCGCGGGTTCGGCACTCGCCGCGCTCGGGCTCGGCTGGCAGGCCCTCATCAGCTCCGACAGCTCGTATGTCGGCGGGATCCTGGGACCGATGCTGATCTTCGGCTTCGGCATGGGGCTGAACTTCGTGACGCTGACGCTGACCGCGGTCTCCGGGGTGGCCCAGCACGAGGCGGGTGCGGCGTCGGGTCTGCTCAACGCGATGCAGCAGGTGGGCGGATCGATCGGTCTCGCCATCCTGACGACGGTCTTCGGCACGGCCAGTCGGGACGAGGCGAAGCAACAGGTGCCGGACTTCCTCACCAACGGTTCGCCGGAGCAGAAGGCGGAGTTCGCCCAGACCCACCAGCTGCCCGCGCCCTGGTCGCACGACGTGCTGGCACAGGGCATCTCGGCCGCCTTCATCCCGGCCGCCGCCATGGCCGTGCTCGCGCTGGCCACGGCCTGGCTGGTGATCCGGGTGCGCAAGAGCGACCTGGAGGCCCTCTCCGGCACGGCCGGGCCGGGTATGGGCTGACCCCGCGGGGCCCCGGGCCGGGCGGGGTCCCCCGGTGGGCGTACCGCACGCCCACCGGGGCCCGCCCGGCCGGCTCGCGGTCGCCCGAGCGCGTCTCGGCGGGGCGGCGGACAGCACGAAGAACAGCGCGGCGAACAGCGCGGCGAACACCGACAGTGCCTCCACGGCCCACACCCCCATGACCTTCCGGACCCGCCCGTGGCCACACCCCGGGCAGCGGTTGTCATGACAACGCGCCGATGGTCACACAGAGTTCCCCTCGCGCACGGAGAGTTTCCGGGGAAGGTCGGTCAGGCGGTGGTCGCCAGCCAGGCGGGCAGCGCCTCGACCCGCCCCGCCCACTCGGCCGGGGGCGCCCCGGCCTTCCCGGCCGCGATCACTCCGCCCACGATGGCGCAGGTCGTGTCCACGTCCCCGCCGACCTGGGCGGTCGTCCAGAACCCGGTCTCGTACTCACCGAGGGCGCGGGCCGCGGACCAGAGGGCGAAGGGGACCGTGTCGTGAGCGGTCGTACGCCGGCCACAGCCCAGGACCGCAGCCACAGTGGTCGCGTCGCCGTAGTCGAGCATGTCCCGGGCGCGCCGCAGTCCGGCGCCCACCGCGCTCTTCGGCACCAGCGCGATCACACCGTCGAGGAGCGCGTGCGCGGAGGGCGGGCCGGCCGGATCGGCGGCCAGCGCCGCGGCCGCCGCGACGGCCATGGCGCCGACCACCGCCTCACGGTGCTGGTGCGTCGGGTAGGCCGAGATCTCCGCCTGGTGGGTCGCCTGTTCCGGGTCGTCCGCGTACCAGGCACCGAGCGGCGCGATGCGCATGGCGGCGCCGTTGCCCCAGGAGCCCTGCCCGTTGAACAGCGCCGCGGCGAGCTCGCGCCAGTCGCCGCCTTCCCGGACCAGCCGGAGCAGGCGGTTGACCGCGGGACCGTACCCCCGGTCGAAGTCGTGATGCCGGGCGAAGGAGAGGGCCAGCGCGTCCTGGTCGATGCGGTGGTGGGCGGCCAGGACGCAGACCACGGAACACGCCATCTCCGTGTCGTCCGTCCACTGCCAGGTACCGGGCGGCAGCTCGCGGCGCCCCAGCAGCGGATAGTTCGCGGGAACGAAGAACTGTGAGCCCAGCGCGTCCCCCACCGACAGTCCGCGCAGGCTGGACAGGGCCCGGTCCAGGCGCCCGTCAGGAGAAGAATGAGCGGTCATCGCCCTGCCACTCTATCCGGTGATCCCGTACGGTTCCGGATCTCGCCAGCGTTCGAAGGGCCGGTCAAGGCTGTACTTGCCGTCCTCACCGAGAACGAGCATCCGCATCTCGGCGTTCCCGGGGTTGGCCAGCGACTCGAACTCCGCGACCGTCCAGTGGAACCACCTCATGCAGAACAGCCGCATGGCGAGCCCGTGCGTCACCAGCAGCACGTTCGGCGGGTGGTCGGGGTCCTCGAAGCTGCGGAACAGGCTCTCCAGGAAGCCGCCGACCCGGTCGTACACGTCGGCACCGGACTCGCCCTGGGCGAAGCGGTAGAAGAAGTGCCCGTAGGCGTCGCGGTAGGCCTTCTGCAGGCGCACGTCGTCGCGGTCCTGCCAGTTGCCCCAGTCCTGCTCGCGCAGCCGGGGCTCCTCACGTATCCGTATGAGATCCGGATCGAGGTGGAAGGCGCGGAGGGTCTCGTGGGTGCGGCGGTACGGGGAGACGTACACGCTGATCCGCTCGCGGCCGAACACCTCGCGCAGCCCCTTGCCGGTCTCCTCGGCCTGCGCCCGGCCCCGGTCGGTGAGGGCGAGCGCGTGGTCCGGCTCGCGCTCGTACACGGTGTCATCGACGTTGCCGGTCGACTCGCCGTGCCGGACAAGAACGATGCGCCGTGGTCGTGCCATGCCAGAACCCTAGATCGAGACGGGCGGAACCAAGCACTCGTACGGGCCCCGTACGGCGTACGTCACACAGTTTCCACACCTGGTCGAGTCGGCGTGGGTCCGGATCTCAAACGGTCCAGGAGGGTTCCAGTTGCACGATGTCGCCCGTCAGCGCCGCGATGTCGGCCTCCGTCTGGGCGCGCAGGGCGAGCCGCTCCACTCGCTCGGTGCGGTACTTTCCGTGTTCGGCGGCCGACAGCCACATGGACAGCACGAGGTACTCGTTGTACCCGTCCCCCGGGGCCTCGCCGAACAGGCCGCGGATCATGCCGGGCGAGCCGGCCATCGCCGGGTTCCAGACCTTCTCCTGCATGAGGACGTAGTGCTCGGCCCGTTCCTCGTGGACCCGGCACAGCGCCACCCGCAGCAGGTCGGCGTCGGTGAAGCGCGGTTCGAACCCGGTCTTCACGTCGAACCGGTAGTCGAAGAGCCTGACCTGGGCGTCCTTGAAGGTGCCCACCTGCGCGGAGGCCAGCCTGTCGTGGGAACGGGCCATGAAGGAGTCGTAGAAGGCACGGCTCTCCCAGAAGGCGAAGACGTGCGCCACGTCCGGCCGCCCCCGGCTCCAGCCACCCCCCTGCCCCCGAAAACCCGGCTCCCCCGGAAGCCCCGCCCACTTCCGCTGCCCCCGCTCGAAACCGCGGCGGTCCACCACGGTGCAGCGAATCCACTTGACCAGCACCGCGCCATGGTAAGGCCAGGAACACGGCACCGGTCGCTCTGAGGAGGAGCGCTTGCCCGCGCGTTCGTCCCGGTGCGTGGCAGGATGGACAACCGGCCGTCATCGTCCGGCAGTTCAGGGGGCCGGGCAGGGCGGGGGACCTGGGAAGGGGAAGTCTGTGAACGGCCTCAGCAAGGGCTTGGGCAAGGTCGAGGTCGCACTGCGGTGGGACCCCAGTCCGGCGGGAGAGCCGGCCACCGACCTGGATCTCGTCGCCGGGACCTATCCGGTGGACGATCCGTACGGCGCCCCTGCCTACGTGGTGTACTTCGACAGTCGCTCACCGGACGGCACGATCTATCTCAACCGGGACAGCAAGGACGGCAAGGGCTTCGGTTTCGACGAGGTCATGACGCTGGAGCTGGAGCGGCTGGACGCCCGGTACGCGCGCGTGGTGGTGGGCGTCGCCATACAGCAGCACACCGAGGACCGGACCTTCGGCCACGTGACCAACCCGGGCCTGCGCATCCGTGAGGGCTACACGGATCTGGCCGCGGAGGACTTCGCCGCCGTCCCGGGCGCCACCGCGGCGACGGTCGCCGAGTTCGTCCGGGACGGGACGGGGGCCTGGGAGTTCCGGGCCGGCGTGCACGGCTTCGAGGGGGACCCCGCGACGTTCACCCGGGTGATGGGCGCGACACGGCGGCCCTGACGGCGGCCCGGAGCCGAGTAAGGGGCAATCGCCTTGGCAAGCGCCCCTTACACATGCGCTCACGCGTCCCCTCGTCCGCTCGGATTCCGTCCCGGCGCGGCCGGCCCGGTCCCGCGTCCGAGCGCAAGCATCGCCTCGGCGACCTCGCCGACCGCCGCGTCCGGGATGGCGGTGGCGGCCTCCTCGAGGACGAGCAGCCGCGCCCCGGGAATCTCGCGCGCGATGGCCTCGCCGTTGCCGACGGGGAAGAACGGGTCGCGGCGACCGTGGACGACGAGCGTGGGGATCTCGATCTCCGGCAGGCGCTCACGCCAACGGGGTGCGCAGTCGAGTCTGGAGAACACCATGCCCATCTGGTTGGCCAGCTGGACCGGGACAGCGGTGCCGGGCGTGCGGTCCCAGATGCGCGCGGCGGTCGCGCGCGCGGCGACGGGGTCGTCGCCGAGGACCTCCGCGCCGGTGGCGCCGAAGTCGGCCACCGCCTCGCGGTGGGTCCAGTCGGGCATCGGCGTCGCGAACAGCCGGTTCATCGTCGCCCGGTCGTGGTCGGGGAGGTCGTCGTCGGGTGGGCCGGGCGCGACCGCGCGGGTGCCGACCAGGGTGAGTGCCGAGAACGCGCCCGGGTGGTCGAGCGCGGCCACCTGGGCGACCATCCCCCCGACGCCGATCCCGGCGAGGAGCGCGGGCCCGGCGCCGAGCGCGCCGGGAAGGGCCGCCGCGTCGGCGGCGAGGTCGCGCAGGGTGTAGGCGGGCGCCTCCGGGTCCGCCGTGGTCGACTCTCCGCTGTCGCGCAGGTCGTAGCGCACGACCCGGCGCCCGCCGGCGGCGAGGCGCTCGCAGAGCGCGTCGGGCCACGAGAGCATCGTCGTCCCGCCGACGAGCAGGACGAGTGGCGCGTCGTCGGCACCGAACGACTCGACGCCCAAGGTGATCCCATTGACGCTGACGGTTGTCATCGCAGCCCCGGAAGATGTCGTAGGTCGGGTGTGTCGCAGGGGCAGACCCGATCCGGCGCCCGAAGTCATCGCTCACGCGTGGAGCGTGTGCCAGAGGTGAGCGTGGGCAGATCACCTCCGGCACAGGCCGAAGGGGACCGGCCGATGGCCGGTCCCCTTCTGAACCCGCGCTTCACACGCGGGTCAACCCACAGGTACTGGCGGAGACCCTTATTCCTGGCGTGCGCTATTCCTCGGCATCTGGCTCTCGATCGGGGAACGCACGCAGCCTCAGCTGTGGCGCCCGGTGGTCGGCGAGCCACCGCATCCGGTTGTCATCCGCGGCGATCCCGGCACGTGCGGCCTGGGTCCACTCCTCGCGATCGAGCACCTCGAGGTAGGTCGCCCGGAGCGCTTCCTGTTGTGCCGCGGTGCACCCCGCAGCCTCGGAAGGCTCCGTAGTCAGGTGCTGAGTGAGAACCGCGATCGTGAAGTAGCGCTCCGTGGTCGGGCTGAGCAAACCCACACGGCGGGCATGAGCTTCCAGGACCACTCTCGAATGGGGGTAGTGAGCGAGGGTGAGTCCCATCCCCCCGCAGTCGCTCATGAGATGGAGTAGCCGACCGATGTGGTCGACCATCTCGCTGTCAGTGTCGAGCTCTGCAAGCGCCTCATGGAGTCTGGTGACTGTGGCGACCTTGCCGGCGAAGTATCCGTTGAGGAAGTCGCCATCACAGGCCCTGCGCAGCAGCCATGGTCGGGCAGCCGGGTCGTCGAGTCTGCAGAGAGCTTCGACGACGTAGACACGTCCCCAGCCGGTGACTCGCTCGGCGAGCCAGAGCAGGGCTTCGACTCCTCCTGTCTGCCGCTCGAAGGCGTGCGCCGCCAACGGCCCGAAGCGGTCGGAGAGCAGCCCGATCGTCTGAATCAGCGGGATGTCGTCGGCTGTTCCCACAACGGCGAGCAGGGCAAGCCCGACGGTGACTGAGCAGCGATCGGTGCCATAGCGGACCAGCCAGCGGCCCGTTTGACGAGCGCGTTCTATGTCCACCCGCGCAGCCGCGGCGGCGATGTGCTCGTTGTGGTGAATCGGGACATAGACGTCGTGGAAGACATCGGCCAGTTCGCTGGGCAGGGCGGAGGCCCGCGCGAAATGCATGTCCAGAATGAGCGCAATATCCTTGCCGGCCAAGTGCCGGTCTTTGGGTGCCTTCGGGCCTCGGCGACGGTGCAACGCGTCATCGGGAAAGGGGTACCCGTCGCGCGGAAGCGGCTCATCCGGAACCAGTTGATGTAGCCGCAGCGCGTGGTCGAACAGCGTTGTCGGTGATCCGGGCAGTCCTGTCCCGGTCGTCCCGCTCATCGGCGGACGGAGGACTCGATTCTCTTGATCATGGCCCGGAGCATGCCACGAGAGCAATCGCCGCGACAAGCCCTCGACACGGCGGCGCGTTGCACCACACACACAACAGCCAGACGTCACGCTCATCGAGGGCGGTGGAGCCGCGAGACCGGCTCCACCGCCCTGACCAGCTACTTCACGCCCTGAAGATGTCGAGGTCGTCATCCCCTCCCCGCGCAGCCAGGTAGGCGGCCCAGTCCCGTTTCACATGACCAACCCACTCGACGGCTGTGTTGATGTGGATGCCCAACATCTCGCTCAGGATCGGTGCGGGCAGGTCTGAGGCCAACGCCATCAGCGCGGTGTTGCGAGAAGCGCGAACGTCGATCCCGTGCCGCAGCAGCCGTCCCGAGAGCTTGGGGCCGTCGATGGGACGGCCAGCGAGAGCTCCTGGGAAGATCCAGCTAGCGGCTCTGGGGGTTGCGCGCCCCACGAGGGACCGCGATGTCGCCTTTTCCATCTGCTCATTGAGCAGTCGGGCCAGTGCGGGCGGCAGCAGCAGTGGGTGCCTGCCTATCTGAATATAGGCGTTGCCCTCGCGGACCTGGATGTCCTCATGCACCAGTTGAGCGATGCGAGTTACGGGCATGCCATAGAGCAGCGTCAGGGCCCCCGCTGACCGAACGTCCAGCGGCAGGCCAGAGTCATGAACGCATCGGTGGAGCAAGGCCAGATGCTCGTCCTCGTCCAAAAAATTGGAGGGCTCCCCGTCGGGCCGCCAGGGGACTTGGAGGTCGGCGATGAGACGGCATCGCCGAGCCCATCGCAGGAAGTCACGCAGGTTGCACCGTGTGCTCGCGCCGGCAGCAAGCCACTGGTCCAAGTGCGGCTGCCGAACTTCCGCCAAGGAGAGCCCCTGTCCTTCGATCCACGCCAGAAATGTGTGAGCCACGGAGACTTGCGTGCGGGCGTACTTGATGGTGGATGTCGTGTTACCTCTGGTGCTCGCCTGATGTCGAACTCGCCGTAGTACAACCCATTGCGCGTAGGGCTGAAGGATGCTCCGGCGCTGGGCTGCGACGGTGGTCAAGTAGTTCTGCAGCCAGCGTTCCATTCCTGCCACGTGTTCGTCCCGCTCCGGGAGGACAGCAACATGGACGAGCAACTGCCTTAAGTGAACTGCCGCCTGACGACCCGGGAACGTGTCGAGCAGTTCGTGTGTTACCGAGTATCCCGAGATGAGAAGATCCCGTAGCATGGTTGCTCCGCTATTTTCCCTCCGCATCCAGAGCAAGACCGAGCGCGGTGTTTCTACTGCGGCGAGAGCGCTGATGAGAGGTCGGAGCGGCGTACCTTCAGTGGGGCCAAATTGCTCATGCAGCTGATCCCTGAGAACGCATCGCGCACACTCACCATTCCGATAAATATCGCCTGCGTTGCCGCATGTGGAGCAGGGATAGGTCAGATCAACACCTACACAGGGGCCACAGACTTGGCGCTGCTGTTCGTCGATACCGATCAGCGGACGTCGCTCGCCGCACGTGACACACTCAGCTGGGTTCACACAGATGTAGCGGTAGCAGCCGTCACAGACTGGCCCTATGGGCCACCATGCTGTCGTCGGCCTCTGGCGACCACACCGAGCGCACGTCCGCTGCGGCCGGTCCCGGCAGCTCCGACAGACCGGGGTATCAGTCGTGGCACGGAGACAAGGACGCTCACGCCGGCAGGCGGAGCAAGTCATAACCGGGCCTGGGTCGCAATTGCTGCAAAGGTCTGGCTGCCCGTCTCGCGCACGGGTCTTGATACGTCGGATACAGCCGCAGGAACCACATAGGCGCCTCGGGTGAACATAGCAACGGGAACATGTCGGGCCAGCCGTAGTATTTGCTTTGACGGACCGCATGTCACCACACTGGACGCATTTCCGTTTAGGTCGGGAATAGCAGTTCGCACAAAAGGGCTTCCCATCCGGGCCGCGGTTCGCCACTCGGCGCGCGCGCCCACAGATCGTGCACGCCTCGTGCCGCGCGGGGTCGCTGCCGTAGCAGATCCGGCAGATGACACCGCCGGTGTCTCGGGCGTTGACGGGTGCGGTCTTCCCGCAGCGACTGCACGGAAGTGCGGTTGCACGTGCTTTGCACATCTGACAGATGCGTGCGCCTTCGCCGTCGGTGAAGCGAAGCACGCGCCGCTTTTCGCAGCTGGCGCATAGCGGGACGACCACTTCTGTGCACCCTGCGGACTCCAGTTCCGTCAGCAGCCGGAACATGGCCATAGGTAGCCTCACGCTGCCACTGGTCAAGGCGTCAGAGTGCTCGACAACGTGTTCCTGTAGCCAGGCCAGAGCCTTCTCTGGTGCGACTCGGTCTACGACTACCCGCAGCTCGGACAGTGACAGTGAAGGCAAGTGCGGGGCAAGGAGGGCAACAACCTGGTCCAGGCGCTGATGGCGTTTCACGAGAAGTCCGGGCGCCGAATCGAGGCTCGCCGTGGTTGAGGAGGTGCACTTGGACCGGCCGATGGCCCGGTGCCGGTCTTGCGGACGGACTGCTCGGCGGTGGTCACCTCGATCAGTTCCTGAACACCGCAATCGAGGATGTCACACAACGCGGCGAGGGTATCCATGGACAAACGCTGCGGCGGCTGAGTAACCAGACGGTAGACCTGCTCGCGGGACAGGTGCACACCCCGCTCGGCAAGCAACGGCACAAGGTCACTGGTCTGGAACATTCCTCGCTTTGCCATGATCTGACGCAGGTGCCAGTTATACCCCATCTTCTTAATCATTTCTGCGACTCCCAGAGGGAGGCATGACGCTGCTGCAACGACTGCTGCACCAAGCGATTACGGAACTCGTCGGAGACTCCGGTGTAGATGGCGGTGGTAGAGGCGTAAGAATGCCCGACTTGGTCTTGAACAAATTTCTCAGGATAGCCAAACTCGACCAAGTGCGTCACATACGAGTGCCGAAGGCAATGCAAATCCAGCGCCTCGGGAAGCCCAGCATCGTTCCGAGCTTGTTCGAATGCTTCGTTGATACCTCGCGAGGACAAGCGGCCTCGACGTTCAGTCACCCAAAACGCGGGGTGACTCCCCGGAGAAAATAGTGGACGAGCTTCTGATACCCATTGCTGGAGCACGGGAACAATCCAGTCCATTTCAGGAACGGTTAGCACAGTCCGGCGCTTGGGTTGCCCTCCACGTGACGACTTGCCATAGCGAACGAACAATGCGCCGTAGGTCCCGTAATCGGTAGCCTTCGGATTTCGGCGCAGGTCAACAACATCCAACCCCCACGCTTCCCTTCGACGGAGGCCATAGGCGTACACGGTCTTGAGTAGCGTGGCGTCTCGCATGGCCGCCAGCGCCCCTTTCCGACGGCGCCCTCGAATCTCCTCAACCCTGGCATCCGCAGCATCCAGCAGCGATTGCACTTCGTCGTACGTCAACGGCCGCCGACCCGGGCGCCCCTCGTACTCCGAGGTGTGCGCCACCGTGTTCCACTCGTGCAGGATTTGGATGGGCACGGCGTCGAATCGCTCTTGGCAGACCGCAGGCCAGGAGTACCGGGCGTCTGTGACGTACTCCATGAAGAGTCGGAGTCCATTCTGGTACCCCCGAGCCGTCGACACCATCACCGGCTGCGTACCAGACCGCAGATGACTGATGAACTCTTCAGCCTCCTGGGCCTGCCATTGCCAGGGGTATTGCCCCGTGAAGTGGGCGAAACGTCGTACGAGATCGATCCTCGCCTTGATCGTGTCCGCCTTGAGGAAGCGGGCCCGCTGCTGTGTCGCCCACCCATCCAGCATCGCCGCGAACATCGCCGGCGCGGGGTCAAGGTGCACCACGCCATCACCGAGTAGCAGACGTGCTGATCCAGCCAATTCAGCCGCTTTGGTCACGTTGCATTCAACGCAACATCGTTGAATCGGTTACGGCGACACGCCTGGCCAGCAGAAACGGGGCTGGCCGCCCCAGGTGTAGGCCCGGGGCGGCCAGGTATCACTTCTTCTTGGTCTTGCCGGTCTTCGTCTGCGACAGCGCGCTGGCCGCCACGGACTTCTGCGCCGGGGTTGCCTTCGGGCTGTTCAGCTGCTTGCTGGCCTTCGAGGCGACCTTCTTGCTGGTCTGACGCTTGTTCGCCATGTTCATCACTCCCTTCCTGGTTGCTTTTGCATCGCAGACCAGGACGTGATGTCATGCAGGTTCCTACACCGCGCAGGACACAACGTTCCTGACTGCAACGACCGCCCGGCCCCCTACAAGGCTGGGCGTTCGTCATTCCAGGGGGCTTGCACCCCCGGAACGATCTCTTGTCGCGCCTTCGGCGCGACACGCGCTCCCCGCACGCAGTCGTGGTGTACCGACCGCAAAAGGGAGGGGCGCCAGCCCAGGGCCGACGCCCCTCCCTCACAGAGATCACGCTTCGGGTTCAGCTACGTCGTATGTTGCATCCGACGCAATTCCGCCCAGTTTCAGCTGCAACCGCTGGTCGAGCCGCAGCCCTCGCAGATGTAGCAGGATCCGGCGCGCTGCATCTTCGTGCCGCAGGAGAAGCACAGCGGGGCGTCGGCCTGGATGCCCAGCTGCATCTCCACCAGTTCGGCGCTGGTGTGCGCCTGCTGCGGAGCGGGCTTGGCGGCCTCGACCTCGGCCTTCGGCGTGGCGACGGCCTTCAGTTCCTGGGCGCGCGGCGCCGACTGGGCCAGGCCCTCGACGTCCATCTCGTCGTCGGACGGCTCGTAGGAACCGGTCTCCAGGTGGCGCTGGCGCTCCTCGGCGGAGTGGATGCCGAGCGCGGAGCGCGTCTCGAAGGGCAGGAAGTCCAGCGCCAGGCGGCGGAAGATGTAGTCGACGATCGACTGCGCCATCCGCACGTCCGGGTCGTCCGTCATGCCGGCCGGCTCGAAGCGCATGTTGGTGAACTTCGAGACGTACGTCTCCAGCGGCACGCCGTACTGCAGGCCGACGGAGACCGCGATGGAGAAGGCGTCCATCATGCCCGCGAGGGTCGAACCCTGCTTGGACATCTTGAGGAAGACCTCGCCGAGACCGTCGTCCGGGTAGGAGTTGGCGGTCATGTAGCCCTCGGCGCCACCGACGGTGAACGACGTGGTGATGCCGGGACGTCCCTTCGGGAGGCGCTTGCGGACCGGGCGGTACTCGACGACCTTCTCGACCGTCTCGCGGATGGCCGCCTCGGTCTTCTCGGTGATCTCCGCCTTCTCCGTGTCCTTGACCGACTTGGTCTTGGCGGAGAGGGGCTGGCCCACCTTGCAGTTGTCGCGGTAGATGGCGAGCGCCTTGACGCCCATCTTCCAGGCCTCGAAGTAGACCTCCTCGACGTCCTCGACGGTCGCCGACTCCGGCAGGTTGACCGTCTTGGAGAGGGCGCCGGAGATCCAGGGCTGGATGGCGGCCATCATGCGGACGTGGCCCATCGCGGAGATGGAGCGCTCGCCCATCGCGCAGTCGAACACCTCGTAGTGCTCGTGCGCGAGACCGGGCGCGTCGATCACGTTGCCGTTCTCGGCGATGTGGGCGACGATCGCCTCGATCTGCTCCTCCTGGTAGCCCAGGCGGCGCAGGGCCTGCGGGACGGTGCCGTTGACGATCTGCATCGAGCCGCCGCCGACCAGCTTCTTGAACTTGACCAGCGCGAGGTCGGGCTCGAGGCCGGTGGTGTCGCAGGACATCGCGAGACCGATGGTGCCGGTCGGGGCGATGACGGAGGCCTGGGAGTTGCGGAAGCCGTTCTTCTCGCCGAGGCGCAGCACGTCCTGCCAGGCCTCGGTGGCGGCGGCCCAGATCGGCGTGTCGAGGTCGTCCATGCGGACGGCCTTGGCGTTCTCGTCGGAGTGCTGCTTCATGACCCTGAGGTGCGGCTTCGCGTTGCGGGCGTAGCCGTCGTACGGGCCGACGATCGCGGCCAGCTCGGCGGAGCGCCGGTACGACGTGCCGGTCATCAGGGAGGTGATGGCGCCGGCCAGGGCCCGGCCGCCGTCGGAGTCGTAGGCGTGGCCGGTCGCCATCAGCAGGGCGCCGAGGTTGGCGTAGCCGATGCCGAGCTGGCGGAAGGCGCGGGTGTTCTCGCCGATCTTCTGGGTCGGGAAGTCCGCGAAGCAGATGGAGATGTCCATCGCCGTGATGACGAGCTCGACGACCTTGGAGAAGCGCTCGGCGTCGAAGGACTGGTTGCCCTTGCCGTCGTCCTTGAGGAACTTCATCAGGTTCAGCGAGGCGAGGTTGCAGGACGTGTTGTCCAGGTGCATGTACTCGCTGCACGGGTTCGAGCCGTTGATGCGGCCGGACTCCGGGCAGGTGTGCCAGGCGTTGATGGTGTCGTCGTACTGGATGCCGGGGTCGGCGCAGGCCCAGGCGGCCTCGGCCATCTTGCGGAAGAGCGCCTTGGCGTCGACCTCCTCGATGACCTCGCCGGTCATGCGGGACGTCAGGCCGAACTTGCCGCCGTCCTGCACGGCCTTCATGAACGTGTCGTTCACCCGGACCGAGTTGTTGGCGTTCTGGTACTGGACGGACGTGATGTCGTCGCCGCCCAGGTCCATGTCGAAGCCCGCGTCGCGCAGGGCGCGGATCTTCTCCTCTTCCTTCACCTTGGTCTGGATGAAGTCCTCGATGTCGGGGTGGTCGACGTCGAGGATGACCATCTTGGCCGCGCGGCGGGTGGCGCCGCCGGACTTGATGGTGCCGGCGGAGGCGTCGGCACCACGCATGAAGGAGACCGGTCCCGAGGCGTTGCCGCCGGAGGAGAGCAGTTCCTTGGAGGAGCGGATCCGGGAGAGGTTCAGGCCGGCGCCGGAGCCGCCCTTGAAGATCATGCCCTCTTCCTTGTACCAGTCGAGGATCGACTCCATGGAGTCGTCGACGGACAGGATGAAGCAGGCGGAGACCTGCTGCGGCTGGGGCGTGCCGACGTTGAACCACACCGGGCTGTTGAAGCTGAAGATCTGGTGCAGGAGGGCGTAGGCCAGCTCGTGCTCGAAGATCTCGGCGTCGGCGGGCGAGGCGAAGTACTTGTTGTCCTCACCGGCCTTCCGGTACGTCTTCACGATGCGGTCGATGAGCTGCTTCAGGCTCACCTCGCGCTGCGGGGTGCCGACGGCGCCCCGGAAGTACTTGCTGGTGACGATGTTGACCGCGTTCACCGACCAGAACTCGGGGAACTCGACGCCACGCTGCTCGAAGTTGACCGAGCCGTCGCGCCAGTTGGTCATGACGACGTCACGACGCTCCCAGGCCACCTCGTCGTAGGGGTGGACGCCGGGAGTGGTGTGGACGCGCTCGACGCGGAGTCCCTTGCCCGCCTTGGTGCCCTTGGCGCGGGAACTCCGTGCCGGACCGCTCGCAGTCTCTGTCATGCCGCCTCCCTGTACGGGCGAAAACGCCCTGAAGTGCCCCGATTGTTCCCGTGGGCACGGTGTTCTGTCTGGTGTTGCGGGCATCGCTGGCTCCGCCCGCAACAGGTCTTGTTCACTCGCCGCCGTCCGGCCGGGCCCGGGCGCCGAAGTCCGGGTCCGGCCCGCCGATCAGTCGGCGGCGCCTGCGGGCTCGGGGACCTGTCCTGCCCCCGTGGGCCCGCGGTCGTTCTCCTGGCTCCCCGCGCCGGTGTCGTCTTCCTCGCCGGGGTGCCCCGTCGTCTCCCTCAGTTCCGCGATCGCGGCCTCGAAGTCCTCGAGCGAGTCGAACGCCCGATAGACGGAGGCGAATCGCAGATAGGCGACGAGGTCGAGCTCCTGCAACGGTCCGAGGATGGCCAGCCCCACGTCGTGGGTGGTCAGCTCGGCGCTTCCGGTGGCCCGCACCGCCTCCTCGACCCGCTGGCCGAGCTGGGCGAGCGCGTCCTCGGTGACGGGCCGGCCCTGACAGGCCTTGCGCACACCGTTGATCACCTTGGTGCGGCTGAACGGTTCGGTGACCCCGGACCGCTTCACCACCATGAGCGAGCACGTCTCCACGGTCGTGAACCGACGGGAGCAGTCAGGGCACTGGCGGCGCCTGCGGATCGACGTGCCGTCGTCGGTCGTACGGCTGTCGACGACACGGCTGTCGGGGTGCCTGCAGAAGGGGCAGTGCATGGACTCCGAACCCTCCTCACAGCAGACTCAACGGCCTCGAAAGGCCCTTCAGGCCCCTCGAAGCAGCCCCCAGCATAGGCGATCGCGGCGGGCTCGAAGACCCGGGGGACCACAACTTGTGGGCTGCTCGCGCTATCCAACCACTAGATGTGGGGATTGGCCCATACATACACGCCCTGCACGCGTGTCGCACCTGTGCGTGCACGGCCACCCGGGCCGCACCACGCCTCGCACGGCCGTGTCGCGGCCGTATCGCCCGAAGGCATGCGGAGATACCGTGGGCGCCGCGGGGAGGGGACGTGGGGCTACCGCAAGAGATGGGAGACCCGCCCCGTCGAACGGGATGCCGGATGGCAGACTGGAGCGACCTCCCGGAGGTTGTCACCACGGCGGTGAAGAGTACAGCAATGAGCCCTTTTGTCCGCCAGGCGCCACGGTAGCCATACACCCAGACTTGCAACACGGGCGAACGATTCGCGTTTTTTCACTCGAACGTGTGTTTGGCGCAACCTTTCGAAAGCTACTACCGTTGTGCAGCAGGGAGACCATCGAGAGGGGCCGACGTGACCACCACCGCCGACAGTGCCACCATCACTGCCCAGGACCGCCCCCAGGGCCGACCTGAGCCGGTGCACGCGACGAGCGACGCCGCGAATCCCGAGGGGCACAAGCGCTCCCTGCCGGGGCGACCTCCCGGCATCCGGGCGGACAGCTCGGGACTCACCGACCGCCAGCGCCGGGTGATCGAGGTCATCCGCGACTCCGTGCAGCGACGCGGGTACCCGCCGTCGATGCGGGAGATCGGCCAGGCCGTCGGCCTTTCCAGCACCTCGTCGGTGGCGCACCAGCTGATGGCACTGGAGCGCAAGGGCTTCCTGCGCCGGGACCCGCACCGTCCGCGCGCCTACGAGGTGCGCGGCTCCGACCAGGCCGCCTCGGTGCAGCCCACGGACACCGCCGGTAAGCCGGCCGCCTCGTACGTCCCGCTGGTGGGCCGTATCGCCGCCGGTGGTCCGATCCTGGCCGAGGAGTCCGTCGAGGACGTCTTCCCGCTCCCCCGGCAGCTGGTCGGCGACGGTGAGCTGTTCGTCCTGAAGGTCGTGGGCGACTCGATGATCGAGGCCGCGATCTGCGACGGCGACTGGGTCACGGTCCGCCGCCAGCCGGTCGCCGAGAACGGCGACATCGTGGCGGCCATGCTGGACGGCGAGGCCACCGTGAAGCGCTTCAAGCGCGAGGACGGCCACGTCTGGCTCCTCCCGCACAACTCGGCGTACGAGCCGATCCCCGGTGACGACGCGACCATCCTCGGCAAGGTGGTGGCCGTACTGCGTCGCGTCTGAGCGCCACGGCGGGCGGGTACGCGCGACAGCGCCCCGCCGACCCGACCGGGCCCCGGGACCTCTGCGCCGGTTCCGGGGCCCAGCTCTGTCCGGGGACGGGCGGTGCCGGGGAGACCGCGGCCCGGTGCGCGGGCCGCGGTCAGTCGCCCTCGACCTGGTCGGCGCCCTCGGTCTGCTCGACGCCCTCGCTCTGCCTGGCCTTCGCGTCGATCGCGGCGAGCGACTTGCGGACCTGGTTGCGGTCCGTGGTGAACCAGAAGTCGGGCAGGGACGCCTTCAGATAGCTGCCGTACCGGGCCGTCGCCAGCCGCTGGTCCAGTACGGCGACCACCCCGCGGTCGCCCGTCGCGCGGACCAGCCGACCCGCGCCCTGGGCCATCAGCAGCGCGGCGTGGGTGGCGGCGACCGCCATGAAGCCGTTGCCCCCGGCCTCCTCCACCGCCTTCTGGCGGGCGCTCATCAGGGGGTCGTCCGGACGCGGGAACGGGATCTTGTCCATGACGACCAGCTGGCAGCTCGGACCGGGCACGTCGACGCCCTGCCACAGTGACAGCGTGCCGAAAAGGCAGGTCCGCGGGTCGGCGGCGAAGTTCTTGATCAGCTCGCCGAGGGTCTCCTCGCCCTGGAGGAGGATCGGGTACTCGGGAATCCGCGAGCGCAGTTCCTCGGCGGCCAGCTGGGCCGCGCGCATCGAGGAGAACAGGCCCAGGGTGCGGCCGCCCGCCGCCTGGATCAGCTCGGTCAGCTCGTCGAGCATGTCGCCGCGGTCGCCGTCCCGGGCGGGGCGGGCCAGGTGTTTGGCGACGTAGAGGATGCCCTGCTTGCGGTAGTCGAAGGGCGAGCCCACGTCGACGCCCTTCCACTGGGGCACGTCGTCACCCTCGGTGCCCTCGGGGGCGAGGCCCAGGGACGCCCCGACGCCATTGAAATCGCCGCCCAGCTTCAGGGTCGCGGAGGTCAGGACGACCGAGCGGTCGGTGAAGAGCTTCTCCCGCAGCAGTCCGGACACGGACATCGGAGCAACCCGCAGCGAGGCCCCGAACCGGTCGTGGCGCTCGTACCAGACGACGTCCCACTCGGAGCCGTTGGTGATCCGCTCCGCGACGTCGTGCACGGACTCCACGGAGGCCAGCGCCTGCTTGCGGACCGCGTCCTCGTCCTGCACGGACTTGTCGCGGGTGGTCCCGATGGCCGAGATGACCGTACGGCAGGCGTCGCGCAGCGCCATGAGGGCGTAGCCCAGGTCCTCCGGGATCTCCTCGAGGCGGCCCGGCAGTGCCAGCTCCATCAGCCGCTCGAAGCCCTCGGCGGCGGTCTGGAGCTGGTCGGCGGCCTTCTCGTTGACCAGCTTCGCGGCACGGCGCACCGCACGGTTGACCTGGCCGGGGGTCAGCTCGCCGGTGGCGACGCCGGTGACCCGGGAGACCAGCTCGTGCGCCTCGTCGACGATCAGCACCTCGTGCTGCGGCAGGACGGGCGCACCCTCGATGGCGTCGATCGCGAGCAGCGCGTGGTTGGTGACGACGACGTCGGAGAGCTTGGCGCGCTCACGGGCCGTCTCGGCGAAGCACTCGGCGCCGTAGGCGCACTTCGAGGCGCCCAGGCACTCCCGGGAGGACACCGACACCTGCGCCCAGGCGCGGTCGGAGACGCCGGGCGTCAGGTCGTCGCGGTCGCCGGTCTCGGTCTCGTCCGCCCAGTCGCGCATCCGCAGCAGGTCCTGGCCCAGCTTGCTGGTGGGGGCGGCGGCCTCGAACTGGTCGAAGAGGCCGTCCTCCTCGTCCTGCGGGACGCCCTCGTGCAGCCGGTGCAGGCACAGGTAGTTCGACCGGCCCTTGAGCATCGCGAACTCCGGGCGGCGGCGCAGCTGCGGGTGGAGCGCGTCGACCGTGCGGGGCAGGTCCCGCTCGACCAGCTGGCGCTGCAGGGCCAGGGTCGCCGTGGCCACGACCACCCTCTCCCCGTGCGCCAGGGCGGGCACCAGGTAGCCCAGCGACTTTCCGGTGCCGGTGCCGGCCTGGACCAGCAGATGGGAGCCGCCGTCGATGGCTTCCTCGACGGCTTCGGCCATGGCCACCTGGCCGGGACGCTCCGTGCCGCCGACGGCGGTGACGGCGGCGTGCAGGAGTTCGGGGAGTGAGGGCTTCGTCATAGCGCGACCACCCTACGGCCCGGGACTGACAAACGGGTCGGCAAGGCGGGTGCGAGGGGCGTGAGTGACCGCGAGGACAGGCGGGGCAAGGGTGGCTCCTGGGCGGCTGACCGGCGAGAGGGGGCGGGAGGGGCGCCGACGGGACGGCCGAGGCGGCGGGCCGACGGAGGCGCCGGGCCGACGGACGCTGCGGAGGCGGCGGAGGGGGCGGAGGGACGGACGGGGTAGGACGGCGGAGGCAGCGGGCGCGGCGCGTCACGGAGTCTCCCGCTCCGCCCGTTCCCGGATCATCAGGGCGGCGCGCTTGGCGGGCAGGTCCACCTCGGCCGCCAGCCGGAACCCGGCGCCGAGGAACGCCGCCACGGACGACCGGTTGCGGACGTCGGGTTCGGCGAGCACCCGCGTACAGGCCGGGCGCCCCGCGAGGACGAGGTCGGCTACGGTCCTGATCAGCTCGGTCCCGAGCCCCCGCCCGCGGTCGGCGTCCTCGCCGATCAGCAGGTGGACGCCGGTGTCGTGCGGCCGGACCGGGCAGTACCGGGCCAGCGGATCGAGGTCGGCCCGGTAGATCTCCCAGTAGCTCATCGGCACCCCGTCCAGTGTCCCGAGGCACGGGACGCTGCGTCCGTCCCCGGCCAGCAGGGTCCGCAGGTGGTCGGCGGTCACGCTCTGCGGGCCGGTCAGCTCCCAGTACGCGGCGACGGCGGGGTCGTTCATCCAGCGGGCGACGAGCGCGACGTCCCGTTCGACGTCGACGGGCACCAGGTGGAAGACGCCCGCGGAGGTGTCGCGCGGACCCCAGTCGGCGAGGCCGTCGAGGAGGTCCTCACGCGCGCGTGCCGTCGCCGCCTCCGCGAACTCGTCCCCCGTGGCGTCGTCCCCCGCGGTCCGGAACAGGGCGACGAACTCCTCGGGCAGGTGCAGGTCCAGGGTGTCGTCGGCGCTCGCGTCGGTGGGATTCACAGTGTCGCTCCTTCGGGACGGCGGCCGGTTCAGGCATGCAGGGGGTTGGCGATGGTGACGTAGACGGACTGGGTGTCCACCGGGCCGACGAGTTCGTCGAGGCCGTGCAGCCGGGTCAGCAGGTTCGCCTTGCAGCGCAGTACCGGCGAGTCGAGGAGGTGTGCGGGGAGCGGGCCGCCCGGAGCGGAGGAGTCCGAGGCCAGCTCGCCGAGGAAGCGGCGGAAGGCGGCCAGCAGTGCTCCCTCCCCGGCGAGACACTCGGAACCGAAGGCGCCGATCAGACCGAACACGTTGTTGACGGCGAGGTAGTAGGCGAAGCGCTCGTCGGTGACGGCGTCGGCCACGAACGTGTCGCTGTGTGCACCGATCCCGGGCAGCCGGGCGTCGAGTTCCGCGCGCCGGGACTCGCGGAAGTAGTAGCCCTGGTTGTCGCGGTAGCGGCCGCCCGCGGGCCAGCCGTCGGCGTCCAGCAGGACGAGAGTGTTCTGCTGATGGGCCTCCAGGGCGATGCCCGCGCGGGCGTCCAGCCACAGGACGGGACGTACGACGTGGTGGAGGTAGCGCAGGAACCACTCGACGGCGACGGCTGCGCGCGGGCGGCCGGTCCGTCCGGCGAGCCGGGTGACGACCTCGGCCAGCCGGGTGCGCGTGGCGGTACCGGACACGCCGTTGCCGGAACCGCGGTGCCCCGGGGACTCGTCCTCCGCGCGGGTGTGCGGCCGCGGCGCGACGAGGGAGGCCACGCAGCAGACGTCGTCCGAGGGCTGGAAGGGGTTGTGCCGGACGACGACGTCGAGGCCCCGCACGGGCGTGCCGTCCGGTCCGTCGACGGCGAGCCAGGCCGGGTCGCGGACGATGTCGAAGTCCGGGTGGGCCGCGCGCCACTCGCGCGACAGACCGCGGCGCAGCAGCCGGTGGACCTCGACGCCGCGGTGCAGCTCCTTGCGGAGGTTCTCCCGCCGGGAGTTGGTGATGTGCAGGGCCAGCGAGAGCTTGAGCATGGCAGCGGCACCGCTGCGGTGGACGGTGCGCACGGAGGACGTGGGGTGCCATGCCCGGCCCTGGGCACCGAGGTCCCTGACCAGTCCGGTGTCCATGAGTGTGGCGATGTCCGGCCGGTGCAGCACCGCGCGGAACTGCCAGGGGTGCAGCGGCAGGAGGGCGAAGCCGTTCGGTGGCGCCGGACTGTCCGCCGGTGTCGGACCGTCCGCGGCGAGGCGTGCGGTGAGGGCGGGAGCGGTGACCGGTCGGCCGCGCTCGGTCCAGGCCGAGTCGGTGGCGAGCACGGAGGGGGCGACGGCCAGCCAGTGCAGGGGGAAGGAACCGCGCAGTTCCGGTGAGTACCGGCGGGCCTCGGCCTCGGTGAGGCCCTCACGGCTCTTCGGGGTGGGATGCAGCGGGTGCCCGAGGAGGAGCGCCTGCTCGGCGGCGAGGAAGAGGTCGGGGTCACCGCGGCCCGGGGATCCGTCGCTGCGCTCTCCCGGGCCGTCGCGGCGGCCGCCGGGAACGTCGACGGGCCGTTCCGCGCGGTGCCGGAGGAATACGGCGGTGCGGCGGACGGAGTCGGCGACGCGCGCGACGAGGTCGGGACCGTCGGCCCCCGGGGCGCCGGCCGTCTCGCGCACGAGCAGCGCGGCGAGCGTGACCGCGTCCACGGGCGGCGCCGAGTCGGGGGCGCCGGTCAGCCGCGGAGGCCCGAAGCGGTGCCGACCGGTGGGGGACCAGTAGTGCACGGGAACGACGAGGGCCGTGCCGGAGGCCGGGAGCGGCACGTGGAGGACGCCGTCGTCGGGGGCGGGCACGTCGGCCTCACGGGCCCAGCAGCGGATCAGGTTCTCCGTGCCCGCGGCCTGGGCGGCGGTGTGGGGATCGAGGTGGTCCAGGGGGTCGGTCGCGGCGTGTCGGGCGAGCGGCGCGGACCGCGGCCCGGGGAGGGCACCAGGCCCAGGAACGACCGGCCCCGAAGCGGCCGGGGCCCCGGATGCGGAGGCGGACGCGGGGGGCGGTTCGGGGGCGGAGTCGGTGGGCAACGCGGGTCCTCCTGGCGGGCCGTGTCCTGGGGCGGGTCTCATCTCGGGGCACGCTCCCCGGGTAACGGGGCAGCGCCGCCGGGACGGTCGCGGTCCACCGCCCGTACGGCGTCGGCGAGCCGGTCCAGGACGGCCGACATCTGCTCCTCGGTGACGATGAGCGGCGGCAACAGCCGTACGACGTTCGCGTGCGGCCCCGTGACGTCCACGATCAGCCCGCGGCGCAGGCACTCCCGGCGGACGGCGACGGCGAGTTCGGCGGCCGCACCGAAGCGGGCGCCACCAGAGCGGGCGGTTCCAGAGCCCTCGGTTCCAGAACGGGCGGTTCCAGAACGGGCGGCACCGGGGCGAGGGCCGTGCGCGGGGCTGTCGGACGCGCCGTCAGGCGCCACCAGTTCGAGTCCGGCCATCAGGCCCCGCCCGCGCACGTCGCCCACGCACGCGAACTCCTCGGCCAGGTCGCGCAGTCCGGTCAGCATCCGGCCGCCCAGCGCGGCGGCGTGCTCGGCGAGCCGGTGTTCGCGGACGTGGGCGAGGGTGGCGGCGCCCGCGGCCAGGGCGAGCTGGTTGCCGCGGAAGGCGCCGGCCGCGGGCTCACCGGGCGGGTTCGGGTCGTCCAGGTCGTCGCGGTGGACCAGCACGGCCAGCGGCAGGCTGCCGCCGATCGCCTTGGCGAGAATCAGCACGTCGGGCGTGACTCCGCTGTGCTCGAACGCCCAGTAGGCACCGGTCCGGCCGACGCCCGTCTCGGTCTCGTCGACGATGAGCGGGACGGCCCGTTCGGCCGCGCGGGCGCGCAGGCGCCGTACCAGGGCGTCCGGCGCCGGAAGCACCCCGGCGTCGCTCCGGACCGGTTCCAGGAGGAGCCCGGCGGGCGGCGCCTGTCCCGGCTCGCCGTCGTCGAAACCCGGCTCGTGGGCGTCGGCGAGGGTGGTCACCCGGGTCCGTCCGGTGGCGGCGCGGACCAGCGCGACGGCGGCGGCGACCGGGTCCGCGCCGGCCGGGCCGCAGAACCGCACCCGCGCGCGGTCGGCGAGTCCCGGCGGCAGGGTGCGTAGCAGCTCGCTGACGAAGGCGTCCTCGACCGGAGTGGTGAGGTCCATGACGTGCAAGGGGGCGCCCGAGTCGAGGACCGTGCGGATCGCCTCCAGGACGACGGGGTGGTTGTGGCCGAGGGCCAGGGTGCCCGCACCGGAGACGCAGTCCAGGTAACGGCGGCCGTCGGCGGCCTCGATGGTGAGTCCCCGGGCCCGGACGGGTACGACCGGGAGGGCGCGCGCGTAGGTACGCGCGGCCGGTTCACGCGCCGATTGACGCCTCGAAGCGCCGCCCCGCTCGGCGCGCTCCCGCGCAGTCCCCTCGTGCCCGGCGTGCGCCCGCGCGGGCGTCCCGCCCGCGGGCTTCCACGTCACGACCGGCCCGGCGTTCCCGCCTCCGGACGCGCAACTCCCGTACGCGGATCCCGCCACGGCTTGTCGACCTCCCGCCGTCCGGACGCGCGGCGATGTGCCGGGCGCTCCCGGCATGGGGGACCCCGTCCGGACAGCAGGCCCCCGCCGCTACAACCGAGGACCGTGCACGGGGTTACGGTCTGCCCGAAGATCGTTGCGGGGGCGGGGATTTCACGGTCCGCTCCGGCTCCATGGCCCGGCCCTCCGCGCCGGCGGGCGGCGCGTGCCTGGTCAGGCGGCTGTATCCGAACCGTTGCCGTTCCGTCGGAACTCCCCCACAGCCACCGCATAGTGTGTGGTGCCGTTCCCGGTCGCCGCCGCTCGGCGGTTCGGCCGCGGCACCACGTTCGTTCACAGCAGGGGGAGTCAACACCATGCGATCCATACGGCCGTCGTTCAGCACGCGCGGGAACAGGCGCGGGCGGCGCGGAGCCTCCTCCACGGCCGCCGCCGTGGCGCTCGTCTCGGCGCTCGCGCTCACCGCCACGGCGTGCGAGGACGGCGACCCCGAGGCGGCCGGCGACGCCTCGGCCTCCGCGTCCGCCGCGGACGACGGCAACGGCGGGATCCGGATCCCGCAGCACGTCAAGGACAAGCTCAAAGAACACGGGATCGACGTCGACGACTGGAAGAACGGCGCCTGGAAGAACTGGAACAAGGACGACTGGCTGCGCGAGGCGCAGGACTTCGTCAACCCGATCATCGAGGGCCTGTGGGACCCGGACCGGATGCGGGACGCCGAGGAGCCGGACCAGGAGGTCGACGAGAACGACATCTCCGGTGACCAGGGCGTCACCGACCCGGAGCCCGCGCCCGTCGAGGCGGAGGCCATACCGGCCAAGTACCACGACAACGCCGCCACGGCCGGCAAGCTCCTCTTCGACTCCCCCAAGGGTTCGATGGTGTGCTCGGCGACGGTCGTGAAGGACCCGGCCCACCCCGGCAAGTCCAACATGGTGTGGACGGCCGGTCACTGCGTGCACGCCGGCAAGAGCGGCGGCTGGTACCGCAACATCGCCTTCGTCCCGTCGTACAACGACGCGGACATGTCGACCGAGGAACTGCAGACCGCCACCAAGAAGGAGATCGCTCCCTACGGTGTCTGGTGGGGCGACTGGGCGCAGACCTCGGACCAGTGGATCGAGCAGGGCGGTGCGACCGGCGGTGACGGCGCCTCGTACGACTTCGCCGTGATCCATGTGACGCCGGAGAAGGGCAGCGGCGGCAAGTCGCTGGAGGAGACGGTCGGCGCCGCGCTGCCGGTGGACTTCGACGCGCCCGCCGTGCCGGAGGTCGAGAGCATGAAGGCGATCGGCTACCCGGCCGCGCCGCCGTACGACGGCCAGAAGCTGTACCAGTGCCAGGACAAGCCCGGACGGCTGTCGATCAACGCCTCCGACCCGACGATGTACCGCATCGGCTGCACCATGACCGGCGGCTCGTCCGGCGGCGGCTGGGTCGCGGCCGGTTCCGACGGCAAGCCCGCGCTGGTCTCCAACACCTCGATCGGCCCGGTGACGGCCGGCTGGCTGGCCGGTCCGCGCCTGGGCAAGGAGGCCAAGGGCGTGTTCGACGCGGTGAGCGGGAAGTTCACCGGCCAGTGACCGGGCGCCGGGCACCACGCTGAGCCCGGCAGCAGGCATCCAGGCATCCAGCCGTTCCTGCGCTTCATCTGACATTCATACGTTGCAAC
This sequence comes from Streptomyces sp. MH60, assembly GCF_002939385.1. Classification (GTDB taxonomy): domain Bacteria; phylum Actinomycetota; class Actinomycetes; order Streptomycetales; family Streptomycetaceae; genus Streptomyces. The sequence continues at coordinate 61,033 of NZ_MULI01000005.1, read as the reverse complement.
GGGGGTTGTCCCACCATGCGTTCCACACCTGGGTCCGCCGCGCCACGGCGCGGACGGCGCACCGCACTCGCCGCAGCCGGTCTGGTCGCCGCGCTCACGCTCACCGCTACCGCCTGCGGTTCGGAGCAGGACGAGGCCGACGCCAAGCCCGGCGGCGGCACCTCCCGGGCCGCCGACACGGGTGACACCGGTGGCGGCGAGGGCGGTCTGCCCGCCGGCCTCGCGGACCAGCTCAAGAAGCACGGCATCGACGTCGACCAGTGGAAGGACGGCGGCTGGAAGAACTGGGACAGGGACAAGTGGCTCAGTGAGGCCAAGGACTTCGTCAATCCGGTGATCGAGGGCCTGTGGAAGCCGGACCGGATGAAGTCCGCGAAGGAGGCCGACAAGACCGTCACCAAGGACGCGGCCGCCGACCAGGGCGCCACCGACCCGGAGCCGGCGCCCGTCGAGGCCGTGGCCGAGAAGAAGCCGTACCACGAGAACGCGGCCCCGGTCGGCAAGGTCTTCTTCGACTCCCCCGAGGGCTCGATGGTGTGCTCCGGCACGGTCGTCAAGGACGTGAACCACCCGGGCAAGTCCAACCTGGTGTGGACGGCGGGCCACTGCGTGCACGCCGGCGGCAACGGCGGCTGGTACCGCAACATCGCCTTCGTCCCGTCGTACAACGACTACGGCAAGTCCGAGGCGGAGCTGGCGAACGCGACGACCACCGAGATGGCGCCGTACGGCACCTGGTGGGCCGACTGGGCGTCGACCTCGGACCAGTGGATCAAGGGCGGCTCGGAGAGCGGCGGCGACGGGGCCGCGTACGACTACTCGGTGCTGCATGTGAAGCCGGAGCAGGGCGCCAAGTCTCTGGAGGAGACCGTCGGCGCCGCGCTGGAGGTGGACTTCTCGGCCCCGTCGGCGACGGAGGTGCCCAGCATGGGTGCCTGGGGCTACCCGGCGGCGCCGCCGTACAACGGCCTGGAGATGTTCAGGTGCGTCGACCGGCCCGGCCGCCTTTCGCTGAGCCCGTCACTGCCGACCATGTACCGCATCGGCTGCACCATGACCGGCGGTTCGTCGGGCGGCGGCTGGTTCCGGGTGGTGGACGGGGAGACCAAGCTGGTCTCGAACACCTCGATCGGCCCGCTGGAGAACACCTGGCTGGCGGGTCCGCAGCTGGGCCGGTCGGCCGAGGCGATGTACCAGAACATGAGCAAGACGTACGGTGGTCGGTGAGCCGCACGTGACGAGGGCCCGTCCCCTGCCGAGGCAGGGGACGGGCCCTCGGTCGTCGGCCTGTCGTACGGCCGCGCGGTTCTCAGGCGAGCGGCGCCGGAACGTACGGCGCGAACTCCGCCGCCAGTTCCTCGTGCACCCGCACCTTGAGCAGGGTGCCCTCCGGGGTGTGCTCCTCGGAGATCACCTCGCCCTCGTCGTGCGCGCGGGCCACCAGCTTGCCGTGGGTGTACGGCACGAGCGCCTCGATCTCGACCGAGGGACGCGGCAGCTCGTTGTCGATCAGCGCGAGCAGCTGGTCGATGTTCTGGCCGGTGCGCGCCGAGACCGCGATGGACCGCTTCTCGACCCTCAGCAGTCGCTGGAGCACCAGCGGATCGGCCATGTCGGCCTTGTTGATCACGACGATCTCGGGCACGTCGGTGGCGCCGACGTCCCTGATCACCTCGCGCACGGCGGCCAGCTGCTCCTCCGGGACGGGGTGCGAACCGTCGACCACGTGCAGGATCAGGTCGGAGTCGCCGACCTCCTCCATCGTGGAGCGGAACGCCTCGACCAGGTGGTGCGGCAGGTGCCGGACGAAGCCGACGGTGTCGGCCAGGGTGTACAGACGGCCGCTGGGCGTCTCCGCGCGGCGCACCGTCGGGTCGAGGGTGGCGAACAGCGCGTTCTCCACCAGCACACCCGCACCGGTGAGGCGGTTGAGCAGCGAGGACTTGCCGGCGTTGGTGTAGCCCGCGATGGCGACGGAGGGCACCTTGTGGCGCTTGCGCTCCTGGCGCTTGATCTCGCGGCCGGTCTTCATCTCCGCGATCTCCCGGCGCATCTTCGCCATCTTCTCGCGGATCCGGCGCCGGTCCGTCTCGATCTTGGTCTCACCGGGACCACGGGTGGCGAGGCCGCCGCCCTTGCCGCCGCCCATCTGCCGGGACAGCGACTGGCCCCAGCCGCGCAGCCTCGGCAGCATGTACTGCATCTGCGCGAGCGCGACCTGTGCCTTGCCCTCTCGGGACTTGGCGTGCTGGGCGAAGATGTCCAGGATCAGGGCCGTGCGGTCGATGACCTTGACCTTGACGACGTCTTCAAGGTGGATCAGCTGCCCCGGGCTCAGCTCACCGTCGCAGATGACGGTGTCCGCGCCGGTGTCGAGGACGACGTCCCGCAGCTCCTCGGCCTTGCCGGAGCCGATGTAGGTGGCGGCGTCGGGCTTGTCGCGGCGCTGGACGACGCCGTCGAGCACAAGCGCGCCCGCCGTCTCCGCGAGGGCGGCCAGTTCGGCCAGCGAGTTCTCGGCGTCCCGCACGGTGCCCGACGTCCAGACGCCGACGAGGACGACCCGCTCCAGACGGAGCTGGCGGTACTCGACCTCGGTGACGTCCTCTAGCTCGGTGGAGAGGCCCGCCACGCGGCGCAGGGCCGCGCGGTCGGAGCGGTCGAACTGCTCGCCGTCCCACTGCGAGTCGCTCTTGTGGCTCCAGGCGACGTCCTCTTCCATCAGGGCATCGGCCCGGAGGCCCTCGGGATAGGTCTGCTCGAGACGCTTGGTGTCCTGGGAGGGGGAAGAAGAGGAGGTCATTGGATCCTTAGGTAGCTGCGGAACGGTGGGCGCGGCACACGCGCCGCGACACCGTGTACAACGTGCGAGCCGCCGGGGAGATTCCCGGGGCCGGTACCGCGCCGTCCCGAAGATGGTCGCACGGCACGGGCCGTCTCGTCACCGGCTTATTCCCCGTGTGCCTTCCCGGAAGCCTTGGCGGGCGCCTTCCCGGCCGGAGTCTGCTTCCAGTCCGGGTGGCCGGGCATCGGCGGGGCTTCTCGCCGTACAGCCAGGCCTGGAAGAAGCCGCCCAGGTCGCGTCCGGAGCTCTCGGAGGCGAGCCGGACGAAGTCGGCGGTCGTCGCCGTGCCGTCCTGGTTGCGGGCGATCCAGGCGCGCTCCAGCCCTTCGAAGGCGGTACGGCCGATCTCCTGGCGCAGGGCGTAGAGCACGAGCGCGGCGCCGTCGTACACGTTGGAGCGGAAGATCCCGGTCTTGCTGCCGTTCTTCGGCGGCTTGGGGGCGGCGGGGGGCCCGCCCGCGGTGCGCCAGCGGTCGGAGGCCCCGTAGGCGGCCTTCATGCGCGCCGCCATGGGCTTGTCCGCGGTCTCCTCGGCGTACAGCGCCTCGTACCAGGTGGCGTGTCCCTCGTTGAGCCACAGGTCGGACCAGGTGCCGGGGCTGACGCTGTTGCCGAACCACTGGTGGGCCAGCTCGTGCACCATGATCGACTCGACGTACCACTTGGGGTAGGCGGGCTCGGTGAACAGCTCCCGTTCGAAGAGGGAGAGCGTCTGGGTCTCGAGTTCGAAGCCGGTGGTGGCGTCGGCCATGAGCAGGCCGTACGTCTCGAAGGGGTAGCGCCCGACCTTCCGCTCCATCCACGCGATCTGGTCCGGGGTCTTCTCCAGCCACGGTTCGAGCGCCGCGCGGTGCTTCGTCGGCACGACGTCCCGGACGGGCAGTCCGTGCGGCCCCGCGCGGTGCAGCACCGTGGAGCGGCCGATGGAGACCTGGGCCAGCTCGGTGGCCATGGGGTGCCCGCTCCGGTAGGTCCAGGTGGTCGAGCCGCCGGTGCGGTCCACGCCCGTCGGCAGGCCGTTCGCGACGGCCGTGAGCCCGTCGGGGGCGGTGATGTGGAACGTGAACCGTGCCTTGTCGGAGGGGTGGTCGTTGCAGGGGAACACCAGGTGGGCGACGTCCGCCTGGTTGGCCATGGCGAGGCCGTCGGCGGTGCGCACCCAGCCGCCCTGGCGGTCCTCGGGGTACACGGGGTCACTGCTGTGCCGCACGGTGATCCGCGTCCACTCGCCCTCGTCGAGCGCGTCCTCGGGCGTCACGACCAGGTCCTCACCGGCGGTGGCGAAGGCGGCGGGCTCGCCGTCGACCTCGACGGAGTCGACCTTGCCGTGGGCGAAGTCGAGGTTGAGCCGGTCCAGGTCGGCGGTGGTCCGGGCGTCGATGGTGGTGACGGCCTTCAACGGTGCGCTGTTGCTGCCGGAGTAGGTGAAGGAGAGGTCGTACGCCGTCACGTCGTAACCGGGGTTGCCCAGCTGCGGGAAGAGGCGGTCGCCGACACCCAGCGGAGTCGGCGGGGCGCTCGCGGCGACCAGGCAGACGGAGACGGCGGAGGCGAGCAGCGCCGCGGCCCTGAGCCGGCGCCGGGAACGGGTGCGGGGTCGCGGAGTCGGGGGGTGAGGGGTGTGCAGCATCCCTCACGGCTATCAGCGCGCGCCCGCCCCGCGGCGACGGCGCGCGCCCGGGACACCCGAACGGGTTCCCGCACGGCGCCGCGGTTCAGGCCCCGGCCGGCTGCGGCTGGGCCCGGCTGACGTCGTACACGCCGGCCACGTCGCGCATGGCCCGCATGAGGGCGGGCAGCCGGGCGGCGTCCGGGAGCACCACGGTGTAGCTGTGCCGGACCCGCTGGCGGTCGGGTGGCTCGACGGTCGCGGAGACGATCTCGGCGCCTTCGAGGGCCATGGCCTCGGTGAGGTCGGCCAGGAGGTGCGGGCGGCCGAACGATTCGGCGAGGAGGGTCACTCGGCATCCGGTGCTCTCGCCCCAGCGCACACCGACCTCCGCGCGCCCGGCGCCTTTCATGCGCGCCACCACGGCGCACTGGGCGCGGTGCACGGTCACCACTCCCCCGCGCACGGCGAAGCCGGTGATCTCGTCCGGCGGTACGGGGGTGCAGCAGCCCGCCAGCCGCACGGTGGCGCCCGGCGGATCGACGAGGACGTCGGCGGAGGCGGGGCGCGCGGCCGGGCGCGGGGCGCCGGGGTGGGCCTCGGGTGCGGCGGGGCCGCGGGCCGGCTCCTCGACCTCGGGCGCCGGCTCCGGGTGGGCCGCGAGCCGGCGCTGGATGGCGATCCGCGCGGTGGGGGTGTGGGCGTGCTCCAGCCAGTCCCTGGACGGCTCGGAGGCGGGGTCCTGTCCCATCAGGAGCTGCACGGTGTCGCCGTCCCGCAGCACGGTGCTCATGGTCGCCAGGCGGCCGTTGACCCGGGCGCCGATGGTCGCGTGCGCGTCCTCGCCGTACTGGGCGTAGGCGGCGTCGACGCAGGTCGCGCCCTCGGGGAGGCCGAGGGTGCCGCCGTCGGGGCGGAAGACGGTGATCTCGCGGTCCTGGGCGAGGTCCGCACGGAGGGTGGACCAGAAGGTGTCGGGGTCGGGGGCGCCGCGCTGCCAGTCGAGCAGCCGGGACAGCCAGCCGGGCCGGGTCGGGTCGGCGCGCTCGCCGTCGCCCGGGCTCTGCTCCTCGGACGGCTGGGCGTACGGGTTGCCGAGCGCGACCACACCGGCTTCGGCGACCTTGTGCATCTGGTGGGTGCGGATGAGGACTTCGACGACCTGGCCGTCCTCCGTGCGGGCGACCGCCGTGTGCAGCGACTGGTAGAGGTTGAACTTGGGGACGGCGATGAAGTCCTTGAACTCCGAGACGACGGGCGTCATACAGGTGTGGAGTTCACCGAGCACGGCGTAGCAGTCGGCGTCCTCCTGGACGAGCACCAGGAGGCGGCCGAAGTCCGCGCCGCGGAGTGTGCCGCGCTTGCGGGAGACGCGGTGCACGGAGACGAAGTGGCGCGGGCGGATGAGGACCTCGGCCTGGATGTCGGCCTCGCGCAGCACCTCGCGCACCTCGTCGGCGACCGCGGCGAGCGGGTCGTCCGCGCGGGCGGCGTTCTCCTGGACCAGCTCCCGCGTGTGCGCGTACTCCTCGGGGTGCATGACCGCGAAGACGAGGTCCTCCAGCTCGGACTTGAGCGCCTGGACGCCGAGCCGTTCGGCGAGCGGGATGAGGACGTCGCGGGTGACCTTGGCGATGCGTTCCTGCTTCTCGCGGCGCATGACGCCGAGGGTGCGCATGTTGTGCAGCCGGTCGGCGAGTTTGATCGACATCACGCGGACGTCGTTGCCGGTGGCGAGGAGCATCTTGCGGAAGGTCTCGGGTTCGGCGGCGGCGCCGTAGTCGACCTTCTCCAGCTTGGTGACGCCGTCGACGAGGTAGCGGACCTCGGCGCCGAACTCCTCGCCGACCTGGTCGAGCGTCACCTCGGTGTCCTCGACGGTGTCGTGCAGGAGCGAGGCGGTCAGGGTGGTGGTCTCCGCGCCGAGTTCGGCGAGGATCAGGGTGACGGCGAGGGGGTGGGTGATGTACGGCTCGCCGCTCTTGCGCATCTGGCCGCGGTGCGAGGACTCGGCCAGGACGTAGGCGCGGCGCAGCGGGTCGAGGTCGGCGTCGGGGTGGTGGGCGCGGTGGGCCTCGACGACGTGGCCGATGGCGTCGGGGAGGCCCCGGCTGCGGGTGGCGGAACCGAGCAGGGCGGCGCGGCCCAGCCGGCGCAGGTCGATCCGGGGGCGGGCCTTCCTGCGGGGCGCCGGCGTGACGGCACCGGTTGCCGCGGGCGGCACGGGGCCCGGGGTCGCTGGATTCACGGCCTCCGCGTTCATGGGCACCTCCGGCTGCGCGGACCGGCGGACGGGGAATCCCAGGGCGGACACGGCTCAGGGGATGCTGTCGTTCCCCCGTCCGGGCCGGTGCTTGATGCTATCGAGCCCATCACGTGCGGCCGACCGCCTCTCGCCGAGCGTGAAACGGATCACCCATTCGAGCGATGGTCCGAGGGTTTACGTTTTCGTACTGAGTGTCATGGACCGGGCTGTGGTTCACCTCGGCCATGGTCACCGGGTCCTCGTTCAGGCGCGTACCCCCTCCAGCCAGGCGGAGTCGAACTCGCCCTCCGCGACGATCACCGCGGGCCCGGTCATCTCGATCTCGCCGTCCGGACGCTCGGTGATCACCAGGGTGCCGCCGGGCACGTCGACGGTGTACGTGGCCGGGGTGCCGGTGACCGCCGGGTCGACACCGTCGCGGCGGGCGGCGGCGACGGCGACGGCACAGGCGCCGGTGCCGCAGGAGCGGGTCTCACCGGAGCCGCGCTCGTGGACGCGCATCGCGACGTGGCCGGGGCCCCGGTCGACCACGAACTCGACGTTGACCCCGTCCGGGTAGGCGCCGGCGGGCGCGTGGGACGGCGGGGTGTACAGGTCGCCGGCGTGGGCGAGGTCGGCGACGAAGGCGACCGCGTGCGGGTTGCCCATGTTCACGTTCCGCGCGGGCCAGGTGCGCTCGCCCACGCGCACCTCGACGTCCCCCTCGGGCAGCAGCGCGCGGCCCATGCCGACGGTGACGTCGCCCGCGGCGGAGCCGCCCCCGGAGGGGGACTTGGCGATGTGCACGCGCTTCACTCCCCCGCGCGTCGCGATGGCGAGGTCGCCCTCGGCGGCGTGCCCGGCACGTTGGAGGTAGCGCGCGAAGACCCGCACGCCGTTGCCGCACATCTCGGCGACCGAGCCGTCGCCGTTGCGGTAGTCCATGAACCACTCCGCCTCGGCGGCCATGCCCCGGGCCTCGGGGTGCGCCGCGGACCGCACCACGTGCAGCAGTCCGTCCCCGCCGAGCCCCGCGCGGCGGTCGCACAGGGCGGCGACGGCGGCGGGCGGCAGGTCGACGGCGTTCTCCGGGTCGGGAACGATCACGAAGTCGTTCTCGGTGCCGTGACCCTTGAGGAAGGCGATCCGCGTGCTCATTCCTCGATCGTACGGGGTGGACGCGGTACGACGACGAGGGGCGGAGGACCCCCCCGGGCGCAGGGCGCCGTCAGCCCCGCAGGCGGGCGACCCGCCACACGGCCAGGACGACTACCGCGGCGACCGCCAGGGCGTACACCAGGATCGTCCGCCAGTCGGCACGGCGTCCCGACCCGCGCTGGGGCAGGCCCGGCCAGGTGTATCCGACCCGGCGGGCGGCCATCATGCCCCAGCCGGCCGCGCAGGAGCAGATCAGCAGGCCCAGCATCGCGATCACGGCGCCGCTGTCGCCGAAGTCGAAGGCGAGCGGGAAGGCGAACATCAGGGAGCCGAGCGCGGCCAGGCACACGATGGGGGCGAGCTGCCAGATCCGCAGGCGCCGCTGGGGACGCAGTTCGACCTCGACCTCGTCCCCGTACATCTCGTCGGGCGCGGGACCGTCGGCTGCGACGCCCTCCGGCGTCTCGTCGGGGCCGTCGGGGCTCAGGGCGCCGCCGTCGGGCTCCGGTCCGCCGGGGTCGGCGGTGCCGTGCTCGGTGCTCCGTGCGGTGTCGCGAGGGCCGGCCTCCATCGCCACGCGCCCTCCCAACTAGGACTCACTCGGTCGATCGAAGCTCGATGATGGCACGCCGCCGAAGGCCCGGATGACGGCCGGGGCGTCCCGATGCCATCACGTGATCAGGCTGTAACCGGTCGTTCGACCAACGACAGGGCGAGCTGCGGAAGTTCCGTGCGATCCGCCACACCCCCACTCAGCCAATGCACCCGCGGGTCGCGCCTGAACCACGAATCCTGACGGCGCGCGAAGCGCTTGGTGGCACGGACGGTCTCGGCGCGCGCCTCGTCGAGCGTGCACTCACCGGCGAGCGCCGCGAGGACCTGCTGGTAGCCGAGCGCGCGCGACGCCGTACGCCCCTCGCGCAGCCCCCGCGCCTCCAGCGCCCGGACCTCCTCGACCAGACCGGCCTCCCACATCCGGTCGACGCGCAGGGCGATGCGCTCGTCCAGTTCGGGGCGCGCCACGTCGACGCCGATCTGCACGGTGTCGTAGACGGAGTCGTGACCGGGGAGGTTGGCCGTGAAGGGCCTGCCGGTGATCTCGATCACCTCGAGGGCGCGCACGATCCGGCGCCCGTTGCTGGGCAGGATGGCCCGCGCCGCCTCCGGGTCGGCGGCGGCCAGGCGGGCGTGCAGCGCACCGGAGCCGCGCAGTTCGAGTTCCCCCTCCAGGCGGGCCCTGATCTCGGGGTCGGTGCCGGGGAACTCCAGGTTGTCGACGGCCCCGCGGACGTAGAGACCGGAACCGCCGACCAGGACCGGCCAGCGTCCCTCACCCAACAGCGCGTCGATCCGCTCCCGCGCGAGGCGCTGGTACTCGGCGACGGACGCGGTGACCGTCACGTCCCAGATGTCCAGCAGGTGGTGCGGTACGCCACCGCGTTCCTCGGGCGTCAGCTTGGCGGTGCCGATGTCCATCCCACGGTAGAGCTGCATGGAGTCGGCGTTGACGACCTCACCGCCGAGTCGCTCGGCCAGGAAGACGCCCAGATCGGACTTTCCGGCCGCGGTGGGTCCGACTACGGCGATGACGCGGGGGGCGGGGGGTGCGCTGCTCACCGCACCAGTCTCGCAAACCTCTCACCTCGCCCTCGAACGAGTTACGTGACGGTCCGCGTCCGGGGTCGTTGCCCGTTGCGAGGTTCCCGCTCCCCGGACCACCGGGTCATGGCCCCGGCCACGCAAACGGACGCACCGGATGCCGCGGGATTTCGCCCGCACGAGTAACGTATGGAGTTGATATGGGCGTTTTTGCACGGCTTTTTCGGAGGTCGAAGAACACCGAGGAGACGTCGGGCGCGGAGACGCGGACCGGCACCCCGGACACCGAGGGCGCGGCGGAGGTGAAGGCGACCGAGGCCGTGGAGACGGGCGAGACCGTGGCGACGGCCGAGGCCGGTCCCCGGAACACGGCGGAGACCGACGAAGCCGACGGGGCCGCCGCCGAGTCCGGCGACTCGGAGAGCGTCGGCATCCCCAAGCAGCAGTCCGCCGGGGAGGCCGTCGACAACGAGGCCGACAAGGGCGCCCGCACCTGACTGCCCCGTGAGGGAAGGCGAACCATGGGTCTCCTGGACAACTTGAAGGCCAGACTCGAACCGGCGAAGGGCAAGGTCTCCGACCTCGCGCAGCAGCACGGCGACAAGATCGATCGCGGTCTCGACAAGATGGCGCGGACCGTCGACGAGCGGACCAAGGGCAAGTACAGCGACCGGATCCAGACGGGCACGAGCAAGGCCAAGGGCGCCATGGACCGCCTCGCGCACAAGGACGACAAGGGCAGGGAAGGAGACGGCGACACGCCCGGCGGAGCACCCGGCGGCCCCCCTCCGGCGGGACCGCCCCCGGCCTCCTGACCGGGCGCACACCGTCGTGGGACGGCCTCGGAGCCGGAACGGTGGATCGACTCCGGGCCGTCCGCGGACTGAACGGCAGACCGGCTCGGACCGGCTCGGGACGGTCCGGGGTGCCGGACCGGTGGCCGCCCGCGGGCGCCTTGCCGCCTGGTCGTCATGACCAGGCGGCCGCGACGTACCCGACCCCGTAGGGCGCGTCCTCGTACAGCAGGGTGCCGGCGAGGTCCGTGTCCCCGGCCGCGCCCGCGAGGACCTGCCAGGGCGCCCGGCCGGACGCCTTGAGCTCGCGGGCCAGTACGACGTCCAGCGCGGCGAGCGCGGCCGGGTCCGCCGCTCCCAGGGCGCGGCCCACCTCCGCGTCGAAGGGCGCCGCCCGCTCGTCGAGGTAGCCGGGCGCCTTCAGCGAGCGGCACGCGCTGGCGTCGCCCAGCACCAGCAGCGCCGTCCGCCCGGCCCGCGCGGCGATGTCCCGGCCGAGGGCGGCGCAGCGCTCGGCGGACAGCGCGTCCCCGACACCGATGCCGTCGACGGGGACGCCGGTCCAGTCGGTCCGCCCGAGCAGCCAGGCGCCCACGGCGAACCCGTAGGGCAGCTCGGTCCCGTCCGCGTCGCCGCTGTCGGCGCTGTCGGCGCTGTCGGCGCTGTCGGCGCCCAGATACACGTCCAGGTCCACGCCGAAGCCGCGGAAGGAGCCCCGCGCCCCCTGCGGGTAGACCTCGGGCCCGGCGGAGTCGGCGGGTCCGACGACCACCAGCCGGTCGGGCCGGGACGCGGCGAGCACGCCCAGCGCGTCCGTGCACGCGACGCGCGCGGCGTCCAGCTCGGGTGCGGCACCCGCGGCGACCTCCGGTACGAGGAGCGGCGGGCAGGGGCAGACGGCGGCGGCGACAAGCATGATCGGCAGCGTATCCCCGTACCGCCGCCCCCTGCGGCAGCCCCCGCGGTCAGTCGCAGCCGCAGCCGCTCGCCACTGCCGGCTGGGGCTCGGGGACGCCGATCTTCGGCAGGCCGAGGAGCACACCGGCCGGCTTGGCCTGCTCGGCCGTGTTGCGCTTCTCCCAGGCGTCGCCCGCGCGCGTGCGGCGCACGTCGAGCACCGCGCCCTCGGCGAGGAGGTGGTGCGGCGCGGCGTAGGTGACCTCGACCGTCACCACGTCGCCGGGGCGGACCTCCTGGTCGGGCTTGGTGAAGTGCACCAGGCGGTTGTCGGGGGCGCGGCCGGAGAGGCGGTGGGTGGCGCCGTCCTTGCGGCCCTCGCCCTCGGCGACCATCAGCTCCAGGGTGCGGCCGACCTGCTTCTTGTTCTCCTCCCAGGAGATCTCCTCCTGGAGGGCGACCAGGCGCTCGTAGCGCTCCTGGACGACCGCCTTGGGGATCTGGCCGTCCATCTCGGCGGCCGGGGTCCCGGGCCGCTTGGAGTACTGGAAGGTGAAGGCCTGGGCGAACCGGGCCTCGCGCACCACGTGCAGGGTCTGCTCGAAATCCTCCTCGGTCTCGCCCGGGAAGCCCACGATGATGTCGGTGGTGATCGCGGCGTGCGGGATGGCGGCCCGCACCTTCTCGATGATGCCGAGGTAGCGCTCCTGGCGGTAGGAGCGGCGCATCGCCTTGAGCACCGGGTCGGAGCCGGACTGGAGCGGCATGTGCAGCTGCGGCATCGCGTTCGGCGTCTCGGCCATCGCGGCGATGACGTCGTCGGTGAAGTCGCGCGGGTGCGGGGAGGTGAAGCGGACGCGCTCCAGACCGTCGATGTTCCCGCAGGCGCGCAGCAGCTTGCTGAACGCCTCGCGGTCGCCGATGTCGGAGCCGTAGGCGTTGACGTTCTGCCCGAGCAGGGTGATCTCGCTGACGCCCTCGGCGACCAGGGCCTCGACCTCGGCGAGGATGTCGCCGGGCCGGCGGTCCTTCTCCTTGCCGCGCAGCGCCGGGACGATGCAGAAGGTGCAGGTGTTGTTGCAGCCGACGGAGATGGACACCCAGGCCGCGTACGCGCTCTCGCGCCGGGTGGGCAGCGTGGACGGGAACGCCTCCAGGGACTCGGCGATCTCGACCTGCGCCTCCTCCTGCACGCGGGCGCGCTCCAGCAGCACCGGGAGCTTGCCGATGTTGTGGGTGCCGAAGACGACGTCCACCCAGGGGGCCCTCTTCACGATGGTGTCGCGGTCCTTCTGCGCCAGGCAGCCGCCGACCGCGATCTGCATGCCGGGGCGGCTCGCCTTCTTGGGGGCGAGGTGGCCGAGGTTGCCGTACAGCTTGTTGTCGGCGTTCTCCCGTACGGCGCAGGTGTTGAAGACGACGACGTCCGCGTCGCCGTCGGCGCTCTCGGGGGCTCGGACGTAGCCCGCGTCTTCCAGCAGACCGGACAATCGCTCGGAGTCGTGGACGTTCATCTGGCACCCGTAGGTGCGTACTTCGTAGGTGCGCGTGCCGCCCACTGCCTGGCTCCGGTCGATGCTGCTCATGGCAACAAGAGTAGGCGGTCACGATCGCGCCCAGTGCCGCGCACATATTGACAGTACACCGTCAGACCCGCTCTCCTGTGGTGGGAGCGCTCCCATATGCCGTGTGGCGCTCACGCATTCCCTCTCCCGCACTGGAGGCACCCTGTGCGCACCCGAGTTCTCCGATTACTGCGCCGGCCCTGGACCGCGGCGGTGGCCGCCGTGGCGCTGGTCGTGTCGGTCCTGGTGGCGATGCCCGCGAGCGGTGCGGCGGCTGCCGCCTGCCGGGTCGACTACACCGTCGACGCGTGGGCGGGCGGCTACACCGCCCGGGTGCGGGTCACCAATCTCGGCCCCGCGGTGAACGACTGGCGTCTGACCTGGACCTACACCGGCGATCAGCAGGTGACGTCGGCGTGGAACGCGGCCGTCACGCAGTCCGGCGCGTCCGTCGTCGCGGTCAACACGGACTGGAACGGCACGCTGTCCACCGGCGGCACCGCCGAGTTCGGGGTGCAGGGGACCTGGCGGTCCGCCGATCCCGCGCCGGACGACTTCGCGCTCAACGGCTCCTCCTGCGGCGACGACGGGACACCGCCCACCACCACACCGCCGACCGGCACGCCACCGCCGACCACGCCTCCCGCCACCACTCCGCCGCCCTCCGCGGAGTGCGGGGACGCCGTGATCTGCTCGGGCTTCGAGGACCAGGCCGGCCCCGAGCCGTCCGGCGACTGGCGGTTCACCGCGCCCGACTGCCAGGGCACGGGCACGGTCGCCGTCGACTCGGCGGTGTCGCACGCGGGCGGCAGGTCGCTGCGCGTGGACGGCCGGGCCGGGTACTGCAACCACGCCTTCGTCGCCCATGCCGCGGACCTGTCGTCGGTCGGGCCCGTGCTGTACGGACGCATGTGGGTCCGGCACACCACCGCACTGCCCACCTCGCACGTCACCTTCGTGTCGATGCCGGACTCGGCGCAGGGCGGCCGGGCGCTGCGCGTGGGCGGCCAGAACGGCGCGCTGCAGTGGAACCGGGAGAGCGACGACGCCACCCTGCCCGCGCAGAGCCCGGCCGGGGTCGCGCTGAGCAGGCCGCTGCCGACGGACGGCTGGCAGTGCCTGCAGTTCGCGGTCGACACCTCGGCCGGTCACCTGGACACCTGGCTCGGCGACGAGCAGGTTCCGGGCCTGCACGCCGACGGGGTGCCGACGCAGGACGTCGACCAGCAGTGGCTCGCCCGCGGCAGCGCGCCCCGGCCGACCGCGCTGCGACTGGGCTGGGAGAGCTACGCGACGGGCGACGACACCCTCTGGTTCGACGACGTGGCCGTGGGCTCCGCGCCGATCGGCTGCTGACCGCCGGTGCGGGCGCCGGGTGCGCGGCTCACGGCTCGATGAGCCCCGCGCGGATCGCGTACCGGGTGAGTTCCAGCCGGTCGCGGACGCCGAGCTTCTGCAGGAGGTTCGCGCGGTGGCGTTCGACGGTCTTGGCGCTGATGAACAGCAGCTCGCCGATCTCCTTGGAGGTGTGGCCCTCGGCGACGAGCTTGAGGATCTCCTCCTCGCGCTCGGTGATCGGCCGCTCGGGCAGGCCGCCGCCGCCCTGCACGCGGTCCAGGTAGGAGCGGACGAGGGCCCGTTCGGCGCCGGGGTAGATGAAGGGCTCGTCGCGCACCGCGGCCCGGCACGCCTCGACCAGGTCGCGGTCGGCGACGGACTTGAGGACGTATCCGCAGGCGCCCGCCTTGAGGGCCTCGAAGAAGTACTGCTCGTTGTCGTACATGGTCAGGATCAGGATGCGCAGCTCGGGCAGGCGGCGGGAGAGTTCGCGGGCCGCCTGGAGGCCGGTCATGCGGGGCATGGCGACGTCCAGGACGGCCAGGTCGACCTCGGTGGCACGCGCGGCCGCGACCGCTTCGGCACCGTCACCGGCCTCGGCGAGCACCGTCAGATCGGGTTCGCCGTCCAGGATGAGGCGGACTCCGCGGCGTACGAGGGTGTGGTCGTCGGCGAGCAGGACGCGGATCGGGGGCCGTTGGGACATCAGGGGCTGTCTCCGGTTCGGTCTGCGGAACGGTCCCCGGGCGGCGCGGGGACGCGCAGGCGTACGTCGGTGCCCCCTCCGGGGGCGGGCTGGAAGTGGATGTCGGCTCCTATCAGCAGGGCCCGCTCCCGCATCCCGCGGATGCCGGCGCCCTCGGCGGCCGTGCCGAGGCCGGTGCCGTCGTCGCGGACGAGCAGTTCGACACCGCCGCCCTCGGACGGCGGCAGTGGGCGCAGCGTGAGCGCGGCGCGGGCGGCGGAGGCGTGGCGGGCGGTGTTGGTCAGGCCCTCCTGGGCGACCCGGTAGAGCACGAGTTCGGCCTCCGGGGCGAGCGGGGGCAGGTCACCGGGGATCTGGTGCTGGACGGTCAGTCCGTGGTGGGTGAACTCGGTGGCGAGCGAGCGCAGGGCGCTGGCCAGGCCGAGTTCCTCCAGGACGCCGGGCCGCAGGCGGCGCGCGATGCGGCGGATCTCGTCGAGTCCGGCCCGAGTGGCCTCCTGGGCCAGGGTCACCTCGTCGCGCAGGTCGCCGGGGACGCGGTCGGCGACGCGTTTGAGCTGGAGGAGGACGGCGGTGAGGGTCTGGCCGACCTCGTCGTGGAGTTCGCGCGCGATGCGGTGCCGTTCGCGTTCCTGGGCCTCAAGCGCCCGGCCGGCACCGGCGGCGCGTTCGGCCTGGAGCCGGTCCAGCATCGTGTTGTACGTCGCGATCAGCTGCGCCGCCTCGGCCGGTCCGGAGACCGTGGGCCGGGTTCCGGGCACCAGCAGGTCGGCGGTGGACATGGCCCGGCCCAGCCGGTGCAGCGGGGTGAGTCCGATGCGCAGGACGACCGCGTTGCCGACCAGCAGTGCCGCGAGGCCCGCCAGCAGGACGAGGGCCTCCCCGGCCAGCACGGGGGTCGACACGGTGACCGGTCCCAGCAGCAGTGCGGTGGCGACGACCAGGCCGGCGGCGTTGAGCGAGAAGATCCGCCAGAACAGCGACACGTTCCTCTTTCCGCTCCTCCCGGCCCGCTCGCACGACACCCCCGCGGCCAGCTTCGCCGACCGCGACCGGCTGCGTATATCCGTCACGACACCCATATCGCCACCGTACGTGCGGATGGCAGCATGGCGAGGTCGCGAGCACGGCACCCACGTGCACAGACGCAGCAAAGGGCAGCGAGCGACGCGGCAGCCAGCGCAGGACGAATGAGGGGAAAGCACGTGTCAGCTCCACGCCTGAGGGCGACGCCGCTCCCGGGTATCGGGGTCCAGTACGACCTGGTGACCCGCGAACACCGCCACCTGTCGGTGGTGGCCCACCGCGACGGCGCCCGCACGGTGAACGTGTACCGGTCCGACGATCCCGATTCCTGCGCCCACTCGCTACGGCTGAGCGGCCCCGAGGCGGGCGTGCTGATCGACGCGCTGAAGCCCTCCCACCACAGCGCGAGCCTGCTCTACACCACCGATCTGGGGCTGGTCGCCGAGCGGGTCGAGGTGGCCGCCACCTCCCGCTGGAACGGACGACTGCTGGGCGACACCCGGATGCGGACCGACACGGGAGCCTCGATCGTGGCGGTGCTGCGACGGGCCGAGGCGATTCCCTCGCCGGCCCCGGACTTCCGGCTCGTGGGTGGTGACACCTTGATCGTCATCGGCACCCGTGAGGGCGTCGACGCCGCCGCGGCGATACTCGGGCAGGAGTGAGCCGGTGCACTCCGCGGTTCTGCTGATCGAGTTCGGTTCCATCATCCTGGGGCTCGGGCTCCTCGGCCGGTTCGCCGGCCGTTACCGCCTCTCCCCCATCCCGCTGTACCTGCTGGCCGGTCTGGCCTTCGGCGAGGGCGGCCTGCTCCCGCTCGGCGCGAGCGAGGAGTTCGTCGCGACCGGCGCCGAGATCGGCGTCATCCTCCTGCTGCTGATGCTGGGCCTGGAGTACACGGCGAGCGACCTGGTCACCAACCTCAAGTCCCACTATCCGGCCGGCCTCGTCGACTGCGCGCTCAACGCGGTGCCGGGCGCGGTGGCGGCGCTGCTGATGGGCTGGGGTCCGGTGGCCGCCGTGGTGCTGGCCGGCGTGACGTGGATCTCGTCGTCCGGTGTGATCGCGAAGGTCCTCGGCGACCTGGGCCGGGTCGGCAACCGCGAGACGCCGGTGATCCTCAGTGTGCTGGTCCTGGAGGACCTGGCGATGGCGGTGTACCTGCCCATCGTCACGGCCCTGGTCGCCGGTGCCGGTCTGATGACCGGGAGCATCACGCTGGCGGTCGCGCTGGCCGCGGCGGGACTGGTGCTGTTCGTGGCGGTGCGCTACGGCCGGCTCATCTCCCGTTTCGTCTCCAGCGACGATCCCGAGAAGCTGCTCCTGGTGGTGCTCGGCCTGACGATCCTCGTCGCCGGTGTCGCACAGCAGCTCCAGGTGTCGGCGGCGGTGGGCGCCTTCCTGGTGGGCATCGCGCTGTCCGGGGAGGTCGCGGAGGGCGCGCACACGCTGCTGAGCCCGCTGCGGGACCTGTTCGCGGCGGTCTTCTTCGTCTTCTTCGGCCTGCACACGGACCCGGCCAGCATTCCGCCGGTCCTGCTGCCCGCGCTGGCGCTGGCCCTGCTGACCGCCGTGACGAAGATCGCCACCGGGTACTGGGCGGCGCGGCGGGCCGGGATCTCCGTCAAGGGCCGGTGGCGGACGGGCGGCGCGCTGGTGGCGCGCGGCGAGTTCTCCATCGTCATCGCGGGCCTCGCGGTCTCGGCCGGCATCGAGCCGTCCCTGGGGCCGCTGGCCACGGCGTACGTCCTCATCCTGGTCGTCCTCGGCCCTCTCACCGCGCGCTTCACCGAGCCGCTGGCGATGCGCCTCTTCCGGCCCCGCGACAACCCCGACCGTCCCGGCCCCGCCGAGGGGGCGCCCCGGGCGGCGGAGGCGGAGGCGTCGGTCGGCGACTGACCCCGGTGCCGGCGGCGTCCGCGCGCCCGGTGCCGGGTGCCGCGCGGTGCCGTGGTGCCGCCGTGTGAGCCCGGCCCTGGTCAGTGCGGGTGCCGCCTGGCAGGATCGCCCCCATGTCCACGCTGCTCTCCCGTATCGGCAGGCGCCGGGCCGTCCGGGGCGCGGTCGCCGGTGCCGTCGTGCTCGGGCTGCTGCTGTGGTGGCTGCTGCCGCTGGGCGAGAAGCCGCCGAGCGGGACGATCACGTTCAGCACGGGCACCCGCGCGGGCGTCTACCAGAAGTACGGCGAGCTGCTGCGCGCCGAGCTGCGCAAGGACATGCCGGACCTGAACGTGCGGCTGATCACCAGCGCGGGCTCGCAGGAGAACGTCGAGCGGGTGGCGTCCGGGAAGGCCGACTTCACCATCGCCGCGGCCGACGCGGTCGAGACGTACAAACTGGCCGGCAACCCGGGTGCCGAGGGACTGCGCGGGGTCACCCGGCTCTACGACGACTACGTGCAGCTGGTCGTGCCGAGTGACTCGGACATCCAGTCGGTGGCCGACCTGCGCGGCAAGCGGGTGGCCATCGGGCTGCCCAACTCGGGGGTGCGGCTGATCGCCACCCGGCTGCTGAAGGCCGTGGGCATCGACCCCGAGACGGACATCACGCCCCGGGCGGACGGGATCGACACCGGCCCCGGACGGCTCGGCGACGAGCTGGACGCGTTCTTCTGGTCCGGCGGCGTGCCGACGGACGGCCTCAAGAAGATAGCGGAGAGCTCCGCCTTCCGGTTCGTACCGATCGGCGACGACCTGGTCACCAAGCTGCACGAGTCGGGCGGCGCGACCCGCTACTACCGCACCACCAACATGCCGGAGTCGGCCTACCCCACCGTCCAGAACGGCGCGGTGGTGCCGACGATGGCGGTGTCCAACCTGCTGATGACCCGCGCGGACGTCGATCCGCGGCTCACCGAGTGGCTGACCCGGACCGTGCTCGACAGCCGCGACGGCATCGGCGCGCACGTGCACTCCGCCCAGCTGGTGGACCTGCGCACCGCGATCTACACCGACCCGCTGGAACTGCACGAGGGCGCCCGACGCTACTACCGGTCGGTCAAACCCTAGGGCCGCGGCTGCCGCGGCTCCGTCGGTGCCGTGCCGGTCCTGGGCACGGTGACCGTGACCCGCAGTCCGTGCGGCTCGTGGTGGCCGAAGGAGATCGAGCCGTCGCCCGCCGCGAGCAGTGCCCGGCAGATGGACAGGCCCAGGCCGGAGCCCTTGATGTTCTGGTGCCGGCCGCTGCGCCAGAAACGGTCGCCCACGCGCGCGAGCTCCTCGTCGGTGAGTCCGGGACCGTTGTCGGTGACGACGACGGTGGCGGCGTCCCCCGTGGAGGACACCACGAGCCGGACGGTCTCGCCGCGCGGCGTGAACTTCACCGCGTTGTCGATGACCGCGTCCAGGGCACTCGACAGACTCACCGGGTCGGCCCAGCCCGTGGTCGGCGGGCAGTCGCCGACCAGCCGTACGCCCTTGGCCCCGGCCGTCGGCGCCCAGGCCGCCACCCGCTCGGCGGCCAGCGCGCCGATGTCGGTGACCTTCAGGTCGGCCTGGCTGTGCTCGGCCAGCGCCAGGTCGAGCAGGTCGTCCAGGACCCGGGCGAGGCGTTTGCCCTCGGTCTGGACGGAGGCGATCTCCGGGTTTCCCTCGGGCAGTTCCAGGGCGAGCAGCTCGATGCGCAGCAGGAGTGCGGCGAGCGGGTTGCGCAGCTGGTGCGAGGCGTCGGCGACGAAGGCGCGCTGCTGCTCCAGCACGTCCTCCACGTGGTCGGCCATCTCGTTGAACGACCGGGCCAGGCGTCTGAGCTCGGGCGGCCCCCCGGACGGCGCGACCCGGGACTTGAGCCGCCCGGTGGCGATGTCGTGGGTGGTGGCGTCGAGCACCCGCACCGGCCTGAGCACCCAGCCGGTCAGCCGCAGGGCGGCACCGACGGCGAGCAGCATCGCGGCGAACTCCCCGGCGCCGATGACCAGCCAGCCGCGCAGGGTCCCCGAGCGCATCGAGTCGGTCGGCGACTCGGTGACGACGACGGCGACCACGTCTCCGTCCCGGATGACCGGCGAGGCCACCACGAGCCTGCCGTCCTGCCAGGGCCACACCTGCGCGGGGTCGTGGCTGCGGCGGCTGAGCAGCGCCTCGTCGAAGGAGTCGCGGACCTCGCCGGTCTGCGGCAGGAACCACGTCGTGGGCGCGTTGGCCATCGGGATGTGGTTGCGGTAGAAGACGCCCGCCTTGATGCCGTAGACCTCGTAGTAGCTGGTCAGCTCGGTCTGCAGGGTCGCCAGCCGCTCGTCCGTGTCCGTCTGGCGTGAGCCGCCCGTCCCGTCCTCGGTGACGAACTGGGCGAGCGCGGCGAAGCGTGCCGTGTCGTCGATGCGGTCGATGACGACCTGCTGCTGCTCCGCGCGGGCGACGCTGACGCCGAGCGGGACGCCGAGCGCGAGCAGTACGGCCGCCATCAGGACGATGAGCAGCGGGAGCAGGCGTGTGCTCACCCGGCCCCGCTAGGCGGTCGGGGCGACGAGGCGGTAGCCGACGCCGCGGACGGTCTCGATCAGCGCAGGCATGTGCAGTTTGGACCGCAGGGAGGCGACGTGCACCTCCAGGGTGCGCCCGGTCCCCTCCCAGCTGGTGCGCCAGACCTCGCTGATGATCTGCTCGCGGCGGAAGACCACACCGGGGCGCTGGGCGAGCAGGGCGAGCAGATCGAACTCCTTGCGGGTGAGTTGGACGACCGAACCGTCCACGCTGACCTGGCGTGTCGACAGCTCGATACGCACGGCGCCGAGGCGGACGACGGTCTCCGTGCCCCCGTTGGCCTCCTCGTGCACGGTGCGCCGGCTGACGGCGTGGATCCGGGCGAGCAGTTCCCCGGTGTCGTACGGCTTGACCACGTAGTCGTCGGCGCCGAGATTGAGGCCGTGGATGCGGGAGCGCACGTCGGAGCGCGCGGTGACCATGATGACCGGAGTGCTGGTGCGCTTGCGGATCTTGCCGCAGACCTCGTAGCCGTCCTGGTCGGGCAGTCCCAGGTCGAGCAGGACGACGCCGAAGCCGTCGACCTCGGGGACGAGCGCCTGGAGCGCCTCCTCGCCGCTGCGCGCGTGGGTGACGTCGAAGCCGTGCCGAGCCAGGATCGCGGACAGGGCGGCGGCCACGTGGTTGTCGTCCTCGACGAGCAGCAGTCTCATCCGGGCTCCCTTCGGTTCATCGGCCGTACGCTCGGCACGGGTAGAAATCGGGACGGGTCAGGGACGGGCACGCGCGCGTGCGTCCTGTGCAGTGACGCCGATGGAGGGGGACGGCGTCAAGAGGCTTCGGGTTGCGGCCGCTCGAAGTTATCCGGCCGATATGCGCCCAGCTCACAAGTGCTACGACTCGTGTCCGATTGCTATCGGATCGTGATGCTCAGATCTCGCTCAGATGTAGAGACGCGACGTGTCCCGGGTCACTACTGTCCTGCGAAACCCAGGAGGACGGAGCCCGAGAGCGATGACCGAAGTATCGGTGGCCAAGGAAGACAAGGCTGGGACCGGCGAACTGGTCGTCCTGAAGAGTGTCAACAAGCACTTCGGCGCGTTGCACGTACTCCAGGACATCGACCTGACGATCCACCGCGGCGAGGTCGTCGTGGTCATCGGACCCTCGGGGTCCGGTAAGTCCACCCTGTGCCGCACCATCAACCGTCTGGAGACCATCGACGACGGGTCGATCACGATCGACGGCAAGCCGCTGCCGGCCGAGGGCAAGGAGCTGGCCAGGCTGCGGGCCGACGTCGGCATGGTCTTCCAGTCGTTCAACCTCTTCGCGCACAAGACGGTGCTCGAGAACGTGACGCTGGGCCAGGTCAAGGTCCGCAAGGTCGACGCCAAGAAGGCCGAGGAGAAGGCCCGCGCCCTGCTCGACCGGGTCGGCGTGGGCGCCCAGGCGGACAAGTACCCCGCGCAGCTCTCCGGTGGTCAGCAGCAGCGCGTCGCCATCGCGCGGGCGCTGGCCATGGACCCGAAGGTCATGCTCTTCGACGAGCCGACGTCGGCCCTCGACCCCGAGATGATCAACGAGGTCCTGGAGGTCATGAAGCAGCTCGCCGAGGACGGGATGACCATGATCGTGGTCACGCACGAGATGGGCTTCGCCCGCTCGGCCGCCAACCGCGTCGTGTTCATGGCGGACGGCCGCATCGTCGAAGAGGCGACGCCGGACCAGTTCTTCAGCAATCCGCGCAGCGACCGTGCCAAGGACTTCCTGTCGAAGATCCTGCACCACTGAGACTTCGGAGCGGCTCCGGCGCCCCGCGCCGACCGCACCGGCGGCCCGCTCCCGGCGGCCGCATCTGATCGCCTGATCCTCTGATCGTCCGATCGCAGCTCGATCACAGCCAAAGGATGTTCACCATGAAGCTTCGCAAGGTCTCCGCCGCCTCGGCCGCCGTGCTCGCCCTCGCCCTGACCGCCACCGCGTGCGGCGGCGACGACAAGGACAGCGGCTCGTCCGGTGGTGGCGACGGCAAGAAGATCACCATCGGCATCAAGTTCGACCAGCCCGGCCTCGGCCAGAAGACCCCGGACGGCTACGCGGGCTTCGACGTGGACGTCGCCACGTACGTCGCGAAGAAGCTCGGCTACACCGAGGACCAGATCGAGTGGAAGGAGTCGAAGAGCGCCGACCGCGAGACCATGCTGCAGCGCGGTGACGTCGACTTCATCGCCGCCACCTACTCGATCACCCCGCAGCGCCAGGAGAAGGTCGACTTCGCCGGCCCCTACCTGCTCGCCCACCAGGACGTGCTGCTCCGTGCCGACGACGACAAGATCAAGTCGCCGGAGGACCTGAACAACGCGAAGCTCTGCTCGGTCACCGGTTCGACCTCGGCCCAGAACGTCAAGGACAAGCTGGCCCCCAAGGCGCAGCTGCAGCCGTACCCGACGTACTCGGCCTGCCTGCCCGGCCTGCAGAACGGTGCCATCGACGCGCTGACCACGGACGACTCGATCCTCGCCGGTTACGCCTCCCAGGCGCAGTTCAAGGGCAAGTTCAAGCTCGGCGGCTTCAAGCTGACGAACGAGAACTACGGCATCGGCGTCAAGAAGGGCAGCGACCTCAAGGACAAGATCAACAAGGCCCTTGAGGAGATGGTCGCGGACAAGACGTGGGACAAGGCCGTCAAGGACAACTTCGGCCCGGCCAACTACAAGAACGAGCCGGCGCCGAAGATCGGCGACATCAAGAGCTGAGGCCGGGCCTGACGAGGTGCGCCGCCCCACGGCAGGGGCGGCGCACCGGGGCGGGCATCCCTACACGCGGAAGCGCGGGAGATCGTGTTCGACTTTCTTCAGGATTACGACCTGGCGGGTGCCGTCTGGACGACAGTGCAGCTTGCTGTGCTCTCGGCCATCGGCTCCCTGATCTGGGGCACCATGCTGGCCGCCATGCGGGTCGGCCCGGTTCCGTTGATGCGCGCTTTCGGAACCGCGTACGTGAACATCGTGCGGAACATCCCGCTGACCGTGATCATTCTGTTCGCGTCGCTGGGACTGAACCAGACGTTGGGGGTCACCCTCGGCGGGGGGAACGACTTCGAGACGATCAACTTCCGGCTCGCCGTCCTGGGCCTGATCCTCTACACGTCGTCGTTCGTGTGTGAGGCGCTGCGCTCCGGCATCAACACGGTGCCGGTCGGCCAGGCGGAGGCGGCCCGGGCCCTCGGCCTGAGCTTCAGCCAGGTGCTCCGGCTGGTGGTTCTCCCGCAGGCGTTCCGCTCGTCCGTCGTTCCGCTGGCGAACGTGCTGATCGCGCTGATCAAGAACACCACGGTCGCCGCCGCCATCGGTGTGGCGGAAACGGCGCTGCTGATGAAGGAGATGATCGAGAACGAGGCTCAGCTGCTGCTCATCTCCGCGGTCATCGCTCTCGTGTTCGTGGTGTTGACGCTGCCGACCGGCCTGATCCTCGGCTGGGTGGGCAAGAAGGTTGCGGTGAAGCGATGAGCTCGATCCTCTACGACGCCCAGGGCCCCCGCGCCAAGCGTCGGAACATCCTCTTCACGGTCGTCTTCCTGGTCGCCCTCGCCGCCGTGCTGTGGTGGGTGTTCAGCACCCTCAACGACAAGGGCCAGCTGGAGTGGGCGCTGTGGAAGCCCTTCTTCACCGGTACCGAGGCGTGGTCGACGTACATCTGGCCGGGTCTGCAGAACACCCTGAAGGCCGCGGTCCTCGCGGTGGTCATCGCCCTGCCGCTCGGCGCGGCACTGGGCATCGCCCGGCTCTCCGACCACAAGTGGGTCCGGGTACCGGCCGCGGTCGTGGTCGAGTTCTTCCGGTCCATCCCCGTGCTGGTCCTGATGATCTTCGGTCTCGCGCTGTTCGCGGAGTACACGAACGTCAGCTCGGACGACCGCCCGCTCTACGCCGTCGTCACCGGCCTGGTGCTGTACAACGCCTCCGTCCTCGCCGAGATCGTCCGGTCCGGCATCCTGGCCCTCCCCAGGGGGCAGGCGGAGGGCGCGATGGCGATCGGGCTGCGCAAGGGCCAGGTCATGCGGCTGATCCTGCTGCCGCAGGCGGTCACGGCCATGCTGCCGGCCATCGTCAGCCAGCTCGTCGTGATCCTCAAGGACACCGCGCTCGGCGGCGCCATCCTCACCTTCCCCGAACTGCTCGCGTCGGCCAACACGATGAGCGGCTACTACGGCGCCAACGTGATCGCCAGCTACACCGTGGTCGCCGTGATCTACATCGCGCTCAACTTCGCCCTCACGAGCTTCGCGAGCTGGCTGGAGCGCCGGCTGCGGCGGGGGAAGAAGTCGACCGGTGCGGTGCTCCGTGCGGACGACGTCGAGACCGCCGACGCCGGAGCGGTCGGCAAGATCTAGCACATCTGACACACGGTCATCTCGTATGACCATCGACGGAGGCCGTGGCATGATCGCCACGGCCTCCGTCGCTTGACGCAAGCAGCGGCAATAGGTTGCATACGTTCTGTGACCGTGCACCCTGCTCCAATGTCCTGTTCACCCACGTCCCCCGGGACACCGCCACGGGCAGGGGGCGCCGCACCGTGGACCCGGTGATCATCACCGGAGCGGGGCCCGTCGGGCTCACGCTCGCCCTGGCGCTGGCGCGGCAGGAGGTGCCCTGTGTCGTCCTCGACGAGGGGCCGGGCAAGGACGAACCGCGCCCCGCGCGCACCGTCGTGCTGCGCGAGGAGGCCGTCGCGCTCGTCGAGCGGCTGACCGGCACACCGCTGACGGGGCTGGGTTCGCGTTGGGCCGGATGGCGGTCGGTGCGGCGCAAGCAGGTGACGCGCGAGGTCGTGTTCGGCGACGCCGATCCGGCGCCCCTGCACATCGCCCAGCACGAGCTGACCGGCGCCCTGCGCACGGCGCTCACGCGTGAGCGGCTGGTCAGGATCGCCGTGGACAGCCGGCTGGACGGCATCGAGCAGGAGAAGTCCGGCGTCACGGCCCACACCCGCGGCCCGGCCGGTACCTGGTGGCGCGGCAGTTACCTGGTCGGCTGCGACGGCCCCCGCTCCACCGTCCGCAAGCTCCAGGACATCCGCTTCCCCGGCCGTACGGCGGTGGAACGATACGCCGTCGCCGCACTGCGCACCGAACTCCCGTGGTCCGACGAGGCGCTGCTCCACCGCATGCCGCCGTGGCGGACGACCGGTCCGTGGGCCGGTGAGGTGGTCGGCCGCCCGCTGCCGGACAGCGTGTGGCGCCTGGACTGGCTGCTGCCGCCCGGCAAGGACCTGGTCACGCCCGAACTGCTCGTGAACCGGGTCCGCGAGACCCTCACCGGATGGGCCGAGGGCTCGACCCCGGCGTACGAGCTCCTCGACACCGGCGTCCACACGGTCCACCACCGCCTCGCCCGCCGCTGGCGGGCAGGCCGCGTGCTGCTCGCCGGGGACGCGGCGCACCTGCTGGGCGCGCTGGGTACGCAGGGCCTCGAGGAGGGGCTGCTCGACGCCGACAACCTCGCCTGGAAACTGGCCCTGGCCTGGCACCACGGGCCGCGCGAGGCGCTGCTGGACAGCTACCAGGAGGAGCGGCGGTCCGCGATCTCCGCGCGGCTGCGCGCCGCCGACCAAGTGCTCCCGCTGCTGCGCGGCGGCGGCGGACTGCGTTCCTACGTCCCCGGCGCGGCCCGCGGCAACGACGCGCTGCTGACGGACGGTCACCTCGGGCGCGGGACGCTGGGCGCGCCGGGGACGTACGCCGACTCGCCCCTCGCGCCCGAGAACCTCGCCGGTGAGGTGCCCGTGGGCACACCGCCCGGGACGCCCGTCACCGATGTGCGGGTCACGGCGGAGGACGGCACCTTCGTACGGCTGCGCGACCGGCTGGGGCGCGGGGCGCTGCTGGTGGTGCTGATCGCGCCGGGTACCGGGGTGTGGGAGCGCAAGCACTGGGTGACGGCCGGGATCATGCCCAGGCTGGCGGCCGCGGTGACGGCGCTGCCCCACCGTGCCGAGCTGCTGGTCACCGAGAGCTATCCCGGTGCCGCGGCGCACACCGTGCTGCTGGTGCGGCCCGACGGCCACCTGGTCACGGCGCTGAACGGGGTACGCCCGGCCGACCTCTACGCGGCCGCGGAGAGCGCGCTGGGCGGGGCGACGGCAGGGGCGGCGAACGAGGCCGAGGAGGGGGCGGGAGCGGCGGCCGGGTCGCGTTGAGCGGGCCGCCGCGCCGCCCGGCCGACCGCCGCCGGTCCCTCCTCTCCCGCCCCCGGTCGCCGGGGGCGGGACGTGCACTGTCCGCATGGTGACGCTGAGTTGACCGGCCGGCACCGTCATGGTCTACTCCGGATCGTGACCGACACCCATGTGCGCCTGTGGCGGAGGGTCCATATGGACCTCGTCCGCTATGCGGGCTGCGTGTGTCGTCCGTCCTGCTGAATTCGCCTTCCCTCTTCTTCGCGCGCGCCGCCGCTCGGACGTGCCGCCGCGCGCTCCCTCGCGAACTCCCAGGACGGTACCCGTGTCCCTCCCCTCCCTTTCTGCGGCCTCCGCCGCCCCTGCTTCCACGGCCGCCCCGACGCAGGCCGAGCTCCTCGACTTCGTACGGCGTGCCGCGGCCGACGCCGAACTGATCGCCTCGCTGCCGCTCGACCCCGAGGGCCGCACCTGGGTGCGGCTGGCCGGCCCGGGCGGCAGCGAGGCCTGGCTGATCGGCTGGCCGCCCGGTACGGGCACCGGCTGGCACGACCACGCCGACTCCGTGGGCGCCTTCGTCACGGCCGCGGGCGAACTCAAGGAGAACGCGCTCGCCGCCCGTCTGCCCACCGACGGCTGGAAGACCCTCGAACTCAGCGACGGTGTGGACCGGGAGCGCCGGCTGACCGTCGGCAAGGGGCGCGCGTTCGGCCGGCACCACGTGCACGAGGTCCTCAACGAGTCGACCGACCGCCACGCCGTCTCCGTGCACGCCTACTACCCGCCCCTGCCGCAGATCCGCCGCTACAGCCGCAGCGGGCAGACCCTGCGCCTGGAGCAGGTCGAGCGCCCGCAGGACTGGCAGTGAGCGGGCCCACGGGCATCGACGCCCTGCTGGAGCGCGTACGCGCCGGATACCGGCGGACCGCACCGGAGGAGGCGTACGACGCGGCCGAGGCAGGCACGGCGCTGCTGGTCGACATCCGGTACGCCGCTCTGCGTGAGCGGGACGGTGTGATTCCGGGCGCCCTGGTGGTCGAGCGCAACGAACTGGAATGGCGTCTGGACCCGCAGGGCAGCCACCGCCTCCCCGAGGCGGTGGACCACGACGTGCGGGTGGTCGTGGTGTGCGACGAGGGCTACGCCTCCAGTCTGGCGGCGGAGTCGCTGCACCGTCTGGGTCTGCACCGGGCCACCGACCTGATCGGCGGCTTCCAGGCCTGGCGCGCGGCGGGCCTGCCGGTGGCCGCCACCCGGTCCCAGTAGTCGGCGGGGCGGTCCACGGGGGCCGTGTCAGGACCCGGGATGACGAACGTCACGCGGGGCGGGGCGCCGGGCCTGGACGTCGCGGAGAGGCGCCCGTCCTTCAGCGCGACGAGGATCTCTTCGGTGCCATGGACCGTCACGATCGCGACGGTCAGCCCCGGCCACGTCGAAGGCCTGGTCGGCGGTGATTTCGCGCGGTCCTCGTCCGCCTGCCCGCCTGCCGGGCCGGTCCCCGAGTGCCCTCGGGCCGGGCACCGGCTCAGAACCCCTCGTCGCCGAGGTACTCCGTGTCCTCGCCCTCCTCCTCCAGCGCCTGGCGGACCACCCGCAGGGCCATGCCCTCGGGGTAGCCCTTGCGGGCCAGCATGCCCGCGAGGCGGCGCAGCCTCTTGTCGCGGTCCAGGCCCCGGGTGGCGCGCAGCTTGCGGGCGACCAGGTCGCGCGCGGTCTCCTCCTCCTGCTCGGTGTCCAGGCGGGACACCGCCGCGTCGATGAGCGTGGCGTCGACGCCCTTGGTGCGCAGCTCTCTGGCGAGGGCGCGCCTGGCCAGCCCGCGGCCGTGGTGCCGTGACTCCACCCAGGCCTCCGCGAAGGCCCCGTCGTTGATGAGGCCGACCTCCTCGAACCTGGACAGCACGTCTTCCGCGGCCTCGTCCGGGATCTCCCGCTTGCGCAGGGCGTCGGCCAGTTGCCTGCGGGTGCGCGGGGTCCCGGTGAGCAGGCGCAGGCAGATCGCCCGTGCCTGCTCGACCGGGTCCCGCGGAGGCTCCCCCTTCTCGGCCCTCGACGAGGAAGTGGCACCTCCGTCCTCGGCGGACGGCTCCGCCCGCTCGCGCCTGCCGCGCCCGCGCGCGCCGCCCGCTCCGCGGCCCCGCCCCCCGCCGCGGCGCGCCTCTCCGTCACCGTGGCGCGCCGTGCCGTCCTCGGGGGGACCCACGGCGGAGGGGTCCGTCTCGTACGAGGCCGCAGCCGCCCCGTACGCGTCGTCGCCCGGCCCGGCGGAGCCGCTCGTGTACTCGGCCCAGTCGGTTCGTCGGGTCACGGGTCAGCTCTTGGCTGCCGCGGCCTTGGACTTGGTGGCCTTGGCGGTCGTGGGCGCGGGCACCGCCGGTGCGGCGTCGGCCGGGGCGGCGGAGGCGGCGTCCGCGCCGGGCTCGGTGACCGGCTCCTCGGGACGCACGCCGACGCCCAGCTTCTCCTTGATCTTCTTCTCGATCTCGTTGGCCAGGTCGGGGTTGTCCTTCAGGAAGTTGCGCGCGTTCTCCTTGCCCTGGCCGAGCTGGTCGCCCTCGTACGTGTACCAGGCGCCGGCCTTGCGGACGAAGCCGTTCTCCACGCCCATGTCGATCAGACCGCCCTCGCGGCTGATGCCCTGGCCGTAGAGGATGTCGAACTCGGCCTGCTTGAAGGGCGGCGCGACCTTGTTCTTGACGACCTTGACGCGGGTGCGGTTGCCGACCGCGTCGGTGCCGTCCTTCAGCGTCTCGATGCGGCGGATGTCGAGTCGCACCGAGGCGTAGAACTTCAGCGCCCGGCCACCGGTCGTGGTCTCCGGAGAGCCGAACATCACGCCGATCTTCTCGCGGAGCTGGTTGATGAAGATCGCGGTGGTCTTGGACTGGTTGAGCGCGCTGGTGATCTTCCGCAGGGCCTGGCTCATCAGACGGGCCTGGAGACCGACGTGGCTGTCGCCCATCTCGCCCTCGATCTCCGCGCGCGGGACGAGCGCGGCGACGGAGTCGATGACGATGAGGTCGAGGGCGCCGGAGCGGACCAGCATGTCCACGATCTCCAGGGCCTGCTCGCCGTTGTCCGGCTGGGAGAGGATCAGGTTGTCGATGTCGACGCCGAGCTTCTTCGCGTACTCGGGGTCGAGGGCGTGCTCCGCGTCCACGAAGGCGACCTGGCCGCCTGCCTTCTGCGCGTTCGCCACCGCGTGCAGCGTCAGGGTCGTCTTACCGGAGGACTCCGGGCCGTACACCTCCACCACACGGCCACGCGGCAGGCCGCCGACGCCGAGGGCGACGTCCAGTGCGGTCGACCCGGTGGGGATGACCTCGATGGGCTCGTTCGGTCGCTCGCCGAGGCGCATCACGGCGCCCTTGCCGAACTGCCGTTCAATCTGTGCGAGCGCGGCGTCCAGGGCCTTCTCGCGGTCGGTTCCTGCCATGGGTTCCACCCGGTTTGCTTGATTCGATCGCTTCACGTCAAAGACGCTAATGCCTGCCACTGACAATGGGCCTCGATGCGGCTCCGGCCTGTGGATAACTCGGGTGCATCTCCCCCCGAACCCACTCGAATCACCCGCCACGAGCCCCGCCGGAGCCTCCATAAGAATGGATGTTCGATTTTCGTGTCAAGCGCACCACGCGGCACTTCCGAGCGTACGTCCCCGGCCCGGCGAGCCAGGTGGTTGGATGCGGATGCGGCACCGGGAGCGGGGACGAGAGGGGAACACCGTGGCCAAGGTCAGCATCAGTCTCGACGCCGAACTGGTGGTGGAAGTGATGGTGCTGGCCGGTGTCGGCTCGCCTCAGGACGCCGTCGAGGCGGTGGTGCGGGACTACATCGCCCGCGGTCACCGCACCGAGACGCGCACGGACTTCAAGGACCGCGGCCTGCGGGAGATCGACGCCAAGCCCCAGGAGCCTCAAGGCTGACCCTGCTCCCGCCGGCGTACGGGGAGCGTGCGCCCGTGCCTCAGGAGGAGGTGCCGCGGTCCCCGGGGCCCTCCGAGCCCTCTCCCTCCGGGCGGCGCCCCTGCTCCTGGCGCCGGGCCCACAGCTTGCGCAGGCGCGTGGACGTTCCGGACACCGCCCGGCGGTCCCGGCGCCCGTGGACGCGCGGATCGTCCGTGACGTCGTAGCGCTTGACGTACGCCCCGAGGAACGCCTGCAGCGTGGCGACCGCCGGGATGGCGATCAGCGCGCCGACGGCGCCGAGCAGGGCGGTGCCCGCGATGACGGAGCCGAAGGCGACCGCGGGATGGATGTCCACGGTCTTGGACGTCAGTTTGGGCTGCAGCACGTAGTTCTCGAACTGCTGGTAGACCACCACGAAGATCAGCACCCACAGCGCGTACCAGGGGTTGACCGTGAAGGCGATCAGCATGGGCAGGGCGCCCGCGAGATAGGTGCCGATGGTCGGGATGAACTGCGACACCAGGCCCACCCACACGGCGAGCGCGGGCGCGTAGGGCACCTCGAGGATCTCCAGGAGGATGTAGTGCGCGATGCCGGAGATCAGCGCCATCAGCCCGCGTGAGTACAGGTATCCGCCGGTCTTGTCCACGGCGATCTCCCACGCGCGCAGGACCTCGGCCTGGCGGGCGGGCGGCAGGATGGAGCAGAGTCCGCGCCGCAGCCGGGGGCCGTCGGCGGCGAAGTAGAACGAGAACAGCACGACCGTCAGCAGCTGGAAGAGGCCGCCCAGGACCTGGGCCGACACGTCCAGGACACCCGTCGCGCTGTTCTGCACGTAGTTGCGCAGCCAGTCGGAGCGGAGCAGGCCCTCCTGGATGTCGACCCGCCGCAGTTCGGTGTGGAAGTGGCCGTTGACCCAGTTGATGACGGAGTCGAGGTAGTCCGGGAAGTCCTCGACCATCTTGACGATCTGCCCGGCGAGCATGGAGCCGAGCAGCGTGACGAACCCCGCGGCGGCGATCAGGACGCCGAGGAAGACGAGGAAGGTGGCGAACCCCCGGCGCATGCCGCGCCCCGCCATCCAGCTCACCGCCGGTTCGATGGCCAGGGCCAGGAAGAAGGCGATGAGGACGTTGATCAGCAGCCCGGTGAGCTGGTGGAAGGCCCAGCTGCCCAGCTGGAAGGCGGCGATGAGCGCGAGGGCCAGCACCATGGCGCGCGGCAGCCAGCGCGGCATGCGGGCGCCCGGCCCGGCGACGGCCGCGTCGGCCGGGGGGCCGGTGGGCGGCGTGGTGCCGGCCTGGGATGCGTGCCGGGCGGTCTGCCCGGTCTCGTCAGTGGATGCCACGGAGCAAGTCTCACCCACGCCACGGACGGAGGAGCACGGTACGGCGATCTCCGTGAACCGTCACCGCTGTTCCCGCGGCACGTTCATGACGGTGCAGACCACTCGCCACACGTCCTTGGCGTCCCAGCCGGCGTCCAGCGCCTCGTGCACCGTACGCCCGCCCAGCTCCGTCATCACGTGATCGCGCGCGAAGGTGTCGGCGTATCCCGGACCGAAGTGATCCGTCATCCGCTCCCAGAAGACCGTCAACCGCATGCCCCCAGTATCCCGCCCCTGAGAGTGGGCCCTGAGCCGGGACCACCTGCCGGAACCGCTTTCCGGCCTACGGTCTGTCCCATGGCCGAAACCGGAGCGTCCCCACTCCCCGCGATCCCTCCGCCCGCGCCTCCGCGCACCCCGGACACGCGTGCACCGCTCGCGCGCGCGGAGCACTTCGTCTGGCTCACCGCGCGCGTACTGGAGCAGCGGTTGTTCGCGTACCACTTCCGCGGTGGGGACCCCGGCCCGGTGGAGACCGCGCTGGAGGCCTACCGCAACGAGGACGGCGGGTACGGCCACGCGCTGGAGCCCGATCTGCGCGGCCCGGCCAGTCAGCCCCTGCACACCGCGTGTGCCCTGCGCGTCCTGGACGCCGTCGGCCGCTGCGGCGGGCAGCGGGCCGAGCGGGTCTGCCGCTATCTGACCTCCGTGTCCACGCCCGACGGCGCCCTGCCGGTGACCCGTGCCAGCCGGGACGGGAACCCGGCCGCGCCCTCGGTGCCGGTCGCGGCCGCCCCTCCCGGGGAGCTGCTCGTCACCGGCCCGGTGGTCGGACTGCTGCACCGCAACGAGGTCTGGCACGCCTGGCTGTTCCGGGCCACGGACTTCTGCTGGCAGGCGGCCGAGTCGCTGGCGTCCCCGCACCCGTGCGAGGTCGAGGCCGCCGTGGCCTTCCTGGACAGCGCTCCGGACCGTCCGCGCGCGCAGGCCGCGGCCGACCGGCTGGGTCGTCTGGTGCGCGAACAGCGCCTCGCCGTGCTGGACCCGGGCGATCTCGGCGCGTACCGGGTCCCGCCGGGCCACGTCCGGGGCGAGCAGCGCTTCCCGCACGACTACGCGAGGGATCCGCGTTCGCTCGCGCGCGCGTGGTTCACGGACGACGAGATGGCCCGCTCTCTCGACTTCCTCGCCGCCGGGCAGGAGGACGACGGCGGCTGGCCGTCGCGCCGGCGCCGGGCACCCGTCCCGGCGCTGGAGGTCCGCGCCCGGGTGACGCTGGAGGCCCTGTGCACCCTCCGGGCGTACGGCCGTCCCCTCGGCTGACCGCGCGTGCGGCTGACCCGCCGCCTCAGCCGCCCACGGCCCGTACGCCCGCGGTGACCACCACGGCCGCCGCGACGACGAGCAGGAACGGCGCGCGCAGCAGCAGCGCGACGGCGGCCGCGGCGACCCCGGCGGCCCGCGCGTCCAGCACGAGCGTCTGCCCGTCGGCGAAGGTCTGCTGGGCGGTGAGCGCCGCGAGGAGGGCGACGGGCAGCAGCGCGGCGAGCCGTCGGACCAGCGGCCGTTCCAGGGCGCCCGCGGGTACCAGCAGCCCGAGGAGCTTGACCGCGTAGCAGCCCACCGCGGTGACGCCGATCGCAATCCACACGCTCATCGCTCGCCCTCCCCCTCGGCGGCCCCACGGACCGCGCCGTCCTCGGCACCGCCCGCGCGGCGTCCGCGCGCCCACAGGACGAGCGGCGCCGCCAGCGCGGCCACCAGGACGGGCACGCCCGCGGGCAGCACGGGCAGCAGGCCGAGGCCCAGGAGGACGGCCAGGGCGGCGACCGCGCGCTCGGTGGTGTTCTTGAGCATCGGCGCGAGCAGCGCGAGGAAGACCGCCGGACCGGCCGCGTCCAGACCCCACGCGTCGGTGTCCCCGATGGCCTCCGCGCCCAGTGCGCCGAGCAGCGTGGTGAGGTTCCACAGGACGTACAGGGTGAGCCCGGTGACGGTGAACCCGATCCGGACGGCGCGCCGGGTGGGCTGTGCGAGCGCCACGGCCGTCGTCTCGTCGATGACCCACTGCGCGGCGAACGGCCGTACCGCGCACGGGAGGGCCAGCAACTGCGACAGGCGCAGCCCGTAGAAGGCGTTGCGCACGCCCAGGAAGAAGGCTCCAGCCGCCGCGGTGAGCGGGTTGCCGCCGGCCGCGAGGGCGCCGACGAGCGCGAACTGGGACGCCCCGGTGAACACCAGGAGGCTGAGGGCGCAGGTCTGGGCCAGGGTGAGTCCGCTGCCGGCCGAGGTCACCCCGAAGGCGAACCCGGACAGTCCGACGGCGACTCCGACCCCGAGGGCGTCCCGTACGACGGCGGCGTCCGGCTTGGTGTCGGCCTCCGTGCCGGGAGCACCGGGAAGGGCTGTCTGTTCTGTCACGCCTCGAACGGTAGGAGCAGCCCTCGCCGCGCGTCTTGTACGTTCTTGCGCTCGCGCTGGTAGGCACCGGGCGGCACGCCGACGATCCGCGCGAAGTGCCGGTTCAGGTGCGGCTGGTCGGTGAAGCCGACGGCGACGGCGGCCTCGGCCGGGGAGGTCCCCGTGTCCAGCAGCCGCCGCGCCCGGCGCACCCGGGCGTCCGTCAGCCAGGTGTGGGGCGGCATGCCGTAGGCGTCCCGGAAGGCCCGCAACAGCGCGAACGGGCTGCTCCCCAGCTCCCCGGCGAGCCGCTCCAGGCTCGGCGGGTCGGCCATCCGCTCCTCCAGCACGGCCCGCGCGCGTGCCGCCGTCCTCGCCCCGGCCGTACGCACCCGGCGCCGGGGCAGCGGGCCGCCGTTCAGCCGCAGCAGCCGGGTCACGGCCACCCGCAGCAGGGTGTCGGCGGCGAGCGCGTTCCCGTCGTCGGCGGCCCGCAGCACGCGGTGCACCAGCTCGACGGTGTACGGGTCGTCGAGCACCGGCCGGACGAACCCGGGCGCCCCGCGCAGCGTCGTCGTCTCCGCCGCGATCCCGGCCACCAGCTCGGGCGCCGGGTAGACGGCCCCGTACCGCCATCCCTCCGGCACTCCGGCCCGCCCCGTGTGCGGGGTGTCCGGGTTGACCAGGGCGAGCGAGCCGGCCCCGGCGTACTGGTCGCTCCCGCCATGGTGGAAGACCTCCACACCGTCGGCGATGGCGGCGATGACGAAGTGCTCGTGCGTGTGGCGCACGAAGGTCTTCCGTATGTACTGGGCGCGGAGCAGGTCGACGTCGGGCAGCTCCGCGTACCGCCAGTGCCGCGCCCGTTCGCCCGATCCCGTCATGCCCCCATTCTCCGCCACGCCCGCACCGCCCCACCTCGCCCCCGGTGACGGCCCCGGGTCGGCCATCCGGGCGGCGGGCTCGACGACCGGCCCGGACGCCCCATGACGACCGGCCCGGACTGCCGACGGGGCCGACCGGTCTGGACGACCGGCGCGACCGCAACCCACGGCTGCCCGGCTCCGGCCACCGTCCTGGCGACCGAGCTCGGGACGCGCGGCGCACGCCCGCGACGCGTGGGGAGCCCGGGGCATGGTGGGCGCGGGGGGCGTGCGCCCCGCCCCCGGCTCGGGCAGCGTCGGTACCGGCCTCCGGCGGCAGCCCGGACGGCTCTCCGGCCGCCCCGGACGACCTGCCGACCACCGGCCTTGACTGTCCGGCTCCCGGCCGCGACGCGGCTCTGCTCGACG
Source organism: Streptomyces sp. MH60 (assembly GCF_002939385.1). Taxonomy (GTDB): domain Bacteria; phylum Actinomycetota; class Actinomycetes; order Streptomycetales; family Streptomycetaceae; genus Streptomyces. Next base: position 25,723 of record NZ_MULI01000005.1, on the reverse strand, counting down.
CGGATCGGCTCGGCTCGGACACCCGCGCGCGCCCGGCTCGCACGAGCAGTCCTACGTCCGGCCGGTCGGCGCCCGGCACCGACGAGGGCCGGCCGGTCCGCCCGGCTCGGGCCGATTGTCAGTGGTCGGGTGCACGATGGATCCATGGTCAGCTCCGCACACCGAGCCCTGGACGGCTTCTCACCCGCGACCCGCGGCTGGTTCACGGGGGCCTTCTCCGCGCCCACCTCCGCCCAGGCGGGTGCGTGGCAGGCCATCTCGCAGGGTTCGGACGTGCTGGTGGTCGCCCCCACCGGCTCGGGCAAGACGCTGGCCGCCTTCCTCGCCGCGCTGGACCAGCTGACCTCGACGCCCCCGCCCGCCGACCCCAAGAAGCGCTGCCGCGTCCTGTACGTCTCCCCGCTCAAAGCCCTGGCCGTCGACGTCGAGCGCAACCTCCGCAGCCCGCTGACCGGCATCCGGCAGGAGTCCGTCCGCCTCGGCCTGCCCGAGCCCGAGGTCAAGGTCGGCATCCGCTCCGGCGACACCCCGGCCGCCGAGCGCCGCGCCCTGTCCACCCGGCCGCCGGACATCCTGATCACCACCCCGGAGTCCCTGTTCCTGATGCTGACGTCGGCCACGCGCGACGCGCTGACCGGCATCGAGACGGTGATCCTGGACGAGGTGCACGCGGTCGCGGGCACCAAGCGCGGCGCCCATCTCGCGCTCACCCTGGAGCGGCTGGACGAGCTGCTGCCGAAGCCTGCCCGCCGTATCGGTCTGTCGGCGACGGTCCGCCCCGTGGACGAGGTCGCCCGCTTCCTCGCCCCGCGCGGCAAGGTCGAGATCGTCCAGCCGGAGTCGGGCAAGGAGTTCGACCTGTCCGTCGTCGTCCCGGTCGAGGACCTCGGCGAGCTGGGCGGCTCCCCGGTCGCGGACGGCAACGAGGGCGCGGAACGCCCGTCGATCTGGCCGCACGTCGAGGAGCGGATCACCGACCTGGTCCAGTCGCACCGCTCCACGATCGTCTTCGCCAACTCCCGGCGGCTGGCCGAGCGCCTGTGCAACCGGCTCAACGAGATCGCGTACGAGCGGGCCACCGGCGAACCCCTGGACGAGCACCACTCCCCCGCCGAGCTGATGGGCGGCTCGGGCGCCGCCCAGGGCGCCCCGCCCGTGATCGCCCGCGCCCACCACGGCTCGGTCTCCAAGGAGCAGCGCGCCCTCGTCGAGGAGGACCTCAAGGCGGGCCGGCTGCCCGCGGTGGTGGCCACCTCAAGCCTGGAGCTGGGCATCGACATGGGCGCCGTCGACCTCGTGATCCAGGTCGAGTCGCCGCCCTCCGTGGCCTCCGGCCTCCAACGCGTCGGCCGCGCGGGGCACCAGGTCGGCGCGGTCTCCACGGGCGTGGTCTTCCCGAAGTACCGCGGCGACCTGGTGCAGTCGGCCGTGGTCACGGAGCGGATGCGCAGCGGCGCCATCGAGGCCCTGAGGATCCCCGCCAACCCGCTGGACGTGCTGGCCCAGCAGCTGGTGGCGATGACCGCGCTGGACACCTGGCAGGTCGACGACCTCCTCGCCACCGTCCGCCGCGCCGCGCCCTTCGCCTCACTGCCGGAGTCGGCCTTCACCGCCGTCCTGGACATGCTCGCGGGCCGCTATCCCTCCGACGCCTTCGCCGAGCTGCGCCCGCGCGTGGTGTGGGACCGGATCGCCGGTACGGTCACCGGCCGCCCGGGCGCCCAGCGGCTCGCCGTGACGTCCGGGGGCACGATCCCCGACCGCGGGCTCTTCGGGGTGTTCCTGGCCGGTGCCGACCCGAAGAAGGGCGGCGGCCGGGTCGGCGAACTGGACGAGGAGATGGTGTACGAGTCCCGCGTGGGCGACGTCTTCACGCTCGGCACCAGCTCCTGGCGGATCGAGGACATCACGCGCGACCGGGTCCTGGTCTCCCCGGCGCCGGGCGTGCCGGGCAGGCTGCCGTTCTGGAAGGGCGACCAGCTGGGCCGCCCGCTGGAGCTGGGCCGCGCGCTGGGCGCCTTCCTGCGCGAGGTCGGCTCCCTGTCCAAGGAGGACGCCCGGCTGCGCCTGGTCACCGCGGGCCTGGACGCCTGGGCCGCGGACAACGTGCTGTCGTACCTCGACGAGCAGCGCGAGGCCTGCGGCCACGTCCCCGACGACCGCACCATCGTCGTCGAGCGTTTCCGGGACGAGCTGGGCGACTGGCGGGTGGTGGTCCACTCCCCCTTCGGCGCCCAGGTCCACGCCCCCTGGGCCCTCGCCCTCGGCGCCCGCCTGTCGGAGCGGTACGGCATGGACGCCCAGGTCATGCACGCCGACGACGGCATCGTGCTGCGGCTGCCGGACGCCGACCTGATGGGCCTGGACTTCCTCGACCAGGACCCCGCGAAGCCGGGCCTCGAGTACGACGCCGAGAAGGCGCCGGTGGGCGCGGCAGACGTCGTCTTCGACAAGGGCGAGGTCGACCGGGTCGTCACCGACCAGGTGGGCGGCTCGGCGCTGTTCGCGTCCCGGTTCCGCGAGTGCGCCGCCCGCGCGCTGCTGCTGCCGCGCCGCAGCCCGGGCAAGCGCACCCCGCTGTGGCAGCAGCGCCAGCGCGCCGCGCAGCTGCTGGAGGTGGCGAGCGAGTACGGCTCGTTCCCGATCGTCCTGGAAGCCGTCCGCGAGTGCCTCCAGGACGTCTTCGACGTGCCCGGACTGGTCGAGCTGATGGGCGACCTGGAGGCCCGCAAGGTCCGCCTGGTCGAGGTCACCACCCCGGAGCCGTCCCCGTTCGCCCGCTCGCTGCTCTTCGGCTACGTCGCCCAGTTCCTGTACGAGGGCGACTCACCGCTCGCCGAGCGCCGGGCCGCCGCCCTGTCCCTGGACTCGCGGCTGCTGGCCGAGCTGCTCGGCCAGGCGGAGCTGCGCGAGCTGCTCGACGCGGAGGTGCTCACCGAGCTGGAGCGCGAGCTGCAGTGGCTCACCGAGGACCGCCGCATCAAGGACGTCGAGGGCGTCGCCGACCTGCTGCGGGTGCTCGGCCCGCTGACGGACGCGGAGCTGGCCGAGCGGGGCGCGGAGCCGCGGTGGGCGCCCGAGCTGGCCGCGGCCCGCCGCGCGATCAGGGTGCGGATCGCCGGCGCCGACCACTGGGCGGCGATCGAGGACGCGGGCCGGCTGCGCGACGCGCTGGGCACGGCGCTGCCCGTCGGTGTGCCGGAGGCCTTCACCGAGCCGGTCAAGGACCCGCTCGGCGACCTCCTCGCCCGGCACGCCCGCACCCACGGGCCCTTCACCTCGGTCACCGCGGCGGCCCGCTTCGGTCTGGGCGTGGCGGTCACCGAGGGCGCCCTGCAACGGCTCGCGGGGACGGGGCGGGTCGTCCAGGGCGAGTTCCATCCGGCCGGCATCGGCCAGGAGTGGTGCGACGCGACCGTCCTGCGCAGGCTGCGCCGCCGTTCCCTGGCCGCGCTCCGGCACGAGCTGGAGCCGGTGGCGCCGGCCGCACTCGGCCAGTTCCTCCCCCAGTGGCAGCACATCGGCAAGGGACACACGCTGCGCGGGATCGACGGGCTGGTCCGCGCCGTCGAGCAGTTGCAGGGCGCCTCCGTGCCCGCCTCCGCCCTGGAGAAGCTGGTCCTCCCCTCCCGCGTGGCGAACTACAACCCGGCGATGCTGGACGAGCTGACGGCCGCCGGTGAGGTGGTCTGGGCCGGAGCGGGTTCACTGCCCGGCAAGGACGGCTGGGTCTCCCTCTACCTCGCGGACGCGGCCCCGCTGCTCCTGCCGCCCCCGCATCCCCTGGAGACGACCGCCCTGCACGAGTCCGTCCTGAGCACTCTCTCGGGCGGGTACGGCCTGTTCTTCCGCCAGATCGCCGACCAGGTCCGCGCCACCACCCACCCGGAGGCCACCGATCCGCAGCTGGCCGACGCCCTGTGGGACCTGGCCTGGTCCGGACGGCTGACGAACGACACGCTGGCGCCCCTGCGCTCCCTGCTGGGCTCCGGGCGCACCGCGGGCTCCACGGCCCACCGTGCCAAGCGCGCGGTACCGCGCGGACGGTACGGATCGCTGACGGCCGCCGCCCGCCCGGCGTCCCGCACCGGCCCGCCGACGGTCGCGGGCCGCTGGTCGCTGCTCCCGGCCCGCGAGGCCGACGGCACGGTGCGGGCCCACGCCCTGGCCCGCACGCTCCTCGACCGGCACGGCGTGGTGACCCGCGGTGCCGTCGCCGCGGAGGGCGTCGAGGGCGGCTTCTCCGCGGTGTACCGGATCCTGGCCGCGTTCGAGGACAGCGGCCAGGCCCGGCGCGGCTATGTGGTGGAGGGGCTCGGGGCGGCGCAGTTCGCCATGGAGGGCGCCGTGGACCGGTTGCGCGCGGTGGCGAACGCCCGCGAGCGCGGAGACGGCCGGGCGGGACCGGAAGAGTTCACCCGCGACGCCTCCGCGGACCGCCCCGCACCCGGCCGCTCCGCCGAAGCGCCCGGCGACTCCCCCCTCGGCACCCTCGGCCCGCTCAATCCCCTGGACCCCTTCGGCGACCCCGCGTCCAGCGGCCCCGGGCGACCCGACGACGCCCCGGACCCCTTCGCCGACTTCGCCCCCGGCAGCCCGGGAGGCCCCGGAGGCCCGGCGCCCTTCGACGACGTCTTCGCCGACCCCGACCGCCTGGGCCGTTCACCCTCCCGGGGCGACTACATCTCACCTCGCGACTATGCCGAACCCGGCGCCGGCGGCCCGCGCGGAGGTGGCGCGCACGGGGGCCTCCAGGGCCCGCGCGGCCCGTACGACGCCGGATTCCCCGGCCGTCGCGGCCACGGCGCCGCCGGTCCGCGGGCGGTGGTGCTGGCCGCCGCCGACCCGGCGAACGCGTACGGTGCGGCCCTCGGCTGGCCCGAGCCGCCCAACGGTGCCACGCACAAGCCGGGCCGCAAGGCGGGCTCCCTGGTGGTGCTCGTCGAGGGCGAACCGGCGCTCTACATGGAGCGCGGCGGCAAGACCCTCCTGCTGTGGCCCTCCGACCCCGACCGGCTGCCCACCGATGACCCGCGACTGCGAGCCGCCGCCGAGGCGCTCGCGGAGGCGGCCCGCGCCGGTTCCCTCGGCACGGTCACGGTGGAGCGCGTCAACGGCACGGCGGCCCTGACGTCCCCCTTCGGCCCCCTCCTGGAGGGAGCGGGGTTCATCGCCACCCCGCGCGGTCTGCGCATCAGGGCGTGACCCTGTCACCCTTGAGCCATGCCCGAAGGAGACACGGTCTGGCAGGCGGCGCGACGGCTGCACGACGCCCTCGCGGACAAGGTGCTGACCCGCAGCGACTTCCGCGTCCCCCGGTACGCCACGGTCGACCTCACCGGCCGCACCGTCCTGGACGTCACCCCGCGCGGCAAGCACCTGCTCACCCGGGTCGAGGGCGGCCTGACGGTCCACTCGCACCTGCGGATGGACGGTTCCTGGAAGGTGTTCGCGCCCGGACAGCGCTGGAGCGGCGGCCCGGCGCACCAGATCAGGGTGATCCTCGGCACCGCCGACCGCACGGCCGTCGGCTACCGTCTCCCGGTGCTGGACATCCTGCGCACCGCCGACGAGCAGCGCGCGGTCGGCCATCTCGGCCCCGACCTGCTCGGCCCCGACTGGGACCCGGCCAGGGCGCTGGACAACCTGTGCGCGAACCCGGCCCGTCCGCTCGGTGAGGCCCTCCTGGACCAGCGCAATCTCGCCGGTATCGGCAACGTCTACAAGAGCGAGCTGTGCTACCTGCTCGGCGTCACGCCCTGGCTGCCGGTCGGCGAGCTGCCCGCCGACCGGGCCTCGCTGCTGCCCACGCTCGCGAAGAAACTCCTGGAGGCCAACCGCGACCGCCCGGTCCGCCGCACCACGGGCCTGCGCGGCCAGGACCTGTTCGTGTATGGCCGGGCCCCCCGCCCCTGCCTGCGCTGCGGCACGTCCGTCCGGGTGGCCGACCAGGGTGACGGGGCCCGCGAGCGCCCCACGTACTGGTGCCCGGTCTGCCAGCGCGGGCCCGCGCCGCGTCCGGGCGGCGTCGCGGGGGCCCGGACACGGCACTGAGGAATCCGCCGACGAGAGCGCCGAGGAAGCTGGGGGGCGTGCTCAGCCGGCGGCCGGCAGAGCGTCCATCTGGCCGACCGCCGCAGGCCCTGCTCCACGACCGCCGCACGCAGGCCCTCCTCCACGACCGCCGCACGCAGGCCTTCCTCCATGCCGGCGGTCCCCACCAGCGCTCCCCCGTGACACCGGACAGGTCGTCCCGCACACGGCGCCGCAGGACATCACCCGCACCTCCGCGGAGGGATCAGCGCCGGTCCGGGCGAGTCGGGGCCGGTCCTCGCCCCGCCCCGCGCAGGGCCCGGCGCCACCGCCCCGCGCCCAGGGCCCCCGCGGCCCGGCGTCGCGGCACACAGTGCACCGGCAGCACGCTCAGCCCCCAGCCGCCGACCGCGACCGCTCCTTCGAGCACCCCGGCACCGGGCTCCAGCGCCAGGCACAGCACGGCCCACCACCACAACACGCCGAGGCCCAGCGCGGCCGCCCGGCGAGCCGTCCGCGCCGAGGCCATCCCGCGTCATCCGTTTTCGGCCTGGAACATCCAGTGCTGCTTCTCGAGATCGGCCGTGATCTGGATGAAGATGTCCTGGCTCACGGGGTCGGGGTCACCACTCGCCGCGATCCGCTCGCGCATCCGCCCGATCACCGCGCCCAGCGCGTCCACGATGGTCTGTACGGCGGTGGTGTCGTCCACCCAGCCCTCGGGGGTCACGTCGATGCCGCTGCCGACGGCGACCGTCGCGGCCCGCCCGTCGGGGGAGACGCCGAGCGCCGAGGCCCGTTCCGCCACGGTGTCCGAGTGGGTGCGGGCGGTGCCGACCAGTTCGTCCAGCTGGAGGTGTACGGAGCGGAAGCGTGGGCCGACCACGTTCCAGTGGATCTGCTTTGCCACCAGGGCCAGGTCGACCAGGTCGACGAGGGCGCCCTGCAACGCCTCCGAGACGGTCTTGAGGTCCGCGTCGGACAACGGGCTCTTCACGACGTACATCCACGCCTCCGTCGGTTCGCCCCCCGGCCATCTCCCTCCACGATGACCGCACCCCCACGGACCGGCAAACGGGGCGCCCGCCCCGCCGACGGCGCCCACGCTCCCGCGGACGCCCCCGCGGAGGGGGACGCCAGGGCATGCGAAAACCCCGGCCTCGTCCCTCCGGTCTCCCGGAGCGACCCCGGCCGGGGTCTCACACGCACACGTTCTCGGGCGCTCAGGCGGCGACGACGTCCACTGCCTCGGCGGGCGCCTTGATGGTCACCCGCTCCGGTGGCACGCCGGTCACCGAGACGGAACCCAGCATCGGGCGCACCGGTGCCGGTACGGTCTCGCTGGGCGTCGCCGCAGCGGACCGGGCCAGCTCGGCGAGGGCGAGTTCGTCGCTCACTTCCCGCATGAGCTCGGACATCCGTACGTCCAGCGCGTCGCAGATGGCGGAGAGCAGCTCGGAAGAAGCCTCCTTCTGCCCCCGCTCCACCTCGGAAAGATAGCCGAGTGACACTCGGGCGGACGAGGAGACTTCGCGCAGAGTACGGCCCTGGCGTTGGCGCTGCCGACGCAGCACGTCACCCAGCAGGCGACGGAGCAGAATCATCGGTGGCTCCCTCCTCGGACCGTGTAACCGCATCCTTCACGCCCCACCGTACCGCCTCGCGCCGCGGCCGTGCGGGGAGCGATGTCGTGTTCACTCAGGGCTGCAAACATCAAAACCCCCCGTTCCGTTCCGTATCCTGTGCCCGCTCATTCCTGGTCTGTTCGCTCGCAAGCTCCCTCAGAAGAAGCGCGAGTACGCTCCGTACACTCTCCATACGAATTTCCGCGCGGTCGCCGTTCAACCGCAGCGCCTCCACTTTTCGGCCATCGGTGCAACCCTGCCCGGCCCCGGAGGGCCCGTCCACGGCCACGAAGACGGTCCCCACAGGCTGCCCGTCCTGCGGGTCCGGGCCGGCGACGCCGGTCGTCGCGATGCCCCAGTCGGCACCCAGCGCCGTGCGTACGCCTGCCGCCATCTGGGCGGCGACCTGCGGGTCCACGGCTCCGCGCGCCGCGAGGAGCCCGCCGTCGACGCCGAGCAGCTCCTGCTTCAGTTCCGTCGCGTAGGCGGTGACGGAGCCCCGGAATGCCTTGGACGCTCCCGGGACCGCCGTGAGCGCGGCAGCGACCATTCCACCGGTCAGTGACTCGGCGACCGCGAGGGTCTCGCCCCTGACGGTGAGTAGTCGCAGCACGTCGGCGGCCGTGGAACTCAAGCTTCCGTCCCCTTCAACGCCGCTCTGCGTTCGGCGATTCCCCGGCGGCGCAGCACAATGGCCTGCTTCACATAGTCCAGTCCGGTCGCCACGGTCAGGACGACCGCCGCGGCCATCACCCAGAACCTCAGGGTGGCCAGGGGCCCCGTCAGCGCCAGGACATACATGCCGACGGCGATGCCCTGGGTGAGCGTCTTGAGCTTGCCGCCCCGGCTCGCGGGGATGACGCCGTACCGGATGACCACGAAACGCAGGACGGTGACACCGACTTCCCGGCCGAGGATGACGGCCGTCACCCACCACGGCAGGTCGCCCAGCGCGGACAGGCAGATGAGCGCCGCACCCATGATCGCCTTGTCGGCGATGGGGTCGGCGATCTTCCCGAAGTCGGTGACCAGGTCGTAGGTGCGTGCCAGATGCCCGTCGAAGAGGTCGGTGATCATGGCGACGGCGAAGGCGGCCCAGGCGAAGGAGCGCCAGGCCGGGTCGTACCCGCCGTTGCCGAGCATCAGCGCCACGAAGGCCGGCACGAGGAGCAGCCGGAGCATCGTCAGCAGATTGGCGACGTTCCAGACGCTCGCCTGGTTGACGGCCGCAGCCGCGATCTTGCCACCGCGCCCGGCCGCACCGCCCTCGGTCGCGCCCCGTTCCGCCGCGCCCCGGTCCGCCGTGCCCCGGTCCACGGCGCCCCCCGGGCCCGTACACTCGCCCGGCTCCTGTGCCGCGCCCGAGGCGCCGCGCGGGCCGGCCCTGCGCGCACTGGAGGAGCCGCCCGCCGCGGACGCCGGGACTCCGGTCATCTGCCGGCCTCCTCACTCCACTCGGGCGAGCCCAGCAGCGGTTCGGCCACCAGGTCGACACCCTCCGTACCGACCACCTTCGCGTCGACCATACGACCGACCGTCAGGCCTTCGCCGCTCGTGAGCAGCACCTGGCCGTCGGTCTCCGGGGCCTGGTGCTCCGCACGGCCGCGGACACCGTCCCCGTCGTCGGCGGACGCCACGGACTCGACGAGTACCCGCACGGTCGCGCCGACGCGCTCGTCGGCCCGCTGCGAGACCAGTTCCTCCGCCAGGCGGGAGACACGTGCCAGCCGCTCGGCGACGACATCCTCGTCCAGCTTGTCGCCGTAGGTCGCCGCCTCGGTGCCCTCCTCGTCGGAGTACCCGAAGACGCCGATGGCGTCCAGCCGGGCGTGGTTCAGGAACCGCTCCAGCTCGGCGAGGTCAGCCTCGGACTCGCCGGGGAAACCGACGATGAAGTTGGAGCGGACGCCCGCCTCGGGCGCCTTGCTCCGGATGGTGTCCAGGAGCTCCAGGAAGCGGTCGGTGTCGCCGAAGCGGCGCATCGCGCGCAGCACGTTCGGCGCGGAGTGCTGGAAGGAGAGGTCGAAGTAGGGCACGACCTTCTCGGTGGAGGTCAGCACGTCGATCAGACCGGGGCGCATCTCGGCGGGCTGGAGGTAGCTGACCCGCACCCGCTCGATGCCGTCGACGTCGGCGAGGTTCGGCAGCAGGGACTCCAGGAGCCGGATGTCGCCGAGGTCCTTGCCGTAGGAGGTGTTGTTCTCGGAGACCAGCATGATCTCCTTGACGCCCTGCTCGGCCAGCCACCGCGTCTCGTTCAGCACGTCGCTGGGGCGGCGCGAGATGAAGGAGCCGCGGAAGGACGGGATGGCGCAGAAGGAGCAGCGCCGGTCGCAGCCGGAGGCCAGCTTCACGGAGGCGACCGGGGAGCCGTCCAGCCGGCGGCGCAGGGGCGCGCGCGGCCCGGAGGCGGGGGCGACGCCTTCGGGCAGGTCGGTCGGGCCGTGTCCCGGCAGGGCGACCGCGGCTCCGGCCTCCTGCCGCTCGGCGGGGCTGATCGGCAGCAGCTTGCGCCGGTCGCGCGGGGTGTGGGCGGCGTGGATGCCGCCGTTCAGGATGGTCTGCAGGCGGTCGGAGATGTCGGCGTAGTCGTCGAAGCCGAGGACGCCGTCGGCCTCCGGGAGGGCGTCGGCCAGCTCCTTGCCGTACCGCTCGGCCATGCAGCCCACCGCCACGACGGCCTGCGTTCTTCCGTGGCCCTTGAGGTCGTTGGCCTCCAGGAGGGCGTCCACGGAGTCCTTCTTGGCGGCCTCGACGAAGCCGCACGTGTTCACGACGGCGACGTCCGCTTCCTCGGCGTCGTCGACGAGCTTCCAGCCGTCCGCCTCCAGACGGCCGGCGAGCTCCTCCGAGTCCACCTCGTTACGGGCGCAGCCAAGGGTGACGAGTGCGACGGTACGGCTTTCAGGCATGGGCTCAAGACTACTTCGTCCCGCCGACAGCCCATGTCGACGGGGTTGGCCGATCCCGGCCAACCCCGTCCCGACTCGTTCCCCCCGTCCCCTATCCGACCTGCGGGTCGCCCTTCGTGTACGTGAGGCGCTCGACGGCGCCGGGCCGGAAGTCGTCCTCGATCTTCTTGCCGTTGACGTAGAGCTGGATGGCTCCGGCGTCACCGAGGACGAGCTTGACCTTCTCGTTGTCCTGGAAGGTCTTGGAGTCGCCCTGCTTGAGCAGTCCGTCGAAGAGCAGCCGGCCGTTGTGGTCCTGGGCGGAGATCCAGCTGCGGCCCTCGGTGGCGCTGACCTTGACCGTCACCTTGTCCGCGGGCGCGGCGGCGATGGCGCTGTCGCTCGGTTCCGGCTTGGGGTCGGCGGGCTTGTCGGGCTTGCCGCTCGACGAGGCGGACTCGCCGGACGACGGCTGGGCCCCCTCGGCGACGCTCGCCTCGTTGCCGCCGTCGTCGCCGCCCTTGACGAAGGTGAAGCCCACGAAGCCGATCACCGCGACGATCGCGGCGACCATGGCGGCGGTCCAGTTGGGTCCGCGCCGCTCCGGACGGATGCGTTCCGCCTCGAACAGGGGCGCGGCGGGGGTGGGCTCCGGGCGCCCGCCGTGCTCGGCGTCGAACCGCGCGAGCAGTTCGGCCGGGTCGAGCCCGACGGCCTTGGCCAGGGTGCGGATGTGACCGCGCGCGTAGACGTCGCCGCCGCAGGGCGCGAAGTCGTCCGCCTCGATGGCGTGCACGATGGCGATGCGGACCCGGGTGGCGGTGGTGATGTCGTCGACGGTCAGCCCGGCGGCGATCCGGGCCTGCTGCAGGGCGCGGCCCACCGAGGGGCGGGCTTCCTCGGGAACGTCTGCAGGGGCGTCGTGGGACACGTCTTCGATCGGACGCTCGTCTTCGGGGGAGTTGCCGTTGGACACGGGGGCGCCTTTCGAGCGTTTAGCCGCCTGTGCTGGGCGTTCAGTCTAGGGGGGGTGCAAACGGGTGGGGCAACCGGGCGGTACGACCTTTACGCCATCGGAATGGCCCGGCACCCCGATGGTGGACTACCTGTTTGTCACTTCCCTCAACTTGACGTAGGGCCTGGGGAAACGGTTGTTCAATGCTCCCTAACGGGTGAGTCACGATCGGCCGCCCGGCCGTCGTGACCCTCCGTCGGGGTCACTCTTCGCTTACCCGGCCCTACCCTTCAGACTCCCCACGGATCAGCGCGAGCACGCCGTCCAGCTCGTCAGGCTTCACAAGAACGTCACGGGCCTTCGAGCCTTCGCTCGGCCCGACGATGCTCCGCGACTCCATCAGGTCCATCAGCCGCCCGGCCTTGGCGAAGCCGACACGCAGCTTGCGCTGGAGCATCGACGTCGACCCGAACTGCGTGGAGACGACCAGCTCGGCCGCCTGGCACAGCAGGTCGAGGTCGTCGCCGATGTCCTCGTCGATCTCCTTCTTCTGCTTGGTCCCGACGGTGACGTCGTCCCGGAAGACCGGCGCCATCTGGTCCTTGCAGTGCTGGACGACGACTGCGACCTCCTCCTCGGTCACGAACGCGCCCTGCATACGGGTCGGCTTGTTCGCGCCCATCGGCAGGAAGAGACCGTCGCCCTTGCCGATCAGCTTCTCGGCGCCGGGCTGGTCGAGGATGACCCGCGAGTCGGCGAGCGAGGAGGTGGCGAAGGCGAGCCGCGAGGGCACGTTGGCCTTGATCAGACCGGTGACGACGTCCACGGACGGCCGCTGGGTGGCGAGCACCAGGTGGATGCCGGCCGCGCGCGCGAGCTGCGTGATCCGCACGATCGCGTCCTCGACGTCGCGCGGCGCGACCATCATCAGGTCGGCCAGCTCGTCCACGATCACCAGCAGGTACGGGTACGGCTGGAGTTCGCGCTCGCTGCCCTCGGGCGGCTTGACCTTGCCCTCGCGCACCGCGCGGTTGAAGTCGTCGATGTGCCGGTAGCCGTAGGCGGCGAGGTCGTCGTAGCGCAGGTCCATCTCGCGCACGACCCACTGGAGCGCCTCGGCGGCCCGCTTGGGGTTGGTGATGATCGGCGTGATCAGGTGCGGGATGCCCTCGTACGCGGTCAGCTCGACGCGCTTGGGGTCGACCAGGATCATCCGGACGTCCTCCGGGGTCGCCCGCATCATGATCGAGGTGATCAGGCAGTTGATGCAGGACGACTTGCCGGAGCCGGTGGCGCCGGCGACCAGCATGTGCGGCATCTTCGCCAGCGAGTGCATGACGTAGCCGCCCTCGACGTCCTTGCCGAAGGCGACCAGCATCGGGTCGTCGTCCTCGGCGGACTCGGCCAGGCGCAGCACGTCGCCGAGGTTGACCATCTCCCGGTCGGTATTGGGGATCTCGATGCCGACCGCGGACTTGCCGGGGATCGGGCTGATGATCCGCACGTCGGGGCTGGCGACGGCGTAGGCGATGTTCTTGGTCAGCGCGGTGATCCGCTCGACCTTCACGGCGGGACCCAGCTCGACCTCGTACCGCGTGACCGTCGGGCCGCGGGTGAAGCCGGTGACCGCGGCGTCGACCTTGAACTCGGTGAAGACGGTGGTCAGCGAGGCCACTATGGCGTCGTTGGCGGCGCTGCGCGACTTGCCGGGGCCGCCGCGCGTGAGGAGGTCGAGGGCGGGCAGCGCGTAGGTGATGTCGCCGGAGAGCTGGAGCTGCTCGGCGCGCGGCGGCAGGTCCCGCTCCTTGGGCAGCGGCGTCTTGGTGAGATCGGGGACCGCGCCGCCCGCCGGTTCCCGTCCGGGCGCCTCGGCGGCGTCCTTCTTGAGCTTCCCCGGCTGCGGCCGCGCGGCCGGCACGGGCGTGGGCGTCGGGGTCGTGGACTCGCGGTCCCCCGTGCTCACGCCCTGGGTGAGGTCGGCGACCAGCGGCGAGGGCGGCATCCCGTGCAGTACGGCGCCGTCGAGCGCGGCGGCGGCGGCCGCGGCGACGTCCACGGCGTCCATCGGACGGTTCATCTCGGGCTGGGGCACGGCGGACCGCCGGGGCCTGCCGCGGCGCCGGCCGAGCGCCTCCTGCTCGGCCGCGTCGGGGTCGTAGGGCTCGGCGGCCGGTGCCCCGCGCTTGCGGGGCCGGGCGGGCAGCGCCTCGCGCCACTGCTCGTCGTAGCGTTCGTCGTCGTCCGGGAACGCGTCCGCCTGCGGGTCGTCGACCACGCCGAGCCGCACCCCGAGCTGCCGCAGCCGCTGCGGGATCGCGTTGACCGGGGTGGCCGTGACGACGAGCAGCCCGAAGACGGTGAGCAGCACGAGCAGCGGCACGGCCAGCACGTCGGTCATCGTGTACGACAGCGGGGTCGCCGCGCCCCAGCCGATGAGGCCGCCGGCGTCCCGTATGGCCTGCATGCCCTCGCTGCGGGCCGGTGAGCCGCAGGCGATGTGCACCTGGCCGAGCACGCCGATGACCAGCGCGGACAGGCCGATCACGATCCGTCCGTTGGCCTCGGGCCTTTCGGGGTGCCGGATCAGGCGTACGGCGATGGCGCCGAGCAGGATCGGCACCAGCAGGTCGAGGCGGCCGAAGGCGCCGGTCACGAGGATCTCGACGAGGTCGCCGACGGGGCCCTTGAGGTCGGCCCAGGTGCCCGCGGCGACGATCAGCGCGACGCCGAGCAGCAGCAGGGCGACGCCGTCCTTGCGGTGGGCCGGGTCGAGGTTCTTGGCGCCCTGCCCTATGCCGCGGAAGACGGCGCCCACTCCGTGCGCGAGGCCCAGCCAGAGCGCGCGCACCAGGCGGTAGACGCCTCCGGTGGGACTCGGAGCCGGTTTGGGCGCGGGCTTCTTCGCCGCGGCCTTCTTGGCGGGGGCCCTTTTCGCGGGTGCCTTTTTCGCGGCGGCCTTCTTGGCGGGACCCTTCGCGGGAGCGGCCGCCTTCTTCGCGGGCTGCTTCTTGGCTGCGGAGGGACGTGAGGCCATGGGTGTGAGGTTACCGGGGGAGACGGCGGTCGACACGTGTGCCTACCGCTTCACCCGTTCGTGTCGCCCATGCGCACGGGCGGAACTGACGCTTCCACTACAGCCCCTGACAAGTCCTCACGGACCGCCGCACAGGCCGCATCACGGACGGCCACTCGGTGCGACCCGGCGAGACGCCCAGCACTGGGGGCACTCGCGGCGTCAGTTGACGGCGGCCTGGCCTCCGGACGAGCCCGGCTCCAGGGCGTCCAGCGCCCGCCGCAGCCCGGTGAGCTTGCGCTCCAGGTGGGCGGCCGTCGCCACCGCCGCCGCGTCCGTCGACTCGTCGCCGAGCTGCTTGGACAGCGCCTCCGCCTGCTCCTCCACGGCCGCCAGCCGCGCCGACAGCTCGGCGAGCAGTCCCGCCGGCTCCTTGGCCTCGCCGGCCTCGGCCTTGCCGTTGCCCTCCAACTGGAGCCGCAGCAGCGCCGCCTGCTCGCGCAGCTGGCAGTTCTTCATGTACAGCTCGACGAAGACCGAGACCTTGGCGCGCAGCACCCAGGGGTCGAACGGCTTGGAGATGTAGTCCACCGCGCCCGCCGCGTACCCGCGGAAGGTGTGGTGCGGGCCGTGGTTGATCGCGGTGAGGAAGATGATCGGGATGTCCCGGGTCCGCTCCCGTCGCTTGATGTGCGCGGCGGTCTCGAAACCGTCCATGCCCGGCATCTGGACGTCCAGCAGAATGACCGCGAAGTCGTCCGTGAGCAGTGCTTTGAGCGCTTCCTCCCCGGACGATGCCCGCACCAGCGTCTGATCGAGCGCCGAGAGGATCGCCTCCAGCGCCAGCAGATTCTCCGGCCGGTCATCGACCAGGAGGATCTTGGCCTTCTGCACCATGGCCCGCCCTCCTCGCCCCGGCGTGGGGCCTCCCCTGTCCACAGGACTTGGCACGGCACCGGCGGGTGCCGCCCCGGGGGACGGCTCCCTTGCGCCGTCCGTCCTTGTGCCGGTCATCGTAGCCGCACCCCGCCTGTCGCCACACCCTGTCACCGTGATGTCACTGTGCTCGTAGCAGAAACGCGGCGGGGGACCAGAAGGTTCCCCGAATCCCGTACTCCTACACGGCTTCGGGCACGCTGAGTCAGCGACTCCGCGTGAACTCCGAAGGTTCCCGCCGTACACACACCCCACGTTCGCACACCGCCCGAGCGGACCGCACGGAAGGTGCCCGTACGTACGAGGACACCGTGCCCGAACCTACTACGGGCCCGGGTCCCGACGTACCGGCCGCTTCCCGCGCTCACTCCTCGCGCATCCACTGCCGCATCACCGTCAGCAGGTGGTCGGGGTCGACCGGCTTCGTCACGTAGTCGGACGCGCCGGACTCGATCGCCTTCTCCCGGTCGCCCTTCATCGCCTTCGCGGTCAGCGCGATGATCGGCAGACCGGCGAACTGGGGCATCCGGCGGATCGCCGTGGTCGTCGCGTACCCGTCCATCTCCGGCATCATGATGTCCATCAGGACGACCGCCACGTCCTCGTGCTGCTCAAGGACCTCGATGCCCTCGCGCCCGTTCTCGGCATACAGCACGGACAGGCCGTGCTGCTCCAGGACGCTGGTGAGGGCGAAGACGTTGCGGATGTCGTCGTCGACGATCAGCACCTTCTGCCCGCCGAACCGGATGCCCCGGCTCGCCTGCGGTGCCGGCTCCTGCCCGGCTCCCTGCTGCCGCTCCCGCGGCTCGGGCCGGTCCTCGGTCTTCGCGGCCGCCTTGTGCCGGCGCCGGAACAGCGCCGCCGCACCGTTCTGCGAGTCCTGGTACGACCTCACCTCGGCCGGGGCTTCGAACTCCGCGCCCGACAGCTCGCCCGCACCGCCCGAGGACGCCGGCAGCTCACCGGCCTCCACGGAGGGCAGCGGCTGCTGGTAGCCGTGCGGGGGCAGCTCGCTCGGGTGCAGCGGCAGGTAGAGCGTGAACGTCGACCCGCGGCCCGGCTCGCTCTGCGCGTGGATCTCACCGCCGAGCAGCTGCGCGATCTCCCTCGAGATCGACAACCCGAGGCCCGTACCGCCGTACTTGCGGCTGGTGGTGCCGTCGGCCTGCTTGAACGCCTCGAAGATCACCCGCATCTTGCTCGCCGCGATCCCGATGCCGGTGTCGCTCACGGAGAACGCGATCAGCTCCGCCTCCGGGTCGGACATCGAACCGGCTTCCAGCAACTGCTCCCGGATGCCCTGCGGAATATCGTCCCGGGCCGGCCGGATGACCAGCTCGACGGCGCCCGAGTCGGTGAACTTCACGGCGTTGGACAGCAGGTTGCGCAGCACCTGGAGCAGCCGCTGCTCGTCGGTGTGCAGCGTGGCGGGCAGCTCGGGCGACACCCGCACCGACAGGTCCAGGCCCTTCTCCGCGGTCAGCGGCCGGAAGGTGGCCTCCACGTAGTCGACGAGCTGGACGAGCGCGATGCGCGTCGGGGAGACGTCCATCTTGCCCGCCTCCACCTTCGACAGGTCGAGGATGTCGTTGATCAGCTGGAGCAGGTCGGATCCTGCGCCGTGGATCGTCTCGGCGAACTCGACCTGCTTCGGGGTGAGGTTCGCGTCGGCGTTGTCGGCGAGCAGCTTGGCCAGGATCAGCAGCGAGTTGAGCGGCGTACGCAGCTCGTGCGACATGTTGGCCAGGAACTCGCTCTTGTAGCGCATCGAGACCGCGAGCTGCTCGGCGCGCTCCTCCAGGACCTGCCGCGCCTCCTCGATCTCGGTGTTCTTCACCTCGATGTCGCGGTTCTGCTGCGCCAGCAGCTCGGCCTTCTCCTCCAGTTCGGCGTTGGACGACTGGAGCGCCTTCTGCCGCTGCTCCAACTCCTCCGACCGTTCACGCAGTTGCTCGGTCAGCTCCTGCGACTGGCTCAGCAGCACCTCCGTCTTGGTGTTGACGGAGATGGTGTTGACGCTCGTCGCGATCATCTCGGCGATCTGGTTGAGGAAGTCCTTCTGGATCTGCGTGAACGGGGTGAAGGACGCCAGCTCGATGACGCCGAGCACCTGCCCCTCGAACAGCACCGGCAGGACGATCACCTGCGCGGGCGGGGCCTCCCCGAGCCCGGAGGAGATCTTCAGGTAGCCGCTCGGCGCGTTCTCCACCAGGATCGTGCGCTTCTCCTCGGCGGCCGTGCCGACCAGCGCCTCCCCCGGCCGGAACGAGGTGGGCATGGAGCCCATCGAGTAGCCGTACGACCCGAGCATGCGCAGCTCGTACGCGTCGCCCTCGGCACCCGCCTGCTCCTGGCCGTCGACCAGGGGCATCGCGAGGAAGAACGCCCCGTGCTGGGCGGAGACGACGGGGGTCAGCTCGCTCATGATCAGCGAGGCCACGTCCTGGAGGTCCCGGCGCCCCTGCATCAGCGCGGAGATCCGGGCCAGGTTGCCCTTGAGCCAGTCCTGCTCCTTGTTGGCGATCGTGGTGTCGCGCAGGTTGGCGATCATCTTGTTGATGTAGTCCTGCAGCTCGGAGATCTCACCCGAGGCGTCCACGTCGATCTTCAGGTTCAGGTCACCGCGCGTCACCGCGGTCGCCACGCGCGCGATGGCACGCACCTGCCGGGTGAGGTTCCCGGCCATCTCGTTCACGGACTCGGTCAGGTCCCGCCAGGTGCCGTCGACGTCACGCACGCGTGCCTGCCCGCCGAGCTGGCCCTCGGTGCCCACCTCGCGGGCCACGCGGGTGACCTCCTCGGCGAAGGACGACAGCTGGTCGACCATCGTGTTGATGGTCGTCTTCAGCTCCAGGATCTCGCCGCGCGCGTCGATGTCGATCTTCTTGGTCAGGTCGCCCTTGGCGATGGCCGTGGTGACCATGGCGATGTTGCGCACCTGACCGGTCAGGTTGGACGCCATCTGGTTCACCGACTCGGTGAGGTCCTTCCAGGTGCCGGCCACCCCGGGAACCTGCGCCTGGCCGCCGAGGATGCCGTCGGTGCCCACCTCGCGGGCCACCTTGGTCACCTGGTCGGCGAAGGACCGCAGCGTCCGCACCATGGTGTTGAAGGTGTCGGCGAGCTGCGCGACCTCGCCTCGGGCCTCAATCGTCACCGTCCGCGTCAGGTCACCGTTGGCGACGGCCGCGGCCACCTGGGAGATGTTCCGCACCTGAACGGTCAGGTTCTTGGCCATCAGGTTGACGTTGTCGTTGAGGTCCTTCCAGATGCCCACCACACCGGGCACGCTCGCCTGACCGCCGAGGATGCCCTCCGTGCCCACCTCACGAGCCACCCGCGTGACCTGCTCGGCGAAGGACGACAGCTGGTCCACCATCGTGTTGACGGTGGTGACCAGTTCGAGGATCTCGCCCTTGGCGTCGACGGTGATCTTCTTCGACAGGTCGCCCTTGGCGACGGCCGTCGTGACCTCGGCGATGTTGCGGACCTGCATGGTCAGGTTGTTGGCCATGCCGTTCACGGACTGCGTGAGATCCTTCCAGGTGCCGGAGACGCCCTGCACCTCGGCCTGGCCGCCGAGGATGCCCTCGGTGCCCACCTCGCGCGCGACGCGCGTGACCTCCTGGGCGAACGACGACAGCTGGTCCACCATCGTGTTCAGGGTGTTCTTCAGCTCCAGGATCTCCCCACGCGCGTCCACGGTGATCTTCTGGGACAGGTCACCGCGCGCCACCGCCGTCGCGACCTGCGCGATGTTGCGCACCTGCGCGGTGAGATTGCCGGCCATGCCGTTCACCGAGTCGGTCAGGTCACGCCACACCCCGGCGACGCCGGGCACCTGCGCCTGACCGCCGAGGCGACCCTCCGTACCCACCTCACGGGCGACCCGGGTGACCTGCTCGGCGAAGCTGGAGAGCTGGTCCACCATCGTGTTGATGGTGTTCTTCAGCTCCAGGATCTCGCCGCGCGCGTCGACGTCGATCTTCTGGGACAGGTCGCCGCGCGCCACCGCCGTCGTCACCTGCGCGATGTTGCGCACCTGTGAGGTGAGATTGCCGGCCATGGAGTTGACGGAGTCCGTCAGCTCCTTCCAGGTCCCCGAGACACCGTCGACCCGGGCCTGGCCGCCGAGGCGGCCCTCCGTGCCCACGTCCCGGGCCATCCGCGTGACCTGGTCGGCGAAGCTGGAGAGCTGGTCCACCATGGTGTTCACGGTGTTCTTCAGCTGGAGCATCTCCCCGGAGACGTCCACGGTGACCTTCTGCGACAGGTCGCCGTTGGCCACCGCCGTCGTCACCTGGGCGATGTTCCTCACCTGACCGGTGAGGTTGCGGAAGGCGGTGTTGACGGAGTCCGTCAGGTCCTTCCACGTCCCCGCCGCCCCCGGCACCTGCGCCTGGCCGCCCAGCTCGCCCTCGACACCGACCTCACGGGCCACCCGCGTGACCTCGGCACCGAAGGAGGAGAGCTGGTCCACCATCGTGTTGACGGTGTTCTTCAGCTCCAGCATCTCCCCGGCCACGTCCACCGTGACCTTCTGCGACAGGTCGCCGCTGGCCACGGCGGTCGTCACCGCGGCGATGTCCCGCACCTGGGTGGTCAGGTTCCGGAAGACGGTGTTGACGGAGTCCGTCAGGTCCTTCCAGATACCGGCCGCGCCCGGCACGTTCGCCTGGCCGCCGAGCTGCCCCTCGCCGCCGGTCTCGTTGGCCACGCGGGTGACCTCGTCCGCGAAGATCCGCAGCGTCTCGGTCATCTGGTTGATCGTCTCGGCGAGCTGCGCGACCTCGCCGCGGGCCGGGACCGTCACCTTCTTCGACAGGTCGCCGTTGGCCACCGCCGTCGTCACGTGGGAGATCTCCCGCACCTGGGCCGTCAGGTTCCCGGCCATGGTGTTGACGGAGTCGGTCAGCTCCTTCCACACCCCGGCCACGCCCGGCACCTGCGCCTGCCCGCCCAGAGCGCCCTCGGTGCCCACCTCGCGGGCGACGCGGGTCACCTCGGACGAGAACGCGGAGAGCTGGTCCACCATCGTGTTGACGGTGTTCTTCAGCTCCAGCATCTCCCCGGCCACGTGCACCGTGACCTTCCGGGAGAGGTCGCCCTTGGCCACCGCCGTCGTGACCAGCGCGATGTCCCGCACCTGGGCGGTGAGCCGGTACGCCATGGTGTTGACGGAGTCCGTCAGGTCCTTCCACGAACCGGACATTCCGCGTACCCGGGCCTGACCGCCCAGCTTGCCCTCGGTGCCGACCTCGCTGGCCACCCGCGTGACCTCGTCCGTGAACGTCGACAACTGGTCGACCAGGTTGTTCACGGTCCGGCCGACCTTCAGGAACTCACCGCGCAGCGGCTGCCCGGTGCCCTCGTCGTTCTGCGTGCGCAGCTCCATGCGCGGCGACAGATCACCGTCCGCCACCGCCGACAGCACCCGGCTGACCTCGGAAACAGGCCGTACGAGATCGTCCACCAGCGCGTTCGAGTGGTCGATCGCGGCCGCCCAGGACCCCTCGCAGGCCCCGGTCTCCAGCCGTTCCGTGAGTTTTCCCTCACGTCCGACCACGCGCCGCACCCGCGCCAGCTCACCCGTGAGGTGCAGATTGCGGTCGGCCACCTCGTTGAAGACCGCCGCGATCTCCGCCATCACGCCGTCGCCGGACACCGTGAGCCGCCGGCGGAAATTCCCCTCGCGCATGGACACCAGCGCCGCGAGCAGCCGGTTCAGCGCGGCCGTGTCCACCGTCGTACTGCCGCTCCGCGCGCCGCCACCCCGCGATGTGCCCTGGTTACTCAGGGACTGTCCGCCTTTCGCGCGCGTCTTCGTGGCCCGCGTCGCTGCGCCAGACTCCACTGTGTCCCTCCCGCAGGGGTCGACCGATACCGCTGTGCCCGGCCGCCCACACTCGGCGGACCGGTTTCTGCCGCTTGTTTCCCGTACTGCCCGGCGGTCCGACCCGGCGCGCCGGACCGCTTCCAGGGCTGCTGCCCATCCGGCTCGGCGCGCATTCACCTGCCCGGACCTTCACAAGCAGCTTGCCCAGTGTTTCACCCCGGCCGAACCAGGCCATAACAGTTCGGCAGCTTCGCACATCGTCCGCACACCCTCTGGGCGGAAACACTGCAGACCGGCCTCCGGATGGACGGCGAAGGTAAGTAACCTTGCATACGGCTGTCCAGCCAAACCGGTCCGTCCGGTCTGGGCGGTGGCACGGAGACGAGCGGGCATCGGAGGGGCGGCCGGAATGACCACCGGACTGATCCCGGGGGAGCAGCCCCCGGATTCCGGGCCGACGGGTGGACTGCCGCAGCAGCGGCACGAGCCGGTCGGCCATGCGGCCGTGCACGGGCAGAGAGGGTCGAGGAGTTCTGTGATCACCGCGCGCGCGGCCGCCAGCTTCGAGCCCGTCGGACGGTCCGTGGCGAGCGCCCGGTCCTTCGTCCGCGACACGCTCCAGGGCTGGGGCCATGCCGACATCGTCGACGACGCCGTGGTGCTCACCAGCGAACTGGTGACCAATGCCGTGGTCCACGCCGGCACCACCGCCGACGTCCTGTGCCTGCGCAGCGACGACGGCGTACGCATCGAGGTCGCCGACCACTACCCGGAACGCGAGGTCCCCCTCCAGGGCTCCCCCGCCGACATGGGCAGCCCCGACCGCGAGGGCGGACGCGGCCTCCAGCTGTGCGCGGCCCTGGCCGACCGCTGGGGCGTGGAGTACACGCCCACACTGAAGAACGTCTGGTTCCACCTCCATCTGCCCGAGCGCCAGGTCGGCACCCGCGCGGCCGGCCCGTCCCTTCCGGCCGCCCTGCTGCCGCTCGCCGACGGCCGGGTCCGCGTCGCCGTCGTCCAGATCGACCGCACCGGCGCGGTCACGTCGTGGAACGAGGACGCGGAGGAGCTCTTCGGCTACGCCGCCGACCAGGTCACGGGCAAGCCCCTGACCGACCTGGCCGCCTGGCCGCACACCCCCGGCACCAGTACCGGTATCGCCGAGGCACTCCGGCTCTCCCGCTGGGAGGGCAGCTACGGCATGCGGGGTGCCAACGGCCGGGTCACCCCGGTCTACGCCTCCCACCTGCGCGTCCGCGACGCCGACGGCGAGCCCTCCACGGTCTGCCTCCTCGTCCGCGACCACGAACGCGCGGTGCTGCAGACCCCGTTGCGCGGGCCGGCCGCCGACTCCCCGTCCTCGGAGGGCCAGAGCGCGGACCCCTTCGAGGTGTTCATCGGCTCCCCCGCCCCGGACGACCTCGACGGGCTCCTCCAGCGCACGGTCGAACGCGCCCGCGACATGCTCGACGCCGACGCCGCCTTCCTGCTCCTGGCGACCGACGACGAGACGGAGTTGGAGGTCCGCGCCTCCACCGGCCTGCCCTCCGCCCGCCAGCGTTTCGCCCGCGTCCCCGTCGAGGCCGGACCCGGCCGCTACGGCTCGGCGCGCATGCCCGCCGTCCACGACGACCTCGAGTCCGTCCCCGGCGCGGTCCCGCTGCTCAACGGCACGGGCATGCGCTCGGTCGTCACCGTGCCCCTCAAGGTCGAAGGGCGCCTGACCGGCTCCCTGGGCGTCGCCGCCGAGGCCCCCGGCCGGTACTCCAACGAGGAGGCGCTGCGCCTCCAGTTCGCGGCCGACCGCATCGCGCTGGCCGTGGAGTCGGCGCGCCTCGGCGAGCTGGAGCGGCTGCGCCGCGGCTCGCTCAGCTTCCTCGTCGAGGCCTCCGACCTCCTCGCCGGCACCCTGGACCGCGACCAGACGCTGGCCCTGATGGCCCAGATGACGGTCCCCACGCTGGCCACCTGGTGCGCCGTCTACACGATCGCCGACCAGGCCTCGGACCCGTACCTCTCCTACGTCCTGCACGAGGACGAGGAGCTCATCGACGGCATCAAGTCCCTGCTGTCGAAGATCGCTCCGCCCGACCCGGTCCCCACGCCGGGCGCCCGGGTGTGGACGGCCCCCGCCGAGATGGCCCACCAGGCGGCACTGCGCTCCTCCATGCGCGACCTCGGCCTCAGCGGCGGCGCCTCCCAGCCGATGAACACCGGCATCGGCCCGACCCTCGCCACGGCCTCCGCGGTCGGCGGCGAGACCGTCGTCCTGCCGCTGGTCGCCCGCAACCGCGTCATCGGCATGCTCACCCTCGGCAAACCCACCGACGACCACTTCCGCCAGGAGATCCTCGAACTCGCCGAGGACCTTTCCCGCCGGGCCGCCCTGGCCCTGGACAACGCCCGGCTGTACTCGGAGCGCACGGCCATCAGCCAGTCCCTCCAGCGCAGCCTCCTGCCCCCGGAGCTGCCCGTCATCGACGGCGTCGAGGTCGAGGTCATCTACCGCGCGGCCGGCGAGGGCAACGAGGTCGGCGGCGACTTCTACGACCTCTTCCCCATCAGCGACGACGCGTACGGCTTCGCCATCGGCGACGTCTGCGGTACGGGCCCCAACGCGGCCGCGGTCACGGGCCTCGCCCGGCACGCCCTGCGCCTGCTCGCCCGCGAGGGCCTGAGCGGCCCGGCGGTCCTGGAGCGCCTCAACTCCGCCATCCTCGACGAGGGCGCCCGCAGCCGCTTCCTCACGCTGCTGTACGGCGAGATGCGCCCGCAGGAGGACGGCAGCGCGGAGCTGAAGGTGGTCTGCGCCGGCCACCCGCTCCCGCTCCGCCTGCGCCAAAACGGCACCGTGGAGCCGGCCGCCGAACCGCAGCCCCTCCTCGGCGTCATCGAGGACCTGGAGCTGTACGAGCAGACGGTCACCCTCGACCCGGGCGACGTCCTGCTCTGTGTCACGGACGGCGTCACGGAACGCCGGGAGGGCACCCGCATGCTGGGCGACGACGGCCTCGCCGACGTCCTGACGACCTGCACGGGCCTGACGGCCGGCGCGGTGGCAGCCCGCATCATGCGCGCGGTGGAGCGCTTCGCGTCCGACGCCCCGTCCGACGACATGGCGATTCTCGCGATGCGGGTCCCGGAGCCCCAGGCGGACTAGCCTGCGGGCCCCGGGACTTGGCCCGGCCGTCCGGCCCCGGACATGCGAAAGGCCCCGCCCATTCGGGCGGGGCCTTTGTGCTGGAGCCCCCAAACGGAATCGAACCGTTGACCTTCTCCTTACCATGGAGACGCTCTACCGACTGAGCTATAGGGGCCTGTCGCTTTTCGAGGTTTCCCCCGCGGCAACGGAATAGATCATACCCCGAACAAGCGAGTGCTCCCAACTGCGGACTATCTCTCAGTACGCGGGTTGCAGCAGCCCACCGAGCGCATTGCAGGCGGACACGATCCGCTGCATGTCCCGCTTGGTCAACGCCGCTTCAACCGGCAGCGCAAGGGTCTCGTCGACGGCCCGCTCCGTCTCCGGCAGGGACACACACCGCCGGAATCCGGGCATCCGGTGCACGGGCGTCTTCACCGGCACCCGGCACTCGACTCCCCTCCCCCGCACGGCGCGGGCGAACGCGTCACGATCCGGCCGTCCGTTCCCCGGCACTCGCACCACATACTGCTGATAGGTGTGTCCGTCACCCCCGTCGGGGGTCCGAACGCCCCTCAACTTCCCGTCCAGGTAGGCCGCCCGCTGCCTACGCCGCGCTATCTCCTCGTACGGCACCTCGGACTCGCCCCGCTCCAGCACGAGCAGCCCGTGCCGCTGCCCGATCCGGTGCAGAGAGCCCATGTCCGCCGGCCGCCCGAACCGGTGCACGACGACGACCGCGGCGGTCCGAGGCGTCAGTGCGGCCTCCACCACAGAGGCGTCCAGACAGTACGTCGCGGGATCTATGTCGGCGAAGACCGGCAACGCGCCCACCTGGGCCACGGCCTCGGCGACTTCCACGTTCCCGAAGGCAGGTACGACGACTTCGTCGCCGACGCCCACGCCGGCGGCCCTGAGCATTGCTGCAGTACCCATATGTGGGATGGTCGGGGCGCAACGTGAACTCGAAGTGACGGAAAGCAAAAAAGGGCTGGTCCAGAAACCGAAGTTCCTGGACCAGCCCTTTCAATGATTGTTCGGCGGCGTCCTACTCTCCCACAGGGTCCCCCCTGCAGTACCATCGGCGCTGTAAGGCTTAGCTTCCGGGTTCGAAATGTAACCGGGCGTTTCCCCTACGCTATGACCACCGAAACACTATGAAACAGACAACCAACCGGTGACCAACACGGTCTGATTGTTCGTGGTTTCAGAACCAACACAGTGGACGCGAGCAACTGAGGACAAGCCCTCGGCCTATTAGTACCGGTCACCTCCACACCTCACGGTGCTTC
>NZ_MULI01000049.1 GCF_002939385.1 Streptomyces sp. MH60 | reverse complement strand
CCCCGGCCGCCCCGACACCCGCGGTCTCGCCGAGCCCGGCCCCGCCGAGGGACTCCACACGGGCGCCCGGCACCGGTCCCGCACTGCCGACCGAGGACCCCGCCCCGTCCGCCGCCACGCCGTCGCCCTCCGAGCCGTCGGTTTCCGAGCCGTCGGCCGAGCCGAGCGACCCGCCCGTCGGGCAGGCACCGTCGGGCGCGCCCGGTACCGTGGCGCCCACGCCCACGCCTTCGGCGCCCGACCCCGCCGAGCAGGGCGGCCCGGCCGCCGCGGACGGCGCGGCTGCTACAACAGGGCGATGATCTATCACGTGGTTCCGCTCGCCGAGTGGAACGCCGACCCGGGGCAGCCGTACGCGCCCGCCTCCCTCGCGGAGGACGGGTTCGTCCACTGCTCGCCCGACGAGGAGACCACGCTCGCCGTCGTCAACGCCTTCTACCGCGCCGCGCCCCGGCCGCTGGTGGCGCTCCTCCTGGACGAGGACCGGCTCACCGCGAGGTGCGAGTGGGAGGCCGCCGATCCCGCGCCGCCCCCGGGCGTCGCCGCGGGCACGCGCTTCCCGCACGTGTTCGGCCCCCTCGACCGCGCGGCCGTCCAGCGCGTGCTGGCGGTCCGCTGGGACGACGGGGGCCGGGCCACGGGACTGTCCTGACCTCAGTGGTCCTCGGGGACGGCGGTCCCGCCGAGCAGCGCGGACGCCGTCTCGACCGGCGTGGGGGCCGGCGCCGAGGGCGCGGGCTCGGCGCCGGGGGCGGGGTGGCAGGTGAAGCCGAGGCGGGCCATGGCCCGGGTCACCTCGCCGCCGGAGAAGTCGCGCCGGTCCTGCCGGGTGATGACCTCGCCCACCTGCTTGACGGGGTAGCGGCGACGGCCGATCGTGACCGACTCACCGGTGACGGCCTCGGGCGTGACGCCCTTCATCGAGTCCAGCACCCCGCCCTTGGTGAGGTCGAACGGGTACCGGGCGATGACACAGCGCATGATTGCCTCCACAAGCGGGACGGGGCGGGGGGTGGGTCCGGTCGGTCCCGGGGCGGGGCGTCCCAGGAGCCTTCCAGGGTTTTCCGGTGGTGTCCGGGGGGTTGTCCGAACGGTCTCAGGCGGCCGAGCCGGTCGAACCGCCCGTGGACTGGCGGCGCGGCCTGCGGCGCGGGGCCTCACCGGCGGGCCGCCCCTGGCCGGTGCGCGGCTGCGCGGAGCCGGAGCGGGTGGCCTGGGCACCGGTGCCCTGTCCGCCGGCGCGTCCCTGCGAGGAACGGCCGCGGCGGCCGCGGGACGAGGAACCCGAACCGGCGGCGGTGCGCCGGGGGCGCTCCACGACCGGCGCGGCGATGACGACGGGGACCCCGGAGGGGGTCTGCGCACCGGTGATGCGGGCCAGGTCGGCCTCGCCGGAGCGGACCGGGGTGACCTGCGGGGTGATACCGGCCAGGGACATCAGCCGGGTCATCTCGCGCCGCTGGTCCGGCGTCACCAGGGTGACGACGCTGCCGGACTCGCCGGCCCGGGCGGTACGGCCGCCCCGGTGCAGGTAGTCCTTGTGGTCGCCGGGCGGGTCCACGTTGACGACCAGGTCGAGGTTGTCGACGTGGATGCCGCGGGCCGCGACGTTGGTCGCCACCAGCGCCGTCACCTGCCCGTCCTTGAACTGGGCGAGGGTCCGGGTGCGCTGCGGCTGGGACTTGCCGCCGTGCAGTCCGGCGGCGCGCACCCCGCTCTTCAGCAGCTGCTTCACCAGCCGGTCCACCCGGTGCTTGGTGTCCAGGAACATGATGACCCGGCCGTCGCGGGCCGCGATCTCCACGGTCGCGCGCTGCTTGTCCTCGTCGTGCACGTGCAGCACGTGGTGCTCCATCGTGGTGACGGCACCGGCCGAGGGGTCGACGGAGTGGACCACCGGGTCGGTCAGGTAGCGGCGGACCAGCCGGTCGACGTTGCGGTCGAGGGTGGCCGAGAACAGCATCCGCTGCCCGTCCGGCTGTACCTGGTCGAGCAGGGCGGTGACCTGCGGCATGAAGCCCATGTCGGTCATCTGGTCGGCCTCGTCCAGCACCGTGATGGTGACGTCGCCCAGGGCGCAGTCGCCGCGGTCGATGAGGTCCTTGAGCCGTCCGGGCGTCGCGACGACGACCTCCGCGCCGGAGCGCAGCGCCCCGGCCTGCCGGCCGATCGACATGCCGCCGACCACGGTGGCCGACCTGAGGCCGACGGCGCGGGCGTACGGGCTGAGCGCGTCGGTGACCTGCTGGGCCAGCTCACGGGTGGGGACGAGGACCAGGGCGAGCGGACGCCGCGGCTCGGCGCGCTTGCCGGCCGTACGGGCCAGCAGGGCCAGACCGAAGGCGAGCGTCTTGCCCGAGCCGGTGCGGCCGCGGCCCAGTACGTCCCGTCCGGCCAGGGAGTTCGGCAGGGTGGCCGCCTGGATCGGGAACGGCACGGTCACGCCCTGGTCGCCGAGGGCGGCCAGCATGCGGGCCGGCAGGTCGAGTTCGGCGAACGTCTCGACGGCGGGCAGCGCCGGGGTGACCGTCTTCGGCAGCGCGAACTCGCCGCCCTGGGGGGCGGCGGCCGGACGGCGGCCGGAGTTCTGCGGGCGGCCGGCCGACCGGGAGCGACGGGGGCCTTCGCCGGAGCGCCTGCGGTCGTTGGTGCGTGTGCGGTTCATGGGGAACCTTCCTTGATATGGCACGTATCAAGGGAGACCCGCAGCGGACGAGCGGCGCAGGGAATCGCAAGAACGAGCCGACCCGGTCGATTTCGGCGCGGTGCGCCGAGTGGACCGGGAGAATTGGTGAATTGCGGGAAACGCGGGTGAATCGAATGCGCGGGGGGAAATCGGTGCCCCCCGCGGCGGGGCCGGGCGGCGGGCGCCCGGAAACGCGGCGAGCTGGGGCCCGCACCCCAAGGTGCGGGCCCCAGCTGCGGAGTATGCGTGAGCGTCAGGCCGGGGTGATGTTCTCGGCCGTCGGGCCCTTCTGGCCCTGCGCGATGTCGAAGGTCACCTTCTGACCCTCGAGCAGCTCGCGGAAGCCCTGCGCGTTGATGTTCGAGTAGTGGGCGAAGACGTCGGGGCCGCCGCCGTCCTGCTCGATGAAGCCGAAGCCCTTTTCGGCGTTGAACCACTTCACGGTGCCGGAAGCCATGTTTTCTCCTTCGGTACGGTGCTCGGAGTTCACCCTGTGTGCACTCCGGTCGCCGTGATGATCACCCCGTCGGAAAAAACCTTCAGGCAACCAACCACAACTGCAACTTCCCTCGACACTAGCACGCCGTGATCGGCCGGGTCCCGGCGATAATCTTGGCCGATCGGCTGCCCGGGGAATATTCCCGGGACGGCGACGGATTTTCTCCCGCCGTCGCGGCAGATATCGCCCCGGACCTGCCCCGGACACCCCCGTACCGAGACAAAGGACACGTTCGTACGGGCGGTCAGCCGAGGTCGGCCAGGTCCTCCGCGGTGAGGGTGATCGAACCGGCGGCCGTGTTCTCCTCCAGGTGGGCCGCGGAGCCGGTGCCGGGGATGGCCAGGGTGACGGGCGAGGAGGCGAGCAGCCAGGCCAGGGCGATCTGCGGCACCGTGGCGCCGTGCCGGTCCGCGACCTTGGCGATGCGGTCCCCGCGGATGTCGCTCAGGCCGCCGCCCAGCGGGAAGTACGGCACATAGGCGATGCCGGCCTCCTCGCAGCGGGCCAGCACCTCCGTGTCGTCGCGTTTGTCGGTGTGGAAGTGGTTCTGGACGGCCGCCACGGGGGCGATCGCCCGCGCTTCGGTGAGGTGCCCGGCGTCCACGTGACTGAGTCCCAGGTGCCGGATCAGGCCCTCCTCGCGCAGTGCGGCCAGCGCCTCGAAGCGGGCGGCGACGGACTCGCCGTGCGGTGGCGGTTCGATGCCGCCGATGCGGAGGTAGACCAGGTCGAGTCGGTCGACGCCCAGGCTCTCCAGGTTCTCCTCGACCAGTGCCCGCAGCGCGCCCGGGTCGGTGGTCGCCTCCAGACCGCCGTCCGGGGTGCGCAGCGGGCCGA
The DNA here is from genome assembly GCF_002939385.1 of Streptomyces sp. MH60. Lineage (GTDB taxonomy): Bacteria > Actinomycetota > Actinomycetes > Streptomycetales > Streptomycetaceae > Streptomyces. Next base: position 49,154 of record NZ_MULI01000049.1, on the reverse strand, counting down.
CCTTGGTGGCGATCACCAGGCCCTCCGGGTAGGGGTGCAGGGCCTCGCGGATCAGGTCGTTGGCGCGGACCGAGCCGTCGTCGCTGGTGTAGAAGGCGGCGGTGTCGATGTGGTCGACGCCGAGTTCCACGGCACGGCGCAGTACGGCGCGGCCGGTCTCCGGGTCGCGGGCCGGACCGTGGAAGCTGTTGGTGGGCAGGCGCATGGCTCCGAAGCCGAGCCGCCCGATCGGAAGGTCGCCACCGAGGCGGAAGTCGTTGCTCATGGCCTCACCCTGCGCGGCACGCCCCCGGCCGACGAGACCGTGGCAGCTTGCTGCCAAGCGACCGGCAGCCGCCCCACCGGACCGTGGTGAAGGGGGAGGGCGGGCGCCCGGCCGACGGGCCGTCCGGAACCCACCGGGGAGACGTCGCGGTGCCCGCCCGCCGCGATCGCCGCGACCCCGGCGGCCCGCGAGGGCCCACGCGGCACAATGGCCGTATGGCAGAGAGCATGACGGTGCACGGTGATACAGAGTTGCTGGCCCGTGCCGGGCATCTCTTCTCCTCCGTCCGGGAGGAGTTCGTCTGCGCCGCCCGCGACCTCGACACCTGGCCCCGCCCCGCCGCCCGGCAGGTCGCCCAGGCACGGGTGCGGGACAGCGGCGCTTCGCGCGTCCGCAAGCTGCTCAGCCCCGCCGCGCTGGCCGACGAGGGCGGCAGGGCGCATCTGGGCGAGCTGGCCGCCCGGGGTGCCCGGGTGCGGATCGCCGCCAGTGCCCTGCCGCACGAGACGATCATCATCGACCGGCGCTGGGCGATCCTCGCCGGAGCGGACTCGCCCGGCGGCCGCGCGTACACCGTGACCGGTGCGCCGACCCTGGTCGGCGGCGTGCACGCCCTGTTCGAAGCCGCCTGGGAGGCGGCCACCGACCTCGCGTCGTTCCTCCGGGGCGAGCAGCCGCGGCTCGACGCCGGGAGCCGGACGGTGCTGCGCGCGCTCGGCTCGGGCGCCACCGACGAGGCCGCCGCGCGGGAACTGGGCATGTCGCTGCGCACCTACCGGCGCCGGGTCGCCGAACTGCTCGACGCCCTCGACGCCGGATCGCGGTTCCAGGCGGGGGTGCGGGCGGGCGAACTGGGACTGAGCGGCTGACGGCACCACGGCCGAACGGTCCGCGCGGAACGGTCCGCGCGGAACGGTTCGCGCGGAACGGTTCGGTGTCCGGTTGCGTCGTCCCCTTTCAGGGTGCGGCGGGCGTGCCCCGGGGAGGGGCGGCGCGGTGGGTGGCACGGACGGGTTCGCCAAGTGGACGCGATGGTTCGAGGACGAGCGCGAGCGCAGAGCGGCGCGGGGCGACCCGGACTGGGCGCGGGGCGCCGTGCTGCACCGGGCGGTGTGGGCCGGCATCCAGCGCTTCCAGGTCGGCGAGGACGGTGACGGCGCGAACCTCGTCGCCAAGGCGGAGGAGGCGGGCGACGCCGACTACACGCGGGCCGTGCGGCTCTTCGTCGCCGAGGAGCAGAACCACGCCCGGCTCCTGGCCCGGCTGCTGGCCGCGGGCGGCAGGCCGACGCTGAGCGGCCACTGGAGCGACACCGCCTTCGTACGGCTGCGGCGGCTGCTGGGCCTGCGCACGGAACTGCTGGTGCTGATGATCGCCGAGGTCGTGGCGCTGCGCTACTACCGCGCCCTGCGGGACGGCACCGACGACGTGCTGACCTCGGAGGTGGCGGGCCGGATCCTGGCCGACGAGCGGCGCCACGTCCCCTTCCACTGCGCGCGGCTGCACGACTCGCTGGCCGAACTCCCCGCCGTGACGCGACGCCCCGTGATGGCCCTGTGGCGGCTGCTCCTCCTCGCCGCCACCCTCGTCGTCGTCGCCGACCACGGCGCGGGGCTGCGCCGCCTCGGCGTCGGACGGTGCCGTTTCGCGGCCGACGTCATGGCCTCGTCCGCCGAGGTGGTCCGCGCCGTACTGTCCCCGCGGCCGGACGCGTGGACCGCCGGCGCCTGAGGCCCGGCGGCGGGGGCGGACGGTCAGTTTTCGAGAAGCACCGCGGGCCCGCTCGCCCCTACCGTCGAGGACATGAACTCCATCGACTCCGTCACCCTCGAGGTGGCCGACACCGAGGCCGCCGCACGCTTCTACTCCGACGCCTTCGGACTCGACGGATCGCGGGTGCGGGTCCGCGCCGGTGACGCCCCGACGAGCGGGTTCCGCGGCTTCACGCTGTCGCTCGTGGTGGCCCAGCCCGGCAACGTCGACGCGCTGTTCTCCGCCGCCGTCGACGCCGGCGCCACCGTCCTCAAGCCCGCCGCGAAGTCGCTGTGGGGCTACGGCGGGGTCGTCCAGGCACCCGACGGCACGGTCTGGCAGATCGCGACGTCGGCGAAGAAGGACACCGCCCCGGTCACCCGCGACGTCGACGAGATCGTGCTCCTCCTGGGCGTCGAGGACGTCAGGGCCACCAAGCGGTTCTACGTCGAGCAGGGCCTGACCGTCGGCAAGAGCTTCGGCGGGAAGTACGTCGAGTTCGCCACCGGCCCGGGCACCGTCAAGCTCTCCCTCTACAAGCGCCGGGCCCTCGCCAAGGTCGCGGGCGTGTCCGCCGAGGGCACCGGTTCGCACCGTCTCGTCGTCGCCGGCGGGACCCGCCCGTTCGACGACCCGGACGGCTTCACCTGGCAGCCGGAACTCAGCCACTGATGGGCTAGTTTCCTGTGCATGTCATCACGGGAAACTCCGCGAATACCCGGGGGCGGGACGCGGGCAGGACTCTGGGCCGTGGCGGGTGCGGCGACCCTCGCGTTCCTCATAGCCCTGGAGATCGCCGCGCGCCGCTACGGCCTGCCGGGGCCGATGACCAACCAGGCCAAGGAGCTGGTGTTCGCCCCCGCGTCGGGGCCCCTGCTCTACGCCGGTCTGGCGCTGACGATGGTGGTCCTGACCTGGCGGCAGCGGTTCGTCGCGGCGGCCGTCGCGGTCGGCATCGACCTCACCATCGCGCTGGTGCGGTGGGCGGCGGACGCCACCGTGTCCGGCAGCCACTGCTTCGGCAACGGCGCGCTGTGGGTGGTCCTGGGCTGCGGAGTCGTCGCCGTGACGCGGCGCACCGGATCCGAACGGATCCTCCTGCTGAAGGGCGTCGGGCTCGGCCTCCTGCTGGTGGCCGGGCGCAAGACGGGCGACGCCTGGCTGCTGATCACCTCGAAGACCCGCCCCGACGTCCTCGACCCGTACGTGGCGACCGCCGACCACGCGCTGGGGAACCCGTCGTGGCTGATGGGACGGGCCGTGCAGGCCACCGGAGCGGTCGGTGAGCTCGTACTGGACTGGGTCTACGTCCAGCTCGCGGTGGCCGCGGTCGTGGTCGCGCTGTACCAGCTGCGCAACGTGGCGGCCGAGCGCCGGTTCCCGCGCCACCACCTGGTCCGCACCTTTCTGCTGATCGGTCTGCTCGGGCCGGGCATCTACATGATCTTCCCGGTGGTCGGTCCGGTCTTCGCCTACGGCACCGGGGCCTTCGGCACCGGCGGCGCGGAGTGGGCGATCGCCGACCTGTGGCCGCACACGCCCCCGCCGATCGGCGCGCCCCACCCCTTCACGTACGACGGGGTCACCCCCCGCAACTGCATGCCCAGCCTGCACACGGCGTGGGCCACCGTGATCTTCATCCACTCCCGGAAGGGCCCGCGCGTCCTGCGCTGGGCGGGAACGTTCTGGCTGGTCGCCACGCTCACCGCGACGCTGGGATTCGGCTACCACTACGCCATCGACCTCGTCGCCGGAGTGGTGTTCGCGGTCACGGTCGAGGCGGGACTGCGTGCCCTGGACCGCGGCTGGGACCGGTCGGGAAGCCTGCTGGTCGCCCACGGGGCGCTGGTGTTCACCGCGATCCTGGCGTCGACGCGCTACCTGTCGCTGGAGATGGCCCGGCACCCGTGGCTCTTCGGGCCGCTCCTGCTGCTGGGGATGGCCTCGGTGATCCACGGCTACGTACGGACCACGAAGGGCTGGGAACCGGTGACCGTGCCGCCGCCGGCCCGTCCGGAACCGCAACTCGAAGCGGCCTGAGGGGACGCGCGGCGCCGGCGGCCCGGACCGCCACCGGCGTGCGCCGCGCGGCACCACACCCGGTCACCCGCCCTCAAGCCCCCGGACCAGTACCTTGCACCCATGCCTGATCTGAGCCCCTCCTCCCCCGCCGAGGCCTACGCGGCGTTGCTGCAGGGCAACGCCCGCTTCGTGAGCGGTGACCGACTGCACCCCAACCAGGACGCCGACCGCCGGTCGGAGCTGGCCCCGCGCCAGCATCCGTTCGCGGTGCTCTTCGGATGCTCGGACTCGCGGCTCGCGGCCGAGATCATCTTCGACCGGGGGCTGGGTGACCTGTTCGTGGTGCGGACGGCCGGCCATGTGGCGGGCGCGGAGGTGCTGGGCAGTGTCGAGTACGGCGTCGACGTGCTGGGCGCGCCGCTCGTGGTGGTGCTCGGGCACGACTCCTGCGGCGCGGTCACCGCGGCCGCCGAGGCCGTGCAGGGCGGCACCGCGCCGGCCGGTTACCTCGGGGACGTGGTGGAGCGGGTGATCCCGAGCGTGCTCGCGGGGCGCGCCCGGGGCCGTACCGGGATCGACGAGTTCGTGGACGAGCACATCCGCCGGAGCGTCGACGGGCTGGTGGGCCGCTCGGCGCTGCTGGCGGCCGAGGTGGCCGCGGGCCGGTGCGCGGTCGTCGGCCTGTCCTACCGCCTGGCCGGGGGAACGGTGAAGCGCGTGGCGGCCCACGGGCTCCCGGAGTAGCCGACCGCCCCCGGTGCCTCCGTGGTGCCACGCATGGCACCACGGAGGCATCCATCATTTCTGAAGCGTTTCCGCAGGTCGGAGGGTTGCTCCTGATGGACTTGCGAGTGTGGTGTCATTGCGGCTTGCGTGTGACGCCATCGTGGTGCCATTATGGCGTCATGGACCTGACCCCGTACGTCGACACCCTTCGCCGCGAACTCGCGGTGGCCGCCGAAGCCGGTGGCGAAGAAGCCCGCGAGCTGGCCGAGCGGCTCATCGCTCCGCTGGACTCGGCGACCCGGCTGACCATGCTCAACGTGCTCTCCGCCGCGATGGACGAGATCACCCGCGAACTGGCCCCCGGTTCGGTCGACGTACGGCTGCGCGGGCTCGAACCCGACTTCGTCGTGACGCTGCCGCCCGCCGACATCGGCGGTGCCGCGGTGCAGGCCGCGCCCGTCGAGACGGTCAGGGCGCCGGCACCCGGCGACGGCGACGAGGGCGGCACCGCCCGGGTCAACCTGCGGCTGCCGGCCCACCTCAAGACGCGCGCCGAGGAGGCCGCGAGCCGCGAGGGACTGTCGGTCAACGCCTGGCTGGTGCGGGCCGTGTCGGCCGCCGTCGAAGGCGGCGGCGCCCCGCCCGCGCCGGAGCGGGCGAGCAGTGTCGGACAGAGCTTCACGGGCTGGGTGCGCTAGCCCCTCGGACGCGCGCCCGGCCCACCCCCGGCCCGCACCCGGCCCCGGAGAACCAAGCACAGCACAGCGCTCACCCACCACGTCCCACCAGCGGGGACATCCCACGGACTCACGAGGACGGTACAGCCATGCCTTCTTACGACACTCCCGGACCCATCGCGGTGACCGCCCACGTGGGCGCCGGTTCCATCCGGTTCACCGCGGGCGACCGGCTCGACACGGTCGTCGAGGTGCGCCCCGGCGACCCGAAGCGGGACAAGGACGTACGGGCCGCCGAGCAGACCGAGGTCTCCTGCGCGAGCGGCGTCCTGACGATCAGCACGAAGGAGCGCCGCTTCATCGGCCCCACCGGCACCGTCGACGTGACGGTGGAGCTGCCCACGGGCTCACGCGTCGACATGGAGGGCTCCTGGACCCAGGTCCTCGGCGAGGGCCGGCTCGGCGAGGTCCGGGTGAAGACCCCGGGCGGTGACGTCCGCCTGGACACCACCGGGCCGCTCCGGCTCGACGCCTCCCACGGCTCGGTCACCGTGGACCGGGTCGAGGGCCCGGCCGAGATCACCACCAGCTCCGGCAGCGTGCGCGTCGGCGTCATCGACGGCACCGCGGTCCTGAAGAACTCGCACGGCTCCACCACCGTGGGCGTCGCGCTCGGCGACCTGCGGGTCAAGAACGCCAACGGCGACATCAACGTCACCCGCGCCGAGGCCTCGCTCACCGCCACCACCGCCCACGGCACCCTGCGGGTGGACGAGGTGGTCCGCGGCGAGATCCGGCTGGAGACCTCCTACGGCGCCATCCAGGTCGGCGTCCGCGAGGGCACGGCCGCCTGGCTCGACGCCCAGTCCAGCGGCGGGCAGGTGCGCAACACCCTCACCGCGTCCGGCGGCCCCGCGGCGACCGAGGAGACCGTCAAGGTCCACGCCCGCACCCGGTACGGCAACATCGACGTCCGCCGCGCCAAGGGCTGAGCGCTCGCCCGTCCCGCCTCACCGGCCGCCGTCCGCCCGGCGTCCCCTCTCTCACCGCTCCGATCCGTCATCCCCGATCCGTCATCCCCTCGAACGGGAGGGCTCCATGCCTTCATCTGTCATGCCCACGACCACCTCGGGAACCGGTCCGCGGGCGTCCGCCGCCGTCTCCGCCGTGGGCCTGCGCAAGTCGTACGGCGACAAGACCGTCCTCGACGGCATCGACCTGCGCATCCCGGCCGGGTCCGTGTTCGCGCTGCTCGGGCCGAACGGCGCCGGCAAGACCACCACCGTGCAGATCCTCTCCACCCTCGTCTCCGCCGACGGCGGCCGGATCGAGGTGGCGGGCCACGACCTCGCCACCGACCCGCAGGCCGTGCGCGGCGCCATCGGTGTCACCGGGCAGTTCTCGGCCGTGGACGGCCTGATCACCGGCGAGGAGAACATGCTCCTGATGGCGGACCTGCACCTGATCCCCCGGCGCGAGGGGAAGCGGATCGCCGCCGGACTGCTGGAACGCTTCGGCCTCACCGAGGCCGCGAAGAAGCCCGCCTCCACCTACTCCGGCGGCATGAAGCGCCGCCTGGACATCGCCATGACCCTCGTCGGCAGCCCCCGGGTCATCTTCCTCGACGAGCCCACCACCGGGCTCGACCCCCGTTCCCGCCACACCATGTGGCAGATCATCCGCGAACTCGTCACCGGCGGCGTCACCGTCTTCCTCACCACCCAGTACCTGACCGAGGCCGACGAACTCGCCGACCGCATCGCCGTGCTCCACGACGGGAGGATCGCCGCCGAAGGCACCGCCGAGGAACTCAAGCGGCTCGTCCCCGGCGGCCACGTCCGGCTCCGCTTCACCGACCCGGACGCCTACCGCGGTGCCGCAACGGCCCTGCCCGACGGCACCGGGGACGACGACTCCCTCACCCTCCGGATCCCCAGCGACGGCAGCCAGCGCGACCTGCGCTCCGTCCTCGACCGCCTCGACGGCGCGGGCATCGAGGCCGACGAACTGACCGTGCACACCCCCGACCTCGACGACGTCTTCTTCGCCCTGACCGGCGGCGCCGGCGTCCCCGCCCAGTCCGACGCGACCAAGGAGACGGTCCGATGAGCAGCCTCACCCTCGCCGCGCGCAACTCCTCCACCATGCTGCGCCGCAACCTCCTGCACGCCCGGCGCTACCCCTCACTCACCCTCAACCTGCTGCTCACGCCGATCATGCTGCTGCTCCTCTTCGTCTACATCTTCGGAGACACGATGAGCGCGGGCATCGGCGGCGGCGCCGACCGGTCCGCCTACATCGCGTACCTGGTGCCCGGCCTGGTGCTGATGACCATCGGCAGCACCACGATCGGCACCGCCGTCTCCATCTGCAACGACATGACCGAGGGCATCGTCGCCCGCTTCCGCACCATGCCCATCCACCGCGGCTCGGTGATCACCGGGCACGTCATCGGCAGCGTGCTGCAGTCGGTGGTCAGCGTGGTCCTCGTGGGTGCCGTCGCCGCCGCCATCGGCTTCCGCTCCACCGATGCCACCGTCCTGGAGTGGCTCGCGGCCTTCGCGCTGGTCACCCTGTTCGCCACCGCGCTCACCTGGATCGCGGTCGGCATGGGCCTGATCAGCCCGAACGCCGAGGCGGCCGGCAACAACGCGATGCCGCTGATCTTCCTCCCGCTCGTCTCCAGCACCTTCGTGCCCATCGACGCCATGCCGGGCTGGTTCCAGCCGGTCGCCGAGTACCAGCCGTTCACCCCCGCCATCGAGACCCTGCGCGGTCTGCTCCTCGGCACGGAGATCGGCCACAACGGCTGGCTCGCCCTCGCCTGGTGCGTGGCCCTGTGCACGCTCGGCTACCTCTGGTCGAAGTCGGTCTTCAACCGCGACGCGAAGTAGGCGGCCGCCCCTCCGGGCGGCACCGCGACCCGTTCCACCAAGGGCGGCGCCCCGACACCTCGTCGGGGCGCCGCCCCTTTGGCGTTGTCCGGGCGATGGCACAGGTGGCGCAGAAATGGCTCCAAGTAGCGCCAAACATGTGTCATAGTGGTGCCATCGATGGTGCGATGGAGGGGGACGGACCGACATGGACACAGCCCGGAGCAACCGACGGGCCACGCCCGGCGCCCTCGCGGCCTTCGCCCGCTTCGTGCTCTGCGGGGGCGGGCTGGGCCTCGCCGCCAGCTTCGCCGTGGCCGGCCTCGCCTCCTGGGTCCCCTGGGCCCTGGCCAACGCCCTGGTCACCGCGGCGTCCACGCTGCTCGGCACCGAGCTGCACGCCCGCTTCACCTTCGGCGCGGGCGGGCGTACGACCTGGCGCCAGCACGCCCAGTCGGCCGGATCGGCGGGGGCGGCGTTCGCGGTGACGTCCGTGGCGATGCTCGCCCTGCACCAGGTGGTGGCGACGCCCGGTGCGGTGCTCGAACAGGCCGTCTACCTGTCCGCCTCCGCCCTCACCGGTGTCGCGCGCTTCGCGGTCCTGCGCCTCGTCGTCTTCGCGCGGTCCGGGGGCGTTCCGTCGGCCCCGTCGTCAGAGAGGTGTCAAGGGCGTTCGCGCCGCCGTATGGAAGCCGTCAACGGTGGCCGAAACCGGTCGGGAGGGGTCTCTCATCTCCTTGTCAGCTTCTCTCCCGAACCTCACTAGGAGCCAGCGATGGCCGACGTGGCCTTCGTCGTCATCACGATCGCGGTGTTCGCGCTCGTCGCCCTGACCGCCAAGGGGGTGACGAGGCTGTGACCGCGGAGAACATCGTCGGTCTGATCGTGGCCGTCGCCCTGCTCGGTTACCTCGTCCTCGCCCTGATCCACCCGGAGAGGTTCTGAGCACCGCATGAGCCCCGTCCTCGCCGGCGTGCTCCAGCTGCTCGCGCTCATGGCCGCGCTGGCGCTCGCCTACGTCCCCCTCGGCACCTACCTGGCCAGGGTCTACTCCTCGTCCACGCACCTGCGGGTGGAGAAGTGGATCTACCGGGGCATCGGTGCCGACCCGGACACGGAGATGCGCTGGCCCGCGTACCTGCGCGGCGTCCTCGCCTTCTCCCTCGCCGGAGTCCTCTTCCTCTACCTGCTCCAGCGGCTCCAGGGCGTCCTGCCCGGCTCGCTCGGCTTCGCCTCCATCGACCCGGACCAGGCGTTCAACACCGCCGCGTCCTTCGTGGCCAACACCAACTGGCAGTCGTACTACGGCGAGCAGGCCATGGGCCACGTCGTGCAGACCGCCGGCCTGGCCGTGCAGAACTTCGTCTCGGCCGCCGTCGGCATCGCCGTGGCCGTCGCCCTCGTCCGCGGCTTCGCCCGGTCCCGCACCGGCGAACTGGGCAACTTCTGGGCCGACCTGGTCCGCGGAGTCGTCCGCGTCCTGGTGCCCCTCGCCGTCGTCGGCGCGCTGGTCCTGGTGGCCTGCGGGGTCATCCAGAACTTCTCCGGCATCCACGAGGTCGGCCAGTTCCTGGGTGCTCCGCGGCAGTGGAACGGGGGCGCGGTCGCCTCCCAGGAGGTCATCAAGGAGCTGGGCACCAACGGCGGCGGCTACTTCAACGCCAACTCCGCCCACCCCTTCGAGAACCCGACGCCGTTCACCAACCTGTTCGAGATCTTCCTGATCCTGCTGATCCCGGTCGCCCTGACCCGCACCTTCGGCGTCCTGACCGGCTCGGTGCGCCAGGGCTACGCGATCCTCGGGACGATGGCCACCATCTGGCTGGCCTTCGTCGCCCTGATGATGTGGACCGAGTTCGCCCACCACGGCCCGGCGTTGCAGGCGGCCGGGGGCGCGATGGAGGGCAAGGAGGTCCGCTTCGGCATCGGCGGCTCGTCGATCTTCGCGGTGTCGACCACCCTCACCTCCACCGGCGCCGTGGACTCCTTCCACTCCTCCTACACCGGCCTCGGCGGCGGCATCACCATGCTCGGCATGATGCTGGGCGAGATCGCGCCCGGCGGGGTGGGCTCCGGCCTCTACGGCATGCTGGTCATGGCGGTCATCGCGGTCTTCATCGCGGGCCTGATGGTCGGGCGCACCCCCGAGTACCTGGGCAAGAAGATCGGCATCCGCGAGATCAAGTACGCCGCCTGCTCCATCCTGATCACCCCGGCCCTGGTCCTGGTCCTGACCGCCGCCGCGATGGCCCTGCCCACCCCGGGCGACTCGATGACCAACAGCGGGGCGCACGGCTTCTCCGAGATCCTGTACGCCTACACCTCCGCCGCGAACAACAACGGCTCCGCCTTCGCGGGCCTGAACGCCGACACCCAGTGGTTCAACACCACCCTCGGCCTCGCCATGCTCCTCGGCCGCTTCCTGCCGATGGTGTTCGTCCTGGCCCTCGCGGGCTCGCTGGCCGGTCAGCGGCCGGTGCCGGCCACCCAGGGCACCCTGCGCACCGAGCAGCCCCTGTTCGCCGGGCTGCTGGTGGGCGCCGTCCTGATCATCACCGGTCTGACCTACTTCCCGGCCCTCGCCCTGGGCCCGCTCGCCGAGGGGCTGGCATGACCACCGACACGCGGAAGCAAGAGGACGCCATGTCCACAGTCACCACCCCGCCCCGGGCGCCGCACGGCGACGCACCCGCCGGGCCCCGGCCCGGGGAGGGCCGCGTCGGCGCGGGTCTCTTCACCCCGAAGCACCTGCTCACCTCGCTGCCCGAGGCGTTCCGCAAGCTCGACCCGCGGGTGATGGTGAAGTCGCCCGTCATGTTCGTCGTCCTCGTCGGCTCCGTCCTGACCACGGCCTTCTCCTTCACCGACCCAGGCGACCGGTTCGGCTGGACGATCAGCGCCTGGCTGTGGCTGACCGTGCTCTTCGCCAACCTGGCGGAGGCGGTCGCCGAGGGCCGCGGCAAGGCCCAGGCCGACACCCTGCGCAGGGCGAAGACCGACACCGTCGCCCGCCGGGTCGACGGCACCACGGTTCCCGGCACCGAACTCACGGTCGGCGACCTGGTCGTCTGCGAGGCGGGGGACGTCATCCCCGGCGACGGCGACGTCGTCGAGGGCGTCGCCTCCGTCGACGAGTCGGCCATCACCGGGGAGTCGGCGCCCGTCATCCGCGAGTCCGGCGGCGACCGGTCCGCGGTCACCGGCGGGACGAAGGTGCTCTCCGACCGCGTCGTCGTCCGGATCACCACCAAGCCCGGCGAGACCTTCATCGACCGGATGATCAGCCTGGTGGAGGGGGCGGCCCGGCAGAAGACGCCGAACGAGATCGCGCTGAACATCCTGCTGGCCTCGCTGACCGTCGTCTTCCTGCTGGCCTGCGCCACCCTCCCGCCGTTCGCCCACTACGCCGGCACCCGTCTGGACCTGGTCGTGCTGGTGGCCCTGCTGGTCTGCCTCATCCCGACCACGATCGGCGCCCTGCTCTCCGCGATCGGCATCGCGGGCATGGACCGCCTGGTGCAGCGCAACGTGCTGGCGATGTCGGGCCGCGCGGTCGAGGCCGCCGGTGACGTCTCCACGCTGCTCCTCGACAAGACCGGCACGATCACACTCGGCAACCGGCAGGCCGCCGAGTTCGTGCCGGTGCGCGGGGTGACGGAGGCCGAGGTCGCCGAGGCCGCCCAGCTCTCCTCGCTCGCCGACGAGACACCCGAGGGCCGTTCCGTCGTCGTCCTCGCCAAGGAGAGGTACGGGCTGCGCGAGCGGCGGCAGGGCGAGCCGGCCGGCGCCGAGTGGATCGAGTTCACCGCCCAGACCCGTATGTCGGGCGTGGACGTGGACGGCCGCAAGGTGCGCAAGGGCGCGGCCGGTTCGGTCGTCGCCTGGGTCGAGGAGCGGGGCGGCGCGGTCGCCGAGGACGCCGCCGCGACCGCCGCACGCATCTCCCGGGCGGGCGGTACGCCGCTGCTCGTCGCGGTCGAGGACGAGCGCGGCGCGCGCGTCCTCGGCGTCATCCACCTCAAGGACGTCGTCAAGCAGGGCATGCGGGAACGGTTCGACGAGCTGCGCCGCATGGGCATCAAGACCGTCATGATCACGGGCGACAACCCGCTGACCGCGAAGGCGATCGCCGACGAGGCGGGCGTCGACGACTTCCTCGCCGAGGCCACGCCCGAGGACAAGATGGCGCTGATCAAGCGGGAGCAGGCCGGCGGCAAGCTGGTCGCGATGACCGGCGACGGCACCAACGACGCCCCCGCGCTGGCCCAGGCGGACGTCGGCGTGGCCATGAACACCGGCACGTCGGCCGCCAAGGAGGCCGGCAACATGGTCGACCTCGACTCCGACCCGACCAAGCTCATCGAGATCGTCGAGATCGGCAAGCAGTTGCTGATCACCCGCGGGGCGCTCACGACGTTCTCCATCGCCAACGACGTCGCCAAGTACTTCGCGATCATCCCGGCGCTCTTCGCGGCCGTCTACCCGGGCCTGGACAAGCTCAACATCATGGGGCTGTCCTCCCCGTCCTCCGCGATCCTGTCCGCGGTGGTCTTCAACGCGCTGATCATCGTGGTGCTGGTCCCGCTCGCGCTGAAGGGCGTGCGCTACCGGCCCATGAGCGCCGACCGGATGCTGCGCCGCAACCTCGCCGTCTACGGACTGGGCGGCCTCATCGCCCCGTTCGCCGGCATCAAGCTCATCGACCTGATCGTCTCCCTCCTTCCCGGGATCGGCTGACCCACATGAACACTTCGCTGACCAACGCCGCCCGGCTGGTCGCGGCGGGCCTGCGCGCCCTGCTCGTCCTGACCGTGGTCACCGGCATCGTCTACCCGCTCGTCGTCACCGGCGTCGCACAGGGGCTGTTCCCCGGGAAGGCCAACGGCTCGGAGATCACCGCGGACGGCGGCGGGGTCGTCGGCTCGTCCCTCATCGGCCAGGCGTACGACCTGCCGCTGCGGGACGGCCGGAAGACCCCGGAGCCGGACCTGAAGTGGTTCCAGGGCCGCCCCCAAAACGGCCTCGGCACCAACAGCGTCAACACCCAGTACGACCTCATCCTGTCCGGGGCCACCAACCGCTCCGCCGACGACGCGGAACTGGTCCGGTGGGTGCGGGAGGCCAAGGCCGCCGTGGTGAAGGACAACTCCGTGCCCGGCCACCCCGTGCGGCCCGAGGACGTGCCCGCGGACGCCGTCACCTCCTCCGGGTCGGGACTGGACCCGGACATCTCCCCGCGGTACGCCGGCCTCCAGGTGCACCGGGTCGCCGAGCGGAACGGCCTGCCCGCCGAGCGCGTCCAGCGGCTCGTCGACGAGCACACCGCCTCCCGCACCCTCGGCTTCATCGGCGAACCGCGGGTGAACGTGCTGGAACTGAACATCGCGCTAAAGGAACTGGTGGCACCCGCGGCCGGCAACTGACGTCTGGTTACAATCCGGGCCATGGCCCTGACCGTGCGCGACGTGGAACGGTTCGAGGCCTCCAGGCCCCGTCTGGAGGCCATCGCCTACCGCCTCCTCGGCTCCGCGAGCGAGGCGGAGGACGCCGTGCAGGAAACCTTCCTGCGCTGGCAGGCGGCCGACGTCGGACGCGTCGAGGTCCCCGAGGCCTGGCTGACCAAGGTCCTCACCAACCTCTGCCTCAACCAGCTCACCTCGGCCCGCGCCCGCCGGGAGACCTACGTGGGCCAGTGGCTGCCCGAGCCGCTGCTCGACGGCGACCCCATGCTCGGCCCGGCGGAGACGGCCGAGCAGCGCGAGTCGGTCTCCCTGGCGGTCCTCGCCCTGCTGGAGCGGCTCTCACCGGCCGAGCGGGCGGTGTACGTCCTGCGGGAGGCGTTCGGGTACCCGCACCGGGAGATCGCCGCGATCCTCGACATCACGGAGGACGCCAGCCAGCAGACCCTGCACCGGGCCAGGAAGCACGTCGCGCGGGGCACGGCCCGCACCGAGGTCGACGAGGCCGCGGCCCGGCGGATCGTCGACGAGTTCCTCGCGGCGGCCACCAGCGGCCGGACCGAACCGCTGATCCGGCTGCTCACCCAGGACGCCGTGTCGATCGGCGACGGCGGCGGCAAAATCCCGGCCCGCGCCAAGGCGTTCGAGGGCGCCCGCGCCGTGGCGACGTTCCTGCGGGGCCTGTTCAAGCCCGGCAAGGCCAAGCGCGCCCTGACCGGCGGTCCCGCCGAGATCTACGCCGTCACCGCCAACGGCGACCCCGCCGTCGTGGCCGTCGTGCACGGCCGGGTCATCGGGATCATGTGCCTGGAGGTCACGCCCGAGGGACTCGCGGGCTTCCGCAACCAGGTCAACCCCGACAAGCTCGAACGCGCCACCCGTCGGTGGACGGCCACCGACCACGGGGACCCCCTGCTCCAGGTCTTCTGACCGGACTGTGGTGCGCGTCACTCCCCGTCCCTGTCAGGAATCGGCGGGCTGCCCGGTTCACGGGGCGAGTCCCGCTGGAGAGACCCTCAGCGGCCGGAGACAAGGGAGCACGTCATGCAGCACACCCCGCGGCACCGCATCGTCGTCCTGGGCGCCGGATACGCCGGAGCCGTCGCCGCCGGTCGCCTCGCCAGGCGACTGCGGAGCGAGGACGCGGCCATCACCCTCGTCAACGCCGAGCCCCACTTCGTCGAACGGGTCCGGATGCACCAGCTCGCCGTCGGCCAGGACCTCAGGACCCGGCCGCTCGACGCGATGTTCGCGCACACCGGGGTCGACGTGCGGATCGCGCGGGTCACCGGCGTGGACGCCGACCGCAGGGCCGTCTCCGTCACCGGTCCGGACGGCGCCGCCGAACTGGCGTACGACACCCTGGTCTACGCCCTCGGCAGCGCCTGGGACCCGCAGGACGTCCCCGGTGCCGTGGAGCACGCCCACGAGATCGCCGGCCGCGCGGGCGCGCTCCGGCTGCGCGAACGCCTGGCGGGGCTGGAGGCAGGGGGGTCCGTGGTCGTGGTCGGCGGCGGGCTCACCGGCCTGGAGGCCGCGTCCGAGATCGCCGAGGCCCGCCCGGACCTGGACGTGTCGCTCACGGCGCGCGGCGGCCTCGGCGACTGGCTCTCCCCCGGGGGCCGCCGCCACCTGCGGAAGGTCTTCGCCGCCCTCGGCATCACGGCGTACGAGAACGCCCCCGTCACGGCCGTGGCCGCGGACCACGTCGTCACCGCCGACGGCACGTCCGTACCGGCCGACGTGACGGTGTGGACCACCGGATTCGCCGTCCACCCGCTGGCCCGGGCCACCACGCTGGAGGTCACCGACACCGGCCGGATCGTGGTCGACGCGACCATGCGCTCGGTGTCCCACCCGGACGTGTACGCGGTCGGCGACGCGGCGCTCGCGGCGGGCCCCGGCGGCAAGCCGCTGCGGATGTCGTGCGCCTCGGGCGTCCCCACCGCCTGGCAGGCCGCCGACGCCATCGCGGCCCGGCTGACCGGCGGAAAGCTGCCGAACGTGACGCCGCGCTACTTCAACCAGTGCATCTCGCTGGGCCGCGGCCAGGGCCTGATCCAGTACGTCACCGCCGACGACCGGGCCGTGCGCGGGGCCCTGACCGGACGGCTCGCCGCCCTCTACAAGGAACTCGTCTGCAAGTCCGCGGCCTGGGGCGTCGCCAACCCGACCCTCGGCATCCCGACCCGGCGCCGCCCGGTCACGGCCCCCGCTCCGCAGCCGGCGACGACGGGCTGAGCCCCCGCCACGCTCAGCGCACCGGGAACCCGAAGGTGTGGCCCTGCTCCTTCAGCCAGGGCAGGACCTGCCGCAGGGCCTCGACGGTCTGGGTGCGGTCGCCCCCGGCGTCGTGGAAGAGGATGGTCGGGCCGTTGGACAGCTCCCGCTGGACGGTGGCGACGATGGCGTCCGTGCCGGGCCGCTCGAAGTCCTTGGTGTCCACGTTCCAGCCCAGCGGACGCATGCCGTGGGAGGCGGCGAGCTTGCGGCTGTAGGGGGTGAACGCCCCGCCGGGGGCCCGGTAGTACATCGGCCGGACGCCCCCGGACGCCTCGATGATCATGCGCTCGGCGTCCAGGATCTCCTTGGACTGGTAGGCCTCGGACTTCTTGTCCATGCCGGTGTCGTGCGACACCGAGTGGTCGCACAGCCGGTGCCCGGCGGCGACGACGTCCTTCACGAGGTCCGGGTGGGCCTGCGCCTGACCGCCCGTCATGCAGAAGGTGGCCTTCACCCCGTACTCGTCCAGCAGGTCCAGCACCTGGGGCGTCCACGCCGGGTCGGGACCGTCGTCGATGGTGATGTTCACGCCGCGCGGCCCGGCGTCCGAGGCGTGCGCGATGCTGATGTCGACCGGCTCGGCGGCACCGCCCGGCGTGGCCGACGCGGACGCCCCCGGCGCCGGAGGGCCCCCGACGGAGTCGGCCTGCGCGGTCCACACCGAGGCGCCGACGGCGAGCATCGTCACACCGAGCGCCGCCCCGACGACCTTGCCGTACCAGCCTCGTCCACCACCGTGCCGCGCCATGTCCGCCGCCCCGCCTTCGCCTAGTTCCTCGCCGCCCCCGCTCACGTCGGGGACCACATGACAGGACGGGAGAACCGGGCCGCGGGATCCCGCCGTTACGGATCACGGACAATCCCGGGGGAGTTCGCGGACAAGTCGACGGGCCGGACCCTGAAGCACTGGCCGGTGAAGGCCCCCCGAGGCACCGGGCCGTGAACGGCTGGTCCGGGTGGTCACTTGCGCCAGAACAGATGGTGCGTCACGCCGCTCGGGCTGGGCACGGCCTCTCCGTGGAACCGGTCCAGCAGCTCCTCGGGCGAGTCCCACAGGCGCAGCCCGGACCCCATCGTGACCGGCGCGACGACCACGTGCAGGGTGTCGACGAGGTCGGCGTCGAGGAACTCCCGGATGGTGGACACGCCGCCGCCGAGCCGGACGTCCTTGCCCTGCGCGGCCTCCCGCGCCTGCGCGAGCACGCCGGCCGGGTCGCCGTCCACGAAGTGGAACGTGGTGTCGGAGAGCGTGAACGACGGACGCGTGTGGTGGGTCAGGACGAACACCGGTGTGTGGAACGGCGGCTCGTCGCCCCACCAGCCGCGCCAGTCGTGGTCCTGCCACGGCCCGCGCTGGGGCCCGAACTTGTTGCGGCCCATGATCTCGGCGCCGATGTTGTGGCTGAAGTCCCGGGTGAAGTAGTCGTCGAGGCCCCGGCTCCCCCCTGGCTCGGTGCGGTTGGGCCAGCTCGCCGTGGCGCCGGCCCAGGCCATGAGCCGCGCCGGATCGACGGCGTGGCCGAAGGGCCGCTCCAGACTCTGGTCCTCGCCGGCGGCGACGCCGTCGCTCGAGACGGTGAAGTTCTGCACTCGCAGCAGCTGATCCATGCGTTCCCTCATCAGGTCCTGTGGGTTCCGGGCGATGCGTCCTACGTCAAGATGTCGAACGGGAGGCCACCGGATCGACAGCGGCGCGCGACTTCTTTCGACGCGTGCCCGGCGCGCGGCTCCCGCGCGCGGACCTCGCCGTCTTCACTTGTCCCTCACATGTCATACGCTGCGTCCTCGGCAGCGCTCGCGCACCCGTCGTCGGGTGCGGGGGGACGCGCGGCCTCTCGTTCTCGCCCGGTGCGAACCGGGCTTCTTCTGTGGGGGTTCACATCACTGTGCGCACGCGCAGCATCGCGACCGCGACGGCACTCGCGGTCGTCCTCAGTTCCGCCGTCCTGGTGGGGGGCGTGGCGGGCCCGGCATCGGCCGACTCGGCGAAGGGCCTTCCGGTGAAGTCGGTCGGCGACCTGGTCGTGGACGGAGCCCACCAGCGGGTCTACGTCTCCGACCCGACCGGCGGCAAGATCGTCGTCACCGACTACAGCGGCACCGTGAAGGCGACACTGACCGGCCTCTCCGGTGTCTCCGGCCTGGCACTGTCCGCCGACTCCGGGCAGCTGTACGCGGCCGTGACCGGCGGCAACCGGATCGTCTCGGTGGCGACGAGCACGTACACCCGGACCGCGAGCTACCCGGTGGGCGCGGCTCCCGGCGACCTGGAGGTGGTGGACGGCCGGATCTGGTTCGCCCACGGGACGGACTTCGGCTCGTTGGACACCTCCGGCCCGGAACCCGTCGTGCACCTCGCCCAGCGCGGCGACGCCGACTTCTACGGCGCCTTCGGGATGTTCCTGGCGTCGGACCCCGCGGTCCCGGGCGTCCTGGTGGCCGGCAACGGCGGCGACCTCGCCGTCTACGACGTCTCGGCGGACGGGGCCGCGCTGCGGGTCAAGGGCGCCATGGACACGGCCGTGAAGCAGCTGGACCTGACGCCCGACGGCAAGCAGGTCCTCACCTCGTGGGGCGACCCGGAGTACGGCTACGGCCTCGGCTCCTACTCGACGGCCGACCTCACCGAGCAGTCGGGCTACCCCATCGACGCCTACCCGAACGCGGTGCGGGTCGCGCCGGACGGCAGCGTCGCGGGGGGCAGCTTTTCCTGGTACGACCCCGACGTCCACGTCCACCGGCCCGGTGACAAGGTGCCCGTGCGGGAGTACGACTTCCCCAACACCGGCAACAGCAGCGGCGCCGACACCCTCGTGGACGGGGCCCTCGCCTGGGCGCCGGACTCGAGCCGGGTCTTCGCCGTCTCCGTGAACACCTACGGCACCCACACCCTGCGCGCCCTGACCGACCCCACCAAGGAACTGCCCTCCCTCAAGGTGGCGGCCCCGGCCAAGTCGGAACGGGCCAAGAAGCTCACCGTCACCGGCAAGCTGACCTCCAGGAAGCCCCTGGCCGCCGGCACCGGCCTGAAGGTGACCCGTACGGACGTCGAGTCGCCGAAGGGCAGGACGCTGGCCGCCGTCAGGACGAAGGCGGACGGCAGCTTCTCCTTCACGGACACACCGCCCGCCGGCGGCAAGGTCACCTACAAGGTCTCCTACGCGGGCGACGCCACGCACGCCCCGGCCGCCGGCTCGGACGCGGTGGACGTCTCCCGCAGGACGGCCGTGCTGAGCCTGAACAACAACGGCAAGGTGTACGCGTACGGCAAGAAGGTCACCTTCACCGCGCACCTCGGCACGACGTACAAGAACCGGACCGTCTCGATCTACACGGACCCCTTCGGCACCGACAAGCCGAAGAAGCTGCTCAGGACGGCCAAGGTCAACTCCAAGGGCAACCTGTCGGCCACCGTCACCCTGACCCGCGACACCACCGTCTCCGCGGTCTTCACCGGCGACGCCCGCTACGCCGCGAAGACCGTGAAGTCCACGGGGTACGCCCACGTCAGGGTCTCCACCGCCGTCTCCAAGCACTACAAGACGGGCCGGATCGGCTCCACGACGTACTACTACTTCCACAAGAAGACCGATCCGGTGTTCACCACCACCATGAACTACTACAAGGGCCGCAAGCAGCGCTTCCAGCTCCAGGTCTACTACCGGGGCGCCTGGCGCGACTCCGCCACCGAGTACTTCGCCCTGGGCACCGGCGGCAAGTCGGCCGTACGCCTGGAGGCACCCGGCGAGTCCGGCCTCCGCGCCCGCATGCGCTCGTCGTACGTCAACGGCTCCTCCGGTGACACGATCAACTCCACGACGCACGGCTCCTGGAAGTACTTCACCTTCACCAAGTAACCCACCCCGACGCCGGTACGGCGCCCCGGACCCCGGCGGGCCGTACCGGCGACGGCCGTCCACACCGGCACGCCGGTCCGCGGCTTCCGGCTTCTAGGCTCGGGCGCGGGAGCGCCGGAGCGGTGCGCCGGCGTCGTGGAGGCTGGCGAGTGCCAGCCGGTACGAGGCGACCAGCCCCGTCTCCGCGTAGTCGACGCCCTGTTCCCCGCAGTACCGCCGGACGATGGCGCGGGCCCTGCGCAGGTTGGGGCTCGGCATGCTCGGGAAGAGGTGGTGCTCGATCTGGTGGTTCAGGCCGCCGAGCGCCAGGTCGGTGAGCCGGCCTCCGTTGACATTGCGTGAGGTGAGCACCTGGCGGCGGAGGAAGTCGGGGCGGTCGTCGGCCGACAGGATCGGCATCCCCTTGTGGTTGGGTGCGAAGGCGGACCCGAGGTAGACGCCGAACAGGCACTGGTGGACGGCGAGGAAGGCGAACGCCATGCCCGGCGGCAGCACCCAGAACAGGGCGGTCAGGTAGACCGCGCAGTGCGCGAACAGCAGGCTGCCGTCGAGCGCGCGGCGCTTGAGCCGGCGGTTGGCGACCGCCCTGCCGCTCGCCACGTGCAGGTTGAAACCCTCCAGCGTGAGCAGCGGAAAGAACAGGAACGCCTGCCAGCGGCCGAGCAGGCGGGGGAGACCGGTGGCCGCGCGAGCCTGGTCCGGCGACCAGACGAGCAGGTCGGGGCCGATGTCGGGGTCGAGGTCCTCGGTGTTGGGGTTGGCGTGATGACGCGTGTGCTTGTCCTGCCACCAGCCGTAACTCATGCCGATCGCCGCGCCGGCGATCCGACCGGACACTTCACTGGCCCGGCGGCGGCGGAACACCTGCCGGTGGGCCATGTCGTGGGCGACCAGCGCGACCTGCCCGTACATGACGGCCATGAAGGCGGCGACCGCCAGCGTCCACCATGAGGGGCCGAGGAAGGCGAAGGCGGCCCAGCCGGCGGCGTAGAGCCCCGTCACGGCGGTGATCCGCAACGTGTAGTAGCCGGGGCGGCGCCTCATCAGACCGGCGTCCGCGATCCTCTTCGACAGCCGGGCGAAGTCGCTGCCGGGGCCGTCGGAACGCGTGGCGGAGGTGGTGGCCATGGTCATGAGGGGGAAGCTCCCTGAGAGGCGGGCGGATGACTCGGAGCGGCGAGCAAGGCAGCTGCGGGGACCGGGCGCGTACCCGAACCTGCCCTACGGCGGCGCCTACCCCCGGGCACGGGTTCCCGGCCCGGTGGGTCCCACATGGCTGCGAGGATCCGTTGCCGCCGTCGGCACCGGAGGGCGGACTTCTCCGTCGGCGCCGGGCACGCGGCCTTCGAGTGCGGTGGCCATGAGGAGGGCGGCGGCTTCCTCCGTCGCGTCCGGCGACACCACCAGCAGGTCCCAACGGCCGAGACCGGGGGAGAGCAGGGTGACCCTGTCCAGCGCGGGCGGCGAGACCGGGGCCTTGTTCAGGCGTACGACCTGGTTGGCGACGAACATGCGCCCCGGTGCCGCCGACCAGGCCGCGGCGTCCACGGTGACGCCGACGATGTCGCCCCACGCGCTCGGCAGCGCGGCGAGCAACTTGGGGAGCTGCGTCAGCAGGTCGCGGGAGTGCGGCCACCACACTCCGTCGTTCCGGCGGGGCAGCACGCCGCGTGGCGCGAGGCGCAGGCGGACGAGGGGCAGGGGGAGGGCGGACGGTGCGTCCGGAGCGGTGGTCACGTGAGTTCTCTCTGACGAAGTGGGCGTTTCTGGTACCCGGGGCGGCGAGGCGGTCCGGTGGGTGCGGCGGACGCGGGCACCGGCCGCGGCGTAGAGGGCTACGGGGCACGGCGGCTGACGGCCCGCCCGCGCCCGTCTCTTGAGAAGAGCGGGGACGACGATCAGCGAGAACTCGTGGGAGGAGAGTCGGCGGGCATGCACGGAGTGAAGGGGGCGCCGTCCGGCGTGAGGAACTCCGTTGGATTCCGAGGGTGGAGCCGGCCCGCCGCCGGCGTGCCTGATGCCCTCGGTCCCCTCAGCCTACTCCCCGGCGCGTAAAGGCGGCGTGACGGTCGGTCATCGGTAGCGGAGCGTCAGCAGCGGGCGGACGCCGCCGTCGTCTCATGGCGTCGGCACCCGCAGGGCGAGCGGGGCCGCGTCGTCGGTGCTGCCGGGAGGCACGTGGGCGAGTACCTGGTCAGATGACGAGCTTCGGCAGGTGGCCGTGGCGGGGCCTGTCGTGGGCACGGCTCTTCGCGAGGCACGGGGAGACCTGGTGCCCGCCCAGTGCCGCGCCCGCAGCCGGCGGGGTCGAAGCACCGGATGGGGACTCAACGCAGGGAGTGGCGGATCTTCAGGCGTCCGTATCCCATGACCCCGGAGATTCGAATCGTCGGCCCGCCGGGCCGGGAACGCCGCGGGACCCTGTAGCGCAGGTCCTTCCAGCCCGTGCTCAACCCTTCGACGTCGACTGTCGCGTCACGAGGCACCGTGATCCTGGCCCCGCCGGTTCCCAGTTGCAGCTCGATGTCGACGACCGGGTGCTCGATGACCGCCCGGGACAGGTCCAGGCGCACCCTTCCATATGCTGACCCGACCTTGAGGACACGAGGCACCCGCCACGCGCCACGCCGTTTGATCCGTCCACCGGCGGCGGCGATCGTGGCCGTGCTGTCCGGGTGTCCCTCCGGGAGCGAGGACAGAGCGGACGCGAGTTCGCTCTGCGTCAGGGCGCTGAGCGCCCGATGAAGGCGCTCGTCCAACACCTCGTGTGCGATGAGCCCTTCCGCGTACGCCTCCTGCAGGCGTCGCACGGCTGCCTCGCGGTCGTCTTCACCGATCAGCGACGGCGCTTCTTCCGGTAAGGAGGTCACGGGTTCACCGTACTGCCGAGCCGACGAGTGAACCCGTCAAGGGAGACCCGGAGGACGGTTCGCCACCGGTCCCACAGTCGGTCCGGATGAAAGGACGTCCCGCGCCGCCCCGGCTCCGGCAGCGTGGAACGATTCGTCCGGAAGCAAGCCCGTATCGTCTCCCGTGCTCCTCCATTAACTTTGCTCCATGGATTCGACGATTGTTCGGGACAGGGGTCCTGCCCGGCCGGGGACCACGCATGACGCAGTCCTGGTCGTGCCGGGGATCATGGGCACGGAGTTATACGAGGCCGCCACGGGTCGCATGCTGTGGGGCATGCGCAAGGTGGCGGAGTACGCCGCCCGTTGGGACCTCGAGAAGGGCATGGACGCGCTCGTCCTGACCGACCACGAGCGTGCGGGCCGACTCGGCCGGGTGGTGCCCGGCCGACTGCTGCGGACGCCGGCCTGGATGCCGCTGACCGACGGCTTCGAGCCCTACGGCCCGCTGGTCAAGGGCCTTCGCAAGGCCGTCGTCCACCCGGCCGCCGTCGGCGAGTTCGGCTACGACTGGCGGCTTCCCGTCGAGCACAACGCCAAGGCGCTGGCCGACAGGATCGACCAGCATCTCACCGCCTGGCGCGCCCATCCCGACTGCCGAGCGGCCCGGGCCGCCGCCCCCGACCAGCGGCCCGCCCGGATGGTCATCGTCGCGCACTCCATGGGCGGCCTGGTGGCCGCGGCGCTGGGGCTGATCCCGGGCGCCCTCACCGACGTCCGTGCCGTGCTGACCGCGGGAACGCCCTTCCACGGCGCCGTCAAGGCCATGGAGATCCTCAACAGCGGCCGCGGCATGCTGGGGCTCCCCGCGAGGAACCTGAGTCGGCTGGCCCGCACCCTGCCCGGCGTGCATGAACTGCTGCCCAGCTACCGCTGCCTGGATACGGGGGACGATGTGGTGGCGCTGACCCCCGGTGACGTGGAGGCCGTCGGCGGCGACCGCGAACTGGGTGACGCGGCCTTCCGGTTGCACGCCCGGCTCGACGGGGTCGATCTGCCCGGCCACCGCATCGTGGAAGGCACCGCCCAGGACACCACCCAGTCGCTGCGCATCCGGGACGGCGTAGTCGAGGCCCGGCACGTCGGTTACGACCGGCACGACGACGGCGAACTCCTGCGCGACGCGATCGGCCGGCTCGTCGAGTACGACCACGGCGGCGACGGTACCGTCTTTCGCTACTCCACCACCCACCGCGACGTGGAGACCTACTCCGTCGCCCAGCAGCATGCCGCCCTCGCGGTCACCGGCTCGGTTCTCGACTTCGCCCGCGGCCTGCTCACCGGAAACCGGCGCGGCGCACGCCTCGGCGGCGCCGACGTCGGGCTCGACACCCCCGACCGGGTCCCGGCCGGCACCGCCTTCGAGGTCGTGGCACGCACCGAACAGGACCCGGACCGGGTCAGCTGCCTGGTGGAGGACGCCGGTGCCGAGGCGCTTCAGAACCCGGTCCGCAAGCCGCTGCTGACACCCGTACCAGGGGAGGACGCGCTGCTCAGCGCCCGTGTGCTGCTCGACGACCCCGGCCTGTACCGGGTGAAGGTGGGCGCCGGCGGCGACCCGGTCACCCGGCTGGTCATGGTCGGCTGAGCGGAGTTCGGACGCGCGGAGAGAGACGACACGGGGAGTGGGACCCGCATGCACGGTGACGGGCTGGACGGGGGCTTGCCCGACCCCCTCGGCCAGGACGACGGCTTCACCATCGTCACGCTGCCGATGGACACGTACGTCGACACGAGCCGCTTCGCCGAGCTGCACGAGGTCGTGGCGGAGGCGGACGGCGTCGCCGAACTGCTGACCGGCTGGGGCGGCGAACACCGGCCGTGGCAGGGCGAGGACCGCACCGGCGGGGCCACCGAGGCACGGCTGCGTGAGTGGTCCCGGGCGCGCCCGCCCCGCAACTCCATGCTGCTCTGGTTCGGTCACGGCGAGTCGAACGAGGACGACGCCCTGCTCGCCGTCCGCGGCGCGGGCGTCGACGACGAGGACGACAGCGTCAAGCCCGACCAGCTGGGCGATCACATCGTCCGCCAGTTCCGCCGCCGCGCCCGCGAGGACTACTGGGCTGTCGTGGTCGTCGAGGCGTGCGGAGCCGCCCGCTTCGTCGACAAGCTGCTGATGTACGTCGTGAATCGGCGCGCCGCCGAGCGCCTGGTGATCATCGGTTCGGGGGCCGACCAAGGCTGGGGATACCTGGCCTCCTTCCGCGAGGTGCTCACCACGGTGCTGGGCGAGTTCTCTGGCAACTACAGCCACATACGCCTCAGGGACCTGGCGCAGCGCATCCAGGACCTGCTGGAGCCGGGCCGGGTCTGGTACCAGCTGGCCGGGGACGAGATCCTGGCCCGCCGGGACGGGGCGGCCGCATCCGTGATCATGACGTTGGAGGACTACGCACGGCCGCGCGCGGAGACGGCGTCCGCCGAACCCGCCCCCGTCCCGGCCGACGCATCCGCCCCCGTCCCGGCCGGGTCCCCCTCCGGCGAGCTGTCGTGGCTGTTCGTCGGACGGTCCGGGGAGCGCGACCGGATCGCGGGCTGGCTGGCGGACGCCGACCATGGCGTGCTGGCGGTGACCGGGCCGCCCGGCTGTGGGAAGTCCGCGCTCCTCGGCCACATCCTGTTGCGCGCCGCGGGGCACGGCGAATCACCTGGGGCCGGACCCGCGTTGCGGCACGATCCGTGGCCCGAGGACGTTCCGCGACCCCGGGCGGACACCTTCCTGAATCTCACCGGCGCCTCGGTCCGGCAGGCCGTGGGGCAGCTCGCCGAGGTGTTCGCCGTGGCGACTGCGCCGGACGCCTCCAACGACGACGAACGCATCCGCGCCCTCCTGGACGCCGTACGGCCCGGTGAACGGCGCTGGACCCTGTTCGCCGACGCCCTGGACGCGTCCGACGACCCGAACCGGCTCGCCGGCCTGCTCCGTGCGTTCGGCGCGCTGCCCGGCGTGCGCGTGGTGGTGGGCACCAGGCCGTCGTCCACCGACAGCCTCGACGTGCCGCGGGCCGTCGTGGAGGACCTGCTCGAAGGGCTGGGACGGCCGGCGGCCGAGACCCTGCGCCTGCGACGGGACCCCCAGGACCTCGCCATCTACGTGCGCGAGGCACTGCTCGCCGAACGCGGCGCGTTCGCACACCCGGAGATCGACCTCGACGCGGCGGTCCAGCGGGTCGTCGCCCTGGTCTGCACGGCGCCGCAGCCGGCGGCGGAGCGCGACTTCCTCTACGCCACGCTGGCGGTGCACGAGATCATCGCTGATCCGACGCTGCTCCTGGATCGCAGACGGGCCGACCTGGCGGAACTGCTCGGCAAGGACCACCGGCGGCTGTTCGCCGCCGTCGTGGCGCGGCTGCGGGACGCGCTGCCGGGCAGTACAGCCGTCCTGCGCGCCCTGGCCTTCGCACAGGGCCGCGGTCTGCCCCGGGCCGAACGGATCTGGGCGACGGTCGCCTCCGCGCTGAACGACACCCCCGTCGACGCCGCCCGGTTGGATGCCGTGGCCAGGGCCGCGGCGCCGTACATCATGCTCGACGCCGAGGACGGGCAGGCCGTCTACCGGCTGGCGCACCGCACCTTCCGCGATTTCCTCCTCGGCGGCGACGATCAGCGGGACACCTGGCGGACGCAGCAGGACAGGCTGCGCGTCGTCACCGCCCTGACCCGGCTGGCCGCGGCGAAGGACGAGGGCACGACGGCCGTTCCGCGGCCGCACCCCTACCTGGTGCGCCATCTCGCCGGACACGCCGCCGAGGCGGGCACCGAGGGCTGGCGGGTGCTGGCCGGACACCTCGGGGTGCTCGACCACCTGGACCCGGCAGCGCAGGCGGGTGCCGCGCTGCGGTCGGGCGCGGGGCTCGCCGCCCTGCCCCCGGCGGTCACCGGGGCCCTGGCCCTGGCGCACCTGGCCGTCGCCGCCTCTCCGGCCGACCGCAGAGGACTGCGCGAGCTGGGCAGCCGGCGGATGGGGGGCGCCGCCCCGGCTGCGCCCGGCATGCCGCCGTACGACGGTCCTGCCGCATCCTGGACTGTGCGGTGGGCCGCGCTGTCGTCGCACGCCCCGCATCTGACCCTCGCCGGACTGAACGCGCCGATGCGGTCGTTGCAGGCGCTCACCCGCCGTGCGGACGGGCGGAAGCTGCTCGTCGGCGCCGGGGACGCCGGGGTGGTGCGGGCCTGGGACCTGCGCACCGGCCTGGAGACGGCACCCGCACTGCGCGGCGGCCCGCGCGAGGGAGCCCAGTGCGCGCTCGCCCCGCTGCGCGAGCCGGACGGAACGGACCTGATCGCCGCAGCCGGGAGCGATCGCACGCTGCGACTCTGGGACGTGTCGACCGGGCGGCCCGCCGACCCGGCGTACTCGCTGCTGGGGGACGCCGTACGGGCCATGGCGCCCTTCGCCGGGAAGCTGGCGATCGGCGACTTCCAGGGCCGCTCTGGCTGTTCGACCCCGCTGAGGGCCGGGAGGGCCGCTGCCGGACCGGCCACCACGGCCCGGTGAACGGCATGGCGGTGTTCGAGCAGCCGGGCAGCGGCGCCGAGCGGCTCGTCACGGTCGACGCGAAGGGCTGGGCGCTGGTGTGGCAGGCCGATCGCAGTCGGCGCGAGACCGAGTGGCAGGCCCACGGCCAGGGCGCACGCGCGGTGACGGCGTTCACGGATCCCGAGGAGGGGGTGGTGCTGGCGGTCGCGGGTGAGGACGGGACCGTGCGGCTGTGGGACCCGCGTGGACAGGGGGAGCTGGGGCGGTTGACGGGGCATGAGGGGCCGGTGTACGCGGTGACGGCGTTCACGGATCCCGAGGAGGGGGCGGTGCTGGCGACCGCGGGCCAGGACGGCACCGTACGGCTGTGGGACCCGCGCGGCAGGAGCGCCACCGGGCAGCCGACGGCACCGCCCCCGGTGCGGGCCCTGGCGGAAGCCGCCGACCCGGTACACGGCGGCGTGCTGTGCGTGGCGTACACCGACGGGGGCGTCGCCCGCCTGAGCGCGGCCGACGGCACCGCGCTCGACGCCCCGGGCCTCCGCGGCGACGTCCTGGCCTTGGCGTCCCTGCCGGTTCCCGAGGGCGGAACCCTGCTGGCCACAGCTCACCAGGACGGCACCGTCCGGATCGACGGCGCCCCCACCGGCGGTGGAGAGCGGGGAGCCGAGACCGAAGCTGGAGAGCGAGACGGCGAGGCCGTACGGGCCGAGCGGGGCAACGCCGGGCGGAACGGCGAGGCCGTACCGGGGAAGTCGCTCGGCAAGCCCGTGCCCTCGCAGCGCCTCGCCCCGGCCCTGCCGCCTGCCGCAGCGCCCGTGGAGTTCCTCGCCGGGCTGCGACTGGCCGGGGGGCATGCCGCCTTCGCCGGGCTCACGGCCGCGGGAGAACTGCGCTGGTGGGACGCGCGCGACGGCGCTCTCCTGGGGCGGGTTCCGACGGGGCTGCCGGCCCCCTTCACGGCGATGACCTCGATCCGGTACGACATGACGACCGTCCTGGCCGTCGTCGGTGACGGCGGCCACCACGTCTGGTGGGCGGCCGGCCCGGAGGGGCCCTGGAATCCGCTGTTCCCCGGACGGCCGGGCAGGCTCGCCGCGACGGCGGTGGTCCGCGGCCCGGCGGAGACGCACCGGGTGCTGGTCACCGTGGGCCGCGAGGGAGAGCTGCGGGTGTGGGACCCCACGGGCACCCGGCTGCTGCACACGGTGCGGCTGGGGCTGCGCTGCCACGCCCTGACCGGGCTGGGCGACGGAGGCGTCGCGGTGGGGACGCAGGACGGGGTCGTCGTGCTCGACCTCGATCCGGGCGCGTGGGCCGACGAGGGCGAGCCGGACGGCGAGGACAAGGGCCGCGGCGGCGTGGTGTTCGCCGAACGGGCTGACAGGCCGTCGGAAACCGCCCGAGAATGACGGCACGAGGGGACGCCGAGGGGAACGGGGCGCCGGTGAACGACGTAGCGAAGTACAAGGAACTCATCGACCGGCTCTTCTGCCGGGACAACGCCCAGTTCGAGGGTTACACCCTGTTCGGCGAACCGGAGATCGTGGTTCCCGAGCGCCTGGTGCGGGCGACCCTGCACCGCCGTACCGACGCATCCCACGGGCACGACGCCTACCAGCTCACGATCTTCGACAGGATCACCGACCTGGCCGGCGAATTGTGGGAGCACACCGCCCGCAACCTGCTCCGGGTGGGTGCGCTCAACCACCCGGCCCTGCCGCAGATCGCCATGGGCAAGTTCGTCCCGAGCGAGGACATCGCCTTCACCCTCACCAGGGAGCGCGGCAAGCCCATCAACATCGACCACACCGTGGCCTGGGCGCGCCGCAACCCGGCCCGGGCCTTCGAGCACTTCAGCACCCTGCTGGACGCCCTGAACGAGCTGCACTCGGCCGGCATCATCCACCGCAACCTCACCGCGGCCTCCCTCAACACCCACGTGATCGACGTGTCGGAGCCGGACGAGGTCGACATCGTCCTGTCGCGGTTCGAGATGAGCACGCTGATGGGGAACGTGATCCGCACCGTGGGCGCGGGCAGCGGAGCCGAGACGGTGGCCGAGGTCCGCCAGTTCTACACGGCCCCCGTCGGCATCGATTCCGAACGCCACCTGGCCTACCTCGCACCCGAGTTGCACGCCTACCTCTTTGACGAGCACACCAGTGTCCGCCGGGACTGGGTGACCACCGATGTGTACGGCCTGGCGGCCACGGCCTGGGAGTGGTTCTGCGGACGTATCCCCGACGTCCTGCCCGAGCCGTACGCGGAGGTGCGGCGGGCCGGACCGGAGGGTCGCAAGACCGCCCTGGCCCAGCTCCAGCGGGCCATGGCTTCCCACCTCGCCACGGCCGAACTGCCCACGGCCCTTGCCGACGCGCTGCGCCGCATGATGGAACCCCACCCGGACAGTCGCTGGACCGCCTACCAGGCGGCCAAGCACCTGGGGGAGAGCTGGCAGAAGATCCGCGCCCACTGGGCGGAGCCGGAGGAGAAGCGGCCCCGGCTCGTCGCCTTCATGCCGGACGAGAGCGTGAAGATGCTCTACGAGGACCGGAAATGGATCCGGCACTCGCCGGCCACCCCGGTGGGCCAGGAGGAGCTGCGGTTCTTCCTCCAGCGCGAACTCGCCGAGGCCGTGCTCGTCCACTCGGCGCGCGGCGCCCTCGGCTACGCCACCGGGCCGGAGGACCGGCTCAAGGAGGCGCAGTGGGTGCTGATCGGGCGGCGAGCGGTTTGGTTCTGCGCTGTCCTGTACGACCCCGTCCCCATGACGAACATGCGCAAGCACTTCGAGCAGATTCTGGTCATCAAGTACCTGCGGGACAAGGACATCACCATGGAACTGGTGACGGCCAAGCGCAGACGCAAGATCGAGAGCGGGCTGGAACTGATCCCCTTCCGGCCCGGTCAGAACATGTCCGAGGTGGTCAAGGACCGGCGCTCGTGGACGGACCTCCAGGAGGCGGTGCGCGGACACGCCCGCACCGACACGCTCAACGAGATGTATCTGCGCTCCCTCCAGTTCCTCCTCAACTACCAGCGCATGGTGCTCCAGGCCCGCTCCTACCCCTTCCGGGTGGTCGGCGACGCTCAGCAGGGCCTGGTGACCATCGAGTTCGACGAGGAAGCGGACGCCGACCGGCGGCACTCGTCCCCGATGCTGTCGGCCTACGCGCTCGACGAGCGGCGTCGGCCGCGGTTCGCGGACTTCTTCGCCGCTCTCGACGGCGAACGCGAGGGCAAGGCCACCCTGCTGAACGTGGTGAGCCGCGGCTCCACCCGCGAGCCCTACTTCGGCGGCAAGACCTTCACCGCGGTCTTCCAGGAGTACGTCGACCCGTACACGGTCAGAGTCTCCGTGCAGGGCGCGGGCACCATCCCCAAGGCGGGCTGGATCCGGCACGACGACGACGGCGGCACCAGTCCCCAGCTCGACCGCCAGGAGCGGGGGTTGGCCCTGCTGCGGGCGCAGCCGCTGCTCATCGAGTCGCTGCGCGAGCCGTTCTCCTTCGACCTCGGGCGCGGCCGCTGGATCGACGCGCACCCGCTGGAGGGTGAGGTCGACTTCGACGCCGTCTCCCGCAAGCTCATCGAGCGGATGCTCGGCACCCACCCGTTCTTCGCCCTGCAGGGGCCGCCCGGCTCCGGCAAGTCCACGCTCACCGCCGCCGCCGTCCGCCGCAATCTGGCCGTGGAGCAGGGCGCCCGCATCCTGGTCACCTCACAGTCCAACCACACCCTGGACGGACTGGCCCGCAAGCTGATCCAGCAGCAGAGCCCGCGCACCCTCATCCTGCGCGAGACGCCGGCCGAGAAGGAGGACGAGGTACGGGACGAACTGGTGCGCGCCCACACCCTCACCCATCTGACCCGGTCGGTGCAGGACGCCTCGACCCGGCTGCTCAGGACCCGGCTCGCCCGCAAGCCCTACGAGCATCCGCCATACGACGACCAGCCGTACCCCCAGGACCTCGTCGAACTGGCGGAGCGCTGGTGGATCGACCTGCCGAACCTGCCGCCGCTGAAGGGGGCCCGCCGGGAACTGGCCGAGCAGTGGCTCAAGCACATCACCTCCAACCAGCTGGAACTCAGCGACCGGATCCGTAGCGGCGCGAGTGTCGTCCTCGCCACCTGCTCCATCGCCGCGACCGTCAACGACGGGCGCTGGGACCCCAAGGACTTGTTCGACTGGGTGATCGTCGAGGAAGCGGCGAAGGCGTGGTCCATGGAGATCATCGTCCCGCTGGTGCTCGGTGTGCGCTGGACCCTCATCGGTGACCATCTGCAGCTCGGACCGCACCGCGAGGAAGAGCTGGAGGCATTCCTGGACTCCCTGCGCCATCACCCGGACCCTTTGGTGGCCCTGGAGTACGAGCAGAAGGACGACCACCGCAAGGCACTGCGGCTGTTCGAGCAGATCTTCGCGGGCAAGACCGAGGCCGACTACAAGCTGGCGGACTCGGCCGTGGGCCGGATCGAGAAACAGTTCCGCATGGACAAGACGATCGCCGAGCCGGTCAGTCGCGCCTTCTACCCCCGCGTACCGCTGCGCGAGGAAGACGGGCTGCCCCTCAGCTTCCTCAAGACCGAGCGGCACAAGCCGCACGACCTGACCGAACCGGCCTTCCTGCGCGGCCGGCCGCTGGTGTGGGTCGACACGGGTGGCTGCGAGGGGTTCGGCGACGAACCCCGCTGGCGCAATGACGGCGAGGTGAACCTGGTGGACCGGATCGCCCAGTCGATGCTGCCGGCGTCCGCGCCGCCCGACCGCCTGGACGACGACGGCAGCCTCGCCGTCCTCACGCCCTACAAGGCCCAGCTGGAGCTGCTGAGCGGCCGGGACTCGGTGCGCGGCCGCGAGTACACCGTGCACGCCTTCCAGGGCCGGGAGGCCGACCGGGTCATCGTCTCCCTGGTGCGCTCCACCGCGGACCCCGGCGGCGGCATCGAGCGCAACGTCGGCCATGTGGGCAGCCGGGAACTGATCAACGTCCTGATGTCACGGGCCAAGCGGCTCCTCGTCGTCGTGGGCGACCTCCGGCATTTCGCCACCTACGGCGGTGAGCACTGGGCGACGGTGATCAAGGTGCTGCGTCACCACGGCAAGGTCGTCTCCGCCGACGAAGTGAGAACGCGGTGAACGATCTCGTCCAACTGGCGCTCCCGTGCCGCATGGTGACCCTCAAGATGGAGGTCGGCCCCGAGGAGGGCGACACCACCCTGGAGACCCTGGTCACCAAGGCCGTCGGTACCGGGCTGACCAAGGTGCAGGAGCTGGCCGACCTGTTCGTGCTGCCGTACCGGGTGGTGCTCGACGTGGTGACGTCGCTGTGGACCCGCGGACTGCTCACCATCGACCTCCAGAGCGGCGCCCTGGAACTGAGCGACGGGGGCCGCGACAGCATCCGTGCGGCGGCCGGCACCGCACTCGCCGAGGGCAGCACGACGCAGGAGACCCGCGCCTACCTGTTCGAACCGATCACCGGCAGCTTCTTCGCGGAGCGGGAAGGCACCCCGAGGGCCGCCCCGGCAGCTCTGCGCGCCCCGGTCGACCACAGCCTGAAGGCCTCCGATCTACCGCCCCGCGATCTGCTGGCCGCGGTCCGTGCGGCCACCCGGTACGGCGGCGGGGCCGGTTTCCGGCGTCGCATCCTCAATATCAGCTTCGGCAACCCCCTGCTTCAGCCGCCCGACGAGATCCGCTGGTACACCGTCGGTGTGCAGGTCCGGACCGACGAGGACAGCGGGCGGCTCACCGTGTCCGTCTCCGACGCGGGCAAGCGGTTCTGGAGCGCCCGCGCGGAGTCCCGCTTCCAGGAGTACTTCGCCCGGCTCGGCGACAAACAGCCGGACAGCGCCCTGGTGCAGGCGCTGCGCGGCAGGGCGAGCCGGGTGCTGCTGGAGCCCGAGGGGGCCCCACAGCTGCTGAGCCGGCTCGCCGCCCAGGTGGAGAAGCTGCCGACGACGGAGGCCGCGCACACCGCGCAGGCCCAGAGGACGCTGGAGGAACTCGGGCGCCGCATCCAGCAGCGGCTGCGGGCACTGCTCCAGGCGCGGGCCGGCCTGGAGCCGATCGAGAGCGTCCAGGGGCACGAGTGGGCGCTCAAGTACCTGCTGGAGAAGGCGCAGCGGCAGATCGTCATCGTCTCACCCGCGATCCGCTACTCCACCCTGAGCGGGCTGCTGCCCGATCTGCGCGCCGCGCTGCGGCGCAAGGTCCGTGTCGTCGTGTCGTCGGGACGCACGATCAGCGACACGCCCGCCCCGGAGGTGCGCACCGCGCTGAACGAGTTGGCCGCCAAGTACCCGGGCCAGGTGCTGCTGTCCTCCGCGAGCGCGCGCACCGCGGGGTGCGTCGTGGTCCAGGACAACGCGCGCGCCTACGTCAGCGCGCACAGCCCGCTCGACCTGGTGAGCGGCTTCGCGGGCGAGATGACGGGGCTGCTGGTCGAGCCGTCGAAGTACGGTCCCGCACTGCCCGGCTGCGTCACCGAACTGCTGCTGTGGGTCCGCCGGTCCGGGTTCGCCGGGCAGAACCGGCTGGAGATTCTCACCCAGGAGTCGGAGTTCCCCGAGGCCGAGGCCGGCCCCGCCGAGCCGTTCGGCGCCGAGAGCACGGAGACCCCGCTGCCGCCGGGCCCCGCCGACGGCACCCCGGAGATGCTGCGGATCTGGGCGGCGAGTTGGCGCGAGTACCAGGCCGCGCTCCGTGACACCGTGCGGCAGGCCACGGACGAGGCGCCGAGCGTGGAACTGGTGGAGGACGGCTCCCACCAGGACTACCTCTGGCAGGCGCTGCACGGTGCCACCACCCGGCTGGTCCTCGCCGACGGCCGCATCAGCCCTCGCGCTGCCACCGAACGCGTCGCGCGGGCCATGCGGGAACGCGCCGAGAGCGGCGTCGCCGTTCACCTGGTGCAGCCCTCGCCGGGCAGGGACGCCGAGGTGCAGTCGTTCACCGGCGTTGTCGAGTCGACACCGGGCATCACCGTGCACCGGCGTCGCACGGGTGTCCGGGTGGTGGTCTGCGACGACACCCTCCAGCTCGGCAGCTTCGCCCCGCTGGGCCGCAACTCCGTCCGCGCTGAGGGGACCGGCACCGCCAGCCAGGTCGGGGTGCGGGTCTACGGCGCCGGGTTCGTGGCCGATGTGCTGTCCCGGCTGGGTGTCGCGCAGGAGCCGGAGCACGAACCGGCGCGGCGGGAGACCGGGCCGCCCGTCTCGCGGGTCACCGACGGCGCGATCGCCGCCTACGCCGCTCTGGAGAAGGCGCGTGCGGCCCACGCCGAGGGACGCTACGGCGAGGTGATGACGGAAGTCCTGGGCGAGCTCGACGACCCCTGGCGGGTCCTGGAGGTGTGGGAGGAGCGCGAGGTTCCGGTCGCCGATCTGCGCCGGGGTGCCGCCATGCTCCTGCGGTCCGCAGACCGGGTGCCGGCCGTGCACCGCCTTCGTTGGGCCCGCTGGCTGGTCAGGGATGCCTGGAGACGGTACGCCTTCTTCGAGGCCGCCCTGATCGGGCGGATACTGCCGAACGACGGGGAGCCGCTCACGGTGGCGGTGTGCACGGCGGTGCTGCCGCTGGAGTTCGGCCCGGTGGGCGGCGCACTGGAGGTCAGCGCCCTGGAGGTCGAGGCCCCCCGGGACCAGAGCGCGGCGGCCGTCGGCGGACTCGCCGAGACGCTGCTGTGGGGCGGCCCCGCCGGCGGCCAGGTGGTCGGGCTGCTCCAGGAGGCGCTGCCTCCGCGGTGGCGCGAGTTCGCCGATTTCGTCGCCGAACTGGGGCCGCTCGACGGCGGTCTGCCACTGAACGCGTTCAGCGCGCAGCTCGCCACGACCATGACGGCCGCGGAGGTGGGGGAGCGCTGGGCAGAGCTGGCCCGCAGGATCGACGAGATCCGGCGGCGCCGCCAGCGTTTCAACTTCGACTCGGGCCAGGCCTGGCACGACGGGATGTTCGCGGCGGACGGCTTCCTCACCCTCATCGATGCGGCCGCCACGGATCCCGCGCTGCGCCCCGCGCTCGGCTCCGGCCTGCCCTCCGACGTCCGCCGCCATGTCGACCGGCTGGTCGCGGCCGCCGGGCAGGAGCGCATCCAGTGGGGCAGGCAGACGTCCTACCTCAACCGCGTCGAGGCGCTTGTGCTGGAGGCGCGCAGCCTGTCCGCCGCCGCGAGCCGCGCCGACGCCGAGACAGCGGTCCCGGTCGCCTTCCGCGGCTTCGCCGTGCGGACGGCCCGGGCATGGGACGGGTTGTTCAGCGAGGCGGACGTCCTTCCACCGCCGTATCGCCACCCCGCGCTGGCCCTGCTCCAGCGCCTGGAGCCGGTGGCCACATGGGCAAGGGTGCACGCATGACCGACTCCCCCCTGATCGACCTGCTGAGCCAGTGGCCGGGGCGGTTCCGCTTCGGCCGGCTGGCGGTGGCGCTGCGCTCCCCGGAACGGCTGGACGAGGACGTCCTCGTCGACGCGGTGCTGCGCGGCATCGCCGAGGACGAGGACGAGCAGTCGGTCTTCGACAGCCTGTTGCAGGAAGGCGAGCTGGAGGCCGCCGGGTACCTGCTGGAACACGGCCCGTTGCCGGACCGGGCCGGCCTGTCCAGCCGCCTCCAGGCCCTCGCCGACCGCCGTCAGGAGCTGCGGGACGATCTCCGGGACCGCCGCGACGCCCTGCGGAAGCGGGCAGGCGACGCCGACCTGGCTCTGCCCGAGCTGGACATGGCGGAACTGGAGCGCAGCTGCGCCGTGTCCTGGACTCGGACGCTGCGGCTGCTGGAGATCGCCGAGACGGCACTCGAGAAGGGGCTCGCGGTGGGCCGACAGGCGCTGCGGGCCCGGCTCGCGGAGCGGGAGGAGCAGGGGGCCGCCGACCCCGCGTGGGCGGAGTCGAGCCATGCGCTCATCGACGCGGGGCTGCTGCGGATCGCGGCCCGGCAGATCGACGACGGGACGCGCAGCACCGGCCCGGAACAGGTGCCTGCGCTGCCCGCCTGGAATCCCGAGCTGTCCCCGGCGCAGCTCCTCGAATGGCACCTTGACCCCGTCCAGCGCCAGCGGCAGGTCCGCTACGCCCACTGGGTGCCGGCCGACGACTCCGCCCGGGAACTGCTGGAGGCGTACGCCTCCCTGGACGACGGCGGCTTCGGCGCGGCACAGCGCTTCACCGCGGCGTTCAACGCCTACCTGCACTCCGACGACTTCGACCGGGTCAGGACCGAGGAGATCACCGGCGGCTACCTCGCCACGGTGGCAAGGGCGTTCGCCGACCCCGAGATCGAGCGGTTCCGGCCCGTGGGCAACCTGGACCTGTTCATCGGCGGCCCCGAGACCAGGGAGCCGGAGGGCCTGGACGCGATGCCGCCGTACGTCGCCGTGGGCGCCGCCTTGGCCGCGCCGGCGGACCGCAGCCCGTGTGCGGTACTGGTGCTGCGGGACCTTCTCCAGCTCGCCACCCTGCGTACCGGCCGGTCCACGGCACTTGTGCGCCTGCTGGGACGGCAGTGGCCGCTGACGACCTTCGTCGGCCGCACCCCTGTCGCACTCGACGAGCGGCTGGGCCCGGACGAGGCCACGCGATGGTCGACGCTCCGCTGGATCCTGGACCTGACCGGTCTCGGCGGCATCGTCGTCGCGGATGCGCTCGCCTTCGCGACCGGCTGGGATCCCGAGCTGCTCCACCTGTTCCTCCAGGCTCTGGCCGAGCGGCAGGGCCGTGCCCGCGGGGGCGAACGGTGGCTGTCCCGGTGGCGGGAGGAGCGGCAGTTCAGGGCCGCCGTCGAGGACACGGTGCTCCGGACACTCGGCCCGTCACGCGTCGCGCACATCGCGTTCTGGGCGGCGCTCACCGCGGCACCGGCCGGCGAGGAGGTCACGGCGGACGAACTGCTGGCGGTGGCGCAGCTCACGGCCGACCTGGTCCCCGACGCCGACGTCCTCACCGCGGCCATGGCCGGGCTCGGCCGTCTCCGGCTGACCGCGCAGGCCTCCGCGGAGCAAGTCCGGCTGCGTCGCTGCGGGGTGCTCACCTTCCTGGGCGAGCGGGCGGAGCAGCGGCTGGAGACGGCCCTGCGGGACTGGGCGGCGGACTCGGAGGCGGCCGCGTCCGAGGACCACGGTCATGCCGTACGCCTGTGGGAGGCCCGACGGCACGGCCTCAACTCCGACTACGAGGAGTACCTGGCCGTCCTGGAGGGCGCCACCCCGGCCGCGGACATCGACGCCCGGCTGGAGCGGCTGGAGCGGCAGACCGCCGAGTTCTCCGCGGACGAACGGGGAGTGGCCGGGACGACCGATCTGGTGCCCATGCTGCGCGAGACGATCGGCCTGTGGCAGCAGGCGTTCCCCGGCGTGCGGGTGGAGACCGGCGGCCCGGACGCCGCCGTGGCGCGGATCAGCGCCCGCGCCGCCCAAGCGCTCTTCTACGAGCTGCTGGCGAACGCCGGTGAGGAACTGGCCGGTTCGGAGTCGGGGCGCGTCTCCGTGCACGTCGAACCGTCCGGTGACGAGTGGCTTGTCGACGTCCGCGACAACGGAGCCGGGATCACCTACCCGCCGGGCCGGGAGGACCTGGTCTTCCGGGCGGGCCGCTCCACCAAGGGCGAGAGCCGGGGCGACGGTCTCCACCGCGCCCGTGACATCGCCGAAGCGGCCGACGGCGCGCTTCTGCTGGTCTCCCGCTCGGACGGCCACCCCGTTTTCAAGGGCGCTCATTTCCGACTCATCCTGGCGAAGGGCTGACTATTCGGCCCACGGATGTGCAACTGGGTCACCACCGAGCTCGCCGCACTCGCCGTAGGCGTGACGTGCGCGACCATCCGCAAGTGGGCCAGCCGAGGCAAGATCACCCGGTACGGAACGCCGGGGCAGGCGATCTACGACCTCGACGAACTCATGGCGATCGCGGTCCGCAAGAACGGCGGTGCCCCACTGCCGGGATCCTGCTTCGGCGGGGACGGGCTGTTGCCCGACCCCGGCGAGTGAACAGCCGTCGGCAGACCAGGCGTTCGGCACGAGGAGCCGGACCGGGCCTCGTGCCGAACGCCCGGTGCCTCCGGCACCACAGCCGTCGAACTCGAATGCCTTACCAACGGATGGCAGGTCATGCCTGATCTCTTAGGAATCAACCATCTGACGGTGTCCACGATCGACCTCGACCGGCTCGTTGCCTGCTACACGAAGTTGCTCGGAGCGAGGCTCGCGTTCGAGCGTGCTGCGACCCGGTCCGATCCGTGGATCGCGGTCCACGATGTCGGCGGCGACGACCACCTCTCGCCGTCCGAGACGAGGGGGCGACGAGAGGCCGCAGGCTAGGGCATGCGGAGGGCACGCCAGCCTGCGATCGGACTAGACAACAAGAAACCCCCGGGCTGATGACCTGGGGGTTCGAAGTGGAGCGGGTGACGAGAATCGAACTCGCGCTCTCAGCTTGGGAAGCTGATGTTCTACCATTAAACTACACCCGCGTAAGACGCCGACCGAGGTTGGTGCCTGGACGCTCGCTCACTCTACCCCATGCCCGGCCCCCGGTGTTCGCGCCGTGGGGCCGGTGATCGTTCCGGGGGTGGGGACGAGGCTGCGGGGGCTCCGAGTTGGGGCGTACGGTGGGGGTCCCGGAGAGGGTGCGCATGAGGGCGGAGTGCCGCCTGGAGAGTCGTCTCTTTCATCCCGTACTGTGGCTTTTGTCGTCAGGGTAGTAAGCCAGACGCGGCTCTTGGGGAAGGGACTTGAAGGACTTGATGGAGCGCACCGTCGTCCGCTGTGCCGATGGGCACGTGTTCACCGCCACCTCGTTCCCGATGCAGCAGGCCGATCGACTCGGCCCCGGTCGGCTCGTCCGATGTCCGCGGTGTGCGCGGCTGCGGAGTGCCGTGCCGGTGGGTGCGGAGAAGCGGTAAGCACGGCCACAGAGCGGGATCGGGCGCGCGGCGCGGCGGCGGTTGTCGCTGCTCCGCGCGCCTTGCGTATCCTCGGTGCGTGCTTCTCTCAGACAAGGACATCCGGGCCGAGATCGACGCCGGACGGGTCCGCATCGAGCCCTTCGACGACTCCATGGTGCAGCCGTCGAGCATCGACGTGCGTCTCGACCGCTACTTCCGGGTGTTCGAGAATCACCGGTACCCGCACATCGACCCCTCCGTCGAGCAGGTGGATCTGACCCGGCTCGTGGAGCCGGAGGGCGACGAGCCGTTCATCCTGCATCCCGGCGAGTTCGTGCTGGCCAGTACGTACGAGGTCATCACGCTGCCGGACGACCTCGCCTCGCGGCTGGAGGGGAAGAGTTCGCTCGGGCGGCTCGGGCTCGTCACGCATTCCACCGCCGGGTTCATCGACCCGGGCTTCTCGGGGCACGTGACGCTGGAGCTGAGCAATCTCGCGACCCTGCCGATCAAGCTGTGGCCGGGGATGAAGATCGGGCAGCTGTGCTTGTTCCGGCTCACCTCGCCGGCCGAGCACCCGTACGGGAGCGAGCGCTACGGGTCCCGCTACCAGGGCCAGCGGGGGCCGACCGCCTCCCGGTCCTACCTCAATTTCCATCGGACCCAGGTATGAACCCAGTGATGAGCAGGACGCGCGCATGAGTGATGTTCGGGAGAATCTGACCTACGAGCAGTTCGGCGTCGCCGTGCGCGAACTCGCGCAGGCCGTGGCCGACGACGGGTACGAACCGGACATAGTGCTGTCCATCGCCCGTGGGGGCGTCTTCGTCGCCGGCGGGCTGGCGTACGCGCTGGACTGCAAGAACATCCACCTCGTGAACGTGGAGTTCTACACCGGGGTCGGGACCACGCTCGACATGCCCGTCATGCTCGCGCCGGTCCCGAACGTCATCGACTTCTCCGACAAGAGGGTCCTGATCACCGACGACGTCGCCGACACCGGCAAGACGCTCAAGCTGGTGCGGGACTTCTGCCTCGACACGGTCGCCGAGGTCCGCAGCGCGGTGATCTATGAGAAGTCGCACTCCCTCGTCCAGTGCGAGTACGTGTGGAAGCGCACCGATGACTGGATCAACTTCCCGTGGTCCGTCCTGCCGCCCGTCGTGCGCCGGGACGGGCAGGTGCTCGACGCCTGACCAGCGAGGAAGAGGGGCCCTCGGCGGGACGTCGTCCCGCCGAGGGCCCCTCTCCGTGCCCGCTCAGGTCAGTACAGGCCCTTGAACGTGTTCCAGCCGCCCGTGCCCACCAGCACCCGGCCGCCGTACGTACCGTCTCCCGCGGACGCGTACCGCCACAGCTTCCCGGTGGTGTCCCGGGCCAGCAGGTCGGTGCGGCCGTCGCCGGAGAGGTCGCCGGTGCCGACGAGGGCGGAGTAGACGTTCCAGCCGCCGCCGACCCGCTCCCGCTTGGTCACGCTGCCGGCCGCGGTGCCGTAGTACCGCCACAGGACTCCGGCGGAGTCGAGCCCGAGCAGGTCGCCGCGCCCGTCGCCGTTCAGGTCACCGGCGCCGGTGATCGACTGGTACAGCTTCCAGTTCGCCTGGATCCGCACCCGGGACTTCAGGTGGTGGTCGGCGGTGCCCGCGTAGAAGTAGATGTCGCCGGTGGTCGTCTGGCGCGCGATCAGGTCGACGTGGCCGTCGCCGTTCAGGTCGCCCGGTGACGTCAGCCGGTCGTACTGGCCCCAGCCCTTGCCGACCGGCGTGTACGGCGACGAGGCGCCGACGACCTTGCCGCAGCCCGGACGGTAGGCCCGCAACTCGTCGCCGACCCGCGCCAGCACGTCGGCGCACCGGTCCCCGTCCACGTCGCCGACGGGCACGAGCACCGAGCCGGTGGCGAACGCGCCGGCGGACCCGGCGGTGCGGGAGGACACGGCGCCGGTCCCGGTGCCCCGGTACAGCGACACGGCCCCGGCGGAGTCCGTCGTCAGCAGGTCGCCGAAGCCGTCGTCGCCCGCCATGTCCCGCCACACGGCGGTGCCGCCGGTCACCGGCACGGTCCCGGAGGCGGACAGGCCGGCCCCTGCGCCGTCGGCGGGCTTCGCCGTCAGGGTCCAGGTGTAGGCACCGTTCGGGACGTACTTCCCGGCCGCGTCCCTGCCGTCCCAGGACGTCGAGACCAGGCCGCGGGCCTCGCCGCCGGAGAGGGTCCGCACGGTTGTGCCGCTCGCCTTGTTCTTCAGCGTCAGCGTCCAGGAAGCCGCCGGCTTCGACAGCCACCAGCGGGGCTTCCACGCCCCGGCCCTGAGGTCGAGGGCGGGCGTCTCCGCGTCGATGACGGCGACCCGGGAGGCCGGGACGCCCGACGGGACGATCCGCACCCGGCGGTCCGCGCCCGTGTAGGCGACGTGCCCGCCGAAGCGGTCCACGGTCCACCCGGCC
Organism: Streptomyces sp. MH60; assembly: GCF_002939385.1. GTDB lineage: Bacteria > Actinomycetota > Actinomycetes > Streptomycetales > Streptomycetaceae > Streptomyces. The sequence goes on along the minus strand of NZ_MULI01000049.1, from coordinate 7,526 downwards.
CGGCGTACGGTGCGGTCGCCCAGTTCCGCCGCGGTGACGATCACCCGCCGGGGCAGGTCCGCCTCCGTGCCGCCGGCCTGGAGGCCCCCGTGCAGGTCGACGAGGGTCAGGCCGGTCGCGTCCGCCTGGCGGACCAGGTAGCCGTCGCCGAGGAGCGTCTTGTCGGTGCCGAGCTTCAGGGAGCGCTTGGTCTGCCGGTCGTAGACGCCGCCGCCCCGGTAGTTGGGCCAGGAGTCGTCGCACTGCCAGTACACCCAGCGGCCCACGGCCTGGACCTCGCGGGGGACGCACCCCGCGTCGAAGGTCTCACCGGCGGCACCCGTCGACAGGTTCTTCGCCGCCACCGTGGTCGGGAGGTTCTGGCCGGGGTGGTCCCAGCTGCCGTCGGCGCTCCACAGGGTGCTGCCCCAGACGGCGGCCGCGACCGGCTCCCGCTTCTGGAGCACGCGGCCGGTGTCGCCGTCCGCGAAGCGCAGGACGGCCTGCTCACTGCCCCAGGCCTGGTCGACCACGCCGTACCGGCCGGACAGGTCGACGAGTTGCGGGCTGCCGAGCCCGGAGGTCACCCGCGGGCCCCAGGAGGCGTCGCCGTTGCGGTAGAGCATGGTGACGTCCTGCTCGGTGCCGGCCTTGCGGCCGTGGTGTCCGTCGCCGCTCGCGAACATGGTCACGCAGGGGCCGTTCTCGGTGTCGCCGCAGTCGTCGTCACGGCCGCTCACGAGGCCGTCGACGGTCGAGTGCAGTTCCTCGGGGCGGCCGGAGGTCTTCAGCCAGGTGCTGCGGTAGCCGCCGACGTACGTGCCCGGCATGTAGAGGTTCGAGTCGTCGGCCGTGGTGAGGATGCCGCTGCCCAGCGAGATGCCGAACGGCTCGGCCTCCCGGTCCTCGATGTCCGCGACGCGCTTGCGGGTGACCGTGCCGTCGGCGGCGGGCGTGAGGAGGTAGTACCCCCAGTCGAGCGGGCCGCGGTCGGTGTCCTCCTCGGCGCCGGTCACCAGCAGTGAGCCGTCGGGCGTGCGGTGCACCGAGGGGGAGGCGACGGCCAGCAGGGACTCCGAGTTGCCCTCGGTGTCCTCCAGGAAGAGGTGGTTGCCGCGGTACTCGTCGTTGCCGGGGTTGGGCGGGGACACGGTGGCGAAGCCGTCGCCGAAGGGCAGGATGGTGTCGTCGTACGTGCCCACGTCCCGCAGGTCGAGGGTGGCCGGCTCCGCGTCCAGGTCGTCCCGGCGGTACACCTGGGCGGCGTAGGACTCCGGGGCGCCGAGGTGGAAGACGGTGTCCCGGTCGAAGGACACGCTCTGTCCCTGTGGGGAGAGCGTCTTCAGGGACCCGGTGGCGAGGTCGGCGACCCACCACCCCTGGGACATCGTGGTGCCCTCCCACTTGATGCCGTGGACGGCCACGGACCGGGTGTCGCCCGAGTCGATGCTGAGGTTCCACCCTTCCGGCAGACCCGCCAGCTTCCGGTCCCGCACCTCGCCGTTCTCCAGGCGCAGCAGGTGCAGGCTCGTCACGGCGTTCTCGGCACCGGTGCGGGTGACGACGGTGTCGCCGTAGGTGGCCACGTACGACTGGCCCTCCGGGACGGGGACCGTGACCGTCGGCCCGTCGCCCGCCCGCTGCTGGAGCGTCACGTGCGGGGCGGGGGACGGCGCGTAGAGGGCCACGGTGTCGGAGCCGTGGCCGAACTGTCCCGGGTACCGGTCGAAGCGGAAGTCGTCCACGTCGTAGGAGAGCGGCGCGGGCAGCCGGTGGTCGAGGACGGTCGTCGCGCCGGTGGCGTAGTCGATCCAGCGCAGGCGGTCGTCGCCCTCCTGCGCGGTGAGGAAGCCGGTCTCGCCGGCGTTCAGGACGATGGTGGCGCGGGGTACGAAGCGTGCGCCCGGGCTGACGACGACGGGGTCGGCGGACGCGGCGGGGGTGTCGGCGGCGGCCGTCGCCGCGGCGGTGCCGATTCCGGCGGTCACGGCGAGCGTGACGGTGAGAGCGATACGGCCGAGCGCACGCCGACGGCGCACGGCCCGCTTGTTCAGCGGACGAATCACGAAAGGAGTCCCTCCCCAGGGCGGTCACGCAGGGGGGCGTTTCACGTCTTCGCCGCTCGTCCCGCGTGAGCAGGGCGACAGTAGCAGGAGGTGATCACGGTGCGGCAGGGCAAGGGCCCCGGTGTGACGCACACCGGGGCCCTTTCGTACGCCGACGACTAGAACGTGCCGAGCTTCACGATCGACAGCAGGGCGATCAGCTGGATCGCGGACGCGCCGAGCGCCTTCGGCCAGGGCAGGTCGTGGGAGCGGCTGACCATCAGGGTCAGCAGGGCGCCGGCCGCGACCCAGGTGGCCCAGCCGAGGATCTGGACGAAGGGCGCGTCGCCGCCGGCGAACATCGCGACGACCAGGCGCGGGGCGTCCGTGAGGGACATGATCAGCATGGAGAGGCCGACCGTCGGCTGCCAGGCGCCGTCGCCGCCGAGCTGGCGGGCCAGGGTGTGGGTGACCACGCCCAGGACGAAGGCGCTCAGCACCAGCGCGACCGCCGTGGTCAGGACGATCGGGATGGCGTTCGAGAGGGTGGCGTTGATCGCCTCCTCGCGGGCGCCGTCGAAGCCGAAGACCGCGAGCAGGCCGTAGAGGAACGTCACGATGAGCGCCGGGGCCCACATCGCGTAGTCCCGCATCTGGAGGAAGGTCTGGTTGGGCGCGAGGATCACGCCCTTCAGGAGGTCCTTCCAGTGCAGGCGGGGGCCGACCGGGCCGGGGGCCGGGGCGGAACCGGCGCGGTAGGTGTCGCCCTGGTTGTAGGGGTCGTCGACCCTGAACGCCTGGGTGTGGCCCGGGTTGTTGGCCGCGTACGGGTCGTACGGGGCCTGCTGGGGGTGCCCGCCGGGGCCCTGTCCGTAGCCGCCGTCGCCGAAGTACTCCGGCTCGCCGTGTCCGCCCGGTCCGGGGTGGCCGCCGCCGTGCGCCTGCGGCCACGGGGAGCCGCCGGGCGCGGGGGCGCCGCCCCCGTACGGCTGCTGCGGGTACGGGGGCTGAGGCGTCGCGGGGCCGCCGTACGACGGTCCCTGGGGCGCCTGCTGTCCGTACGGGGGGCGTTGCGGTCGCGCGTTTGGAGCGCCGTTGTCCCGGCCGCGTCCGATCCTGAATCCAGCCACGCCTTCGAACGTACCTGGTCCCGGAGAGTGACGTGCGGGGCCCGGCCGTTCGGGGGGTCCTTTGCGGCCGAGCTGTGACATCCCCTACGGGTGCTCCCCGAGGAGTCCCCGAGGTCCGAGGGGCGCACTCGCGGGGTTCGCCCGCCGGTCCCCTACGGGGTCAGGAACTGGGACGTCGAGAAGGTGACGGCGGCCTGGGGCGTCACCAGGCCCTTCGTCGTGCCCCGGTGGACCTCGACGGAGTCCTTCGTGTCGCTCGGGCAGATGCGCACCACCAGGTCGGCGAGACCGTCGCCGTCGAAGTCGCCGGCCGTCAGCACCCGCGTCGTGCCCGTCGTCGCGGGCCGCACCGTGACCGCGGCCCGGGTGGTGAGGCCGGCCTTGCGGCCGGGGACGACGCGTACGCCGGAGCCGCTGGAGACCAGCTCGCTCAGGCCGTCGCCGTCGAAGTCGGCGGTGTCGAGCGTCGAGCCCGGGATGTCGAGGGCGGCGCGTGCCGCGGTGGGCAGGTCGTAGCGCATCGCGGTGCCGTCCGGGCCGCCCACGGCCGCGTCCAGCGCCTTGCCCTTGCCGAAGGCGCCCAGCGCGATGTCGACGCCGGTGGGCAGGGTGGCGCCGGTGCGGGTCGGGCCGTCGGGGCCGCCCAGGACGAGGGCCGCCTTGCCGGGGCCCGCGGAGGCGCGGACGACCAGGTCGTCGTACCCGTCGTGGTTCACGTCGGCGGCGGGGCCGGTCGGCGCCTCGCCGGGGGACGGGACGGGCGCGCCGGCCCGGTGCGGGGCGCCCTTGCGGGTGAAGGGCCCGCGCAGATGGCTGAGGCGGCCGCCCGAGGCGTGGACGACCAGGTCCTCGGCGCCGTCGCCGTCGAAGTCGCCGCACACCGGACGTTCGGGCCAGTCGTTGCCGTAGCGGGCCCGGTCGGGGACGGCCAGCGGGACCGCGCGGCCGGTCGGGCCCGACGGGGAGCCGAAGAGGAGCTGGAGGGGGACCGGGGGGCGGCCCTGGCCGTCGTAGGGCGGGTCGGTGGTGACCACCAGGTCGGTGAAGCCGTCGCCGTCGAGGTCGCAGCTCGCCTCCGCCTCGAAGACGGCCGGCAACCGGCCGTCCACCGGCGCCGCGTGCTTCTTCGGGGTGAGCAACTGCCGGGCTCCCGGCACCAGTCCGCGCGGCGAGCCGTAGACGATCCCGATGCCCGCGTCGTCGGCGTGGCTCTCCGCCTTGACCAGGTCGTCGAGGACCAGGTCGCGGTGGCCGTCGCCGTTGAAGTCGTCGGGGACCTCGCTGCCGTCGCCGTGCGGGACGGGGAGCAGGGCGGGGGCCTGGGCGGCGCGTACGGGGGTGGGGGCGGCGTCCTCGGTGGTGGGCGCCGGGCCGTGGCCGCACGCGGCGAGCAGCAGCAGGCAGCCGGTGGCGGCTGTGCCGGTCAGGGTGGTGCTTCTTCGCAGGCGCACCGTTCACCTCGTCCGTATCGACCCGTATCACCATTACCGACAACGACCGGGTAATGATGCACGTGTTCGACATACGACGACACCCCCGGGTTCGCAGGGAACCCGGGGGTGTCGGTCGAGAACGCGGCCGAAGGCGGCTACTTCACCGGCTCCGGCGTCGGCTCGCTCTCCGGCGCCGGCTCGCCGGCCGGGTCGCCCGGGGTCTTGACGGAGTCCAGCAGCAGCTGGGCGACGTCGACGACCTGGATGGACTCCTTGGCCTTGCCCTCGTTCTTCTTGCCGTTGACCGAGTCCGTCAGCATGACCAGGCAGAACGGGCAGGCGGTCGAGACGATGTCGGGGTTGACCGACAGGGCCTCGTCGACGCGCTCGTTGTTGATGCGCTTGCCGATCCGCTCCTCCATCCACATCCGCGCGCCACCGGCGCCGCAGCAGAAGCCCCGCTCCTTGTGGCGGTGCATCTCCTCGTTGCGGACGCCCGGGACGGCGGCGATGATCTCGCGCGGGGGCGTGTAGATCTTGTTGTGGCGGCCCAGGTAGCAGGGGTCGTGGTAGGTGATGATGCCCTCGACCGGGGTGACCGGGACCAGCCTGCCCTCGTCCACCAGGTGCTGGAGCAGCTGGGTGTGGTGGATGACCTCGTAGTCGCCGCCGAGCTGCGGGTACTCGTTGCCGAGGGTGTTGAGGCAGTGCGGGCAGGTGGCGACGATCTTCTTCGCCGACTTGGGCTTGCGCGACTCGTCGGTGACCTTGCCGTCGTCGTCCATCTCCTCGCCGAAGGCGGCGTTGAGGGTCATGACGTTCTCCATGCCGAGCTCCTGGAACAGGGGCTCGTTGCCCAGGCGGCGGGCGGAGTCACCGGTGCACTTCTCGTCGCCGCCCATGATCGCGAACTTGACGCCCGCGATGTGGAGCAGCTCGGCGAAGGCCTTGGTGGTCTTCTTGGCGCGGTCCTCCAGGGCGCCGGCGCAGCCGACCCAGTACAGGTACTCGACCTCGGTGAGGTCCTCGATGTCCTTGCCGACGACCGGGACCTCGAAGTCCAGCTCCTTGAGCCACTCCAGGCGCTGCTTCTTGGCCAGGCCCCAGGGGTTGCCCTTCTTCTCCAGGTTCTTGAGCATCGTGCCCGCCTCGGACGGGAACGCCGACTCGATCATGACCTGGTAGCGGCGCATGTCGACGATGTGGTCGACGTGCTCGATGTCGACGGGGCACTGCTCGACGCAGGCGCCGCAGGTGGTGCAGGACCACAGGACGTCGGGGTCGATGACGCCGTTCTCTTCGAGGGTGCCGATCAGCGGGCGCTCGGCCTCCGCGAGGGCGGCGGCCGGGACCCCGGCGAGCTGCTCCTCGGACGCCTTCTCCTCGCCCTCCATCGTCTTGCCGCCGCCGGCCAGCAGGTAGGGGGCCTTGGCGTGCGCGTGGTCGCGCAGGGACATGATCAGGAGCTTGGGGGAGAGCGGCTTGCCGGTGTTCCAGGCGGGGCACTGCGACTGGCAGCGGCCGCACTCGGTGCAGGTGGAGAAGTCCAGCAGGCCCTTCCAGGAGAACTGCTCGACCTGGGAGACTCCGAAGACGTCGTCGTCGCCGGGGTCGGTGAAGTCGATCGGCTTGCCGCCCGAGGTCATCGGTAGCAGCGGGCCGAGTGCGGTGCCGCCCTTCGCGTCGCGCTTGAACCAGATGTTCGGGAAGGCCAGGAAGCGGTGCCAGGCCACGCCCATGTCGGTCTTCAGGGCGACCGTGATCATCCAGATGAAGGAGGTCGCGATCTTCAGCCCGGCGAAGAAGTAGACGAGGTTCTGGAGCGTGCCGAGGTCGGCGTCCCGGAGCGCGGAGACGACCGGGTACGAGATGAAGAACGACGCCTCGTAGCCGTCCACGTGGTGGAGGGCGCCCTCCAGCGCGTGCAGCATGAAGATGCAGACGCCGACGATGAGGATGACGGCCTCGACGAAGTACGCCTGGCCGAAGTTGGAGCCCCCGAAGCGGGACTTGCGGCCCGGCTTGCGCGGGTGGCTGAGCTGCCGGACGACGATCAGCACCAGGATGCCGAGCACCGTCATCGTGCCGATGAACTCGACGAAGACGTTGTACGGCGCCCAGTCGCCGATGACCGGCAGGATCCAGTCGGCCTGGAAGAGCTGGCCGACGGCGTTGACGATGGTCAGTAGCAGGGAGAAGAAGCCCACCGCGACGAACCAGTGCGCCACACCGACGATGCCCCAGCGGTTCATCCGGGTGTGGCCGAGGAACTCCCTGACCACGGTGACGGTGCGGTCCACGGGGTCGTTGGTCCGCGTTCCGGCCGGCACCGGCTGGCCCAGCCGCATGTAGTTGACGATCTGCAGGACGGCGCGGCCGAACAGTGCGACGCCGACCACGATCAGGACCAGCGACACGATGATCGCGGCGAGTTGCATTTGAGGGCTCCTCGGGCCTGCGAGGTTACGAGGGGGCGGTATTACTAAGCGGTAACTTATTCAGTCTGTCTGAGAGTACCCCCATCCTCCGCCGCACTGTAGTCGGACGTGCGGTGATCTGCGTCGCTGAGGCAACCCTGACCCCGCCGGGCCCGTACGGGGGGTGGAGAGGTGCGGCAGAGGGGTGCGGCAAAGGGGTGCGGCACCACGCCGGTCCGGCGGTGCGATTCGTCGCAAAACATGATATTCGGCATAGCTTGTCCCCATGCTCTACGGGATCGCCGCCGCCACCGTCTCCTTCCTCCTCGCCGCCGTCCTCGCCGCCCTGCTGCGGGCGCCCGCCCTGCGTCTGGCCCTCGTCGACCGGCGCCGGCGGCGGCCCGTCCCGCTGCTTGGCGGGGTGGCCGTCGCCCTCGTCACCGGGCTGGTGGCGTGGGCGGGGGACCGGTCCGGCGTCGTGCCGCTCGGTCCGGCGGCCGGCCGGCTGCTGCTGGCCGCGGG
>NZ_MULI01000048.1 GCF_002939385.1 Streptomyces sp. MH60 | reverse complement strand
GCCGCCGACACGGCCGCCGGGCAGCAGGACGTCGCCGGTACCGCGGGCCCCCGGCGTGGCCGGAGCGCGTCGCAGGGCTCGGCGAGCCGGCGGGACGCCTCTGACGCCGGGCAGCCGGACGACGCGGGTCCCGGCGGCGGCACCCGGGACGGCGACGCCACCGGCACTCCCGCCTCGCCCACCGAGGAACCGGCCGCGAAGCCGACGCCCACGACACCGCGCAGCCCGGACGCCCCGTGGCACCACGCCCGCCCGGCGTTCGACGAGCCTGCCGCCGCCGGGGAGCCGGGGGCTGCCGAAGAGTCACCGGCCGCTCCCGACGACGGGTCAGAAGCCTCCCGCGAGCCGGAGTCTCCCCAGGAGCCTGAGGCCCCGGGTGACACCGACACCCCGCCCGACCCGCCGAACTCCCCAGGAGGCCCGCAGTGAACGACGCGCTCGACGTCACCCTGCGCCTGCTGGTCGTCTTCGTCGTCTTCCTCGCGTTCCCCCTGATCGTCGGCCAGACCGAGCACAAGGTGATGGCCCACATGCAGGGCCGCCTGGGCCCCATGTACGCGGGTGGCTTCCACGGCTGGGCCCAGCTCGTCGCGGACGGCGTGAAGTTCGCGCAGAAGGAGGACGTGGTCCCCGCCGACGCGGACCGCCGCATCTTCCAGCTCGCCCCGGCCGTGGCCCTGCTGCCGTACCTCCTGGTCCTCCTGGCCATCCCGGTCGGGCCCGGAGAGGGCGCGGTCGGTCAGGCCGTCGACGCCGGCGTCTTCTTCGTCCTCGCCGTCATGGGCGTGGGCGTCCTCGGCTCGCTCATGGCCGGCTGGTCCTCCGCGAACAAGTTCTCCCTCCTCGGCGGCCTGCGTACCGCCGCCCAGCTCCTCGCGTACGAACTCCCGATGCTGCTGACCGCGGCCTCCGTGGCCATGGCGGCCGGCACCGTCTCCCTCGTCGGCATCCTCGACGCCTTCGAGTGGTGGTGGCTGCCCTGGCAGATCGTCGGCGCGATCGTCTTCTTCGTCGCCGGGCTGGCCGAACTGCAGCGGCCCCCGTTCGACATGCCGGTCGCCGACTCGGAGATCATCTTCGGCGCCTACACCGAGTACACCGGCCTGCGCTTCGCCCTGTTCCTCCTCGCCGAGTACGCCGGGATCGTCGTCCTGTGCGGTCTGACCACCGTCCTCTTCCTGGGCGGCTGGCACGGCCCCTGGGGCGACGACGGCCTCGGCTGGGTGTGGACCCTGCTCAAGGCGGCCGTCCTCGCCTTCGTCGTGATCTGGCTGCGCGTCACCTACCCGCGGCTGCGCGAGGACCAGCTCCAGAGACTGTCCTGGACGCTCCTCGTCCCCCTCTCCCTCGCCCAGATCGCCCTCACCGGCATCGTCAAGGTGGTGATCGCGTAATGGCCCCCGTCCCCGGCAGCGGCCTGGCCAAGGGCCTGGCCGTCACCCTGCGCACGATGACGAGGAAGACCGTCACCGAGCAGTACCCGGACGCCCAGCCCGAACTGCCGCCCCGTACCCGCGGTGTGATCGGCCTGTTCGAGGAGAACTGCACGGTCTGCATGCTGTGCGCCCGCGAGTGCCCCGACTGGTGCATCTACATCGACTCCCACAAGGAGACGGTCCCGGCGGCCACCCCCGGCGGGCGTGACCGCAGCCGCAACGTCCTCGACCGGTTCGCCATCGACTTCTCCCTGTGCATGTACTGCGGTATCTGCATCGAGGTCTGTCCTTTCGACGCCCTGTTCTGGTCCCCGGAGTTCGAGTACGCCGAGACCGACATCCGCGAGCTCACCCACGAGCGGGACAAGCTCCGCGAGTGGATGTGGACCGTGCCGGCCCCGCCCGCCCTCGACGCCGGCGCGGAGGAGCCCAAGGAACTCGCCGCCGCCCGCAAGGCCGCCGACAAGCTGGCCGCGCAGCCACGGACGGACCAGCCCGGGCAGACCGACCAATCCGGACAGACGGACCAGCCCGGAGAGGAGGACCGGTCATGACCCTCGCAGCGACCGTCGGCCACCTCGCCGCGTCCGCGCACCCCACGACCACCGCCGCCGGATCCCACGGCTTCCTGTCGCCGACCGGCGTGGAGATCGCCTTCCTCCTCGTCGGCCTGGTCACCCTCGGAGCCGCCGTCATCACCGTCACCACCCGCCAGCTCGTCCTCGCCGCCCTGTGGCTCGTGGTGGCCCTGGGCGGCCTCGCCGTCGAATACCTGCTGCTCACCGCCGAGTTCATCGCCTGGGTCCAGGTCCTCATCTACGTCGGTGCCGTCGTCGTCCTCATCCTGTTCGGGCTGATGCTCACCAGGGCGCCCATCGGCCGGTCCCCGGACGCCGACTCCGGCAACCGCTGGGCCGCGCTCACCGTGGCCGTCGCCTCGGCGGCGGCCCTGGTGTGGGTCGTCGTCGACGCCTTCCGCACCACCTGGATCGACCTGGACGGTCCGGCCGCAGGCTCCACCGCCGTCACCGGAGCGAGCCTGTTCCAGAACTGGGTCCTCCCCTTCGAGGCCCTCTCGGTCCTCCTCCTCGCCGCCCTGGTCGGCGCCATCGTCCTGTCCCGCAAGGCCAAGGCGGCCCGCGCGGGCGAGGCGTCCCAGCCGGGAAACCCCCAGGCCGGCACTTCCCAGCCCGGCACTTCCCAGTCCGGCACCTCCCAGACGGGTGGTGTCCGCTGATGCACCTCGCCTATCCCGCGGTCCTCTCCGCCCTCCTGTTCTGCACCGGCCTCTACGGCGTCCTCGCGCGCCGCAACGCGATCCTGGTCCTGATGTCGGTCGAGCTGATGCTGAACGCCGTCAACCTCAACCTGGTCGCGTTCGACGTCTGGCTCAGCAGGGCCGCCGAGGAGACCCTGCACTCCGGCCAGGCCCTGACCCTGTTCACCATCGCCATCGCGGCCGCCGAGATCGGCATCGGCCTGGCGATCGTCCTCGCCGTCCACCGCAACCGCGGCACCTCGGACATCGACAAGCTCCGCGACACCGCCGAGGGCCACGAGCCCGACGGCCCCGGCACCGACACCCCCGCGACCGGGACGGCCGCCGAGAAGGCTGAGGCCACCGCGTGACCACGACCACCCTCGCCGTACTCGTCCCCCTCCTTCCCTTCCTCGGGGCGGCCGCCGGTCTCCTGCTGGGCCGGTCGGCGCCCGGGTTCGTCCGCCCCCTCGCCGTCCTGCCGACGCTGGCGGCCCTCGTCCTCGCCGTACTCGTAGCGGCCCGTCAGGACGGCGGCCGGGCCGTCGACGCCGTCACGGAGCTGACACCCACCGGTTCGGTCCCCGTCGAACTCGCCCTGCACATCGACGGCTTCGCCGCCCTCGTCGCCATCCTGGTCGGCACCGTCGCCACCTGCGTGCAGATCTACTCGACGGGCTATCTGCGCGACGACCCGCGCTACGCCTCGTACGCCGCTCTCGTCTCCCTGTTCACCTCCGCGATGTTCCTCGTCGTGTACTCCGGCGACCTGATGGTGCTGCTGGTCGGCTGGGAGGTCATGGGCATCTGCTCGTACTTCCTGGTCGGCCACTACTGGGAGACCCCCGAGGCGCGCGCCGCCTCCCTCAAGGCCTTCCTGGTGACCAAGCTCGGCGACGTCCCCTTCCTGATCGGTCTGCTCGCGCTGGCGACGGAGGCCGGCTCCTTCCGCATCACCGAGATCCTCGGCGCGGTCGCGCACGGCTCGCTCGACCACCCGACGCTGATCGCCCTGCTGCTCCTGGCCGGCGTGGCGGGCAAGTCGGCGCAGTTCCCCCTGCACACCTGGCTCCCCGACGCGATGGCGGGCCCGACGCCCGTCTCCGCGCTGATCCACGCCGCGACGATGGTCGCCGCCGGTGTGTACTTCGTCGCCCGGCTCCTTCCGCTGTTCGAGGCCTCACGGGCCGCGATGGTCGTCCTCGCCGTCATGGCCGCCGTCACGATGGTCGGCTCCGCGCTCGCCGCCCTCGCTCAGGACGACATCAAACGCGTCCTGGCCTACTCGACGATCGGACAGCTCGGCTACATGACCGGCGCCCTCGCCACCGGCGACCGCGGTGCCGCCGTCTTCCACCTCCTCACACACGGCGCCTTCAAGGCGCTCCTGTTCCTCGCCGCCGGCGTGATCATCCACGCCGCCGGCACCAATTCGCTGGCCGCCATGTCCCGCATGCGGGGCCTGCGCGAACGCGTCCCGGACGCCTACTGGACGATGACCGTGGCCCTGCTCGCGCTCGCCGCGATCCCACCCTTCAGCGGTTTCTTCTCCAAGGAGTCCGTCCTCGGCGCCGCGGAGCACGTCGTCACCGGTCACACCGAGCACGCGCCCGGCGCCGCGGGCTGGACCGTGCTCCTCGCCGGGCTGATCACGGCCCTGCTCACCGCCGCCTACGCGACCCGCCTGTGGCTGCTGGCCTTCCGCGGCCGAGGCGCCGAGGCCCCCGACCACGGCAGGCAGCCGGTGGTCATGAACGCCGTGCTCTGGGTGCTCGCCATCCCCTCACTCGCCCTGGGCGGACTGGCCTTCCGACTGCTGCCCGACTGGTTCGACGGCCTCGACCTCACCCCGACCCTCACCACCTCCGTGCTGGGCACGGGAGTGGCACTGGTGGGCGGCATCGTCACCTACGCCGCCTGGCGGCACACCTCGTCGCTCGCAACCCGCACCCCGCTGGGCGCCGTCGCCGCCCACCCCGAGGGCGACGCCGCCCTGGTGGAGGCCGAGGCCATCGCCGCCCACCGGCCCGCCTACGGAGACCTCGCCTCCGCGCCCGACCCGTCAGACCCGGGGCGACTCCTGCTCGGCCCGGTGCACCGGCACGCGGCCGCCGGCTTCCACCTGGACGCGGTGTACACGACCCTCTTCGTCCGCCCGGTCCAAGCGGGCGCGAGCCTCGTCCGCTTCCTGGACCGCGAGGTGGTCGACACCTACGTACGTGCGGCGGGCGTGCTGCCCCGCTTGCTCGGGGCCGCCGTACGGCGTGCCCAGACCGGCAATGTGCAGACCTATGTGAGCGCGCTGCTCGCCGGCACCGTCGTCCTCGCGGTCGCCGCCGTCCTCGTCGCCACGGGAGCGTGAGCAGGCGTGATCGATATCAACGAGTCCGTGATGCAGGTCCTTCTCGCGTTCATCGTCGTCGGCCCGCTCCTCGGTGCCGCCGCCGCTCTTCTGCCGGCCCCGCCCGGACTGAAGGGGAAGTCACCCGAGCAGGCCGTACTCCGGCACGGCGTCACCGTCACCGGCGCCGTCCTCCTCGCGGCGGTCGTCCTCGTGCTCGGCTTCGACCACGACCATCCGTCGAAGATGCAGGCCAGCACGGACATCAGCTGGATCCCCGCACTCGACGTACGCATCCACCTCGGCATCGACGGCATCTCCCTCCCCCTGCTGGTCCTGACCGCGCTGCTGACTTTCCTCTGCGCGCTCTACTCGTACTTCAGGCCGCGACACGAGCGGCTGACGGCGCGGGCCTCCGGCCCGAGCCCGAAGGCATTCGTCGCGCTGCTGCTCGTCCTGGAGTCCGGCACCCTCGCGACCTTCGCCGTCCTCGACCTGATCCTGTTCTTCCTCGCCTTCGAGACGGTCCTCATCCCGATGTACTTCCTCATCGCCCGCTGGGGCGGCGAGGGACGGGCCGGGGCCGCCTGGAAATTCATCCTCTTCACCCTCCTCGGCTCCGTCGTCATGCTGCTCGGCCTGCTCCTGATCGGACTCACGGCGGGCACATTCGACATGGTGGCACTCGCCACTGACAACGGCCGGTCGCTGACCACATCCGTGCAGGTCATCGCCGTTCTGGCGATCGGGATCGGGCTCGCGGTCAAAACCCCGATGTGGCCGCTGCACAGCTGGCTGCCCGACGCCCACACCGCCGCGCCGACCGTCGGCTCGGTCCTGCTGGCCGGTGTCCTGCTGAAGATGGGTACGTACGGGTTCGTCCGGATTCTGCTCCCGGTCGCGCCGGAGGGCTTCCGCACCTTCGCGCCCTACCTCGCCGCCTTCGCCGTCGTCGGCATCATCTACGGCTCCCTGGCCTGCCTGGCCCTCGCCAGAAGGGGCGCCAAGGGCGACCTCAAGCGCCTCATCGCCTACTCCTCCGTCGGCCACATGGGCTTCGTCCTGCTCGGCGTCGCCACCATGACCCCGACGGGCGTCAACGGCGCCCTGTTCGCCAACATCGCCCACGGCCTCATCACCGGCCTGCTCTTCTTCGTGGTCGGCGCGCTCAAGGACCGCACCGGGACCACCGACCTCGACGCCCTCGCCGAAGAGTCCGGTCACGCCCTGTACGGCAAGGCACCGCGTCTCGGCGGACTGCTCGCGTTCGCGGCGGTCGCCTCGCTCGGTCTGCCGGGCCTGGCCGGATTCTGGGGCGAGATGCTCGCCCTGTTCGGCGCCTTCGACCCGCACGACGACCTCAGCCGCCCCGCCTTCCTCACCTTCATGGCCATCGCCGCCTTCGGGACCCTGCTGACCGCCGCGTACATGCTGATCGTGGTCCGCCGCGTCTGCATGGGCGCCGTGCCGCAGGACACCCCGCAGCCGAAGCTCGCCGACGTGCGCACCTACGAGTTCGCCGCCTGGACGCCGCTCGTCGCCCTCACCGTCGTCGCCGGACTGTGGCCCAGGACCCTCCTCGGGCTGACCGACCCGGCCGTGCAGCAGCTCCTCTCAGGAGGCATCCGATGAGCTCCCCGGCCCAGCTCCTCGCCGAGCCCCTGTCGCAGCCACTGGCCCAGAACCTCGTCCAGTCCGTCGACTGGCTCGCCATCGCGCCGCCCACCATCACGGCGGTCGTGGGTCTCGTCGTCCTCGTCACCGACCTGTTCGTCAAGGACGCCCGCAAGTCCCTGCTCGGCTGGCTCTCGGTCGCCGGACTCGCCGCCTCCGCCCTCATGCTGCTGCCCCTGGTGAACGACGACCGCTCGACGTTCTGCCTGGCCGGCGAGCCCGGCGTGTGCAGCTACACCGCAGACACCTTCACCCTCGCCATCCAGTTCCTGGTCCTCGGCGGGGCCCTGCTGACCGCCCTCCTGTCCGTCACCGCGGTGAAGGACGCCGACCGGGGACTGCCCGAGGGCGAGTTCTGGTTCCTGCTGCTCTCCTCCGCGGCCGGCGCCGCCCTCCTGCCCGCCTCCCGCGACCTCGCGACCCTCGTCGTCGCCCTGGAGGTCGCCTCCCTGCCCGCCTTCGCCCTCGTCGGCCTCCGGCAGGGCGACCGCAGGTCCTCCGAAGCGGCCCTGAAGTTCTTCCTGTCCTCGGTCACCGCCACCGCTGTCAGCCTCATGGGCATCAGCTTCGTGTACGCCACCACCGGCACCCTCTACCTCACCCAGGTGGCCGACCGCATCCAGCACGTCGACGGGCAGTTCACGACCCTCGCCCAGACCGGTGTCGTCCTCACCCTCGTCGGCTTCGCCTTCAAGACGGCCGCCGTCCCCTTCCACTTCTGGGTGCCCGACACCTACGTGGGGGCCCCGCTGCCGATCGCGGCCTACCTGTCCGTGATCGGCAAGGCGGTCGGCTTCTCCGGCCTCATCCTGGTCACGGTCGTCGCCCTGCCCTCCTACGCGGACGTCTGGGGCCCCGCCCTCGCGGCACTGGCCGCGCTCACCATGACCGTCGGCAACGTCGGCGCCCTCCGGCAGCAGGCCACGCGCGCGTACAGCGCGGTACGCCTGCTCGCCTGGTCGTCCGTCGGCCAGGCCGGCTACCTCCTGGTGCCGATCGCCGCCGCCGCGTACTCCGACGACGCCGAGCGCTCCATCGGCTCCACCGTCGCCTACGCCCTCATGTACGCCGCGGTGAACCTCGGTGCCTTCGCGGTGGCCGCGCTGGTGGGCCGCGCGAGGGCCCTGAACCGCGTCGCGGACTACCGCGGCCTGTACGCGTCCAACCCCCTCACCGCCCTGACCCTGGCGTTCTTCCTGCTCTGCCTCGCCGGACTGCCGCCCGGCGTCATCGGTCTCTTCGCCAAGGTCACGGTGTTCTCCGCGGCCGTCGACGCCGGACTCGGCTGGCTGGCCGTCGTCATGGCCGTCAACGTCGTGATCGCGCTCTTCTACTACCTCCAATGGACGGCTCTGCTGTTCCGGGCGCCCGAGGAGGCGCCCGCCGGCCACCGTGCCCCCGGCCCCCTCACGGCCACGATCGCCGCGACCGCCGTCCTCGCCGTCGCCCTCTCCGGAGCACCCCAGCTGATCCTGCGCTTCGCCGACACCGGCCTCTTCTGAGCGCACCCGCCCCGACACGCGCGTGCGGCACCGGGCTCCACGCGCGCGTGGAGCCCGCCGCGGCCGTCACCCGTACGGACCACACGTGCCGCGCGGGGGCCCGGGGAACTGGTGGCCTTCGCCTGGCGTTGACCAGTACGGAAGGGTCCACTGGACGTGTCACCCACGGCACCGGTGGCACCGGAGACCAGGAAGCAACCACAGCGAGCGAGACCAGCAAGCAAAGGGTTCCCCTGCTGCACGACTTGGAGGGCGTACCGTGCACCGCCGGCACAACGGGCTCAGGACCGCAGTACTCCTCGGGGGACTGTCCGCGCTCATCATCGTCATCGGCAGCTTCTTCGGCCGAGCGGGCCTCGTCGTCGCCGTCCTCGTCGCCCTGGGCACCAACGCCTACGCGTACTGGAACAGCGACAAGCTCGCGCTCCGCGCCATGCGCGCCCGCCCGGTCAGCGAGTTCGAGGCCCCGGCGCTGTACCGCATGGTGCGCGAGCTCTCCACCCAGGCCCGCCAGCCGATGCCCCGCCTGTACATCTCACCGACGGAGGCGCCGAACGCCTTCGCGACCGGCCGCAACCCGCGCAACGCGGCCGTGTGCTGCACCGAGGGCATCATGCGTCTGCTCGACGAGCGCGAACTGCGCGGCGTCATCGGCCACGAACTCAGCCACGTCTACAACCGCGACATCCTCATCTCCTCCGTCGCCGGTGCCCTCGCCTCGGTGATCATGTTCCTGGTCAACTTCGCCTGGCTGATCCCCGTGGGACGGTCCAACGACGATGACGGACCCGGTCTGCTGGGCATGCTCCTCATCATGCTGCTCGGACCGCTCGCCGCCACCGTCATCCAACTGGCGATCAGCCGTTCCCGGGAGTACGAGGCCGACGCCTCCGGCGCCCAGCTGACCGGCGACCCGCTCGCCCTGGCCGGTGCCCTGCGCAAACTGGAACTCGGCACCAAGCAGCTTCCGCTCCCCCCGGAGCCCCGGCTCGAGACCGCCAGCCACATGATGATCGCCAATCCCTTCCGGCCGGGGCAGGGACTCTCGAAGATGTTCTCCACCCACCCGCCGATGGCGGAGCGAATCGCCCGGCTCGAAAAGATGGCAGGTCGTCAGCAGTGAAGACCATCCTCAACGTCATTTGGCTCGTGCTCAGCGGCTTCTGGCTGTTCCTCGGCTACCTGCTCGCAGGCGCGCTGCTCTGCGTCACGATCATCGGAATCCCCTTCGGCATCGCGGCCTTCCGCATCGGCGTCTACGCCCTGTGGCCCTTCGGGTACACGGCGGTCGAGCGCCGCGACGCCGGAGCACCCTCCTGCATCGGGAACGTGCTGTGGCTCGTCCTCGCCGGCTGGTGGCTGGCGCTCGGCCACATCGTCACCGGTATCGCGCTGTGCGTCACGATCATCGGCATCCCGCTCGGCCTCGCCAACTTCAAGCTGATCCCCGTCTCGCTGCTCCCGCTGGGGCGCGAGATCGTGCGCACGGACCAGCCGTTCACCGCTGCGGCGACGTCGCAGCGGACCGGCTGGTGAAGGGTCTTCGCGGGCCGTCGTGGCCCACGTTGTCCACAGCGTCCTGGTTGTCCACAGGCCCGCCCGGATGTCAGTGGCGACCCGCATCATGAACCCATGACCGAGAACGAGCAGTTGCTGGAACGGGTGGCCGCCAAAGCGCGGAACACCCGCCCGTGGGGCTGGGCTTCCCTGCCCGAGCCCGTGGACGGGGCGACGCCGGCCCGCGCCGAGGCCGCCCTGGGCTTCCCCCTCCCCGTACTGCTCGCCGAGCTGTACCTGCGCATAGGAGACGGCGGGTTCGGCCCCGAGTACGGCCTGTTGCCCCTGCTCGACGGCCCGCCGTCGGGCGAGCCCGCCGCCGTCGCGCAGTACCTCGCCAACCGCGACAGCGGCGCCAAGGACCCCGACTGGCCCTGGCCCGAGGGTGTCCTGCCCATATCCAACTGGGGTTGCGCGATGTACGCGTGCGTCGACTGCCGCTCCCCGCAGGCCACCGTCCTCCTCTTCGAGCCCAACGGCGTCGACGCCGACCATGCCTGGTACGTCGACGCCCCGAGCCTCGCCGACTGGCTGCGCGCCTGGGTCGAGGGCACGGGCTGGTACGAGGAGGCCCACGAGGGCCCGGAACCGCCCCCGTGGGGCGACTTCCCCATACGCACCGGCAGAGGACCCGTGACGACGGTTACGTCGCCCACACCAGCCTCCTGAAGGGACACCGGCCGAACCCCTCCCGCCGGCTACCGCGGGACCTGCCGCCCCCGCACCCCGTACGCCACCACACCCACCGCCAGCACGCCCACACCCACGACGACCGACAGCGCCGGAAGCGAGAAGGCGAGCAGCACACAGCCGATCAGCCCCAGCGCCGGGACGACCCGCGACACCCGCGAGGGACCGAGCGTCCAGGCCGACGCGTTGGCCACGGCGTAGTACGTCAGCACACCGAAGGAGGAGAAGCCGATCGCTCCACGCACGTCCACCGTCGCCGCCAGGACCGCGACCACCGCGCCCACGGCCAGCTCCGCCCGGTGCGGCACCTGGAAACGCGGATGCACCGCGGCCAGCGCTCCGGGCAGATGACGGTCCCGGGCCATGGCCAGCGTCGTCCGGGAAACGCCCAGGATCAGCGCCAGCAGGGAGCCCAGCGCGGCCACGGCGGCCCCCACCCGCACGACCGGCGCCAGCGCCGGCACACCCGCCGCGCGTACCGCGTCGGCCAGGGGCGCCGTCGCCTGCCCCAGACCGGCCGGGCCCAGCACGGAGAGGACAGCCACCGCGACACCCCCGTACACCACCAGGGTGATCCCCAGTGCCAGTGGGATCGCGCGCGGGATCGTGCGCCGCGGATCCCGCACCTCCTCACCGAGGGTCGCGATGCGCGCGTACCCCGCGAACGCGAAGAACAGCAGGCCGGCCGCCTGCAGGACTCCGCCGACGCCGCCCGACAGGCCGACGTCCAGCCGTCCGGCGTCGGCCCGCCCCGACCCGAGACACACCACCACGACGGAAGCGAGGACAGCGAGGACCACCGCCACGATCACGCGCGTCAGCCAGGCGGACTTCCGGATCCCGCCGTAGTTCACCGCGGTCAGCGCCACCACGGCGGCGACCGCCACCGCATGCGCCTGCTCCGGCCAGACGTACGCGCCCACGGTGAGCGCCATGGCGGCACAGGAAGCCGTCTTCCCGACGACGAACGACCAGCCCGCGAGATATCCCCAGAACTCCCCGAGCCGCTCACGCCCGTAGACGTAGGCGCCACCCGAGGCCGGATAGCGGACGGCCAGCCGGGCCGAGGACATGGCGTTGCAGTAGGCGACGACGGCTGCCACGGCGAGGGCGAGGAGCAGTCCCGAGCCGGCGGCGCGCGCCGCCGGCGCCAGGGCGGCGAAGACGCCGGCACCGATCATGGAACCGAGTCCCACGACGACGGCGTCGCCCAGACCAAGGGTGCGACGCAGCCCCGAACCCGCAGGTGTCATGGGTCGCACCCTACTGATCGGCGCAACCACCCGGCGCGGTCCGAACGTCCCCTTCACCAAGGGGACGTGAACACCGCGCGGAGGAACGGCCCGCAGCACTGGCACCGTGTGGGCACAGAGAGAAAGGGCAGGGTCACGGCATGACCGTCATCAGCTGGATCATCCTCGGACTGCTGGCCGGAGCCATCGCCAAGGTCCTGCTGCCGGGCCGCGACCCCGGAGGGCTCATCGGCACCACCCTCATCGGCATCGCGGGCGCCTTCATCGGCGGCTGGATATCGGCCCGCTGGCTCGCCCACCCGATCAGCAAGGACTTCTACGACGGCGCCACCTGGGCGGCGGCGATCGGCGGTTCGCTGGTGCTCCTGGTCGCCTACCGGCTCCTGTTCGGCAATTCGCGCGACTGAACGCGCGGACCGGACGGGAAAGGGTGGACACCGTCGCGGTGCCCACCCTTTCCCGTCCCGGTTCAGCAGCTCACCGGTAGTTGACGAACTGCAGCGCGAAGTCGAAGTCCTGGCCCTTCAGCAGGGCGATCACGGTCTGCAGATCGTCCCGGCTCTTCGACGAGACCCGCAGCTCCTCGCCCTGCACCTGGGCCTTCACGCCCTTGGGGCCCTCGTCACGGATGAGCTTGGCCACCTTCTTCGCGTTCTCCTGGGAGATGCCCTCCTCGATCGACGCGAAGATCTTGTACTCCTTGCCGGAGAGCTGCGGCTCGCCCGCGTCCAGAGCCTTGAGCGAGATCCCGCGCTTGATCAGCTTGGACTGGAAGACGTCGAGGACTGCGGTCACCCGGTCCTCGGAGTTGGCCTCCATGAGGATCTTCTCCCCGGACCACGAGATCGAGGCGCCCACGCCCTTGAAGTCGTACCGCTGCGAGATCTCCTTGGCGGCCTGGTTGAGGGCGTTGTCGACCTCCTGCCGCTCGACCTTCGAGACGATGTCGAAACTGGAGTCGGCCATGTCCTGTGGCTCCTTGTATCTGGGTGCGTGTCGGGCCGCGTATCGGGTCCGTACCGGCATACGTCGGCGGCCGCCGGGCCCGGCGGGGTCCTCGGCCGCATCCGGACAAGCCTAGCCACCCGTCGCGGCAGGGGCGGCGATCAATCGGGTGGCGAAGCACCCCGCCACATCAGGTATTGTTTACGTCGTTGCCACGGAGCACCGCCCACCAGCGGTACGACGGGCAGCGAACCCCGGCGGTGTGCCCGAGCGGCCAAAGGGAGCAGACTGTAAATCTGCCGGCTCAGCCTTCCCAGGTTCGAATCCTGGCGCCGCCACACGGGAACGAAAGGGCCCCGTGACCTGCCCAACAGCAGGTTACGGGGCCCTTCGTCATGAGCTGGGTCGCCCGAGGGGGCGTGGGCCCCGCTCACCGTTCGCGGGGTGCGGGCAGACTGGTGTCATGGCCCCGTCCTCCCGCCGCAGGATCTGCCCCGAGTGCCGTCGCGAGATCGCCGTCGTCGCGGGGCGGTACGCGCGCCACGACCCGCCCGGCGCGCGGGAGAGCGGTGAGCTCGTGTCCTGTCCCGGTTCGCGGCGGTCGGCGCAACTCGGTGCGGCGCAGCCGTCCTTGGACGGGTACGTCGTCCCCGACTTCCCCGGGCAGCTGCCCCTCTTCTAGCCGCTGCCGGCCTTCGTGAGCGCCCGGGCCCCGAGTCGCCCCGCCGTCCTCAGTTCCCGGCCACCGACTTCACCGCCACCGACACCGGCGCCGAACCGCTGATCAGCTCCAGGGTCAGGCCGTTGGTGGCCGGGGTGTCGACCAGTTCCGCCAGGACGGCCGCGACGTCGTCGCGCGGAACGGGGCCGCGGCCGGTGTGCGCCTCCAGACGCACCAGGCCCGTGCCCGCGTCGTCCGTCAGGGCACCGGGGCGCAGGATCGTCCAGTCCAAGGCGTCCAACGAGCTGATGTACGCGTCCGCCTCGCCCTTGGCGCGCAGGTAGACGTCGAAGATCTCGTCCCCCTGGTGCCGGGGGTCGGCGCCCATGGACGACACGACCAGGAAGCGCCGTACGCCCGCCCGGACCGCCGCGTCCGCGAAGAGGACCGCCGCCGCCTTGTCCACCGTGTCCTTGCGGGCCACCCCGCTGCCGGGCCCCGCGCCCGCCGCGAAGACCGCCGCGTCCGCGCCCCGCAGCCGCTCCGCGACCTCCTCGACCGAGGCCGACTCCAGGTCCAGCACGACCGGTTCGGCGCCCGCGGCGCGCAGGTCGTCGGCCTGCTCCGCCTTGCGGACGATGCCCGCCACCTCGTCCCCGCGCGCGGCGAGCAACCGCTCCAGCCGCAGCGCGATCTGACCATGACCACCAGCGATGACAATGCGCATGCCTTCGACCGTACGCCTCGACGACCGCCCGCGCCGCACGACTTCGACCACCCCGCGCCAAGCCCGCTCGCCGCCCGCCCGGCTCCCGCTCAGGCCGTGTCCCCACGCCCGTCGCGACCGCCGGGCCCGCCGCGCCCGTCACCGCGTCCCCGCCCGCCACCGCCCTGCCGGGGCAGCCCCAGGTCCGGCGCGGCGGTCGAGTCGCCGTACTCCCGTACCGCGCTGGTCCGCGCCACCACGCGCCCCCGGTGCACCACGATCCGGCTGTACGCCAGCGACAGCGCGCCCGCCAGCCGGTCCCCGCGCACGGCGAGGAGTTCGGCCGGGAAACCCGCCTCCACCCGTACCTCGGGCAGCCCGAGCGCCGACCGTGCCGCCGCGCTCACCGCGTCGTACGCCTCCTCGGGGCGCAGCCCGTGGCGCGAGGCCAGCAGGTAGGCCGCCTCCAGGGGGTCGCCGCGCCCGACCGGGTTGGACACGTCCCGCAGCGCCCCGCTCCCGGCGGCGACCCGTACCCCGGCCGCCCGCAGCAGCCGTACCGGAGCCGTGCCGTCGGGGTGGTCCACGGTCCCGCAGGCGCCCTGCGGCAGGCAGACCACGCTCACTCCCGCCGCCGCGAGCTGGTCCGCGGCCCGGGAGAGCGCGTCGGCGGGCAGCCGGCCCAGGCCGTCGCAGGGGCCGATGGCGACTCCGGGGCGCAGCCCGCCCGCCATGGCCGCCAGCCGGGCCAGCCGCGCCGGGTCGGCGGCGTCCGTGTGCAGGTCGACCGGGCAGCCGTGCTCGGCGGCGACCTCCAGGACCGCCTCCACGTACCCCGCCGGATCGGGGTCCAGGTCCGGACACCCGCCCACCACGTCGGCGCCCATCTTGAGCGCGTCCCGCAGCATCGCCAGCCCGTCGGCGCCGGCCACCCCGGTCAGCACCCTCGGCATCGCCACCGCGGTCAGTTCGGCGAGCCCGCGCAGGGAGCGCCGGGTCCGCAGTACGGCGGTCAGCGCGCCGAGGCCCGCGACGTCGCCCACCCGCACGTGCGCCCGCAGCGCGGTGGCGCCGTGTCCCAGCTGGAGCAGGGCGGCCTCGGTGGCCCGGCGCTGGACGTCCTCGGGCTGGTAGGAGACGGGGCCGGGAACGTCGGCGGTGAGTGCCGTGTCGGCGTGGACGTGGGGATCGGCCGGGGCCGGGAGCAGCAGGTAGCCGCCCAGGTCGAGGTGGCCGCCGGGGCGGGGGCCGGGGCGTGGGCCGGGCGCGCGTCCCGGGGGCAGGTTGCCGAGGGCGCGGCGCGGGGTCAGGCTGCCGGCCGTGCCGACCGCCTCGATGCGGCCGCCGTGGAGCCGTACGTCCACGGTCCGGCCGTCGGTGAGCCGTGCCCCGGAGAGCAGGAGCGAGCCGTGGTCGGCGGGGTCCGAGGGGGAGGGCGAGTGGGGCGGCTGCGGCTGGCTGTCGGGCATCGCGCTCCTCTGGGCTCGGGGCTGCGCAGTGGGGGACGCAAGATCACGCAGAGTGAGACGAGCCTAGGACGGTGATCAGCCCGTGGCGCGGAGGAGCGCAATAGTCGTACCGGTGCGGTCC
Organism: Streptomyces sp. MH60; assembly: GCF_002939385.1. Classification (GTDB taxonomy): domain Bacteria; phylum Actinomycetota; class Actinomycetes; order Streptomycetales; family Streptomycetaceae; genus Streptomyces. The sequence goes on along the minus strand of NZ_MULI01000048.1, from coordinate 37,973 downwards.
GCGTCGTCTCGGACCCCTCCGTCCCGTCCCACGGCGGTCGGGACGGGACGGGGCAGGGTCGGCGAAACGGATTTGGGCGAACGGCGGGCGACCGTGTAATGTCTTCATCGCTCGCCCCAATAGCTCAGTCGGCAGAGCGTCTCCATGGTAAGGAGAAGGTCAACGGTTCGATTCCGTTTTGGGGCTCTGGTGTGAGAGGTTCCCGTCGCGAGGCGGGGCCCGATCGCATCACAGCGGTGTAGCTCAGTCGGTAGAGCAAGCGGCTCATAATCGCTGTGTCACCGGTTCAAGTCCGGTCACCGCTACTCTCAGTAGCCGATTGCGGGGTCGGTCCTTCAATCGGCTACTCTTTCCTGCGTTAATACATCAATCCGTTCGTCAAGGAGTGCACTCACGTGGCTGCCACCGACGTCCGCCCGAAGATCACGCTGGCCTGCGTGGAGTGCAAGGAGCGGAACTACATCACCAAGAAGAACCGGCGTAACAACCCGGACCGACTGGAGATGAAGAAGCACTGCCCGCGTTGCAACGCGCACACCGCGCACCGCGAGACGCGATAGAACAGGCTCGTACACGAGGCCGTCCCCGAAGCTTGGGGGCGGCCTCGTGTCGTTGTCACCGTCGCTCGTCGACACGGATACGAAGAGCAGCAGGAGGTTGCGAGCCCATGGCGCTCGACCAGTCGTTCGTGGGGCGGACCTATCCGCCCACCGCGCCCTACGAGGTGGGCCGGGAGAAGATCCGCGAGTTCGCGGAAGCGGTGGGGGACGCCAACCCGGCGTACACCGACGCGGAGGCCGCGAAGGCGCTCGGCCATCCGGACGTGATCGCTCCGCCGACCTTCGTGTTCTCCATCACGTTCAAGGCGGCCGGTCAGGTCGTCGAGGACCCGCAGCTCGGGCTGGACTACAGCCGGGTGGTGCACGGCGACCAGAAGTTCGCCTACGCCCGTCCGGTGCGGGCCGGTGACCGGCTCACCGTCACCTCGACCATCGAGGCGATCAAGTCCATGGCCGGCAACGACATCCTGGACATCCGCGGCGAGGTCCACGACGAGGCCGGCGAGCACGTCGTGACCGCCTGGACCAAGCTTGTGGCCCGCGCGGCCGAGGAGGCGTGAGCACCCCATGACGCATGCGACGGACCCGACGCACTCGACGCGTCCCCCGGCGGCGAGGATCGCGTACAGCGACGTCGAGGTCGGCACCGAACTGCCCGCGCAGAGCTTCCCCGTGGACCGGGCCACGCTCGTGCGGTACGCGGGCGCCTCCGGCGACTTCAACCCGATCCACTGGAACGAGAAGTTCGCCAAGGAGGTGGGCCTGCCGGACGTCATCGCGCACGGCATGTTCACCATGGCCGAGGCGATCCGCGTGGTCACCGACTGGACCGGCGACCCGGGCGCGGTCGTGGAGTACGGGGTCCGCTTCACCAGGCCCGTCGTCGTACCGAACGACGACCGGGGCGCCGTGATCGAGGTCACCGGCAAGGTGGCGGCCAAGCTCGACGACAACACCGTCCGCGTCGACCTCACGGCCACCAGCGGCGGCCAGAAGGTCCTCGGCATGTCCCGGGCGGTCGTACGACTGGGCTGACCCGGCTCTCGTACGGTCCTCATCGTGAAGCGGCCACCCGGAACGTCGATGGCGTGGCCGACCGCGCCCGGTGCCCCGGCCGGTCGGTCAGGGCGGAGCCGGGTGCGTCCGCCGGTCGTGGGGAGCGGTTCGGGCCCTGGTCACGCGTGCGGGACCGCCGGCAGCCGAACCGTCCCACGGCGGCCGCACCGACCCGGCGCGCCCTTCCGGGTTACCTCCGCCACGTCCTGCGCTCGCCTCCCCTTGACGAAGTTAGTGATTGAGCACTAACTTCATTCCCATGGTCAGGATGAGTGCGGCGGAACGGCGCGAGAGCGTCATCCGCGCGGCGACGAGCGAGTTCGCACAGGGTGGGTACTACGGCACCTCTACGGAGACCATCGCCAAGCGGGTGGGGGTCTCCCAGCCGTACCTCTTCCGCCTCTTCCCGGGCAAGAAGGCGATCTTCCTCGCGGCGGCGGAACGCTGCCTGCGGGACATGTGCGAGCTCTTCGAGAAGACGTCCGAGGGCCTGCACGGCGAAGAGGCGCTGCATGCCATGGCCGAGGCCTACAACCGGCTGATCGCCGACGACCCCGAGAAGCTCCAGATGCAGTTGCAGGTGTACGTCACCGTCGCCGCCGCCGAGGCGGCCGGGGACCACGAGTTCGGCGAGATGGTGCGCAAGGGCTGGCTCGAACTCTGGGACACCGTGCACCTGCCCCTGGGGGCCGACATCGGCCAGACGACGACCTTCCTGGCGTACGGCATGCTGATCAACACCCTGGTGGGCATGGGGTTCCCGCCGGGTCACCGCGTCTATGGGGGCCTCTACGACTCGGCGCAGCCCAAGCCCGGCCGGGGCGACGCGTAGGAGTGCGCAAGGGGGGTGAGGGGGCGGGTGCGCCCGCTTCCGCACGCCCGTGAAAGTTAGTCATCGATCACTAATCTGTCACGACAAGTGAACACCCTCTGGGGGAGAGATGTCACAGCTCGGAGTACGTCGGAACGCTCGGGGTGGGGGAGCGGCCTGGGCCCTCGTCATCACCAGCGTCGCCGGTTTCATGGCGGCCCTGGACAACCTCGTCGTCACCACCGCCCTGCCCTCCATCCGCGAGGACCTGGGCGGCGCGCTGCACGACCTGGAATGGACCGTCAGCGCCTACACGCTCACCTTCGCCGTCCTCCTGATGTTCGGCGCGGCCCTCGGTGACCGTTTCGGCCGCCGCAGGCTCTTCCTGGTCGGCCTCACCGTCTTCACCGGGGCCTCCGCCGCCGCGGCCCTGGCGCCCGGCATCGACTCGCTCATCGCCGCCCGCGCGGTGCAGGGCGTCGGTGCGGCGATCATGATGCCGCTGACGCTGACCCTGCTCACGGCCGCGGTACCCGCCGAACGCCGCGGGATGGCGTACGGCATCTGGGGTGCCGTCAACGGGCTCGCCGTGGCCTCCGGGCCGCTGGTCGGCGGCAGCCTCACCGAGCACATCTCCTGGCAGTTGATCTTCTGGCTGAACGTTCCGCTGGGCCTGGCCCTGCTGCCCCTCGCCCGCCTCCGCCTCGCCGAGTCGCACGGCACCGGTGCCCCGCTCGACATACCCGGCACCGTGCTCGCCAGCGGCGGACTCTTCGGCATCGTCTACGGCCTGGTCCGCGGACCCGCCGACGGCTGGACCGGCGCCGTGGTGCTGACCGCCCTGTTCGCCGGGGCCGCGCTGCTCGCCGGCTTCGTCCTCTACAGCACCCGCGCCAAGAACCCCATGCTGCCGATGCGGCTGTTCCGCTCCCGTGCGTTCGCCGGCGTCAACGCGGCGAGCCTGCTGATGTTCCTGGGGATGTTCGGCTCGATCTTCCTGCTCAGCCAGTACATGCAGGGCGTGCTCGGCTACTCGCCCACCGAGGCGGGCCTGCGCATGCTGCCCTGGACCGGTATGCCGATGCTGGTGGCGCCGATCGCCGGCATCCTCTCCGACCGGATCGGAGGCCGCCCGGTCGTCGCGGCCGGACTCTTCCTCCAGGCGGCCGGCCTCGGCTACCTCGCCTCCGTGATCACGGCCGACGCCTCCTACGCGATCCAGCTGCCCGGTCTGATCGTCAGCGGGATCGGTATGGCCCTCTACTTCGCCCCCGCCTCCGCGCTGGTGATGTCCAGCGTCGCCGCGAAGGAGCAGGGCATCGCCTCCGGCGCCAACAACGCGCTGCGCGAGGTGGGCGGCGCGCTAGGCATCGCGGTCATGTCGTCGATCTTCGCCGCGCAGGGCGGCTACGAGTCCGCGCAGTCCTTCGTGGACGGACTGCGACCCGCGGTCGCCGTGGGCGGCGCGGTGGTGGCCCTCGGCGGCGTCGCGGCCCTGGTGATCCCGGCGCGCCGCCGCACCGGCGACGGGGGCCGGGGACCCTCGGCCGCACCGGCGACGGAGCCGGCCCCGGCATCCGAACCGGCCCTCGCCCCGACGGCCCCGCACTGAGCCGCACGACACGGAACGCGCCACAACGCACGAGGCGCGACGCGCAACTCACCACACACAACGCACGGGGCACGACGCGCCACATACAACGCACGAGGCACGACGCACCACGCACAACGCACAACGCAAGACCCACGACAACGCACCACACACAACGCAAAACGCCCGACAGACAACGCACCACACACGAACGCACAGGACACGAGAGGAGTACGACATGCCCACCCTTCCCTGGACCGTGCCGAACCGCCCTCCTCGGGCCACCGAGGTCCACGTCTTCGCCTCCCGCTTCGAGACCCGGACCCTGTGGGGAGCGCTGAGGTTCCTGGTGCGCACGCCGGGCGTGTGGCGGCAGGTGGGCAGCGCGCCCGGAGCGTACGGCGCCTCCCTGAAGGCGGAGCCCTTCAAGCGGACCTTCTGGACGCTCTCCGCCTGGGAGTCGCCCGACGCCCTCAAGACCTTCGCCCGCTCCGGCACCCACGCGCCGACCTCCCGCGGACTGTCGGCGCAGATGCGGGACGCGAAGTTCGCCTCCTGGCCCGCGTCCAGCGACGAACTCCCGGTGAGCTGGGCGGAGGTGCGCAGACGCCTGACGTGACGCACCCGCGTACGCGCGCACCCGCGACGACGCCCCGGCCGACCGGTCGGGGCGTCGCCCGTGTTCCCGCTGCCCGGGGCTGTCGGTGCCGTCTCGTAGTCTTGAGCGCGTGCAGGAACTCCACGACGCTCCCCTCGCCCCGCTGACCACCTTCCGCCTGGGCGGGCCCGCGACCCGGCTGGTCACGGCCACCACCGACGCCGAGGTGATCGCCGCCGTCCGCGAGGCCGACGACACCGGGACCCCGCTGCTGCTGATCGGCGGCGGGTCCAATCTGGTCATCGGCGACAAGGGCTTCGACGGCACGGCCCTGCACATCGCCACCCGCGGCCTGCGCCTCGACGGCACGACGCTGGAGCTGGCGGCCGGGGAGATCTGGACCGACGCCGTCGCCCGCACCGTCGAGGCGGGCCTGACGGGCGTCGAGTGCCTGGCCGGCATCCCCGGCTCGGCGGGCGCGACCCCGATCCAGAACGTCGGGGCGTACGGCCAGGAGGTGTCCGCCACGATCACCGAGGTCACCGCCTACGACCGCAGGAGCCGTGAGACGGTCGCCCTGTCCAACGCCGACTGCGCCTTCTCCTACCGCCACAGCCGCTTCAAGGCCGAGCCCGAGCGGTACGTCGTCCTGCGCGTCCGCTTCGCGCTGGAGGACGCCGGCGGTCTCTCCGCGCCGCTGCGCTACGCCGAGACGGCCCGCGCCCTCGGTGTCGAGGCGGGCGACCGGGTGCCGCTGACGGCCGCCCGGGAGACGGTGCTGAAGCTGCGCGCCGGGAAGGGCATGGTGCTGGACCCCGAGGACCACGACACCTGGTCGGCCGGGTCGTTCTTCACCAACCCGATCCTCACGGACGAGCAGTTCGCCGCCTTCCGCTCGCGCGTCGCCGAGCGCCTGGGCGACGCCGTGGAGCCGCCCGCCTTCCCGGCCGGGGAGGGCCGCGTCAAGACCTCCGCGGCCTGGCTGATCGACAGGGCGGGCTTCACCAAGGGGTACGGCACCGGCCCCGCCCGCATCTCCACCAAGCACACCCTCGCCCTCACCAACCGCGGCGAGGCGACCACCGAGGACCTGCTCGCGCTGGCCCGCGAGGTCGTCGCCGGGGTCCACGAGGCCTTCGGGGTCACGCTGGTCAACGAACCGGTGACGGTCGGCGTGAGCCTGTGACCGGCCGCCGGAACCCCCGTGGCGCCGGGACGCCTCTCCCGGCCGCACGGCTTCAGTAGGCCACCCCGACGCCCTGCTTCACCGTCCCCGCGTCCTCGGTCATGGCGAGCATGGCGTGGGCGACGTCGGCGCGGCCCGCGAAACGGCCCTTGGGCGGGAAGCCGCCGATCACCGTCCGGTACCGGCCGGTCAGCGGCTTGTCCTGCAACCGCGGCGGCCGCACGGCCGTCCAGTCCGTGGCACTGCGCGCCAGCTCCGCCTCCATGGCGCGCAGATCGGTGTAGACGTCCTTGAGCACGGCGGAGACGACACCGCGCGCCGCCCGGTCCAGCAGCCCCGCGCCCGCCGGCTCCGGCCCGACCGGAGCGGCACTGACCACCAGCAGCCGGCGCACGCCCTCCGCCTCCATCGCGTCGAGGACCGTACGGGTCAGCCTGGCCGCGACCCCGGCGTCGGCGCGGCGGCGGGCGCCCAGCCCGGACAGCACGGCGTCCCGGCCGGCCACCGCGGGCCGCACCGCCGCGGGGTCGCCCAGGTCCGCCCGGAACACCTCCAGACGTGCGCCGGTCACCGGCAGCCGCGCCGGGTCCCGTACGACGGCCGTGACCTCGTGTCCGGCGTCGAGCGCCTGCCGGACGATCTCCTGACCGATGCCTCCCGTGGCACCGAAGACGGTGAGTTTCATGGCGTACTTCTCCGTTCCGGCGGCGCGGCCGAGTCCGGCGCGCTCGGTGGTCGGTGGGTGAGTACTCACTCACCCTGGTCTCCTCTAGAGTGAGTAAGTACTCACCCACTAGTCAAGCCCGACGGGAGCAGCCATGCCGGCCACGCCGTCCGCCAAACCGGCCAGGGAACGCATCCTGGACGCCGCCCACGAGCTGATGCGGACCGTCGGGCTCGCCCGTGCCACCACGAAGGAGATCGCCAGGGTGGCCGGCTGCTCCGAGGCGGCGCTGTACAAGCACTTCGCGAGCAAGGAGGAGCTCTTCATCCGGGTGCTGTCCGAACGGCTGCCGCGGCTGACCCCCCTGCTCCGGGGCCTCGCGGCCGAACCCGGACGGGCCCCGCTCGAGGACAACCTGACGGAGATCGCCCGCCAGGCCGCGCTCTTCTACGAACAGAGCTTCCCGATCGCCGCGTCGCTGCACGCGCAGACCCAGCTCAAGCGCCGGCACGACGACGCGATGCGCGAGCTGGGCACCGGGCCGCACCTGCCGATCGAGGGCCTCGACGCCTACCTGCGGGCCGAGCAGGCGGCGGGTCGCGTCAGGAGCGACGCGGACACCTTCGCGGCCGCGTCGCTCCTGCTGGGGGCGTGCGCGCAGCGGGCGTTCGCGTACGACGCGACCCCGACCGGCGTACGCCCGCCGGTCGACACGTTCGCGCGCCGCCTGTCCCGGACGCTGCTCGACGGACTCCGCTGACCCCCGCCCCACCCCCACCCGCAGCCGGGGCCCGGCGTCTCGCCTAAGCCGTCAGCCAGTCGTCCACCCCGGCCAGCAGCCGCGCCTTCACGTCCTCGGGTGCCGCCGACCCCCGTACCGACTGGCGCGCCAGTTCCGCCAGCTCCGCGTCCGTGAACCCGTGGTGCTCGCGCGCGATCTCGTACTGGGCGGCCAGCCGGGACCCGAACAGCAGCGGGTCGTCCGCGCCCAGCGCCATCGGCACCCCCGCCTCGAACAGCGTCCGCAGCGGCACGTCCTCCGGCTTCTCGTACACGCCCAGGGCGACGTTCGACGCCGGGCACACCTCGCACGTCACCTGCCGGTCCGCCAGCCGCTTCAGCAGCCGGGGGTCCTCCGCCGCCCGCACGCCGTGCCCGATCCGGTCCGCGTCCAGGTCGTCCAGGCAGTCCCGCACCGACGCCGGACCGGTCAGCTCACCGCCGTGCGGCGCGCTCAGCAGCCCCCCGTCCCGCGCGATCGCGAACGCCCGGTCGAAGTCCCGGGCCATCCCGCGCCGTTCGTCGTTCGACAGCCCGAAGCCGACCACGCCCCGCTCCGCGTACCGCACCGCCAGCCGCGCCAGCGTCCGCGCGTCCAGCGGATGCTTCATCCGGTTCGCGGCGACCAGCACCCGCATCCCGATCCCGGTGTCCCGCACGGTCGTCTCCACCGCGTCCAGGATGATCTCCAGCGCCGGGATCAGCCCGCCCAGCCGCGGCGCGTACGACGTCGGATCGACCTGGATCTCCAGCCACCCCGACCCGTCCCGCACGTCCTCCTCCGCGGCCTCCCGGACCAGCCGCTGGATGTCCTCGGGCTCCTGGAGGCACGACCGCGCCGCGTCGTACAGCCGCTGGAAGCGGAACCAGCCCCGCTCGTCCGTCGCCCGCAGCTTCGGCGACTCCCCGCGGCCCAGCGCCTCGGTCAGCGTCTCGGGCAGCCGCACGCCGTGCTTGTCGGCCAGTTCCAGCAGGGTGGTGGGCCGCATCGACCCGGTGAAGTGCAGGTGGAGATGGGCCTTGGGCAGTTCAGAGACATCACGTACACGCTCCATCTGGTGATCCTGCCGTACGACACGCCCGGCCCGACAGCACTTTCCCCGTACGTGGTCTTGCTCGCACAAACAAACAGGGCCACACCGGAACGTTCCGGTGTGGCCCTGCGGGGGAGGAGGACGGTCAGTCCCGCGCCTCCGCCAGCAGCTTCTGGATCCGGCTCACGCCCTCGACGAGGTCCTCGTCCCCGAGCGCGTACGACAGCCGCAGGTACCCCGGCGTGCCGAAGGCCTCACCCGGCACCACGGCGACCTCGGCCTCCTCCAGGATGAGCGCGGCCAGCTCGACCGAGTCCTGCGGACGCTTGCCGCGGATCTCCTTGCCGAGCAGCGCCTTCACCGACGGGTAGGCGTAGAACGCGCCCTCGGGCTCCGGGCAGAGCACGCCGTCGATCTCGTTGAGCATCCGCACGATGGTCTGGCGGCGCCGGTCGAAGGCCTCCCGCATCTTCGCCACCGCCTCCAGGTCGCCGGAGACCGCGGCCAGCGCCGCCGCCTGGGAGACGTTGGACACGTTGGACGTGGCGTGCGACTGGAGGTTGGTCGCGGCCTTGACGATGTCCTTGGGGCCGATCACCCACCCGACCCGCCAGCCGGTCATCGCGTAGGTCTTCGCCACGCCGTTGACCACGATGCACTTGTCGCGCAGCTCGGGCAGCAGCGCCGGCAGGGACACCGAGAAGGCGTCGCCGTAGACGAGGTGCTCGTAGATCTCGTCGGTCAGCACCCACAGGCCGTGCTCGACGGCCCACGTGCCGATCGCCTCGGTCTCGGCCTCGCTGTACACCGCGCCCGTCGGGTTCGACGGCGACACGAAGAGGACGACCTTGGTCTTCTTGGTGCGCGCGGCCTCCAGCTGCTCCACCGTCACCCGGTAGCCGGTCGTCTCGTCGGCGACCACCTCGACCGGGACGCCGCCGGCCAGCCGGATCGACTCGGGGTACGTGGTCCAGTACGGCGCCGGGACGATGACCTCGTCGCCCGGGTCGAGGATCGCGGCGAACGCCTCGTAGATGGCCTGCTTTCCGCCGTTGGTGACGAGGATCTGCGACGGGTCGACCTCGTAGCCGGAGTCGCGCAGCGTCTTCGCGGCGATGGCGGCCTTCAGCTCGGGCAGCCCGCCGGCCGGCGTGTAGCGGTGGAACTTCGGGTTCTTGCACGCCTCGACGGCGGCCTCGACGATGTAGTCCGGCGTCGGGAAGTCGGGTTCACCCGCGCCGAAGCCGATCACGGGACGTCCGGCGGCCTTGAGGGCCTTCGCCTTGGCGTCCACGGCGAGGGTCGCGGACTCGGAGATCGCGCCGACTCGGGCGGAGACCCGGCGCTCGGTGGGAGGGGTTGCAGCGCTCATGACCCCATCGTTCCAGACCGGAAACCTCCCGGGCACAGGGGTTTCACGGACTGAACCCGGACCGGTCCAGGACCTGAACTCCAGTCCGGGCCACACCCTGAACATCAGTCCGGACGCGCTTTCTGTTCGACGCCCGGCCCGTGAGCACGTACACTCTCACCTCGTTGGCCTTCAGCGGCCCGCGATCACCCGGTGCACACCGAGCATCCGGGCGTATGCGGTACGTTGGGGGACGAACAAAGGGTCGTAGCTCAATTGGTAGAGCACTGGTCTCCAAAACCAGCGGTTGGGGGTTCAAGTCCCTCCGGCCCTGCTACACACACCATCGCCAGGATGTGTGCGCATGTACGTACAGCAATGCACCGCCGTGCGGCTCCAACCGGGCGCGGCACGGCCACGACCCGGAATCAGGTGAGGACGAGTGACGGACGCCGTGGGCTCCATCGACATGCCTGATGCCCAGGACGAGGCGCCGGACTCCAAGAAGTCCCGCAAGGGCGGCAAGCGAGGCAAGAAGGGCCCGCTGAAGCGGCTCGCGCTCTTCTACCGCCAGATCGTCGCGGAGCTGCGCAAGGTCGTCTGGCCCAGCCGCAACCAGCTGTCGACGTACACCACCGTGGTGATCATCTTCGTGGTCATCATGATCGGCCTGGTGACTCTGATTGACTATGGCTTCTCTCACGCCGCCAAGTACGTCTTCGGCTGAGTCGAGAGCGAAGGGCGCCGAGGTACCCGGCGCCCCTTTCGCGTGTTCCACCCCTATGTATCCAGGAAGAAGCAGCCACAGTGTCTGACCCGAACGTGAACGACGCCATCGAGCCGGTCGAGTCCGTCGAGGACGAGCTCGGCACCGTCGAGGGCGCCGACAACGAGGACACCGAGGCCTCCGCCGAGGCCGAGGCTGCCGACGACACGGTCGTCGCGGAGACGGACGAGGACGCGGCGGACGCGGAGGCGGACGAGACCGCCGAGGCGGCCGACGCGGAGACGGACGAGACCGAAGCCGAGGCCGAGGCCGAGGCCCAGGAGCCCGACCTCGACCCGATCGAGAAGCTCCGCCAGGAGCTGCGCGTCCTGCCCGGCGAGTGGTACGTCATCCACACCTACGCCGGTTACGAGAACCGCGTGAAGACCAACCTCGAGCAGCGCGCCGTCTCGCTCAACGTCGAGGACTACATCTTCCAGGCCGAGGTGCCGCAGGAAGAGGTCGTCCAGATCAAGAACGGCGACCGCAAGACGATCCGCCAGAACAAGCTGCCGGGTTACGTCCTGGTCCGCATGGACCTCACCAACGAGTCCTGGGGCGTCGTCCGCAACACCCCCGGCGTCACCGGCTTCGTCGGCAACGCCTACGACCCGTACCCGCTGACCCTGGACGAGATCGTCAAGATGCTCGCCCCGGAGGCCGAGGAGAAGGCCGCCCGCGAGGCCGCCGAGGCCGAGGGCAAGCCGGCTCCGCAGCGCAAGGTCGAGGTCCAGGTCCTGGACTTCGAGGTCGGCGACTCGGTCACCGTCACCGACGGTCCGTTCGCCACGCTGCAGGCCACCATCAACGAGATCAACGCCGACTCGAAGAAGGTCAAGGGCCTCGTCGAGATCTTCGGTCGCGAGACCCCGGTCGAGCTGAGCTTCGACCAGATCCAGAAGAACTAGTACCTCACCGGTACCTCTCTGGACGTACTGCTTCCGACCAGGTCAGGCGACCGCTCACGCGGCGTCTGACCTGCTCGGTTTTTGGCCGCGCATCTATACCCGTTATCGTTGTGCGGTATGCCTGTGTCCGGGTAGCTCCCGAACGCGGGCAGGACCCGAATCGAAAGGACCCGGAGAGCTATGCCTCCCAAGAAGAAGAAGGTCACGGGGCTCATCAAGCTCCAGATCCAGGCCGGTGCCGCGAACCCGGCTCCGCCGGTCGGCCCCGCGCTGGGTCAGCACGGCGTCAACATCATGGAGTTCTGCAAGGCCTACAACGCCGCGACCGAGTCGCAGCGCGGCTGGGTCATCCCGGTGGAGATCACGGTCTACGAGGACCGTTCCTTCACCTTCATCACCAAGACGCCGCCGGCCGCCAAGATGATCCTCAAGGCCGCGGGCGTGGAGAAGGGCTCCGGCGAGCCGCACAAGACCAAGGTCGCGAAGATCACGCGTGACCAGGTCCGTGAGATCGCCACCACCAAGATGCCCGACCTCAACGCCAACGACCTGGACCAGGCGGAGAAGATCATCGCCGGTACCGCGCGTTCCATGGGCGTCACGGTCGAGGGCTGACCCTCCACCCCGTAAGCAAGCAGCCACGCGGCGGTAGCCGCGAGGTCAGGACAGTGTGGCAGGGCCTGCTCGGCCCGCACCACGACTCCTCAGAAGCCAACAGGAGCAGTAGTGAGCAAGCGCAGCAAGTCTCTCCGCGCTGCGGACGCCAAGATCGACCGGGAGAAGCTCTACGCCCCGCTCGAGGCCGTCCGTCTCGCCAAGGAGACCTCCACGTCCAAGTTCGACGGCACCGTCGAGGTCGCCTTCCGTCTGGGTGTCGACCCGCGCAAGGCGGACCAGATGGTCCGTGGCACCGTGAACCTCCCGCACGGCACCGGTAAGACCGCCCGGGTCCTGGTCTTCGCGACCGGTGACCGTGCCGAGGCCGCGCGTGCCGCGGGCGCCGACATCGTCGGCGCCGACGAGCTGATCGACGAGGTGTCGAAGGGGCGTCTGGACTTCGACGCCGTCGTCGCCACCCCGGACCTCATGGGCAAGGTCGGCCGCCTCGGCCGCGTGCTCGGTCCCCGTGGTCTGATGCCGAACCCGAAGACCGGCACCGTGACCCCGGACGTGACCAAGGCCGTCACCGAGATCAAGGGCGGCAAGATCGAGTTCCGCGTCGACAAGCACTCGAACCTGCACTTCATCATCGGCAAGACGTCGTTCGACGACACCAAGCTGGTGGAGAACTACGGCGCGGCGCTGGAGGAGATCCTCCGTCTGAAGCCGTCCGCCGCCAAGGGTCGTTACATCAAGAAGGCCGCCCTCAGCACCACGATGGGCCCCGGCATTCCGCTCGACTCCAACCGCACCCGCAACCTCCTCGTCGAGGAGGACCCGGCCGCGGTCTGAGCCGACGGCTCGCCCCACCGGTTCACGGGCCCCGCACCTTTCGAGGTGCGGGGCCCGTCCCTTTTGGCCCGTCCCCTTTTCCGGCGCCCTGGGTTAGCGTGCGGGCAACGGACCCGCGCACGGGGCGCAGGAGCCGTACGGGGCGCAAGGGGTGGGTGGATGACGGGTACGACGGCACGCCGTACGGCCGCCTCGATCGCGGTGTCGGCCGCGCTGGCGTGCTCCACCGCCTGCACCGGAGCCGGCGGACCCGGCGGCTCCGGCGAGTCCACCGGCCCGGCCGGTTCGGCCGCGCCCTCCGCCTCCGCTCCGCCGTCCTCCCGGCCTCCGGCCCTCACCGGTCCTTCGGCGGACGCCCTGCGGGCCGTCGAGCGGGCCACCGGGCGGGCGGGGTCGGCGCGGGTGGAGTCCACGACCGTGATGGGCCGCGAGCTGTCCCTGGCGGCCGAGGGCGCCCTCGGCTGGGACGACGGCCTCACCGGCACCCTGACGATCACCTACACGGGCGGTACGACCGCCGAGACCATGCGCCGCCTCGGCACCACCGCGATGGAGGCCCGGTACCTGCCCGACGCCTACTACGCCAGGATGGGCGACGAGTTCGCCGAGCGGCTGGCCGGCCGGCACTGGATCAAGTACGTGTACGAGGACCTGGAGGACCTCGACGGCGGCGCGGGTGCCGGATTCGCCGACCAGATGCGCAGCACCACGCCCAACCAGGCGGTGAAGCTGCTGCTGACGGCCGGGGACGTGCGCAAGGTGGGCGAGGAGACGACGCGCGGCCGGCGCACCACGCACTGGTCCGGCACGGTGGGCGGGAGCACCGAGCAGACCGTCGACATCTGGGTCGACGACCGGGACCTGCTGGTCAAGAAGGTCGAGCGGGGACGCACGAAGACCGGGGAACTGACCCAGACCGCGTACTACAGCGACTACGGCGTCACGGTCCCCGCCGCGCGCCCACCGGCCGCGGACACGACGGACTTCAAGGAACTGCTGGCGTCACAGGGGAGCTAGGGCCGGACCGGGTGGACCGGGACGGACGGACCGGGCCGGGGAAATCACAAGATCGTTCGAACCGTTTCGGCTAAGCTCGCGTCCTTGTTCCAAAGAACCGCAAAGAACTGCTGTGGAGCGGCGGTGCGTCTCCTGTGCCCCTTCACGCTCCCGTGCTCCTTGCTCCGTGAATCCCGTGGGGGGATACCGATGAAGACTTCCGTACGTGTGCCCGTCGGCGCCGGACTGGCCGCGCTGCTGCTCGCCGCCGGGGCGGTGGGCTGTTCCAAGGAGGACAACGCCTCCGAGTCCCCGGAGATGACCCCCGCGGCGGCCGTCGCCAAGGCGGCGAAGAACACGGAGGAGATCAACTCCCTCCGCTACCGCATGACCGGCAAGGTCCCCGAGGAGGGCCGGGTCAAGGCCGAGGCCGAGATGCAGATCAAGCCGACCCTCGCGATGAGCATGAAGATGACGGCGCTCGACCAGGGGGCCGACGGCACCGCGGAGATCCGGCTCGTCGACAAGGCCCTGTACATCGGCGGCGGCCCCGAGGCGGCCAAGGAGATGGACGGCAAGAGCTGGATCAAGTTCGACATGTCCGCGATGGGCGCCGACGAGGAGCTGAACCAGCTCGGCGGCGCCTCCCAGGCCGACAAGAACCCGGCGACCGAGTCCACCTTCCTCACCGGGGCCAAGGACGTCGAGAAGGTCGGCACCGAGACCGTCGACGGCGTGAAGACCACCCACTACAAGGGCACGGTCACCCTCGCCGACCTGGAGAAGTCGATCGGCGACGAGGACAAGGCCACCCAGGACAAGCGCCAGAAGAGCCTTGAGCAGTACGAGAAGATGGGCGTCGACAAGCTCACGATGGACATGTGGGTCGACGGTGACGACCAGACCAAGCAGTTCCGCATGCGCGGCGAGGCCGACAAGGGCCCGCTGGACATGACCATCACCTTCCTCGGCTTCAACGAGCCCGTGAAGGTCACCGCCCCGCCGGCCGCGGAGACCGCCGACCTGGCCGAGATGATGAAGGGCGCCGAGCAGGGCTGAGGCGCTGTGCGCCCGGTCCGCCCGGGTCGCCGCGGGGGCGGATTTGCTTGACACTGCCCCGTTCACGTACGCTTCCACAGAAGCCAAAGACCGCTGGTCGTTGCCGTGTGTTCGAAAGAGGACACGGTGGCCGAAGGATCCGCTGAACTGCGGACGACCCGCGCAGGTGACTGTGGATGAACTCCCGGAGTGCCCGCCCCGTGCGGATGCCGACCGGTCGAGTCACGCCCCGAGCGCCTGCGCCGGGGCGTTTCGTTTTCCCCAGTCCTCCTTCGGGTCCGCGCGGTCCGAATCACCCGGAAGGAGGCCGAGGCTCTATGGCGACGCCCGAGAAGGCTGCCGCGGTTGCCGAGCTGACGGACAAGTTCCGCAGCTCCAACGCCGCTGTGCTGACCGAGTACCGCGGTCTCACCGTGGCGCAGCTCAAGACGCTGCGCCGGTCGCTCGGTGAGAACGCCCAGTACGCCGTGGTGAAGAACACGCTGACCAAGATTGCGGCCAACGAGGCCGGGATCACGCTCGACGACCAGCTCTTCGCTGGTCCGACGGCGGTCGCCTTCGTCACCGGTGACCCGGTGGAGTCGGCGAAGGGTCTGCGCGACTTCGCCAAGGACAACCCGAATCTCGTCATCAAGGGCGGTGTCCTTGACGGCAAGGCGATGTCCGCCGACGAGATCAAGAAGCTTGCGGACCTCGAGTCCCGCGAGGTTCTGCTCTCCAAGCTGGCCGGTGCCATGAAGGGCAAGCAGTCCCAGGCTGCCTCTGTCTTCCAGGCGCTGCCGTCGAAGCTCGTCCGCACCGTGGACGCGCTCCGTGCCAAGCAGGACGAGCAGGGCGGTGCCGAGTAACTCGGCTCGCTTTCTGATCCGGGCCGCCTGAGCGCGGCACGGGTCGCAGCGGGCCGACGTACGCCCGCCACACCCCGTACATCCGGCACCTGCCGAATTAGTGGAAGGACCGCCATCATGGCGAAGCTCAGCCAGGACGACCTGCTCGCCCAGTTCGAGGAGATGACCCTCATCGAGCTCTCCGAGTTCGTGAAGGCCTTCGAGGACAAGTTCGACGTCACCGCCGCCGCTGCCGCGCCGGTCGTCGTCGCCGGCCAGGGTGGCGGCGCCGCCGCCGAGGCCGCCGAGGAGAAGGACGAGTTCGACGTCATCCTCACCGGTGCCGGCGACAAGAAGATCCAGGTCATCAAGGTCGTGCGCGAGCTGACCTCCCTGGGTCTGAAGGAGGCCAAGGACCTCGTGGACGGCGCCCCGAAGCCCGTCCTCGAGAAGGTCGCCAAGGACGCCGCCGAGAAGGCCGCCGAGTCCCTCAAGGGTGCCGGCGCCTCCGTCGAGGTCAAGTAAGACCGCACCGGCACGACGGATCCGTCAGGGTCTGTAACGCCGTAGCACCGAAGAGCGATCATCCATCCGGGTGGTCGCTCTTCGGCGTATCCGGGGTGCGGCGGCGGTCGCCTTGCACGCGTGACGGTGAAGAGTAGGGTGATCTTCGTCGTGCCGTCGCCGGGGCCCTGAGAGCTCCCGAGCGACAACCGGTTTGGGCAAGGGGGGCCTTGACGAACCGCACGCAGCGCGCAATTCTCAGGGCGTCGTCACAAGGATCCGAATCCGAGGCATGGATCGACGGCGAAGAGGGCAGTATCTGGGTGCGTTGAGGGCGAGGCCTTGCCGCACAGGTGGTGAGAACAACGAGGAGTGAACACGGTCCCCGAGAACCGCACTGGACATCAGTGTGCCAAGTGGCTACACTGACCCTTTGCGCTGCCTGTTAGCTGCCCCCTGCCCGTCACCAGGGGTCTACCCTCGCCCGAGCACTGACGACCAGAGCATGTCTGACCTGGCTCTTTAGCCACATCAGGCACCCCCTGTCTTCGTGCCCGGAAGAGGGGCCGGTACGCGCGTAGTGAGTCCGAGCCCTCGGAAGGACCCCCTCTTGGCCGCCTCGCGCAATGCCTCGACCGCGAATACGAACAACGCTGCCAGCACCGCCCCGCTGCGCATCTCCTTTGCAAAGATCAAGGAGCCCCTCGAGGTTCCGAACCTTCTCGCGCTGCAAACCGAGAGCTTCGACTGGCTCCTCGGCAACGACGCCTGGAAGGCTCGCGTCGAGTCGGCTCTGGAGTCCGGTCAGGACGTCCCCACCAAGTCCGGTCTGGAGGAGATCTTCGAGGAGATCTCCCCGATCGAGGACTTCTCCGGGTCGATGTCGCTGACGTTCCGCGACCACCGCTTCGAGCCCCCGAAGAACAGCATCGACGAGTGCAAGGACCGTGACTTCACGTACGCGGCCCCGCTCTTCGTCACCGCCGAGTTCACCAACAACGAGACCGGCGAGATCAAGTCCCAGACGGTCTTCATGGGCGACTTCCCGCTCATGACGAACAAGGGCACCTTCGTCATCAACGGCACCGAGCGTGTCGTCGTGTCGCAGCTGGTCCGCTCGCCGGGTGTCTACTTCGACTCCTCCATCGACAAGACGTCCGACAAGGACATCTTCTCCGCCAAGATCATCCCGTCCCGGGGTGCCTGGCTGGAGATGGAGATCGACAAGCGCGACATGGTCGGTGTGCGCATCGACCGCAAGCGCAAGCAGTCCGTGACCGTCCTGCTCAAGGCTCTCGGTTGGTCGACCGAGCAGATCCTGGAGGAGTTCGGCGAGTACGAGTCCATGCGCGCCACCCTGGAGAAGGACCACACCCAGGGCCAGGACGACGCGCTGCTCGACATCTACCGCAAGCTGCGTCCGGGCGAGCCCCCCACGCGTGAGGCCGCGCAGACGCTGCTCGAGAACCTCTACTTCAACCCGAAGCGCTACGACCTCGCCAAGGTCGGCCGCTACAAGGTGAACAAGAAGCTCGGCGCGGACGAGCCGCTGGACGCCGGCGTGCTCACCACCGACGACGTCATCGCCACCATCAAGTACCTGGTGAAGCTGCACGCCGGTGAGACCGAGACGGTCGGCGAGTCGGGCCGGGAGATCGTCGTCGAGACCGACGACATCGACCACTTCGGCAACCGCCGCATCCGCAACGTCGGCGAGCTGATCCAGAACCAGGTCCGTACGGGTCTCGCCCGTATGGAGCGCGTCGTGCGTGAGCGCATGACCACCCAGGACGTCGAGGCGATCACGCCGCAGACCCTGATCAACATCCGGCCGGTCGTCGCCTCCATCAAGGAGTTCTTCGGCACCAGCCAGCTGTCCCAGTTCATGGACCAGAACAACCCGCTGTCGGGGCTGACGCACAAGCGTCGTCTGAACGCCCTCGGCCCGGGTGGTCTCTCCCGTGAGCGGGCCGGCTTCGAGGTCCGCGACGTCCACCCGTCGCACTACGGCCGCATGTGCCCGATCGAGACGCCCGAAGGCCCGAACATCGGTCTGATCGGCTCGCTCGCCTCGTACGGCCGGATCAACCCCTTCGGCTTCATCGAGACGCCGTACCGCAAGGTCGTCGAGGGCCAGGTCACCGACGACGTCGACTACCTGACCGCCGACGAGGAGGACCGCTTCGTCATCGCGCAGGCCAACGCCACGCTCAACGACGACATGCGGTTCGCCGAGGCCCGCGTCCTGGTCCGCCGTCGTGGCGGCGAGGTCGACTACGTCCCCGGTGACGACGTCGACTACATGGACGTCTCGCCGCGCCAGATGGTGTCGGTCGCGACCGCGATGATCCCGTTCCTGGAGCACGACGACGCCAACCGTGCCCTCATGGGCGCGAACATGATGCGTCAGGCCGTGCCGCTCATCAAGAGCGAGTCCCCGCTGGTCGGCACCGGCATGGAGTACCGCTCCGCCGCCGACGCCGGTGACGTGGTCAAGGCCGAGAAGGCGGGTGTGGTCCAGGAGGTCTCCGCGGACTACATCACCACGACCAACGACGACGGCACGTACATCACGTACCGCCTGGCCAAGTTCTCCCGGTCCAACCAGGGCACCTCGGTCAACCAGAAGGTCATCGTCTCCGAGGGCGACCGCGTCATCGAGGGCCAGGTCCTCGCCGACGGTCCGGCCACCGAGAACGGCGAGATGGCGCTCGGCAAGAACCTGCTGGTCGCGTTCATGCCGTGGGAGGGTCACAACTACGAGGACGCGATCATCCTGTCGCAGCGCCTCGTGCAGGACGACGTCCTCTCCTCGATCCACATCGAGGAGCACGAGGTCGACGCCCGTGACACCAAGCTCGGCCCCGAGGAGATCACCCGGGACATCCCGAACGTCTCCGAGGAGGTCCTCGCCGACCTCGACGAGCGCGGCATCATCCGCATCGGTGCCGAGGTCGTCGCCGGCGACATCCTGGTCGGCAAGGTCACGCCCAAGGGCGAGACCGAGCTGACCCCGGAGGAGCGCCTGCTCCGTGCGATCTTCGGTGAGAAGGCCCGTGAGGTCCGCGACACCTCGCTGAAGGTCCCGCACGGCGAGATCGGCAAGGTCATCGGCGTCCGCGTCTTCGACCGCGAGGAGGGCGACGAGCTTCCCCCCGGTGTGAACCAGCTGGTGCGCGTGTACGTGGCGCAGAAGCGCAAGATCACCGACGGTGACAAGCTCGCCGGCCGGCACGGCAACAAGGGCGTCATCTCCAAGATCAACCCGATCGAGGACATGCCGTTCCTGGAGGACGGCACGCCCGTCGACATCATCCTGAACCCGCTGGGTGTCCCGTCCCGAATGAACCCGGGGCAGGTCCTGGAGATCCACCTCGGCTGGCTCGCCAGCCGCGGCTGGGACGTCTCCGGCCTCGCGGAGGAGTGGGCGCAGCGGCTCCAGGTCATCGGCGCCGACAAGGTCGAGCCCGGCACCAACGTCGCCACCCCGGTCTTCGACGGTGCGCGCGAGGACGAGCTGGCCGGCCTGCTCCAGCACACCATCCCGAACCGGGACGGCGAGCGCATGGTGCTCCCGTCCGGCAAGGCGCGGCTGTTCGACGGCCGCAGCGGTGAGCCGTTCCCGGAGCCGATCTCGGTCGGCTACATGTACATCCTCAAGCTCCACCACCTGGTCGACGACAAGCTGCACGCCCGGTCGACCGGCCCGTACTCGATGATCACCCAGCAGCCGCTGGGTGGTAAGGCCCAGTTCGGTGGCCAGCGCTTCGGTGAGATGGAGGTGTGGGCGCTGGAGGCTTACGGCGCCGCGTACGCCCTCCAGGAGCTGCTGACCATCAAGTCCGACGACGTGACCGGCCGCGTGAAGGTCTACGAGGCCATCGTCAAGGGCGAGAACATCCCTGAGCCCGGCATCCCCGAGTCCTTCAAGGTGCTCATCAAGGAGATGCAGTCCCTGTGCCTCAACGTGGAGGTGCTGTCCTCGGACGGCATGTCCATCGAGATGCGTGACACCGACGAGGACGTCTTCCGCGCAGCGGAGGAGCTCGGCATCGACCTGTCGCGGCGCGAGCCGAGCAGCGTCGAAGAGGTCTGACGGGAGTCAGGCGGGGCCTCTTCCGCAGAGGCCCCGCCGATCCCGCGACCCCCGTTTCAGACCACAGACTTACAACCCTGAGAGGGATTGACGCATAGTGCTCGACGTCAACTTCTTCGACGAGCTCCGGATCGGTCTGGCTACCGCTGACGACATCCGTCAGTGGAGCCACGGCGAGGTCAAGAAGCCCGAGACCATCAACTACCGCACCCTCAAGCCCGAGAAGGACGGACTCTTCTGCGAGAAGATCTTCGGTCCGACCCGGGACTGGGAGTGCTACTGCGGCAAGTACAAGCGCGTCCGCTTCAAGGGCATCATCTGTGAGCGCTGCGGCGTCGAGGTCACTCGCGCCAAGGTGCGCCGTGAGCGGATGGGCCACATCGAGCTGGCCGCTCCCGTCACCCACATCTGGTACTTCAAGGGCGTCCCGTCGCGTCTGGGCTACCTGCTGGACCTGGCGCCGAAGGACCTCGAGAAGGTCATCTACTTCGCCGCATACATGATCACCTTCGTGGACGAGGAGCGCCGTACGCGCGACCTGCCCTCGCTGGAGGCCCACGTCTCCGTCGAGCGCCAGCAGATCGAGCAGCGCCGCGACTCCGACCTGGAGGCCCGCGCCAAGAAGCTCGAGACCGACCTGGCCGAGCTGGAGGCCGAGGGCGCCAAGGCCGACGTGCGCCGCAAGGTGCGCGAGGGTGCCGAGCGTGAGATGAAGCAGCTGCGCGACCGTGCGCAGCGCGAGATCGACCGCCTCGACGAGGTGTGGAACCGGTTCAAGAACCTCAAGGTCCAGGACCTGGAGGGCGACGAGCTGCTCTACCGCGAGCTGCGCGACCGCTTCGGCACCTACTTCGACGGCTCGATGGGGGCGGCTGCCCTGCAGAAGCGCCTGGAGTCCTTCGACCTCGACGAGGAGGCCGAGCGCCTCCGCGAGATCATCCGCACCGGCAAGGGCCAGAAGAAGACCCGTGCGCTCAAGCGCCTCAAGGTCGTCTCCGCGTTCCTGCAGACCAGCAACAGCCCCAAGGGCATGGTGCTCGACTGCGTGCCGGTCATCCCGCCGGACCTGCGTCCGATGGTGCAGCTGGACGGTGGCCGCTTCGCGACCTCCGACCTGAACGACCTGTACCGCCGCGTGATCAACCGCAACAACCGCCTGAAGCGGCTTCTCGACCTCGGCGCGCCCGAGATCATCGTGAACAACGAGAAGCGCATGCTCCAGGAGGCCGTCGACGCGCTCTTCGACAACGGCCGCCGCGGCCGCCCGGTCACGGGCCCCGGCAACCGTCCGCTGAAGTCGCTGTCCGACATGCTCAAGGGCAAGCAGGGCCGCTTCCGTCAGAACCTGCTCGGCAAGCGAGTCGACTACTCGGCGCGTTCCGTCATCGTCGTCGGCCCGCAGCTGAAGCTGCACCAGTGCGGTCTGCCCAAGGCCATGGCGCTGGAGCTCTTCAAGCCGTTCGTGATGAAGCGCCTGGTCGACCTGAACCACGCGCAGAACATCAAGAGCGCCAAGCGCATGGTCGAGCGCGGCCGCACGGTCGTGTACGACGTGCTCGAAGAGGTCATCGCGGAGCACCCGGTTCTGCTGAACCGTGCGCCCACCCTGCACCGCCTCGGCATCCAGGCCTTCGAGCCGCAGCTGGTCGAGGGCAAGGCCATCCAGATCCACCCGCTCGTCTGCACCGCGTTCAACGCGGACTTCGACGGTGACCAGATGGCCGTGCACCTGCCGCTGTCCGCGGAGGCGCAGGCCGAGGCCCGCATCCTGATGCTGTCCTCGAACAACATCCTCAAGCCGGCCGACGGCCGTCCGGTGACGATGCCGACCCAGGACATGGTCCTCGGTCTGTTCTTCCTCACCACCGACGGCGAGGGCCGCGACCTCAAGGGCGAGGGCCGTTCCTTCGGTTCCGCCGCCGAGGCGATCATGGCGTTCGACGCGGGCGACCTGTCGCTCCAGTCGAAGGTCGACATCCGCTTCCCGGTGGGCACCATCCCGCCCCGCGGCTGGGAGCCCCCGGCCCGCGAGGAGGGTGAGCCGGAGTGGCAGCAGGGTGACACCTTCACCCTGAAGACCACGCTGGGCCGCGCGCTCTTCAACGAGCTGCTGCCCGAGGACTACCCCTTCGTCGACTACGAGGTCGGCAAGAAGCAGCTCTCCGAGATCGTCAACGACCTCGCCGAGCGGTACCCGAAGGTCATCGTGGCGGCGACGCTCGACAACCTGAAGGCGTCCGGCTTCTTCTGGGCGACCCGTTCCGGCGTCACCGTGGCCATCTCCGACGTCGTCGTTCCCGAGGCGAAGAAGGAGATCGTCAAGGGTTACGAGGCGCAGGACGAGAAGGTCCAGAAGCAGTACGAGCGTGGTCTGATCACCAAGGACGAGCGCACGCAGGAGCTCATCGCGATCTGGACCAAGGCGACCAACGAGGTCGCCGAGGCGATGAACGACAACTTCCCGAAGACCAACCCGATCTTCATGATGGTGAACTCGGGCGCACGAGGCAACATGATGCAGATGCGTCAGATCGCCGGTATGCGTGGTCTGGTGTCGAACGCGAAGAACGAGACGATCCCGCGTCCGATCAAGGCGTCCTTCCGTGAGGGCCTGTCCGTGCTGGAGTACTTCATCTCCACGCACGGTGCCCGTAAGGGTCTGGCGGACACCGCTCTGCGTACCGCCGACTCGGGTTACCTCACGCGTCGTCTGGTCGACGTCTCCCAGGACGTCATCATCCGCGAGGAGGACTGCGGCACCGAGCGCGGCCTCAAGCTGCCGATCGCCGTGCGCGACGCGGACGGCACGCTGCGCAAGGCCGACGACGTCGAGACCAGCGTCTACGCCCGCATGCTCGCCGAGGACGTCGTCATCGACGGCAAGGTGATCGCGCCGGCCAACGTCGACCTCGGTGACGTCCTGATCGACGCCCTGGTCGCCCACGGCGTCGAGGAGGTCAAGACCCGCTCGATCCTGACCTGCGAGTCCCAGGTCGGCACCTGCGCCATGTGCTACGGCCGCTCGCTGGCCACCGGCAAGCTGGTCGACATCGGTGAGGCGGTCGGCATCATCGCCGCCCAGTCCATCGGTGAGCCCGGCACCCAGCTGACGATGCGTACCTTCCACACCGGTGGTGTGGCCGGTGACGACATCACGCAGGGTCTGCCGCGTGTCGTCGAGCTCTTCGAGGCCCGTACCCCGAAGGGTGTCGCCCCGATCTCCGAGGCCTCCGGCCGCGTCCGGATCGAGGAGACCGAGAAGACCAAGAAGATCGTCGTCACCCCCGACGACGGCAGCGACGAGACGGCGTTCCCGATCTCGAAGCGTGCCCGTCTGCTGGTGGGCGAGGGCGACCACGTCGAGGTGGGCCAGAAGCTCACCGTGGGTGCCACCAACCCGCACGACGTGCTGCGCATCCTGGGTCAGCGTGCCGTCCAGGTCCACCTGGTCGGCGAGGTCCAGAAGGTCTACAACTCGCAGGGCGTGTCGATCCACGACAAGCACATCGAGATCATCATCCGGCAGATGCTGCGCCGCGTGACGATCATCGAGTCCGGCGACGCCGAGCTGCTGCCCGGCGAGCTGGTCGAGCGGACGAAGTTCGAGACCGAGAACCGTCGTGTGGTCCAGGAGGGCGGTCACCCGGCCTCCGGTCGTCCGCAGCTGATGGGTATCACCAAGGCCTCGCTGGCGACGGAATCCTGGCTGTCGGCCGCCTCCTTCCAGGAGACGACCCGAGTCCTGACGGACGCGGCGATCAACGCCAAGTCCGACAGCCTCATCGGCCTCAAGGAGAACGTCATCATCGGTAAGCTCATCCCGGCCGGTACGGGCCTGTCCCGCTACCGCAACATCCGGGTGGAGCCGACCGAGGAGGCCAAGGCCGCGATGTACTCGGCCGTCGGCTACGACGACATCGACTACTCGCCGTTCGGCACGGGCTCCGGCCAGGCCGTTCCGCTGGAGGACTACGACTACGGTCCGTACAACCAGTAAGCGGGCAGCTTGATACGACCGAAGGGCGGTCACCCCGAGTGGGTGGCCGCCCTTCGGCGTGCTCGGACCGCGGGGCAGAATCACGTGCGTCGTTCGATCCGCGCACCATCCGCCCTCCGCCCCTGGGAGTTGTCACGTGCTCGCGATAGGAATCATCCTCGTCGTCCTGGTGTGCGGCTCGACGTTGGTGCTGTGCACCAATCTGTACGCCCTGCGGAAGGCGAAGCGGCTGGAGTCCGCGGGCACCCGCGTCGAGGGCGAATGCATCAGCCACTACTGGCCGAGCGGCGGCTACGTGGGGGCGGTCTGCACGTACTCCACGGGAACCGGGCAGGAGCTCACGGTCCGCTCGTCGAGGTACTCCGTCCCCCCGGTGGAGGTGGGTGACGTGGTGGAGGTCGTCCACGAGCCGGGGAGGCCGGAGCGCGCGATGCTGCTGTTCGAGGCGAGCCGGCGGGTGGGGTACGACACGGCCCTGACGGCCGTCATGGGCGCGATGTGGGTGGCGGCGGTGACGGGGCTGCTCTTCACGCTGTGACGGGACGGCGCCGCCGCACCGCGCGGTGGCTACGGCACGCCCAGTTCGAAGATCACGTAGTGGGCGTACCAGCCGGAGGCGATCGAGGCCGTGGTGAAGAAGACCACCAGGCTCGGCAGCTTCAGGCGGCTCAGGGCCGCCGCCGGGGCGAGGAGCAGGGGGAAGGCGGGGAGCAGGTAGCGCATCGTGTTGCCGAACATCTGCTGGGTGCCCAGGACCGTGACGATCGTCGCCAGGGTGTACGCGACCAGCACCAGCGGGGGCTTCCTGCGCAGCATCAGCGCGATCAGGAAGGGCAGCGCGAGGACCAGCTGGAGGGAGAGCAGGTCCGGGGTGGAGAAGGCGAAGGGGTAGTCGCCGCGGCCCACCGCGAGGTTGCGCAGGACGTCCCAGGTGTAGGCGCCGTAGTCGAAGAAGTGGGCCCAGCCCTCGCGCTGGAGGGTGAAGTAGGCCGTGGCCTCGCCGGTGCGGTAACCGACCCAGGCGATGTAGGAGAGCAGGCCGAGCGGCGCGACGAGCATCGCGTACACCGGGCCGCGTACGCCGTGTTCGCGCCGGGACGCGGGGCGGGCCAGCGTCACCAGCGCGGCGAGGCCCACGGCGCCTATGAGGACGGCGGAGGTGGGCCGGTTCAGGCCCGCGGTGAAGGCCAGCAGGCCCGCCGCCACCCAGCGCCCCTTCATCACGGCGTAGCAGGCCCAGGCGGCGATGGCGACGAACAGGGACTCGGAGTACACCGCCCACTCGACGCCCGCGCCGGGCGCCACCGCCCACAGCCCGGCCGCGACGGTGCCCGCCCGCGCTCCCGCGATCAGCGAGATCACGGCGTAGATCCCGGCCGCGGCGACGAACGACGTGAGGACGGAGACCAGGATCCCGGAGCCGTACAGGCCGAGGCCGGTGGACTCCGAGACCATGCGGATGAGCGCCGGGTAGAGCGGGAAGAACGCGACCGAGTTCTGCTGGACCGTGAACAGGCCGTCGCCGCCGAGCCGCACCAGGGCGGGGCTGTACCCGTGCTCGGCGACCTGGAGGTACCACCAGCCGTCCCAGGTGCCCAGCACGTCCCACCAGTGGGCGCCGCCGCCGAAGCGCGGGTTCTTCCCCCGGAAGTCCCCGGCGTACGTCAGGAGGGAGGCGAAGACCCCGAGGCCGACGAGCTTGGTGACGCCGTACAGCACCAGGGGGGCGAGGTAGGGCCGCGCGCCGGCCGGGAGGGCGGGGGGCCAGCTCCGCCAGGAGCGTGCCGCGGCCTCGCCGGGCGGTCGTTCGCCGGTGCCGGCCGGCCCGTCGGTCACCGTGTCGTCGGCAGCCGTGTCCATGGCTGTCATCCCCCTCGGGCCACCCTCAACCGTCAATTGCTGCCATAAGATCGCACAAGAGTCGCACATCTGTACTCAAGGTCATGCGGAGGGAGGCGCGGTGCCCGAGGGACGGAACGCGGAGCGGCACGAACCGGTCGTGCTGTCGGTCGTCATTCCGATGTTCAACGAGGAGGACGTCCTGCCCGCGCTGGTCACCAGACTGCGTCCGGTCCTCACCGAGCTGGGCGTGCCGCACGAGGTCGTCGCCGTCGACGACGGCAGCGTCGACCGCACGGCGGAGCTGCTCGACGCCTTCCGGCTGGGCTGGCCGGAGCTGCGCGTGGTCGCCCTGCGGCGCAACTCCGGCCACCAGGCGGCCCTCACGGCGGGCCTCGACCGGGCCCGCGGCGCCTACGTGGTCAGCCTGGACGCCGACCTCCAGGACCCGCCGGAGAAGATCCCCGACATGCTGGCGCTGGCCCGCGCGGAGGGCCTCGACATCGTGTACGGGGTCCGCGCGGACCGCAGCAGCGACTCCGGGTTCAAGCGGTGGACGGCGGGCTTCTACTACCGGCTCATGCGGCGCCTGGCCGGTCCCTCGGTCCCCGCCCAGGCCGGGGACTTCCGGCTGCTGAGCCGGGCCGCCGTGGAGGCGCTCAAGGCGCTCCCGGACCAGCAGCGGGTGTACCGCCTGCTGGTGCCCTGGCTGGGCTTCCCGAGCGGGCAGGTGACGTACGAGCGCGCTCCGCGTACGGCGGGCCGTACGAAGTACCCGCTGGGGCGGATGATCCGCCTGGCGGTCGACAGCGTCACCGGCTTCTCCGCGGCCCCGCTGCGCATCGCCACCTGGCTGGGCGGCGGCGCGTTCCTGGTCTGCCTGGGGCTGCTGGTCTACACGCTGACCGCGTTCGCCCTGGGCCGCACGGTCCCCGGCTGGACCTCGCTGTTCACCGGCATCGTCTTCATCGGCGCCGTGCAGCTGGTCTGCGTCGGCCTCCTCGGTGAATACGTCGGGCGCATATACACGGCCGTGCAGAACCGGCCGACCTACTTCGTCCGCCACGACACGGCGGCGCCCGCACCCCCGGCCTCCTCCCGACCCGCACCCGACGGCACGGACGACGACGCGCGGCGCGTCCCGCTGCCGAGGGCCTGAGACGGCTTCCGCCGAGCAGGGCAAAGTGGGGTGAACCGGGCGGGTATGCCGGTGTCGCCCATTTGTTTTGACCGCAGCGAATGCGCTAGGTACGCTCAGACCTTGTGCCTGGGGTGTGCCCTGGCCCTCGTGCGTGTCTACAGCCGCATCGGGGCCGTGTGTGGCCACCGCATTTCGCGTCTCCTTCCGTCTCGCGGGCGGAGTTCGCGGCTTCGACACACCCGACCGCGTGGGTCGGTGGCGTTCCAGGTTAGCTCCACCATTCGGCACACAGAAACCGGAGAAGTAGTGCCTACGATCCAGCAGCTGGTCCGCAAGGGCCGGCAGGACAAGGTCGAGAAGAACAAGACGCCCGCACTCGAGGGTTCCCCTCAGCGCCGTGGCGTCTGCACGCGTGTGTTCACGACCACCCCGAAGAAGCCGAACTCGGCCCTGCGTAAGGTCGCGCGTGTGCGTCTGACCAGCGGGATCGAGGTCACTGCTTACATTCCGGGTGAGGGGCACAACCTGCAGGAGCACTCCATCGTGCTCGTGCGCGGCGGCCGTGTGAAGGACCTGCCGGGTGTTCGTTACAAGATCATCCGCGGCTCCCTCGACACCCAGGGTGTCAAGAACCGCAAGCAGGCCCGCAGCCGCTACGGCGCCAAGAAGGAGAAGTAAGAATGCCTCGTAAGGGCCCCGCCCCGAAGCGCCCGGTCATCATCGACCCGGTCTACGGTTCTCCTCTGGTGACCTCCCTGATCAACAAGGTGCTGCTGAACGGCAAGCGCTCCACCGCCGAGCGCATCGTCTACGGCGCCATGGAGGGTCTGCGCGAGAAGACCGGCAACGACCCGGTCATCACGCTCAAGCGCGCTCTCGAGAACATCAAGCCGACCCTCGAGGTCAAGTCCCGCCGTGTCGGTGGTGCGACGTACCAGGTGCCGATCGAGGTCAAGCCCGGTCGCGCCAACACCCTCGCGCTGCGCTGGCTCGTCGGTTACTCCCGCGCCCGTCGCGAGAAGACCATGACCGAGCGTCTGCTCAACGAGCTCCTCGACGCCTCCAACGGCCTGGGTGCCGCTGTGAAGAAGCGCGAGGACACGCACAAGATGGCCGAGTCCAACAAGGCCTTCGCGCACTACCGCTGGTAGTCGCTACCCACATCGAGACCGAGAGAAGACTGAAGCCTTATGGCTACCACTTCACTTGACCTGGCCAAGGTCCGCAACATCGGGATCATGGCCCACATCGACGCGGGCAAGACGACCACCACCGAGCGGATCCTGTTCTACACCGGCGTGTCGTACAAGATCGGTGAGGTCCACGACGGCGCCGCCACGATGGACTGGATGGAGCAGGAGCAGGAGCGTGGCATCACGATCACGTCTGCTGCGACCACCTGTCACTGGCCGCTCGAGGACAACGACTACACGATCAACATCATCGACACCCCGGGGCACGTCGACTTCACCGTCGAGGTGGAGCGTTCCCTGCGGGTGCTCGACGGTGCCGTGACCGTGTTCGACGGTGTCGCCGGTGTCGAGCCGCAGTCCGAGACGGTGTGGCGTCAGGCCGACCGTTACGGCGTGCCGCGTATCTGCTTCGTCAACAAGCTGGACCGCACCGGCGCCGAGTTCCACCGCTGCGTGGAGATGATCTCGGACCGCCTGGGTGCCCAGCCGCTCGTCATGCAGCTCCCGATCGGCGCCGAGGCCGACTTCAAGGGCGTCGTGGACCTGGTCCGCATGAAGGCGCTCGTGTGGTCCGCCGAGGCCGCCAAGGGCGAGATGTACGACACCGTCGACATCCCGGCCACGCACACCGAGGCCGCCGAGGAGTGGCGCGGCAAGCTGGTCGAGGCCGTCGCGGAGAACGACGAAGAGATCATGGAGCTGTACCTGGAGGGCGAGGAGCCCACCGAGGAGCAGCTGTACGCCGCGATCCGTCGCATCACCATCGCCTCCGGCAAGTCCAGCGACACCACGGTCACCCCGGTGTTCTGCGGCACCGCGTTCAAGAACAAGGGCGTCCAGCCCCTGCTCGACGCGGTCGTGCGCTACCTGCCGACCCCGCTCGACGTCGAGGCCATCGAGGGTCACGACGTCAAGGACCCCGAGGTCGTCGTCAAGCGCAAGCCGTCGGAGGACGAGCCGCTCGCCGCGCTCGCCTTCAAGATCATGAGCGACCCGCACCTCGGCAAGCTCACCTTCGTCCGGGTGTACTCCGGCCGCCTAGAGTCCGGCACCGCGGTGCTGAACTCCGTCAAGGGCCGCAAGGAGCGCATCGGCAAGATCTACCGCATGCACGCCAACAAGCGTGAGGAGATCGAGTCGGTGGGCGCCGGTGACATCGTCGCCGTCATGGGTCTGAAGCAGACCACCACCGGTGAGACGCTGTCCGACGACAAGAGCCCGGTCATCCTGGAGTCCATGGACTTCCCGGCGCCGGTCATCCAGGTCGCCATCGAGCCCAAGTCGAAGGGCGACCAGGAGAAGCTCGGCGTCGCGATCCAGCGCCTGGCCGAGGAGGACCCCTCCTTCCAGGTCAGCACGAACGAGGAGACGGGCCAGACCATCATCGGTGGTATGGGCGAGCTGCACCTCGAGGTGCTGGTCGACCGCATGCGCCGTGAGTTCAAGGTCGAGGCCAACGTCGGCAAGCCTCAGGTCGCCTACCGTGAGACGATCCGCAAGACCGTCGAGCGCGTGGACTACACCCACAAGAAGCAGACCGGTGGTACCGGTCAGTTCGCCAAGGTGCAGATCGCGATCGAGCCGATCGAGGGCGGCGACGCCTCGTACGAGTTCGTGAACAAGGTGACCGGTGGCCGCATCCCGAAGGAGTACATCCCTTCGGTGGACGCCGGTGCGCAGGAGGCCATGCAGTTCGGCATCCTGGCCGGCTACGAGATGACGGGCGTCCGCGTCACGCTCATCGACGGTGGCTACCACGAGGTCGACTCCTCCGAGCTCGCCTTCAAGATCGCCGGTTCGCAGGCGTTCAAGGAGGCCGCGCGCAAGGCTTCGCCCGTGCTCCTGGAGCCGATGATGGCCGTCGAGGTCACCACACCCGAGGACTACATGGGCGACGTCATCGGTGACATCAACTCCCGCCGTGGCCAGATCCAGGCCATGGAGGAGCGGATGGGTGCCCGCGTCGTGAAGGGCCTCGTGCCGCTGTCGGAGATGTTCGGCTATGTCGGGGACCTCCGCAGCAAGACGTCGGGTCGCGCAAGCTACTCGATGCAGTTCGACTCCTACGCCGAGGTTCCCCGGAACGTCGCCGAGGAGATCATCGCGAAGGCCAAGGGCGAGTGACGGACTCCGTTTAACGGACCCCGCGAACACGCTTTAGGCTTGACCCCGGAGCCTGCATGGGGCATTCCGCCGTGAAATCGGCGGAATGCCCCCGGCACCCGGGCTTTCCAGCAAAGATCACCTGGCGCCGATGAGTAAGGCGTACAGAACCACTCCACAGGAGGACCCCAGTGGCGAAGGCGAAGTTCGAGCGGACTAAGCCGCACGTCAACATCGGCACCATCGGTCACATCGACCACGGTAAGACGACCCTCACGGCCGCCATTACCAAGGTGCTGCACGACGCGTACCCCGAGCTGAACGAGGCCTCGGCCTTCGACCAGATCGACAAGGCTCCCGAGGAGCGCCAGCGCGGTATCACGATCTCCATCGCGCACGTCGAGTACCAGACCGAGACGCGCCACTACGCGCACGTCGACTGCCCCGGTCACGCGGACTACATCAAGAACATGATCACGGGTGCGGCGCAGATGGACGGCGCCATCCTCGTGGTCGCCGCGACCGACGGCCCGATGCCGCAGACCAAGGAGCACGTGCTCCTGGCCCGCCAGGTCGGCGTTCCGTACATCGTCGTCGCGCTGAACAAGGCCGACATGGTGGACGACGAGGAGATCCTGGAGCTCGTCGAGCTCGAGGTGCGTGAGCTCCTCTCCGAGTACGAGTTCCCGGGCGACGACCTGCCGGTCGTCAAGGTCTCGGCGCTCAAGGCCCTCGAGGGCGACAAGGAGTGGGGCAACTCCGTCCTCGAGCTCATGAAGGCCGTCGACGAGAACATCCCGCAGCCCGAGCGTGACGTCGACAAGCCGTTCCTGATGCCGATCGAGGACGTCTTCACGATCACCGGTCGTGGCACCGTCGTCACCGGTCGTATCGAGCGCGGCATCCTCAAGGTCAACGAGACCGTCGACATCGTGGGCATCAAGCAGGAGAAGACCACCACCACGGTCACCGGCATCGAGATGTTCCGGAAGCTCCTCGACGAGGGCCAGGCCGGTGAGAACGTCGGTCTGCTGCTTCGTGGCATCAAGCGCGAGGACGTCGAGCGCGGCCAGGTCATCATCAAGCCGGGCTCGGTCACCCCGCACACCGAGTTCGAGGCCCAGGCCTACATCCTGTCGAAGGACGAGGGTGGCCGTCACACCCCCTTCTTCAACAACTACCGTCCGCAGTTCTACTTCCGTACGACGGACGTGACCGGCGTCGTGACCCTCCCCGAGGGCACCGAGATGGTCATGCCGGGTGACAACACCGAGATGAAGGTGGAGCTCATCCAGCCCGTCGCCATGGAAGAGGGCCTGAAGTTCGCCATCCGCGAGGGTGGCCGGACCGTGGGCGCCGGCCAGGTCACCAAGATCAACAAGTAAGCTCCGCTTGCTTGTCGGTCCAGCCGACCTGACATGGGCTGATGCCTGAAAGGGCCCGTACGACTTCGGTCGTACGGGCCCTTTCGCCATTCCACCGGTCGTCACTCCCGGATGCCGGCGGCCTCCACCGCCCGGCGGCGCAGGGCCAGGCCCGCCGGGACCACCGAGGCGACGACCGCGAGCACCGCGCAGGCACCCGCGGCCGTGCCGACGGCCGCCCACGGCACCACCGGCGCGGCGGGGACCGAGAGCAGGCCCAGCGCCGCCCCCGTCCCGGCCAGGTCGAGCCAGGCGACGGCCAGCCCGAGGAGGGCACCGGCCGCGGCGACCGTCAGCGACTCGACGGCGACCAGCCGCAGCACCTGCCCGTCGGTGGCTCCGGCGAGCCGCAGTACGGCCAGCTCGCGGACCCGGTCGGACGTCGCCATCAGCAGGGTGTTGACCACGGAGATCCCCGTGTAGAGCAGGGCGATGCCGAGGACCAGGAGCAGGCCCGCCCGCGTCGCGCCCCCGGGCCCGGGGGAGGCCGCCGCGGCCCACTCGGTCCCGCTCGCCACCCGTCCGCCGGACGCCGCCACCGCCTCGCGCAGCCCGGCGGCCACCGTGTCGGCGTCGGCGCCGTCGGCGAGGGCCACGTCCACCCGGTCGACGGGGGCGCCGGCGGCGTTGGCCGCGGTGACGTAGACGCCGTTGCCACCGGTGCCGGTGCGCATCACCGCGGCGATGCGCAGCGACCTCGGCGTGCCGTCCCCGAGCCGGACCCGCACGCTGCGGCCGACCGTGTGCTCCTCCCACTCCTCGTTGACGATGATCGAGTGGTCGTCCAGGCCGGTGACCCGCCCCCGCGCGAGGGGGAGCCGGGTGGTCGCGGCGAGGGCGCCGGGGTCGGCGACGGCTCGCGCGTCGGACCGGATCAGGGCCACGCCGTCCTCCAGGACGTACACCGCGCCCGACGCGCTCGGGGAGATCCGCGCCCAGGGCACCGCGCGCAGGCGCTGCACGGCCGCCGGGTCGAAGCCCGCTCCGGGCGGGGCCGTGACCACGAAGGCGGCGGTGGTCCGCTCCCGTGCCTCGGCGGCCTCCGCCCCGTCCAGGGTCGCGACGGTGCCGAGCAGCGAGCCCGTGAGCGCGACCGTGACCAGGACGGGCGCCGCGAGGGCCGCGGTACGGCGGACCCCGGCCGCCGCGTTCTCCCGGACCAGCAGGCCCGTGGCGCCCGGCAGGCGGGCCGGCAGCCAGGTCAGCAGCCGGGTCAGCGGGCGCACCACGACCGGTGCGAGCAGCGCGGCCGCGGCGATCAGCGGCATCGGGCGCGTCACATAGGTCTTGCGGTGCAGCAGGTCGCCGGGGTCGTCCGCGAGGGCGAGGACGAGGGTCACCAGGGCGGTCAGCAGCAGCCCCAGCCCGACCAGCCACCGACCCCGGGTCATCGCGCCGGCGTCCACCGACGCCTCCCGCAGCGCCTCGACCGGGGCGGTGCGCCCCGCCCGCCAGGACGCCGCGACCACGCCGCACAGGGCGACCAGCAGCCCGGTCCAGAAGGCCAGGTGAAAGGGCCAGGTGTGGTCGCCGAGGGTGAACCAGGCCGGGGCCAGGCCCTCGTCGGCCACCCGGCGCACCAGCGGCGGCGCACCGTACGCGCCGAGCACGCAGCCCGTGCCGGAGGCGAGGACGCCGACCAGCGCGGCCTCGGCGACCACCGTCCGGCGGAGCTGTCCCGGCGTCGCCCCGGCCGTGCGCAGCAGCCCGAACTCCCGGCGCCGCTGGGCGACCGCGAAGGCGAAGGTGGACGCCACGACGAACACCGACACGAACGCGGTGACGCCGCCGGCCGTGCCGAACAGGGCGTTCAGCGCGGTCAGCGCCTCGGCGTCCCGGCCGGGGTCGGCGTCCGCGAACCGCCGCTCGTCCCCGGTGAGCACCCGGACACCCGCACTGTCCGGCACCGAGTCCCGTACGGCGTCCCGTACCGCCTCCCGTACGGCGGACGCCTCCGCGTCGACCGCCGACTGGACGCTGACCGGGGCGAGTGCGGCGGCCCGCGCGTCGGTGAAGAAGACGGCGTCCTCGAACCCGAGGCCGGGCACGGTCCCCACCACCCGCAGGGTGCCCCGGTCCGTGCGCACCCGCTCGCCCGGCACGGCCCAGCCGCCGGTGACGACGACCTCGTCGGCGGTGCGGGGCGCGCGGCCCGCGTCGATCCGGTACGGGGCGAACGCGGCCGTGGACCAGGGGTGGCCCACCAGCTCACCGGGGCTCTGCCCGCCCCGGACGCGTACCGGGAAGGACCGGTCCTCGACGACGGTGCCGAGCCGCTCCAGCCGGGCCACGACGGCGCCGGGCACGGCACGCGGCCGGGCCAGCTCCTCCGTACGCTCCCCGGAGGGCGTCGGCACCCGCAGGGTGTCCTGCCCCCGCACCACCACCGGAGCGGCGGCGAACCGCTCCGGCGCCCGGTCGGGCGCGTCCAGCGAGGCGGCCAGCGCCAGCCCCGTGACGGTCAGCAGTGCGACCCCCAGCGCCAACGCCACGAAGCTCCCGACGAAGGAGACCCAACGGGCGCGCAGGGTGCACAGGGTGAGGGTCAGCACGGGGTGGCCTCCGGCCGGGGGGTGGGGGTGGCGGTGGGGCGGGCGAGGGCGGCCCGGGGCGGGGGCTTGCCCTGTGGAGTGCTGCTCAGCACGGGGTGGCCTCCAGGTGGGTCATGCGGGCGGCGATGGCCTCTGCTCCGGAGCCGGTCAGTTCGTCGTGGACGCGGCCGTCGGCGAGGAACAGCACGCGGTCGGCGCGGGCGGCGGCCACCGGGTCGTGGGTGACCATGACGACCGTCTGGCCGTCGACGTCGACCATGCCGCGCAGCAGGGCCAGCACCTCGCGGCCGGTGCGGGAGTCCAGCGCCCCCGTCGGCTCGTCGGCGAACACCACCTCGGGGCGGGTGACCAACGCGCGGGCCAGGGCGACGCGTTGCTGCTGGCCGCCGGACAGCTCGGTGGGCCGGTGCCGGGCGCGGTCGGCGAGACCCACCCGGCCCAGCACCTCGCGCACCCGGCCGCGGGGCGGGCGGCGGCCGGACAGCCGCAGGGGGAGCGCGACGTTCTGCTCGGCGGTCAGGGACGGCAGCAGGTTGAACGCCTGGAAGACGAAGCCGACGCGTTCCCTGCGCAGCAGCGTCAGCCGCCGCTCGCTCAGCCCGGTCAGCTCGGTGCCGCCGAGGAGGACCGAGCCCGAGGTGGGCCGGTCGAGACCGGCCGCGCACTGCAGGAAGGTCGACTTGCCCGAGCCGGAGGGGCCCATCACCGCGGTGAACGTGCCCCGGGCGAAGGCGGCGGAGACGGCGTCGAGGGCCGTCACCGCGCCGTCGCCCGCCCCGTACCGCCGGCTGACGGAGCGCAGCCGGACCACGTCGTCGGTGTCGTCGGTGTGGTTCGGTCCAGTTTTCATGTGCCCCCGTTCATCGGGCGCCGGATGGCGACTTGCCTGATCACTCGCTGACCGGCACCACGAAACCGCCCGCGACCGCCCCGGCGCAGTGCGGCAGGGGCGAGAACGGGGGTAGGGCGGGCCATACCCCCCGGACGCCCACTGGACCGATGGCCGCGCCGCACGCACGGGTCCTACGGTGATCCGCATGCACCCCGGCCCCGATCCCCGCCCTCCCGGCTCCCGCACCGTGTGGCAGGCCCTGTCCGTCCACGGCTACCTGCTCTCGGCCTGGCCCTGGCGTGCCGTCGCCTACCTGGTGACGGGGGCGGTGGCCGGCGCCGCGGTCCTGGTGGGGGCGGTGACCGCCCTCGCCCTCTCGGGCGTGCTCTCGGTGGTCCTGGTGGGCCTGCCGCTGCTGGTGCTCACCGCCCTGCTCGGCATCCCCGTGGCCCGCCTCGAACGGCACCGGCTGCGCCTGGTCGACCGTGTCCCGGCCCCCACCCGGCCCGTACGGCAGCCGCCCGCCACCGGCCCCTGGCCCTGGCTGATCACCCGGCTGCGGGAGCGGGCGACCTGGCGGGAGCTGGGCCACGCGCTGCTGTTCGCCCTGCTGCTCTGGCCGCTGGACGCCCTGGTCGTCGCACTCGCCCTGGCGGCACCCCTCCATCTCGTCGCCACTCCGCTGCTGATGGCCACGTACGGCGGCGGCGAGGAGGCGAAGGTCCTCAAGCAGTGGACGGTCACCAGCTGGCCGGCCGCGTTCGGCGTCGCGGTGCTCGGACTGCTGCTCCTGGCCCTGGGCGGCTACGCGCTGGGCCTCGCGGCGGGCGCGCGGGCCGAGCTGGCCCGCGTGCTCGTGGGCGCCCCGCGCGAGGGCTACCCGGAGGCCAGGATCGTCGAACTCACCCGCTCCCGGGTGCGGTTGGTGGACGCCTTCGAGGCCGAGCGGCGCCGGATCGAACGCGACCTGCACGACGGCGCCCAGCAGCGCCTCGTCGCCCTGACCATGGCCCTCGGCCTGGCCCGCCTGGACGCCCCGCCGGGGCCCCTGGCCGACCAGCTCGCCAAGGCGCACGGCGAGGCGGGCAAGGCCCTGGAGGAACTGCGCGAACTCATCCAGGGCATCCACCCCAAGGTCCTCGCCGACTACGGCCTGCCGGCGGCCGTCGCCGACGCCGCCGACCGCTCCGCCGTCCCCGTCGACGTCGCCCTGGAACTGCCCGGACGGCTGCCCCAGGCGGTCGAGGCCGCCGCCTACTTCGTGGTCTGCGAGGCCCTCGCCAACATCGGCAG
The DNA here is from genome assembly GCF_002939385.1 of Streptomyces sp. MH60. Taxonomy (GTDB): domain Bacteria; phylum Actinomycetota; class Actinomycetes; order Streptomycetales; family Streptomycetaceae; genus Streptomyces. Next base: position 1,360 of record NZ_MULI01000048.1, on the reverse strand, counting down.
GCACAGCGGCGCCGCCCGCGCGGAGGTGACCGGCGGCCACCGCGACGGACGGCTCGTGCTGCGGGTCCGCGACGACGGCCGGGGCGGGGCCGACGCCGCGGCGGGCAGCGGGCTGACCGGTCTCGCCGACCGGGTGTCGGTCCTGGATGGCAGACTCTCCCTGTCCAGCCCGCCGGGCGGACCGACCCTGCTGAGCGTGGAGATTCCTTGCGATCCGTGCGGCCCCCGCGACCCCTGCGCGTAGTACTGGCCGAGGACAGCGTGCTGCTGCGGGACGGCCTGACCGGCCTGCTCACCCGCTTCGGCCACGAGGTCGTGGCGGCCGTCGGCGACGCGGAGGCCCTCGTCGCGGCCGTGCGGGAGCACGTCCCGGACGTCGTCGTCACCGACGTCCGCATGCCGCCCGGCTTCCAGGACGAGGGCCTGCACGCGGCCGTACGGCTGCGCGAGGAGCGGCCCACCCTGCCCGTCCTGGTCCTCAGCCAGTACGTCCAACGGGCCTACGCGGCCGGGCTGCTGGATTCCGGCGACGGCACCGGCGTCGGCTATCTGCTCAAGGACCGCGTCGGCCAGGTCGAGGAGTTCGTCGACGCGCTGGCCGAGGTCGCGGACGGCGGCACGGTCGTCGACCCGGAGGTGGTACGCCAGTTGCTGCGCCGCCGCCGGGACCCGCTGGAGCGGCTCAGCCCGCGCGAGCGCGAGGTGCTCGCGCTGATCGCGGAGGGCAGGTCCAACGCGGCCATCGCCGGTGAACTCGTCGTCTCCGAGGCGGCCGTGGGCAAGCACATCGGCAGCATCCTCACCAAACTCGACCTGCCCCCGGCGACCGAGACCCACCGCAGGGTGCTGGCCGTGCTGACGTATCTGCGTGCCTGACACGACCCGATTGATCGCCGGGAGCCCGGCCCCGGCCGCCCGTACCCACTCGCCACCGCCACGGCCACCGTCACCGCCACCGTCACTGCCCCCGCCCCCGTCACCGTCACCAGGAAGTGAGCCCGTGAGTCCCGTCCCGCCCCCTCCCGACCGTTCCGGCGACGAACCGGCCCCCTCGATCTCCGACGAGCAGTTGGAGGCGTTCCTGCGCGAGGCCGCCGAAGGCGGTGCCGCCTCCGCGCCCAAGGAGCCGTCGGCGCGGGCGCGGATGGTGGCCCGGCGGTTGCGCGAGGAGGAGCCCACGCCGTGGCGTGCCCCGCACCCCGCCCCGAAGGGCGACGGCCGCCCGCGCCGGCGCCTGATCGGCGCGGTCGTCGGCGTCCTCGTGCTGGCGGCGCTCGCGGTGGTCGCCGTACGGCCCTCCCTGCTCCTGGACCGGCTGCCCGGCGGGGACGACGCCTCCGCGGCGCCGACCATGGCGGCC
>NZ_MULI01000047.1 GCF_002939385.1 Streptomyces sp. MH60 | reverse complement strand
GCAGCCGGCCGCGCGCGGTGAGCCGCAGGGCGTGCAGGGCCGCCGCGCCCCAGCAGGCGGTGGCCGGGTGGGCGGCCGGGTCGTGCCGGGCGCGCACCAGCAGCGGCAGCGCCTCGGCGAGCGGCAGCGACAGCGCGGGTGCGGTCCCGCGCCGCACCCCGGCGCCGTGCCGCCGTACGACGGTCAGCTCCGTCGGTTCGCCGGGCCGGTCTTCTTCCGCCTCCCCGGCGACCGGGCCGCCGGCGGGGTCCCAGAAGGCGATCCGTCCCCCGCGCGGGAGCGGCGCGGGCAGGAAGACGGCCGCGAGCCGCACGGGGACGGACGCCGTCGGCGCCTCGGCCCGCCTCGTCTCCGTCACGGCCACGTCACCCATACGTCCTGTCACCTCCCGCCCGTCTGCCCGATCAGATGTCTTCGACTCTACGGGCGGGGTCTGACAATCGGCTCCGACGGCCTGCCGCCGGGGCCCGGGCCACCTGGCCTGGACCTCCGGGCCCTACGGAACGGTGTGTGAGACGACGTACACCATCGGATAGTCCGGGTTCTCCATGTTCACGACGACGTCCTGGGTCGGCGCCGGGTCCTTCTGCTCGTTGACGACGCCCCACCAGGAGCCGGACCCGCCGAACTCCCAGCCGGTGACCCGCTGGGCGCGGTCGCTGATCGCGATTTTGCCCTTCTTCAGCGCGTCCCGGTCGACGCCCAGTCCGGCCAGGAAGACGTCGAGCCCGGCGGCGGTGGTCTCGAACTGGACGTAGAGCCGGCTGGTCTTCCAGTTGTTCGTCTCGTAGTACGCGACCTCTTCGGCCGGCACCGGGACGGGCACCTCGTAGATGCGGCGCTGCAGCTTGGAGGGCCAGCCCTCGGTCATGCCGGTCGCCGCGTACTTCGCCTCCTTGTCCCGGCCGCTGTCGCGGCTCTGGCTGGCGGAGATCGCGAGGTAGCCGGCGGGGACGCCGATGAGCAGCACGATGGTGATCAGGGTGAGCGCACGCCGGCGGATCATGTGCCGGCGGTCCTCCGCCGCGGGGCCGGTCGCCTCCGGGGGGCCGGGCTGGTGGGGCAGGGATTCCGTCACAGCGACTCCCCGGACGTGCGGCGGGCCTCGGCGTACCGCTCGTAGCGCTCGTACCGCTCCACCCGGCGCCGCTTGGCCCGGCGGAACCGGCGGGCGACCAGCCGGGCCAGGTCGGCGGCGCCCACCATGCCGGCCTCCGGGCCGAGCTGGGCCCGGACGATGCGGGCCTCGGGGCGGTAGCCGCGGCCGGTCAGCTGGCGCTTGAAGGCGTCGCGCGCGGGGCCGATCAGCAGGTCGTCGGCGGCGCTGACGCCACCGCCGATGACGAAGCAGGACGGGTCGAGGGCCGCGGCGAGGTTCGCGATGCCGACGCCGAGCCACTGTCCGATGTCCTGGAGCAGCTCGACGCACATGGCGTCGCCCTCGCGGGCCAGCTCGGTGATCATGGGGCCGCTGATGTCGCCGATGCTGCCCTTGACGTGCTCGATGATCCCGTACGCCACCGGCGAGTCGGCGGCGGCCATCTCGCGGGCCTCCCTGACCAGGGCGTTCCCCGAGCTGTACTGCTCCCAGCAGCCGCGGTTGCCGCACGGGCAGCGATGGCCGCCGGGGACGACCTGCATGTGCCCGAACTCGCCGGCGACGCCGTACTTGCCGCGCTTGACCTGGCCGTCCTCCAGGATCGCGCCGCCGATGCCGGTGCCGAGCGTGATCATGACGAGGTGGTCCTCGCCGCGGCCGGCGCCGAAGCGCCACTCGGCCCAGGCGGCGGTGTTGGCGTCGTTGTCCACCAGGACGGGGACCGCGAGGCGGCCGGCGATGCGGTCGCGCAGCGGTTCGTTGCGCCAGGACAGGTGGGGGGCGAACAGCACGCGGTTGCGGTCGGCGTCGACCCAGCCGGCCGCGCCGATACCGACGGCGTGCACGTCGTGCCGGTCGGAGAGGTCCAGGACCAGCTCGACGATCGTGTCCTCGACGACCTTCGGGCTCTTGGACTTGTCCGGGGTCTCCGTGCGGAGCTTCTCCAGGATGTTGCCGTCGGCGTCGACGACACCCGCCATGACCTTCGTGCCGCCGATGTCGATGCCGACCGTGGGCACGCGGGGTGCCGTGAGGTGTGAGCGGCGTTCCCTGGTGCCCACGGTGCGCAGGACCGGGGCGCGGCGGGAGCCGATGGGGGCGGTGAAGTCGCGGTAGGTGCTCATCGGGTGCGATTGTGCCGCACGCTCACGCCGGGTGCCGAATGGGCGGGGGGTGGGCGGAACGGTTCGTTGCCGGGTGCGGGTGCGTTGTGGCTGGTCGCGCCCGCGCGGCGGAGCCGCACATGGCACAGCCCCGCGCCCCTAGGAGGGGCGTTGCAGTTCGTGGCGTAGATCGTCCAGCTCGTTTCCGCCTGCCATCTGGCGCGTCAGCTCGTCCAGCGTGATGGCGTCCCGCTCGTGGTTGCCCACCATCGTGCCCCGCTTCAGCAGCACGAACCGGTCACCCACCAGGTACGCGTGGTGTGGGTTGTGGGTGATGAGTACGACACCCAGGCCCTGGTCACGTGCCGCCGCCACATATTTCAGGACCACACCCGACTGCTTCACCCCCAGTGCCGCCGTCGGTTCGTCGAGCACCAGGACCTTCGCGCCGAAGTACACCGCGCGGGCGATCGCCACGCACTGGCGCTCGCCGCCGGAGAGGGTGCCGATGGGCTGGTCGACGTCGCGGAGGTCGATGCCCATGCGCAGGAGTTCCGCGTGGGTGGTGCGGCGCATGTGGTCGACGTCCATGCGCTTGAACGGGGCGACGCCCTTGCGCGGCTCGGAGCCGAGGAAGAAGTTGCGCCAGACCGGCATGAGGGGGACGACGGCCAGGTCCTGGTAGACGGTGGCGATGCCGCGGTCCAGCGCCTCGCGCGGGGAGGAGAGACGGGTTTCCTCGCCGTCCAGGCTCAGCGTGCCGCCGTCGTGCTGGTGCAACCCGGCGATGATCTTGATGAGGGTGGACTTGCCCGCGCCGTTGTCGCCCAGGACGCAGGTGATCTCCCCGGCGTGGACCTCCAGGGACACGCCTTCGAGGGCGCGTACGTTGCCGTAGTTCTTGCTGACGTCGGACAGCTCGACGAGCGCCGTACGGCTTCCGGTCTGCGTCATGTGGTGGCCTCCGCGCGCTTGCGGACCCAGGCGTTGAGCAGGGTCGCGAGGAGCAGCATCGCTCCGAGGAAGAACTTGAACCAGTCGGGGTTCCACTCGGCGAAGACGATGCCCTTGCTGGTCATGCCGAAGATGAACGCGCCGACCGCCGAGCCGACGGCGCTGCCGTAGCCGCCGGTGATCAGGCAGCCGCCGATGACGGCCGCGATGATGTAGATCAGCTCGTTGCCGACGCCCTCGCCGGACTGGACGACGTCGTAGGAGAAGAGCAGGTGCTGGCCCGAGATCCAGGCGCCGAAGCCCACTCCCATGTAGAGGCCGATCTTGGTCCTGGTGACCGGGACGCCGACCGCGCGGGCGGCGTCCTTGTTGCCGCCGACCGCGAAGATCCAGTTGCCGGCGCGGGTGCGCAGCAGGATCCAGCTGGCGACGGCGACCAGGGCGAGCCACCACAGGATGGTCACCTTGAAGCCGACGCCGCCGATGGTGATCGTGGAGGCGAAGACGTCGCGGGCGGAGGGGAAGCCCTCCATGTCGGCGATGGACTTGGTGGAGACGGTGCCGTCGATGAGCTTGGTGAAGCCCAGGTTCAGGCCGGTCAGCATGAGGAAGGTGCCCAGCGTGATGATGAAGCTGGGCAGTTCGGTGCGGGTGAGCATGAAGCCGTTGAAGGCGCCGATCGCCAGGGTGACCAGCAGCGACACGCCGACGCCGACCCAGACGTTGGCGGTCATCTGGTAGCTGAACATCGAGGACACCAGCGCCGAGGAGGTGACCATGACGCCCGCGGACAGGTCGAACTCGCCGCCGATCATCAGCAGCGCCACCGGGACGGCCATGATGCCGATCGTCGAGGCGGCGTAGAGCACCGTGCTGAGGCTGGCGGCGCGCAGGAAGCTGTCGGCGAAGAACGCGAAGAAGACGAAGACGGCGATCGCGCCGACGACGGAGCCCAGCTCGGGGCGGCCCAGGAGTTTGCGCAGCGGAGAGGTCTGCAGAAGCCTTTCGTCGGCCTCTTTCACCTGCGTGGCGTTCACCGGGTGCCCCGCTTCGTGTAGTCGGCGAGCGCGGCGGCGTCGTCCTTGGTGATGATCTGCGGCCCGGTGAGCACGGGGCGGCCGCCGCCGAGGACGTCGGCGTTGTACTGGTACAGCCACAGCAGGTCGACGGCCTCGTAGCCCTGGAGGTAGGGCTGCTGGTCGACGGCGAACCCGAGGGTGCCGTCCTCCAGTCCGGCGGCCACCTTGGCGTTGAGGTCGAAGGTGTCGATCTCGGCCTTGCTGCCGGCGCCCTGCTTGGCCTTGACGGCGGTGTCGGCGTAGGGGGCGCCGAGGGTGACCACGGCGTCGACGGACTTGTCGGTCTGGAGCTTGGCCTCGATGGCGGACTGCACGTCCGGCATGCTGGTGCCGTTGACGTAGAGCCGCTGGACCTTGCCGTCGAAGGTCTTCTCCACTCCGTCGCAGCGCTGCTCGTGGCCGACGTTGCCCTGCTCGTGGAGCACGCAGATCGCCTGCTCGCGGCCCCGCTGGTTCAGCTCCTCGCCCACGGCCTCGCCCGCGATCGTCTCGTCCTGGCCGACGTGGGTGAGGGCGCCGAACTCCTTGGACTCCTCGGAGCCGGAGTTCACGGTGATCACGGGGATGCCCGCCTTGTGCGCGCGGGCGAGGGCGGACTTCATCGCGTCGGGCTTGGCCAGCGTGACGATGATGCCGTCGACCTTCTTGTCGATGGCCGCGTTCACGAGCTGGGCCTGCTGCTGCGCCTCGTCGTCGTGGGAGTACAGGAAGTTGATGTTGTCCTTGACCGCGGCCTGCTCGGCGCCGCTCTGGACGATGTCCCAGAAGGTGTCGCCGTCGCCCGAGTGGGTGATCATCGCGAAGGTCCAGCGGGGGGTGTTCACCGCCGCCCTGCCCTCGGCCGACGCGGCCTTGCGGGCGTCCTCGGCGCGCTTGCCGCCGGTGCTGCTGCAACCCGCCAGGGACACCGAGAGTGCCCCTGCCAGCGCGATGCCCACCCATGTCCGAAACCGTGCCACGAGGCCGTGCCCTTCTTGCTGTGCCGTGCTGTGCGCGCGGGGTCTGTCACCACCCCGGCCGGGTTCTGGAAACCCCAAACGCCCCATTGTCCGACACACAAGCGGAGCGCATGCCTCCGGGGACCGGCCGAGGGTCACATTGTCCGGACATTGCGACGAACCCGCGCGGTGGGAGCCGCCGCCGGACGGGGGCGCGGAGGGGACCGGCGGCGCTTCGCTCAGGACCGCACGAGCAGCTGGAACTCGAAGGAGTAGCGGGACGGCCGGTAGGTGTGGGTGCCGAACTCGACCGCGCGTCCCGTGTCGTCGAAGGTGGTGCGCTCCATCGTGAGCAGCGGGGCGCCCGCGTCCTCACCGAGCCGCTCGGCCTCACCGGGGGTGGCAGCGCGGGCGCCGATGGACTGCCGGGCGCTGTGCAGGGTGATCCCGGCGGCGCGCATCAGCCGGTAGAGGCCGGTGGCCTCCAGCGGCCCGGTGTCCAGGTCGACGAGGCCGGGCGGCAGGTAGTTGCACAGGTACGCCATCGGTTCCCCGTGCGTCAGCCGCAGCCGCTCGATGCGGTGCACGTCGCTGTCCTCGGCGACGCCGAGCGCGGCGGCGATCTCCGCGGTGGCCGGTACGACGGTGTTGACCAGGACCTTCGTGGCCGGGCGCTGGCCCGCCGCCTCCAGGTCGTCGAAGAGGCTGCTGAGTTCCAGGGGGCGCCGGACCTTGCTGTGCACGACCTGGGTGCCGACGCCGCGGCGGCGCACGAGCAGGCCCTTGTCGACGAGCGACTGGATGGCCTGGCGGACGGTGGGCCGGGACAGACCGAGCCGCGCGGCCAGCTCGATCTCGTTGCCCAGCAGGCTGCCGGGGGTCAGCGCGCCGTGCTCGATCGCGGCCTCCAGCTGCTGCGACAGCTGGAAGTACAGCGGCACGGGGCTGCTGCGATCCACGCTGAGGTCCAGCGACACGGTCGGGTCCACTTCTGGTTTCGGCACGGGCCGAGCGTAGCTCCGTGCGCAGATGACGGGAAGTTGTGTAGTTCGATTGTCCGGACATACGCATTGACAGGGGGCGGCTGTGAGCCCACCTTGATTCCATGCGCATCGGGGTCATCGGAACGGGCCGCATCGGCACCGTTCACGCCAACACGCTCAGCCGCCACCGCGACGTCGGGTCCCTGATCCTCACGGACGCCGACCTCACGCGGGCCCAGGACCTGGCGCACCGGCTGGGCGAGACGGCGGCGCCGGGAGTGGACGAGATCTTCCAGTGGGGCGTGGACGCGGTGGTGATCACCACGGCGACGCCGGCACACGCGGAGCTGATCGGACGGGCGGCCCGCTCGGGGCTGCCGGTGTTCTGCGAGAAGCCCATCGCCCTCGACCTGCCCGGCACGTTACAGGCGATCGCCGAGGTGGAGGCCGCCGGGACGATCCTCCAGATGGGCTTCCAGCGCCGCTTCGACACCGGCTACACCGGGGCCCGGGAGGCGGTGCGGTCCGGGCGGCTGGGCCGGCTGCACACCGTCCGGGCGGTGACGAGCGACCAGGCCCCGCCGCCGGCCGAGTACCTGCCGCAGTCCGGCGGGCTCTACCGGGACACGCTCATCCACGACTTCGACGTGCTGCGCTGGGTGACCGGGCGGGAGATCGTCGACGTGTACGCCGCCGGGTCCGACGCCGGGCCGCCGATGTTCCGCGCGGCGGACGACGTGGACACGGGCGCGGCACTGCTCACACTGGACGACGGCACGCTGGCGACGGCGACGGCGACGCGGCTGAACGGGGCGGGGTACGACGTCCGCATGGAGCTGGCCGGGGAGCTGGACCAGATCGTCGTGGGCCTGGACGACCGTACGCCGATCGCGTCCACCGAGCCGACCGGCCCCCCGGCCGCGGACAAGCCGTGGACGGGCTTCGTGGAGCGCTTCGGGCCCGCCTACGAGGCCGAGCTGAACACGTTCGTGCAGGTGGTCCGCGGCGAGCGGGCCAACCCCTGCGACGGGCGCGAGGCACTGCAGGCCCTGCGGATCGCGGAAGCCTGCGACGTCTCCCGCCGCGAGCGCAGACCCGTACGGCTGGCGGAGGTCCCCGAGGTGCTCACCACCTAGAAGGCTGTCCCGCACGTTGTGGCCGTTCGGGGTTCGGCGGTTGGTCGGGGATGGGGCGTGCTCCGCTCCGAGTGCCAGGAGGGGTACCAACCGCCGCCGAACCGCTCGAACGGCAAGCTCATCCGGCGAGGGCGGCGCGCTGGAACGCGGCCGGACTCTTGCCACCGGTCAGCACGCGGGTGGGTAGGGCCACCCCTTTCCACTCCTCGGCCGATGATCGCGCTCCGGCCACGCAGGTCTTTCGACAAGGGCACCGTACTGATTGCGGACGGGACGCTCGTGCCCACCCGAGACGACACCATCGCCGAGCGGGTCCACCAACCACCAGGTCGTCATCGATACCTGACACTCGCCACGTCGTCTCGGTGGGCCGCCCAGTACCCGGCAACCGCAATGACTGCAAGGCACGGGCGGAGTCAGGGCGCTTCAGTAGTCGCGCCACTCGTCCTGGACGTATTCGAGCACCGCGGGGTCCATCAGGGTGCTCGGCCGTACGTCGGTGCGGCGGCGGTCGAGGGGGAACACGGTGGCGGCCTTCAGCACCGCCTCGTCCAGGTAGCGGAGCTGCGGCGCGTCCGGGGCGAGCCGCAGCGGCGGGGCCTCGGTGCCGGGGGCGGCGAGGACGAAGCCCCAGTTGCCGAAGCTCGGCACGTCGATCTGGAACTCCGTCGTCGCGTACCCGGCCGTCTCGATGGTCTTCGCGATCGACCAGTAGGTCTTGGGGGCGAAGAACGGCGATCCGCTCTGCACCATGACCTGGCCGTGCGGCGCCAGCGCTCGGCGGAGCAGATCGTAGAACTCCACCGAGTACAGCTTCGCCAGCGACGCCGAGTCCGGGTCCGGGAAGTCGATGATCACCGCGTCGTACCGCTGCCGGGCCTCGCGCAGCCAGGTGAAGGCGTCCGCGTTGACGACTTTCGCCCGCGGATCGTCCAGCGAACCGCGATTGAGCCCCCGCAGCGGCTCGAAGGTGCGCGCCAACCGGGTCATGGCCGGGTCCAGTTCGACCAGGGTGACATGGCGGACGTCCTCGTAGCGCAGCACCTCGCGCAGCGCGAGCCCGTCACCACCGCCCAGGATCAGCACGTTCGAACGGCGACCGGACAGCGCGGGGTGGACCAGCGACTCGTGGTAGCGGTACTCGTCGACCGAGCTGAACTGGAGGTCGCCGTTGAGGAAGAGCCGTATGTCGGGCTTCCCGGTGAAGGCGGTGGAGCGGGTGACCACGATGTCCTGGTACTGCGTGGTCTCGGAGTGGATGATCGGGTCCGCGTACATGTGCTGCCGCGCGGTGACCTCGAGGTCGTCCGCCAGGACGTACGTCGTGCCGAGTGCGGCGAGTACGACGGTGACGCCGGCCAGCAGCCCGGCCTTGACCAGCCGGCCGGTCTGGCGGCGGAAGATGAACACCACGACGATGACCCCGGCGACCGCGTTGACCACGCCGACGACGAGGGCGCCCTGCAACTGGCCGAAGGTCGGCAGCAGGAACAGCGGGAAGCACAGGCCGCCGACGAGGGCGCCGATGTAGTCGACGGCGAACATGTCGGCGACGGCGCTGCTCGCCTCCTGTCTGCGGATGCGCTGGAGCAGCGTCATCAGCAGCGGGATCTCGGCGCCGATGAGCAGGCCCACCACCAGGGACACCACGATCATCGCGGGCATGTAGAGCTGGAGCCAGGCGAAGGCCGCGTACAGCATCAGCACGGACAGGCCGCCGACCAGCGCGAGCACCCCCTCGACCACCGCGAACGCGACGACGGGCCGGTGGCGCAGGGGTTTGGCGGCCAGCGAGCCCACGCCCATCGCGAAGACCATCACGGAGATGACCACGGAGGTCTGGAGCACCGAGTTGCCGATGAGGTAGCTGCCCAGCGCGGTCAGGGCCAGTTCGTAGACGAGGCCGCAGGCGGCGCAGAGGAAGACGGCGAGCAGCAGCAGGAACCGCGCCCCCCGGGTGTGGCGGTCGGCCGGGGGGCGCGAGGGCGTCGCGGTGGTGCGGTCGTCCAGGGTGGAGCTCATGGGGGTGGCCTCGTGGTGGTCCTCGTGGTGGTCCTGGGCGGTGGTGGTCCTAGGAGAGGGCCGCACCGACCATGACGGCGGTGCCCAGGTACATGCCGGCCTGGACCCAGGCGGCGGGGTGCGGGCGGCGGTCGTCCCCGTCGTCGAGGGCCACCTCGCCCATCTGCCCCGGCGTCAGCAGGCCGATGACGATGCCGACCAGCGTCATCACCAGCACCCCGGCCACACCGTAGAGGAGCGTGCTGAACAGGCCGTGTCCCAGGCCCTCTTCGGACTCGCTGGCCTGGATGGCCGACATGATGACCAGCCCGACCGCGACGGACTGGCTGCCGAGGAGCACGGCCGCGCCGCGGTTGCGGTCCCGCCACACCACGTGGAAGAGCTTGCCGGGCGTGACGAGGTCGAGGGCGACGAAACCGACGGCCATCACGGCGAGGCCCACGACCCCGTAGAGCAGGGCCTGCCCGGCCGACTCGAATATCTCGGTCACTGCGTTGCCTTTCTGGAGGGCGTCTGTGGAGGGCGTCGTCGGGGTCGGCGGGCGCCGGGCGTCACTTGCCGGAGCCGGGGCCGCCGCCACGGAAGCTGCTCGGGTTGGGCCAGTAGGTGAGGTGCTGGTGATGCCGGCGGTAGCCGTTGCGGTAGTCCTCGATCTCGATCGTGCTGCCGCTCCGGTACGGCGAGACGGTCACCATGTCGTCGCCGTAGCGCAGGAATTCCTTGCCGTCGCCGGAGGCCCGGTCCAGGGCGTCGCGGTGGCCGTCGATCGCGTCGGCGACCTTGGCCGGCGAACTGTCCTTGTCGAGCCACCCGTTCCCGCCGGTGGAGTACGTCTTGCCGATCCAGCCGCGCGGGACGCCGTCCTCCCCGTCGCTGGAGCAGGCGGAGAGCAGGACCGTGACCAGCACGGCCGCCACCGCCCCGGGTAGGAGTCGGGTGCCGTTCATCGAGCCTCCAGCCGGCTGTGCGTCGATACGATGTGCCCGTCCTGCGGGTAGCTGTGCCAGGTGCGCCAGGCCAGTCCCACGCCGGACCGGGTGTCGCACGCCTCGACAACCACCGCCGTCACCGCTTCCGGAGATCCGGGGAAGACCCCGCACAGGCTGTGCTCCGCCTGGTCCGCGCTGCTCAGGGCGTCCTCGACCCGGGCGCTGAACTCCTCGGGTCCCAGGCATGCCGTGGCGGCGCTGAAGTCGTACGTCCACCCCGCCCATCGCCGGGTGTGCGTCGCCGGCAGTCCCCTGACCGCCTCCGGCAGGCACGCCACGGTCTCCCGCACCGGGCCCGCGAAGACCTGGTGGGACGCGCCGAGCAGCCTCAGTCGTACGGCGAGCCCTCCCACGGACACCTCACGATCTGCGAGCGCCGGCCGCTCGGTCAGGTCCAGAGAGAAGCAGAGCTGGTCCGCGGCCGTATCCAGGTAAGGGGCTTGCAGAGACACGGCGTGCATGCGGTTGCGGCCCCCCGGTCCGATAGTGCTACGAGCGGCGCCGAGTATGGCACATGCCTCAGCCGTGGCCGAAGGCGGCTTACAGGCGGTCTCCTTGCCCGCGGGCGTCGGCCGACGGCTCACCGTCACGGTCCGGAAGAGCCGCCCCGGTACTCGTCGTCCCGGTACTCGTCGTCCTGGTACTCGTCCAACAGCCCCGCGTCGTACGCCAGCAGGGCGATCTGGACCCGGTTGCCGAGGTCGAGCTTGGCCAGGATGCGGGAGACGTGGGCCTTGACCGTGGCGACGCTCATGAAGAGGTGGGTCGCGATGTCGGCGTTGGCCAGGCCGCGCCCGACCGCGACGGCGACCTCGCGCTCGCGGTCGTTGAGGGTCTCCACCCGGGCACGCGCGCGCGTGCGCCGCGCGTCGGGGGCGGTACCGGCCGCCTGCTGCATCAGTCGCCGGGTGACGGCGGGCGACAGGACGGGGTCTCCGGCCGCGACCCTGCGCACCGCGTCGAGGATCTGGGCGGGAGGGGTGTCCTTGAGGACGAACCCGGCGGCACCGGCACGCAGGGCGCGCAGCACCTGCTCGTCCGCGTGGAAGGTGGTGAGCACGACGACCTGGGGCGCGTCCGCCCGGCCCCGCAGCCGCTCAGTCGCCGTGAGGCCGTCCACCCCCGGCATCCGGATGTCCATGAGGACGACGTCCGGGCGGGTGCGGTCGACGAGCGCCCCGACCTCGTCACCGTCGGCGGCCTCGCCGACGATCTCCACGTCGTCGGCGCCGCCCAGCATGAGGGCCAGCCCTGCCCGCACCAGCGGGTCGTCGTCGACGAGGAGCAGTCTGATCGCAGTCATGCGTCCTACGTAACCACGGTCGCCCCCGGCCGCTTGCCGATGTCTCAGTCCCACGGCAGCCGGGCCCGTACCTCGAAGCCGCCGCCGGGTGTCGGGCCGTGCTCCAGGGTGCCGCCCGCGAGCGTGGCCCGCTCGGTCAGCCCGATCAGGCCCTGCCCGGAACCGGGCACGTGGGGCACCCTGCCGCGGGGCGGGGCGTTGCGCACCGACAGGGCGAGTCCGTCGCCCGGTGCTCCGGTGACCGAGACGGTGACCTCGGTGCCGGGCGCGTGCTTGCGCGCGTTGGTCAGCGCCTCCTGGGCGATGCGGTACGCGGTGCGGCCGACGGCGGCGGGGACCGTGCCGGGGTCGGGCACGCGGTCCGCGAGGGTGACCTTCATGCCGGCCTCACGGGACTCGGCGACCAGCGCGTCGAGCGCCGCGAGCGTCGGCTGGGGGCGGCCCGCGTCGTCGGACTCCCCGACCCGCAGGACACCGATGATCTGCCGCAGGTCCTGGAGGGCCTCGTGCGCGCTCTCCCGGATGACGCCCGCCGCCCGGACGACCTCTTCCCGGGGCGCGTCGGGCCGGAACTCCAGGGCGCCCGCGTGCACGCTGAGCAGCGTCAGCCGGTGGGCGAGGACGTCGTGCATCTCGCGGGCGATGGCCTCGCGGGCCAGCCGCTGCGCCTGTTCGGCCCGCAGCCGTGCCTCGGCCTCGGCGTGCCGGGCGCGGTCGCGCAGGCTGAGCAGGAGCTGGCGCTTGGAGCGGACGAGCAGGCCCCAGCCGAGCACCGTGACGGTGAGCAGGAAGGCGATGACGAGGGAGGCGAGGAAGGGCAGCCCGGGTTCCGGGCGCATCCAGTAGTACACGGGCGTCACGGCGAGACTCGCGCCGCCGATCCACGCCGCGTACCGCAAGGGCCGGTGCACGGCGAGGGTGAACAGGGCGGCGAGGACGGCGCCGCCCGCGGTGGCCGAGACCAGGGAGACGGGCACCATGGCCGCGGCCAGCCCGACCGGCCACCGCCGCCGGAGCCAGAGCGCGGCGCAGGCCAGGGCGCCGATCAGCTGGTCCGCGACGGCCAGGGCGGGTGAGAGGTCCGGCTCCTGGTCCAGCGCGTCGGCGGCCAGCAGGCCGATGGTGACCGCCAGCAGGAAGCAGGCGAAGTCGACGACCCAGTCGCGTGCGGTGCGCCGGGGCCGGCCGCCGGGCCGCCGGGGCTGCGGGTACAGGTCCTCGACCAGGGCCGCCGGCAGCACCCAGCGCCGTTTCGCGAAGGCCGGGGGCACCGTGGCCTGTTCGTCACTGTTCACAGTCGACAAATCTACGCAGGGGCGGCGTCCGGAACGGCCGGTCGGCGGGGACCGTCGACCAAAGTCGCGCGGGCGGCGACTTTCGGCGCGCGGCACGCGCGCACCGCCGCCTTCCGTCGGGCTGGACTCGCCCCGCGGCCGATGTGTGTGGGGGTACCGCGGGGCGAGAGTCGGGATCATGAAGCAACTGTTGGAGTTCTTGGGATTCGTCGCCGTGCTCCAGGGCGCGATGGGCCTGGTGCACGAGTTCACCGACTGGAACATCGGTCTGGTGCAGCGGATCGGCGTCCTGGACGGCTACGAGGTCTACGCGAGTGCCGCGCTGCTCGCCCTCGGCGGCGCGCTGTTCGCCGCCGCCGAGAGCCGCACGTCCGGGTGAGCCGAGCCGGGGGGAGCCGGGTCCGGGGGGAGTTCGGGATCCGGACGCGGCGGGCCGGGCCTCAGCAGCCGTAGTCGACGAGGTCGAACGACGCGTAGTGGTCGGCCGTGTAGTAGTCCTCCTGGTTCTCCTCGCCGGTGACGATCCGGCGGGCGCCGCGCGTGTCGGAGCCCGGCGTGATCACCGTGTACTCGTGGTAGTACCCGGAGGACTGGCTGGGCAGGACGCCCTCCCGGTTCTGGAAGACGGTCCCGTCCTGCTCGTACGGGTAGGGACCGCCCTGCTCGATCAGGTCGAGCGTGTCGTGCGCCTGGGAGGGCAGGTCGCTGTAGCAGATGTCGCCGACCGCCGCGGGGGCGGCGCCGGCCGTGGTCGCGGAGACGGTGCCGCCCACGAGGAGGGCGGACAGGACTGCGGCTGCTGCGCCGAGCCGAGCGGCGCGTGGGGGGAATCGCATGCGTTCATGATGACGCGCGTAGACAGTGGCATGTCAATGACAAGACCGTGGAGTTTCCCGGGACGTCCTATGTGTTTTCCGCGTGTTCACACCCCTGTCCGGCACGGCCTGCGCGCCGGTCAGGTCGATGTCCGTTCGCCGCCAGCACGGGCGCGGCGGCCCGGCTGGGATGGAGCCATGAACACCAACACGCACACCAGCCCACTCGCCCCCGCCACCGCTCCCCTGACCGGCCGCACCGCCCTCGTGACCGGCGGCAGCCGGGGCATCGGCGCGGCGACCGTCCTGCGGCTGGCACGGGAGGGCGCGGACGTGGCCCTCACCTACGTGAACGGCGAGGACGCGGCCGAGGACGTCGTACGGGCCGCCCGGGCGCTGGGGCGCCGGGCGGTGGCCCTGCGGGCCGACTCGGCCGACGCGGACGAGGCGGCGGGGGCGGTCGAGCGGACCGTCACGGCGCTCGGCGGCGGCCTCGACGTACTGGTCAACAACGTGGGCCTCGGCCTGCTCGGCCCGCTGGAGAGCCTGTCCACCGCCGACGTCGACCGGCTGCTGGCGGTGAACGTCCGCGGGGTCTTCCTCGCCTCGCAGGCGGCCGCGGCCCGCATGACCGAGGGCGGGCGGATCATCACCGTCGGCACCTGCATGACCCAGCGGGTGCCGGGGCCCGGCGGGACGCTGTACGCGACGAGCAAGTCGGCGCTGATCGGACTGACCAAGGCGCTGGCCCGGGAGCTGGGCCCGCGCGGGATCACGGCGAACATCGTGCACCCGGGCCCGATCGACACCGACATGAACCCGGCGGACGGCCCCTACGCGGACGGGCAGGCGGCCATGACGGCGCTGGGCCGCTTCGGCACGGCGGACGAGGTGGCGTCGACGGTGGCGTACCTGGCGACCGCCTCGTACGTCACCGGCGCGGAGTTCGCGGTGGACGGCGGCCACGCGGCGTAGCCGTCCCAGGCAGACGTGCGCGACGCGCGCCCCGGAACGTGCGCGCGGGGCGCACCGGTGCTGTCCTGCCGGTGCGCCCCGCGGGTCTGTGCCGAGCGGCGGGTCAGCCGCCCAGTTCCTGGTGGCGGGCGGCGAGGTGGGCCGCGCCGTCCTCGGTCAGGGAGCCGAACAGGCGCAGGCGGGAGATGCCGCCGTCGGGGAAGATGTCCACGCGCGCGTGGGTGCCGACGGCCGTCTCGGGCAGCACGAAACGGTGGTTGGTGTCGGGCTGCATCCGGGTGCGCGGGAGCACCTCGCGCCACTCGCCCGCCTCGCCGTCCTTGACGGAGACGGACGCCCAGCCGGCGCTGTTGCCCTTCAGGTACGCCGTGTCGATCTCGATCGCGCGGATCTGCGCGCGGTCCACCAGGCGGTACTGGATCCAGTCGTTGCCCCGGTCGCGGCGGCGGCGGGTCTCCCAGCCGTCGTCCATCTTGCGGGAGCGGCCCGGCTGGATGGTGTTGGTGGCCGGCGAGTAGAAGAGGTTGGAGGCGTCTTCGACCTGACCGCCGTTCTCCAGGGCGACCACGTCGAAGGTGCCGAGGGCGGTGAGCCAGGCGGGGTCCGGGACGACCTCGCCGTACACGCGCAGGCGGGCGATGCCGCCGTCGGGGTGCTGCTTGAGGCGCAGGTGTGTGAAGCGCTGCTCGGCCGAGACGGCGAACCCGTTGGCGGCGTGGCCGCCGACCGCGGTGCGCGGGACGAGGGTCGTCCACTTCACGTCGTCCGCGAGCAGTTCCTCGGGGGACGGGGAGCCCGCGACCGAGGCGGCCTCGACCGAGACGGCCTGCGGGTAGTTGCCGCGGAAGTGGGCGGTGTCGACGACGATGCCGCGGATCACGCCGGGGGCGCCGAGGCGGATCAGCGCCCAGTCGTGGTCGTCCTCGGTGGGCCAGGGGTGCTCGGCCGAGGCACCGCGGCGCCGGCGGGTCTCCCAGCCGTCCATGACCTTGCCCTTGTGCCCGAAGTGCTCGGGGTCGAACTCGGCGGGCCCGGGCACCAGCAGGTTCTCGCGCTGGGCGAAGAACTCGTCGTTGGCGGCGACGACACCCGCGCCGAGCTGCCGGTCGGCAAGGTTGGCGTACTGGGTGAAGGGAAGGTCGGCGGTGCGGTAGTCCGCGTACGGGTCGCCGCCGCCGTAGGGGTTCGCGTCTCCGGTGAAGCTGGCCAACGAGGCGTTCTGCTGGGCCGTCACGGTGATCAGGTGTTCCTTTCGGGGCCGTTCGGGAGGGACTGGGTTCAGGGGGTCCGGGGCGTCAGGCCCGGTCGAGGAGCTGTCCCTTCGGGTCGGTGAACGCGCCGTCCGCCACGACGCGCGTGCCGCGCAGCCAGGTGGACTTCACGACGCCGTACAGGGTCTTGCCCGCGTACGCGGTGACGCGGTTGCGGTGCTGGAGGGCGGCCGGGTCGACGGTGAAGGTCTCGTCGGGGGCGAGGACGGCGAAGTCGGCGTCCCGGCCGGCCGCGATGGCGCCCTTGCGGCCGTCGAGTCCCACCTGGCGGGCCGTGTTCGCGGACATCCAGCGCACCACGTCCTCCAGGCCGAGACCCCGCTCGCGGGCCTTGGTCCACATCGCCGGGAGGCTGAGCTGGAGGCCCGCGATGCCGCCCCAGGCGGTGGCGAAGTCGTCGGTCTTCAGGTCGGCGGTGGACGGCGAGTGGTCGGTGACCACGCAGTCGATGGTGCCGTCCACCAGCGCCTGCCACAGCAGGTCCTGGTTGGCGGCCTCGCGGATGGGCGGGCAGCACTTGAACTCGCTGGCTCCGTCCGGCACTTCCTCGGCGGTGAGGGTGAGGTAGTGCGGGCAGGTCTCGACCGTCACCCGCACCCCGTCCGCGCGGGCCTCGGCGATCAGCGGCAGGGCGTCGCTGGAGGAGAGGTGGAGCACGTGCACGCGGGCGTTGAACCGCTTGGCCTGCGCCAGCAGGGTGGCGATCGCGGTGTCCTCGGCGTCCCGCGGGCGGCTGGCGAGGAAGTGGGAGTACTTGGGGCCGCCCTGCTGCGGGGCTGCGGCCAGGTGGTGCGGGTCCTCGGCGTGCACGATCAGCAGGCCGTCGAAGGCGGCGATCTCCGCCAGGGACCGGGCGAGCTGCTCCTGGTCGAGGTGCGGGAACTCGTCCACGCCCGACGGCGACAGGAACGCCTTGAAGCCGAAGACCCCGGCCTCGTGCAGCGGGCGCAGGTCCTTGACGTTGTCCGGCAGGGCACCGCCCCAGAAGCCGACGTCGATGTGCGCCTTGTCGGCGGCGACCTCGCGCTTGGTGCGCAGGTTGGCGACCGTGGTGGTCGGCGGGATGGAGTTGAGCGGCATGTCGACGAGGGTGGTGATGCCGCCGGCGGCCGCGGCGCGGGTGGCGGTCCAGAAGCCCTCCCACTCGGTGCGGCCGGGGTCGTTCACGTGCACGTGGGTGTCGACCAGGCCGGGCAGGACGACATGGTCGCCGACGTCCTCGAGCCGGGCGCCGTCCGGGACGGGGGCGTCGTACGGCAGGACCGCCGTGATCTTCTCCCCGGTCACCGCGATCGACGCGGCGCGTGTCCCCTCGGGGGTGATGACGCGCGTCGAGCGCAGCACCAGTTCAGCTCCGGACACCCGAAACCCCTCTTTTCTGCCGCCGAGTTTTTCAACGTTCTGTTGAAGTCTCCTGTCGAAGGAGTCTTCATTCCCGCTCCCGTGCCGTCAAGAGGCACCCTTTGGGCGGGCATGCCCACGGCTCAGCCCTGGACGTTTCCACAAAGCGGAATTAGAATTCCAGCAAGCAGAACGTAGCTACGTACAAGCCGGTAGTCAACCGGCCGCCGGGTACGCTTCTTTCCTCCCGCCAGCCCCGAAAGGAACGTGCCGTGCCGACGTCCAGCGCCAGCACCACCGACTCCGCCAGGTCCGCCACCGGCGGCGTCCAGTCCCTGGAGCGCGCCTTCGACCTGCTCGAACGGATGGCGGACGCGGGGGGCGAGGTCGGCCTGAGCGAGCTGTCGGCCAGCAGCGGGCTGCCGCTGCCGACCATCCACCGCCTGATGCGGACGCTCGTGGCCTGCGGGTACGTACGCCAGCAGCCCAACCGGCGCTACGCGCTCGGCCCTCGCCTGATCCGCCTCGGCGAGTCCGCCTCCCGGCTGCTGGGCACCTGGGCGCGCCCGCACCTGGCCCGCCTGGTCGAGGAGACCGGCGAGACGGCGAACATGGCCCTGCTCGACGGGGACGAGATCGTGTACGTCGCCCAGGTGCCGTCCAAGCACTCGATGCGCATGTTCACCGAGGTCGGCCGACGCGTCCTGCCGCACTCCACGGGCGTCGGCAAGGCACTGCTCGCGAGCTTCCCGGCGGACGAGGTGCGGGCCCTGCTGAGCCGTACCGGCATGCCGGCCGCGACCGACAAGACGATCACCACGCCGGACGGCTTCATCGCGGCGCTGGAGGACGTGCGGCGCCAGGGCTACGCGATCGACGACAACGAGCAGGAGATCGGCGTCCGCTGCCTGGCCGTCCCGGTGCCGGACTCCCCCACCGCCGCGGCCATCTCGATCTCCGGCCCCGCGGGCCGTGTCACCGAGGCCGCGACCGACCGGATCGTGCCCCTGCTCCAGCAGGTGGCGGCGGAGCTGTCGGAGGCCCTGCTGAACTCGAACGGCTCCAACGGCTCGAACGGCAACCCGGCCGCCTGAGGCACCCTTCCCCGCACCGGGCTCAGCGGCGCGGCGGGTCCCCGAACAGTTCCACGGCGTGACGGACCTCCGTCAGCCCCGGCGCGAGGGCGCTGACGGAGCCGATCGCACCGGCTATCAGCAGCAGGGAGCGGCGCAGCCGTGCCGCTTCGGGGACGCCGTGGCCCGCCATGGCGGCGAGGTCGGCCAACTCGTCCTCCGCGATCCCGCGGTCCGGGAAATCGGCGGGCAGCAGGGCGAGTTGGCGGCGCAGCCGGGACACGGCGGTCCGCAGCGCCACCACCCTCACGTCCTCGTCGCCGACGGTCACGTGCCTCTGCCCCAAGCTCCGCAACACAGCCCTCCCCCTCGTACCCCGTTGTGCGCGGGCCAGTAAACGCCACCCCGCGCCGCGCGCGCCACCGCGCGGACCGAAATTCAGTCTCCGGAAAGTCTTCGGACATCCCGCGCACGCCGGAGCGTTTGGCGGGCGGTCAGGTATGCAGGGGGCATGACCGACAACGAGGGCCTGACAGAAGACCAGGTGGGCGGCCGGGTGGCGGGGCTGCTGCTGGCCGCCGGGGGCGGCCGACGGCTCGGCGGCCGCCCCAAGGCGCTGCTCGAACACCATGGACATCCACTCGTCGAACACGCGGTCGACGTGCTGCGTGCGGCCGGCTGCACCCGCGTACACGTCGTACTGGGGGCGCGCGCCGAGGACGTACGCGCGCGGGCGGCGCTCGACGGCTGTGTTCTCGTGGACAACCCCGGCTGGGAGCAGGGCATGGGGTCGTCGCTGCGCGCCGGGCTCGGCTCGCTGGCGGGGACCGGGGCGCGGGCCGCGCTGGTCTGCCTGGTGGACCAGCCCGGCATCGGCGCCGAGGCGATGGCCCGGGTGCGCGCCGGATACCGGGACGAGACGTCGCTGGTCTCGGCGGCGTACGCGGGCGTGCGCGGGCATCCCGTACTGCTCGGCGCCGCGCACTGGGCGGGGATCGCGGCGACCGCCACCGGGGACCGGGGTGCCCGCGCCTATCTGAGGGAACACGAGGCGGAGATCGCCCTCGTCGAGTGCGGGGACGTGGCACGGCCGTACGACATCGACACCGAGGCAGACCTGGTCCACCTTGAGTGAGGGAGATGGCACCGAGCGCCACCTTTCCTCGACCCGGAGAATCTCGACATCAACAAACCATTGAAGTTCCACGATGAGGAAACTACTATCCACTGACCAGAAGCACTCCGCTGCACGGCGAGTGCGTAATGCCCCATACGCACCCTCTGGCACCCGGTGCCACCGCTGAAGGAAGTGACAGCTCATGTCCGCACCAGCGCCGTCCACGCTGGCCATCGTCGACGCCGAGCCCCTGCCCCGGCAGGAGGAGGTCCTCACCGATGCGGCGCTCGCCTTCGTGGCCGAGCTGCACCGGCGGTTCACGCCCCGGCGTGACGAGCTCCTCGCCCGCCGTGCGGAGCGCCGCGCCGAGATCGCCCGCACCTCCACGCTCGACTTCCTTCCGGAGACCGCCGCGATCCGCGCGGACGACTCCTGGAAGGTGGCCCCCGCTCCGGCCGCGCTGAACGACCGCCGCGTCGAGATCACCGGCCCCACCGACCGCAAGATGACCATCAACGCGCTCAACTCGGGCGCGAAGGTGTGGCTCGCGGACTTCGAGGACGCCTCCGCGCCGACCTGGGAGAACGTGGTCCTCGGCCAGCTCAACCTGACCGCGGCCTACACCCGCACCATCGACTTCACCGACGAGCGCACCGGCAAGTCGTACGCCCTGCGCCCGGACGCCGAGCTGGCGACGGTCGTCATGCGCCCGCGCGGCTGGCACCTCGACGAGCGCCACCTCCAGGTGGACGGCCGCCCGGTGCCCGGCGCCCTGGTCGACTTCGGCCTGTACTTCTTCCACAACGCGCAGCGTCTGCTGGGCCTCGGCAAGGGTCCGTACTTCTACCTCCCGAAGACGGAGTCCCACCTGGAGGCCCGCCTGTGGAACGAGGTGTTCGTCTTCGCGCAGGACTACGTCGGCATCCCGCAGGGCACGGTGCGCGCCACCGTCCTGATCGAGACGATCACGGCCGCGTACGAGATGGAGGAGATCCTCTACGAACTGCGCGACCACGCCGCCGGGTTGAACGCCGGGCGCTGGGACTACCTGTTCTCCATCGTCAAGAACTTCCGTGACGGCGGCGCCAAGTTCGTGCTGCCGGACCGCAACGCGGTGACGATGACCGCCCCGTTCATGCGGGCGTACACCGAACTCCTCGTCCGCACCTGCCACAAGCGCGGCGCGCACGCGATCGGCGGCATGGCGGCGTTCATTCCCTCGCGCCGGGACGCCGAGGTCAACAAGGTCGCCTTCGAGAAGGTCCGGGCCGACAAGGACCGCGAGGCCGGTGACGGCTTCGACGGCTCCTGGGTCGCCCACCCCGACCTGGTCCCGATCGCCATGGAGTCCTTCGACAAGGTGCTCGGCGACAAGCCCAACCAGAAGGACCGCCTGCGCGAGGACGTCGCCGTCGAGGCGGCCGACCTCATCGCCATCGACTCCCTGGACGCCAAGCCGACGTACGCCGGTCTGGTCAACGCCGTCCAGGTCGGCATCCGCTACATCGAGGCGTGGCTGCGGGGCCTCGGCGCCGTCGCCATCTTCAACCTGATGGAGGACGCGGCCACCGCCGAGATCTCCCGCTCGCAGATCTGGCAGTGGATCAACGCGGAGGTCGTCCTCGACAACGGCGAGCAGGTCACCGCCGACCTGGCCCGCAAGGTCGCCGCCGAGGAACTGGCCAACATCCGCGCCGAGATCGGCGACGAGGCCTTCGCGGCCGGCAACTGGCAGCAGGCCCACGACCTGCTGCTCACGGTGTCGCTCGACGAGGACTACGCCGACTTCCTGACGCTGCCGGCGTACGAGCAGCTGAAGGGCTGACGCCGCACGCGCCCGCACGCGCCCCTGGTGCCGAGGCTCGGCACCAGGGGCGCGGGCGTGTGTCAGCCGAGGTGGACCGACCAGTCCTGCTCCGCGGGCGGCTTGCCGTGCAGGTCGGGGACCCGCTTGAGCCAGTCGGGCCGGCCCCGCTGCGTGCGCGCCGCGCGGGCGGCGTTCTCGGCGGCCAGCTCCTCACGGCTCGGGAAGCCGGTCGGCAGCCACTGGCGGGAGGCCCGTACGCGCGCGTGCAGGTAGTCCACGTAGGCCGCGCGCACCTTCTCCGGCGTGTCGAGGTCGCCCTCGCGGGTCAGCCAGGACTCCGGCACCCGGCCCACCACCTCGCGCAGCAGCTCCCGCGTCACCTTCGGCGCCAGCTCCGCGTCGGCGGCCGGGAGGTCGGGCGCGTAGTGGCCGAGGGCGTGGTGGCGGAAGTCGTACGCCTTCTCCGGTGGGGAGGCGCCCCAGCGGTGGTGGAAGACGAGCGCCGCGCCGTGGTCGATCAGCCACAGCCGCGGGGGTGCGGTGCCGAGGGTGGGCCAGACCATGAGGTTGGAGCTGTGCACCGTCCGGTCCACGTTCACGGTGAGGGCGTCCAGCCAGACGACCCGCCCGGCTTCCCGCGCGTCCACCGGGAACACCTCGGCCAGCTCGGGCGTGAAGTCGGCGCCGCCCGACAGGTAGTCCATGCCGAGGTTGAGCCCCGCGCTGGCGTGCAGCAGGTCCCGGACCTCCTGGTGCGGTTCGGCGTCGGCGATCGCCGGGTCGAAGTGCGCGAGCACCAGCTCCGGCACCCGCAGCCCCAGCTCCCGGGCCAGCTCCCCCACGACCACCTCGGCGACCAGCGCCTTGCGCCCCTGCGCGGAGCCGGTGAACTTCAGGACGTAGGTGCCGAGATCGTCGGCCTCGACCACGGCGGGCACGGAGCCGCCGGAGCGCAGGGGCTCGACGTAGCGGGTGGCGGTGACTTCGGTGAGCATGGGACGAGCATATGGACGCGCACGCCCGAGCGCGGAACGCGCCGACCGGCAGGCACGTTCAAGCCGTCCCGCAGCGGCCGCGGAGGATGTCCACACCCTCCCCTTCGAGGTCGTCGCAGTACGTCGCGCGGCCGGTCATGGCCATCACCAGGGCCACGGTGGGACCGGACACCACGGGCCCGGAGCCGGTCGTGAAGGCGCCGTCGACCGCGGCCAGTCGCAGCCCCGCGATGCGCTTCTTGGCGACGACCACCATGTCCGAGCCCTGGTAGTACTCGGCCACCCGTGTGACGACGTCGATCGGGTAGTCGCGCCGGATGCCCAGCGGACGCCGGATGTCCTCGCCGTGCACGAGCGTCTCGCCCAACATGGCGATGGCGGGCAGGGGCGGCTTGGTCGTGCTCGGGACGACACGCCTGAAGCGCGCGAGGGTCTCCGCCGGATCCGCTCCCAACTGCTCGGCCAGCCGCACGGCGACCTGCTTGTCGAAGTCGAACCGGCAGCGGATCACCCCCGCCAGCCAGCGCACGGTGTTGAGGCTCGCGCCCGCCGTGAGATGCGCCAGTACCTCGCGCACCGTCAGACCGGTGCACAGCGACGGCGTCGCCCACTGCTCGTCGGTCAGACTGGCGAGGTCGGCCGCGAGCGCCGCTCGCTCCGTACGGATCGAGGGCCAGACGCCGGTCTGCTAAGGATCAGTCATGCGAGAAGGTCTCCTGTCATCGGCCGCGTGAGCGGGGGTGGGGTGGTCGTGAGGGAGACTCTCATCCCCGCGCGAAGTCATCGCCCGTGAGTGATCTTTGGCCACGCGGCGGCAGATCCAGTTCCGCGCGGACCGTCTTGCCGACGGGGACGCGGTCGAACACGCCCCACCGGTCCGCCAGCGCGTCCACGAGCAGCAGCCCGCGCCCGTGCTCGGCCTCCGGAGCCGCCGTGACCGTCGGGCGGCGCTCACCCCGGCTGTCGGACACGTCGATCCGCAGCGTGTACGCGTCCAGCCGCAGCAGCACCTCGATGTCCCCCCCGGCACCCGCCCGTGCGTCACGGCGTTCGCCGCCAGTTCGGCGACGAGCAGCGCGGCCGTGTCGGAGACCGCCGAGCCGTACGAGACACCCCACGTGTCCAGCCGGTGCAGGGCGAGGTGGCGGGCCAGGCGGGCGCCGCGCGGGGTGGAGCTGAACCGTTGTACGAACACACGCGCGGTGACCGGGGGTCGAGGGGTGGAGGCTGGTCTCATGCCGCCCATCCCACCTGCGGAGAAGCCGTACCACCAGATCAGCGACCGGTACGCACGGTGAGCGTACGGGTGCGGACGGTGGACAGTAGGAGTAACCGTCCGTGACCATGGGCCCGTTGAGTGGGCGTGACGGGTGGGAGGTGTCCTGGATGACGGACGGTACGGGCGGCGCGGGTGAACCGGAGGCGTCGGACAGCCTCAAGGCGTTCGGCGAGGTCGTCAAGGCGTTCCGCAAACGGGCGGGGCTGACCCAGGAGGAGTTCGCGCCACAAGTGCGGTACTCGGTGCCGACGGTGGCGTCCATCGAGCAGGGGCGGCGGTTCCCTCCGACGGACTTCGTGGAGCGCGCGGAGGAAGTGCTTGACGCCTTCGGGGCGCTTCGAGGTGCGGCACGGCATCTGTCGCGGCAACCGGGGCTGGCGAGCTGGTTCCGGCAGTGGGCGCGGTTCGAGGCGGAGGCGGTGAGTCTGTATACGTATGAATGCCGGTTGATTCCGGGGCTGTTGCAGACGGAGGCATACGCGCGCACGCTGTTCACGAACCAACTGCCGCCACTGGGTGACGATCAGATCGAGGCACGGTGGGTGGCACGGGCTGAACGACAACGGCTGTTGAGGGAGCGGCCGAACACGGCGTTCAGCTTCATTCTGGAGGAACATCTGTTCCTGCGGCGCATGGGCGGAGCGCAGGTGACCCGGGAGCTGATCGACCACGTACTGGGGCTGGCGGAGCTGCGGAACGTGGAGGTACAGGTGATGCCTTTGGTACGGAATGCCCATGCGGGGATGGCCGGCCCGATGCAACTGCTGGAAACACCCGACACTCGTTGGTTCGCCTACAACGAGGGGCAGCGCGGAGGCATGTTCGTGTCCGAGCGGAAAGAGGTCAGCGTCCTTCAAATGAGGTATGCCAGGATGCGGTCACAGGCCCTCTCCCTCGACGACTCCCTGGGCCTGTTGCGGCAGATGCGAGGAGCCTCATGAACACGACGGAACTGTCCTGGTTCAAGAGCACGTACAGCAGCAGCGGCGACGGCGACTGCGTCGAGGTGGCCTCCTGCCCCGACACAGTCCACGTCCGTGACTCGAAAGTGCGGCACGGGGACCAGCTCGCCGTGTCCCCGGAGGCCTGGGTCCGCTTCCTCACAGACCTGTGAGGAGTCCCGCCAGCGGGGCCGGTGGGCGTCGGCCGTCCAGCGCCTCCACCAGGAGGCTGCCGTAGCGGATCTTGCGGCCCTTCCTGGTGCTGAGGAAGCGGCGCAACTGCTGCTCCCGGGGGCGGCCGTGCTGGGCGGGCTGGGCCAGGAAGGTCTGCCAGGGGCGGAGTTCGTCCTCGGCCCGTATGACCTCCTCGACCCGCTCCGGGCCCAGCGCCCGGATCATCTCGTCCTCCAGGTCGGCCACGCAGACGTGGAAGTCGCGGGCGGCGCCCGCCCGCTGCCAGCCGCGGTCGTAGAAGGGCTCCTCGCGGGCGTCGCAGAGGCCGGTCAGGCGCAGGCCGAGGCCGGGCGGGCCGAGCAGGCCGGCGTAGCGGCCGACGCTCATCGCGCCGCCCATGGACACCACGGCCACGCCTCCGGCGCTCAGGTCACGGTCCTCCAGGGCGGCCAGGGCCTCGACGGCCGCGAGGTCGCTGGGGCCCTCCAGCAGCACCGCCGTCCGCAGGCCGAGGTCCACCGCCAGCTCCGCCGCCGTGTCCGAGGCGCCGCCCGCCGCCCAGCGGGCCAGCTCGTCCCGGAACGCGTCCATGTCCGCCATGCGGTGAGTGTGCACCACCGGGGCGCGGCCCGGCACGGGATTTCCGCTCACGCCCCGCGCAGCGGGTTGGGCAGGGGGCGGTAGCGGGCGTCGGCGCCGTCCGCGCCGGTCCAGCGCAGCAGGAGGTTGGTCTTGGCGGGGAGGGTGGGAGCCGCGAGCAGGGCGGGGATCTCGGGCAGGTCGTGGCGGGCCAGTTCGCGGCGGACGGCGGGCCAGGGGTCGAGGCCGGGGTGGTGTTCGGCGAGGGCGGCGGCGATCTCGTACAGGTGGTTGACGACCAGGCAGTAGACCAGGCGCTCCCAGCCGGCCGCCCGGGGGGTGTCCGGCAGCAGCTTGACGCCCTCCGCGTCCCGGAACAGCGCCTGTACCGGCATGCCGGTCGCGTCGACGGCGACCAGGGTGTTCTGCAGGTGCGCCTCCAGGACGACGCCGTCGTCGGCGAAGGCGGTCAGGACGGGCGGGACGACGGCGGTGAGGTACGCCTCCCACCAGGCCGCCGGGTCCGCGGTGGCCGTGAGCGGGCTGCCGGGGAAGCCCTCCACGAGCGCGGCGGCCAGGAGCGGGGTCGCGCCGGGCAGCAGGTGGTCCCGCAGGCCGTCGCGGACGACGACGGCCAGTTCCTCGAAGGCGAAGTCCGCGGTGCGGTGGCCGCGGTCGCCGAGCCAGGCCGCGGGGGGTCCCACGGCGGCGAATGCCTCGGTGACGGCGGTGTCGGTGCGGCGCAGTCGCATCAGGTCGTGGCGCCACAGGCGGCGGATGTCGTTGGTGACGCGCACGTCGAGGCTGAACTTCAGGAACAGGTCCTGTCCGGGCAGGTACTCGGGCGCGTACACCGTGCGGATCGCGGCCGTCGGCCAGGCGAAGAAGCCGGTCGTGCCCACCCGGACGAGCCGGCCGTCGGCGAAGGCGGGGGCGAGGGCCGGTGCGGTCAGCTCCAGCTGCCAGGGGTGGGCGGGCAGCAGGCGATAGCCGGGCGGGGCCTTGCCGAGGGCGTCCAGGGCGGCGGTGTCGCCCTCGTCGACGACGGTGTCCTCGCGCACGGCGAGCAGCGTCAGCGGGAAGCGGGCGTGCGCCTCGGGCGCGTACGGCAGCCACCCGGCGTGCGGGCCGCCGCCGCGTGCCTTGGGGGCGGGGTGGTGGGTGTGGCCGGTGAGCAGGGCCTGCTCGGAGCGGAGGTACGGGTCCGCGGGCGGGGTGGCACGGGCGCGTGCCGCCAGCAGCGCGGCCACCGCGTCGCGGCTGTCGGTCATCTCGGTGGGCAGTTCGTGGTTGCCCACACCGGTGTGCCGGCGCAGCGCCTCGGCGACGAGCTTCACCAGTTCGGCGTGGTCGACGCGGTGCCAGCCGTCCGCCGTGCGGACCTCCGGTTCGGCGGGCCGGCGGCCCCGGCGCACCCGCAGCAGTCTGCCGCCGGGCAGCCGGTACACGGGGCGGGCGCCGGGGCCCGGCAGGGGTTCGGCCACCTCGCGCAGCAGGCAGTTCAGCAGCGGTACGGCCGCGTGGGCGTCGGCACGGCGCGCCACGTCGTCCCGGGAGTCGGCGCCGGTGGGCGGGGGCAGGAGATCCACGCGTTCCACTCGTTCCCTACGGTCGGTCCATGGCGGAGAGGACGGAGACGATCAGTATGTCTCTCGTCATGACCCTCGTCGGCCCTGCGCCGTGACGCCGTACCTGTACTCGTACCCGCAGCAGTATCCATACCCGTATCCGTATCCGAGGAGCCAGCTCGTGCATCGTCCTCCCAGCGCAGCGGCCGCTTTCGCCGACGAGGTGGCGGCCGTCCGCCCCGCCCTGGCCGCCCGGTTCACGGCCGAGCGGCCCGGGGCCCGCGCGGCCGTGCTGTCGCGGCTGTGGCGTGCCCTCGCCTTCGAACCGCTGCCGTGGATCGAGGGCCGGGAGCGGTCCGGGGACGGACTGGTCCTGCGCCTGCGGGACGGCCGGCGGCTGACCGGACCGGCCGCCGACCCCTACCGCACGGACGCGTACGTGCCGCTCGTCCGACTGGACGAGGCCGCGTACGACGACCCGGAGCGGCTGATGACCGACCTCGCCGTACCGCACTCGGCCGCCTTCGCCGCCGAACTCGGGCACAGCGCCGCGTCGTTGGCGCTGTCGCGCGCGGCGCAGCCCCGGGCGGCGCGGGAGGGGGCGTCGGGGAATCACCCGGACGAGTGGCCGGACAGCGACTGGGGCTGGGAGCGGCGGGTGGTCGACGGGCATCCCTACCATCCGGGCTGCCGTGCGCGGCCGGGGTTCTCGGTGGCCGAGCAGTTGGCGTACGGGCCCGAGCACGGGCCGGTGGTGGAGCTGGGGCTGGTGCCGGTCCCGGCGGCGGAGTGCCTGGTGACGGGGGTGTGGCCGCGGGAGCTGCGGGACGGGGGGCGGGTGCTGGTCCCGGTGCATCCGTGGCAGGCGGCGCACGTGCTCAAGCAGTCGGTCGGGGCCGGGCCGGCCGCGCGTCCGCTGATGTCCCTGCGGACCCTGGCGATGCCCGGCTCGGTGCATGTGAAGACCGCGCTGAGCGCCCGGCTGACGTCCTCGGTGCGGGACATCTCGGTCGCCTCGATCGCCGCGTCGGCGGACCTGTCGGCGTTCGGGGAGCGGCTGGCGGCGCGGATGGACGGCCTGCTCCACGTGACCCGCACGCCGGGCGCGGCCACCGCCCACTCCCCCGACCTGGCCGCCGTACTGCGCGAGTCGCCCCAGGTGTACGCCTCCGGGGGTGAGCACGTCGTCCCGGTCGCGGCGCTGGCGACCACCGGACTGCCGCGCTCCCCCGCGTGGCTCGCCGCCTTCGCCCGTGTCGCGCTCACCGTCGGGCTGCGCGCGCTGGAGCTGGGCGTGGCGCTGGAGGCCCACGGCCAGAACCTCCTGGTCGTCCTCTCCGCGACGGGCGACCCGCTGCGCCTGGTCTACCGCGACCTGGCCGACATCCGCGTCTCCCCGGCCCGCCTGGCCCGGCACGGGATCGCCGCCCCCGGCCTGCCCGCCCGGATCCGCACCGACGAACCGGTCGCCCTGCGCCGGAAGCTGTTCGGCTCGCTGGTGGGCGGCGCGCTGGCGGCGACGGCAGGGTCGGGCCCGGCACTGCGCAGCGCCCTGGCGGCGGCCGTGCCCGAACTGCCCCGCACGCGGGACACGGTGGCCCTGCGCGAGGAGCCCCTGCCGGTGAAGGCCCTGACCGCGATGCGGACTTCACCGGGGAGTACGGGCGATCTGTGGACGGAGCTGCCCAATCCGCTGCGGTGGAGGTGAAGTCGGGGCATCGGCGCGGTCTCGTTTTGGAGCGCGACACCACTGATCAATAAGATCCGCCGATGATCACAAGAACACGGCTGGCGGCGGGTGCCTGTGCCCTGCTCGCCGCGCTGGCGGCCGGGATGGCGTTCCCGGCCGGGGCGAGCGCCGGTGAACCCACGGGTGAGGACGCGCCGAAGGTCGACCTCGTGCTCGACGTCAGCGGTTCGATGCGGACGCGGGACATCGACGGCGGCACGCGCATGGCGGCGGCGAAGCAGGCGTTCAACGAGGTGCTCGACGCGACGCCGGAAGAGGTGCGGCTGGGCATCCGGACGCTCGGCGCGGACTATCCGGGCGACGACCGCAAGACCGGCTGCAAGGACACCGCGCAGCTCTACCCGGTGGGCCCGCTGGACCGCACCGAGGCGAAGACGGCGGTGGCGACCCTGTCGCCGACGGGCTGGACGCCGATCGGGCCCGCGCTGCTCAAGGCGGCCGACGACCTCGACGGCGGCGCCGGTTCCAAGCGGATCGTGCTGATCAGCGACGGCGAGGACACCTGCGCCCCGCTGGACCCGTGCGAGGTGGCCCGCGAGATCGCGGCCAAGGGCATCGGGCTCACCATCGACACGCTGGGTCTGGTCCCCAACACCAAGATGCGGCAGCAGCTCAGCTGCATCGCCGAGGCGACCGGCGGCACGTACACCTCGGTCGAGCACACCGAGGAACTGACCGACAAGGTCAACCAGTTGGTGGACCGCGCGGCCGACCCGGTGGTGACGCCGGTCGCCACCGAGGGCGCGGACGCGTGCGCGAAGGCGCCGACGCTCAAGTCGGGGCTGTACACCGACCGCGAGGAGTTCGGGCAGCAGCGCTGGTACCGGGTGGACGTGGAGCCCGGTCAGGAGCTGCGGGCCTCGGTGAGCGTGGCCGCCGACCGGGCCGTGAACCCGTCCTACGGGGTGCTGCTGCGGGCGGTGACCGTGCACGGCCGGGAGATCGTGCGCGGCGAGGCGGCGGGCAACGGCCGCACCGACGTGCTCTCGACGGGGCTGCAGTACCCGAAGGCGGAGAGCGACGACGATGCGGACGCCGCGGCCGAGGCCGTGTGCCTCCAGGTGACCAACTCCTTCTCCGTCGCCTCCGGCGTGAAGACCACGCCGGGACTGCCGCTGGAGCTGACCGTCGACGTCGTGGACGGTCCGGGCGACTCCGACGACGTGGCCGCCTTCGGCCTCGGGCGCGGCTGGTGGCTGCTCGGCCTGCTGGTGCTGGTCGGCTTCGTGGCCGGTCTGCTGTGGGGCTGGCTCTCGCGCTGGCGGTTCGCGATCTGGAGGACCAACTGATGCGATTCACCCGAGTGCTGACGGCGTCCGTGGTGCTGCTCGGCCTCGCCGCGGCTCCCGCGGCGGCCGACTCCTCGCCCTCCGCGAGCCCCGCGCAGGACGGTGACGCGCCGACCACGGCGGGCACGTCCTTCCGTACGGCGGCCGAGTTCGAGCAGGGGCAGGTCGCCACGGCGAACGGTGCCGCGGGCGACTACCTGTACTGGTCGTTCCCGGCCGACGCCGGGCAGCGGCCCACCGTGAAGGCCACGGTGAAGCTGCCCGAGACGCACGCCGCCCAGACCTGGCGGGTCGACGTGTACGACGGCCTGCGCCGCCGCCAGGCCTGCCAGTGGGGCGCCCAGGCCCGCACCGCGGACGCGGGCACCTCCTCGGTCGAGCTGGCCTGCGTCCTGCGCACCGTGCGCGCCTGGACCGAACCGTGGGCCAACGACCCGCTGCCGGGCACCTATTACGTCCGGCTGACGGCGGTGAACGTGCCGGCCTCCGACCTCGGCGTGCCGGTCTCCGCCGAGGTGCGGGTGGACTCCAAGGACATCGGCGGGGCCGCCGCGGTGGACGGTTCGCTGGCCGAGCCGCTGGTGCCGGGCATCGCGGTGACGTCCGGCGCCGACGAGGGCGACGAGGAGGACCGGAGCGCCGTGCTGTCCGCGATCGAGCCGGAGGACGGCTGGTCGTCGGGCTGGTGGTCGGACCGCTGGGTGTGGAGCGGGATCGGGGCCGTCCTGGCCGCCCTCGCGGGCATCGGCGGTTACGCGCTGACCCGTGGTTCGGGACGGCCGTCCCGGGTGCCGCCGGGCGCCTGACACACCATCAGGAGGCCCGCTCCGGCGGGCCTCCTGCCGTTTTCACCCCTCCCGCAGCGCCTTGGCCGCCGGGCCGTCGCCGCTCACCTCGACGCGGCCGTCGCGCACCGCCTCCCGCAGGCCGACCTCGCCCCGCCCGAGAGCCACGCACGTCACGGCGTCCAGCACGAGCCGGGCGTCGGGCTCCCCGGGCGCGGACCCCTCGCCGTACACGGACCCCTCCGCCGAGCCCCGTGCCGCCGTGCCGGCGTACAGGTGGAACTCCCCCTCCTCCAGCCGGACCTCGACCAGTCCCTCGCCCGCCCCGGCCTCCCGCAGCGCGCGCAGCAGGGGCAGCGCGAACCAGTGCGCGCGTACGGCGTCGGTCGGCCGCCGCTCCCCCAGCTCGCCGGCGCCCCACGCGCCGAGCGCCTCCAGGACGGGCAGCAGGCCGCGTCCCCGCGCGGTGAGTTCGTAGACGTACGCGGCGCCGGGCGGGGGCAGCCGGCGCCTGGTCGTCAGTCCCTCGCGCTCCATGTCCTTGAGCCGCGAGGCGAGTACGTCCGTGCTGACGCCGGGCAGGTCGGCGTGCAGGTCGGTGTAGCGCCGCGGGCCGGCGAGCAGCTCCCGGACGATCAGCAGGGTCCAGCGGTCGCCGACGGCGTCGAGCGCGCGGGCGGCGGAACAGTACTGGTCGTAGCTACGGCGAGGTGACATGCGACGCAGTGTAGACAAGTTGTTGGACTTTCCAAGCTGCTACTTGGTAAAACCAAGCAACACCAGATTCCGGAGGGGAAGCCGCGCATGGAGTTCCGGCAGTCGAACAAGCTCAGCGAGGTCTGTTACGAGATCCGCGGCCCGGTCATCGAGCACGCCAACGCGCTGGAGGAGGCGGGGCACAGCGTCCTGCGCCTGAACACCGGCAACCCCGCCCTCTTCGGCTTCGAGGCGCCGGAGGAGATCGTCCAGGACATGATCCGGATGCTGCCGCAGGCGCACGGCTACACGGACTCGCGCGGCATCCTCTCCGCCCGCCGGGCCGTCGCCCAGCGCTACCAGGCACTCGGCCTGGCGGTGGACGTGGACGACGTCTTCCTCGGCAACGGCGTCTCGGAGCTGATCTCCATGGCCGTACAGGCCCTCCTCGAGGACGGCGACGAGGTGCTGATCCCCGCCCCCGACTTCCCCCTCTGGACGGCGGTGACCACCCTCGCGGGCGGCACGGCGGTGCACTACCTCTGCGACGAGCAGGCGGAGTGGTACCCGGACCTGGCCGACATGGAGGCGAAGATCACCGACCGCACCAAGGCGGTGGTCATCATCAACCCCAACAACCCCACCGGCGCCGTCTACCCCAAGGAGATCGTCGAGGGCATCCTCGACCTCGCCCGTCGGCACGGCCTGATGGTCTTCGCCGACGAGATCTACGACCAGATCCTGTACGACGACGCCGTGCACCACTCGGCCGCGTCCCTCGCCCCCGACCTGGTGGTGCTGACCTTCTGCGGCCTGTCCAAGACGTACCGGGTGGCGGGCTTCCGCTCCGGCTGGCTGGTGGTGACGGGGCCGAAGCAGCACGCGAAGGACTACCTGGAGGGCCTGACCATGCTGGCCTCCATGCGCCTGTGCGCCAACGCGCCCGCCCAGTACGCCATCCAGGCCGCGCTCGGCGGCCGCCAGTCCATCCGCGAACTGACCGCCCCCGGCGGACGGCTGCACGAACAGCGGGACGTGGCCTGGGAGAAGCTCAACGAGATCCCCGGTGTCTCCTGCGTCAAGCCCAAGGGCGCGCTGTACGCGTTCCCGCGCATCGACCCG
Source organism: Streptomyces sp. MH60 (assembly GCF_002939385.1). GTDB lineage: Bacteria > Actinomycetota > Actinomycetes > Streptomycetales > Streptomycetaceae > Streptomyces. The sequence continues at coordinate 21,198 of NZ_MULI01000047.1, read as the reverse complement.
GCGGTGCACAGGATCCACGACGACGAGCGGTTCGTCCTGGACCTGCTGCTGCGGGAGAAGATCCAGGTCGTCCAGGGCACCGGCTTCAACTGGCCGAGCCCGGACCACTTCCGCGTCCTGACGCTGCCCCACGCGGAGGACCTGGAGGCGGCGATCGGGCGGATCGGGCGCTTCCTGAGCGGCTACCGGCAGTAGCCGCGTCCCCGGCCGTAGCCTGGGGGCATGGGTGATCTTTTTCTGGTCCGGCACGGTGAGACCGAGTGGTCGCGCTCCGGACGGCACACCGGGCTGACGGACGTCCCGCTGACCGAGAAGGGGCGGGAGCAGGCGCGGAGTCTGGTGCCGTTGATCCGGTCGCACCGGATCGGGGCGGCCTTCGTCAGCCCTTTCCAGCGGGCAAGGGAGACGGCCGAGCTGATCGGGCTGCACGACGTGCGCATCGAGCCGGACCTGCACGAGTGGGACTACGGCGGCTACGAGGGGATCACGACCGTCGAGATCCACCGGAGCCGTCCCGACTGGTTCCTGTTCACGGACGGGGTGGCGCCCGGACCGCCTGACCGTCCCGGGGAGACGCCCGAGCAGGTGGGCGAGCGAGCCGACCGGGTGCTGGCCACGGTGGAGGCGGCGTTCGCCAACACCGAGGGGTGCGTGGTGCTGGTGGCGCACGGGCACTTCCTGCGGGTGCTGACCGCCCGGCACCTGGGCCTCCCGGCATCGCACGGGGCACTGTTCCAGCTGGGCACGGGCACGCTGTGCCGGCTGGGCACGGAGCACGGGCGACCGGTGATCGCCGCCTGGAATGTCAGACCCCCGTCGTAGTCTTCGAAGGCGTCACGGGTGAGCCGACGAGAGAAGGGGGGCACGCCGTGGCACTGTCGCCCACCGCCGCGCAGCGGCGTGTCATCGAGGCCGCCGATCCCGTCACCGGACGGCTGAGGGGGACGCCCGCCCAGCTCGCGGCGCTGGTGAAACGGGGGCTCGCCTTCCGGCATCCGCGGCCGCCGCACGACCACTTCCTGACCCCGGCCGGGCACCGGATACGGGAGGCGGCAGCCGGCCCGGACGCGGTGGCGGTGCCGCCCGAGGCGCCCGCCGCACCGGACGCCGGAGGGGTGTTCGCCGCGCGGGTCGGCGGCGAGGAGACCGCCCCGGGCGGCAACGGACCCGCGCGGCTGCGGGAGGTGCGCGGTGCCTGGCAGGGGCTGCTGGAGCTGCGCCGGATGACGCATCCCGACGGGAGCACGGACCGGCCGTGCGGGTGGGAGCGGTCACATCTCGTGCGGGCCGCCGCGCTGGCCCTGGAGGCGGCGGGGCACCGTCCGGCCGGGCCGGGCGGCGACGACGGATACCGGGTACGGGCGACACCGCAGCCGGAGGCCGTCGCCGTGTACGAGCCGGACGGCGGCGCGCTGCGGGCCTGTGCGGCGACCTTGGAGCGGGCCGGCTGGCAGGTCGGGGAGCACACCGAACCGCGCACGCGGGCCCGCTATCTGCTGGCCTCCCCGCGGAAGGTGTGACGGCCACATGTCAGGATCGGTCCGTCAGTACGTGTGCGACGAGAGGCAGCAGCGGTGAGCGAGCCGTTTTCCGTACCGGTGACCGTCCGCGGGTACGAGACCGACACCCAGGGCCACCTGAACCAGTCGGTGTACCTGAACTACGCCGAGCACGCCCGCTGGTCGATGCTCCAGGCGGCCGGAATCCGGCAGGCCGACCTGGTCGCCCGCCAGGTCGGTCCGGTGGCCCTGGAGACGACCATCCGGTTCCGGCGGGAGCTGCTCGCCGGTGACGAGGTCACGGTGACCTGTGCCTTCGAGTGGGGTGAGGGCAAGACCTTCCGGATCCGGCAGCTCGTCGTCAAGCCGGACGGCACGGTCGCCGCCGAGATCGAGGCCGTCGGCGGACTGATGGACCTGGGCGAGCGCAGGCTGGTGCCGGACCCGCGGCAGCGTTTCAAGGAACTGGCGGCGCGGCCGGAGCTGTTCGGGCTGTAGTGCGACGGGTGCCGCACAGGCGGGGTCGTCAACGGCGGGCGGGGGGCCGGCGCCCCTGTGCAGAGGTACCGGCCCCCCGCCCGCGGCCGTGCGTCGGACGCTCGGGTCACGGCATCGCCGCCGCCCGGGACGACTCGGTGATCTCGTCGCCCGCCTCCATCGGGTGGGTGACGTCCTCCGCGTCGCGTTCCCGGCCGCCGATGTGGTTGAAGACCAGGTTGAGCAGGACCGCGGCCACGCAGCCGGTGGAGATGCCCGAGTCCAGGATGATCCGCGCGTTCTCCGGGAACGCGTGGTAGAACTCCGGCGCCGCGATCGGGATGATGCCGACGGCCAGCGAGACCGCCACGATCAGGACGTTGTTGTCCTTGTCCAGGCTGGCCCGGACCAGGGTCTGGATGCCGCTGGCCGCGACCGAGCCGAAGAGGACGACGCCGGCGCCGCCCAGCACCGGGCGCGGGACGACGGCGATGAGCGAGGCCGCCATCGGGCACAGGCCCATCAGGACCAGGAAGCCGCCGCCGACCGCGACGACGTAGCGGCTGCGGATCTTCGTCATCGCGACCAGGCCGATGTTCTGGGCGAAGGCGCTGCACATGAAGCCGTTGAAGACCGGGCTGAGGGCCGAGCCCAGGGTGTCGGCGCGCAGGCCGGCCGCGATGGTCTTCTCGTCGGCCGGGCGGTCCACGATCTCGCCGAGGGCGAGCATGTCGGCGGTGGACTCGGTCATCGAGACCACCATCACCACGCACATGGAGATGATCGCGGCGATCTGGAACTGCGGTGCGCCGAAGTGGAACGGCGTCGGGAAGCCGACGACGGCCGCGTCCGCGACCGGACCGAAGTCCGTGGCGCCGAACGGGATGGCGACGAGCGTGCCCGCGACCAGGCCGAGCAGCACGGCGATCTGCTTGACGAAGCCGCGGGTGAAGCGGCGCAGGAGCAGGACGATGACGAGCGTGATCGCGGCCAGGCCCAGGTTGGTCGACGAACCGTAGTCGTCCGCCGCGGGGGCGGGGCCCTGCGCCCAGCCGAAGGCGACCGGCAGCAGGGATATGCCTATGAGGGTGATGACGGTGCCGGTGACGACCGGCGGGAAGAACCGGATCGCCTTGCTGAAGAACGGCGCGGCGATGAAACCGAGGAGTCCGGCGACGATGACGGCGCCGAAGATGATCGGCAGCGCGTCGGACTTGTCGTCGGTGGAGGCGACGACGGCGGTCATCGGGGCGACACCGGCGAAGGTGACGCCGTTGACGAAGGGCAGTCGGGCGCCGATCTTCCAGATGCCCAGCGTCTGCAGGAAGGTCGCCAGGCCCGCGGTGAACAGGCAGGCGCCGGTGAGGAAGGTCAGCTCGGTGGCGCTCAGGCCGATGGCCGCGCCGACGATCAGGGGTGGGGCGACGACCCCGGCGTACATGGCGGCCACGTGTTGCAGGCCGGTCGTCGCCATTTTGAGTGGCGGGAGTTTCTCGTCAACAGGGTGGTCGGCCACGGCGGCGTTCCTCCGGTCGTTTACACGTCGACTCTGACGTGGGTGTCAGGGAGGTGGAGCTAGTGGTGGTCGTGCGGGACCGGGACGGACCGTTCGGGGGAACGGGCGACCGCTCCGGGGCGTGCGCGCAGGGGCGCACACCCCGGAGTAGGCCACCGTGGACCCCGCTCGGGTCCACGGTTACCGGCCGGGAGCCGTCCCTCCCGGCCGGAGATCAAGTGGTGTTCTGTTGTACGGGGTTCAGCCCTGCGCGGCGATCCGCGCCAGGCGTCGTGCCTCGTCGCGGGTGGAGCGGGCGAGGGCGTCCTCGTCGGCCGTGAGCAGCCTGCCGTCCTCGACGATCTGCCGTCCGTTCACGAACGACGCCGTGACCGGGGCGGGGGCGCCGAAGACCAGGGCGGTCACCGGGTCGGCGATCGAGGAGTGGGCGAGGGTGTCCATCCGCCACAGCACCAGGTCGGCGAGCTTGCCCGCCTCCAGGGAGCCGGTCTCGGCGGACCGGCCGAGGACCCGGGCGCCGCCGTGGGTGCCTAGGCGCAGCGCCTTGCGGGCGTCCAGCGCGGCCTCGCGGTGGGCGCCGAGGCGGTTGATCAGCAGGGCGTTGCGCAGTTCGGTGTGGAGTTCGCCGGACTCGTTGGAGGCGGTGCCGTCGACGCCGAGGCCGACCGGGACGCCGGCGGCGAGCAGGTCGGGGACCCGGGCGATGCCCGCGGCCAGGCGGGCGTTGGAGGACGGGCAGTGGGCGACGCCGGTGCCGGTGCGGGCGAAGGCGGCGATGTCGGAGTCGTTCATGTGGACGCAGTGCGCCATCCACACGTCCTCGCCGAGCCAGCCGGTCGACTCGAAGTAGTCGGTGGGGCCCATGCCGAACAGCTCGTGGCAGAACTTCTCCTCCTCCACGGTCTCCGAGCCGTGGGTGTGCAGCCGTACGCCGAGCCGGCGGCCCAGTTCGGCGCCCTGGCGCATGAGTTCGGTGGAGACGGAGAAGGGCGAGCAGGGGGCGACGGCGACCTGGGTCATCGCGTCGAAGGAGGAGTCGTGGTGTTCCCTGACGGTGGCCTCGGTGGCGGCGAGCGCGTCGTCCAGGCTCTCCACCGCGAAGTCCGGCGGCAGCCCGCCGTCGGACTCGCCGCGGTCCATGGAGCCGCGGGCGAGGGTGAAGCGGACGCCGATCTCGCGGGCGGCGCGGATGATCGCGCCGGACAGGTCACCGGCGCCCCGCGGGTGGATGTAGTGGTGGTCCGCGGCGGTGGTGACGCCGCCGCGGGCCATCACGGCGAGGGAACCCTGGGCCGCCGCGTACGCCATCGGCTCGTCGAGGCGCGCCCAGGTCGGGTACAGGGCGACCAGCCAGTCGAACAGGTTGTGGTCGGTGGCCAGGCCCCGGGTGAGCCACTGGTAGAAGTGGTGGTGGGTGTTGATCAGTCCCGGTGTGACCAGGTGTCCGGTCGCGTCGATCCGGCGTACGACGTTCTCCAGGTCCTGGGGTGCCCCGCCCGCGCCGACGGACTCGATCCGGTTGCCGGCGAGCACGACGTGGCCGGAGGCGTACTCGGTGTCGCCCGCGTCCACGGTGGCGATCGCACCGTGCTCGATGACGGTGCGTCCGGTTGCCGATGATGCTGCCATGCTGCTTCCTTGCCTTTCGGTGGGGCCCGTGGGCGGGGAGTCGAGTACCCACGGGGAGGGCACGGCAGGACCCTAGGAGGATTTGAGTGCCGGAACCGGTTGGCGGCTCCGGGTGCCGAGATGGTGGAAGAAGAGGTTGAGGGCGACCGCGACGATCGCTCCGGCGCTGATGCCGGAGCCCAGCACGGTCTGGGCCCAGGCGGGGAACTCGGCGTAGAAGGTGGGCGCCGCCAGCGGGATGATGCCCGCCCCGAGCGCCACGGCGACCAGGATGATGTTGGAGCTGTCGTCCAGCCCGGCCTCGGAGAGCGTACGGATGCCGCTGACGGCGATCGAGCCGAACAGCACGATGCCCGCGCCGCCCAGGACCGGCATCGGGACCAGGGAGACGACCGCGCCCAGGACCGGGAAGGCGCCGAGGACCAGCAGGGTGGCACCGGCGACGGCGACGACGTAGCGGCTGCGCACCCGGGTGAGGGAGACGACGCCGACGTTCTGGGCGAAGGCGGAGGTGGGGAAGCCGCCGAAGACGGGGCCGACCAGGGTGGCGAGGCCGTCGGTGCGCAGGCCGCGGGTGATGACCTTGGCGTCGGCGCGGCGGTCGCAGATCTCGCCGAGGGCGAGCATGCCGGCGGACGACTCCGTCATCAGGACCAGCATGACGATGCACAGCGACAGGATGGCCGCGGGCTGGAACTCGGGGGCGCCGAAGGCGAAGGGCGTGGGCAGCGCGGCGACCGGCGCGGACCTCAGGGCGCCGAAGTCGGCCATGCCGAACGGGACGGCGGCCAGGGTGCCGATCAACAGGCCGAAGAGCAGCGCCACTTGCTTGACGAAGCCCCGGCCGAAGCGCTGGATGACGAGGATGACGGCGAGGGTGAAGGCGGCGAGCGCGAGGTGGCGCATCGAGCCGAAGTCGGCGGCGGTCTTGTCGCCGCCCTGGGCCCAGCCGACCGGGACCGGCATCAGCGTGACGCCGATGAGGGTGATGACGACACCCGTGACCAGCGGCGGGAAGAAGCGCAGGAGCCGGCCGAAGAACGGGCCGACGGCGAGGCAGAAGACACCGGCGACCATCACCGCGCCGTAGACGGCGGGGAGTTGGCTGCCCTTCGCGTTGGTCTCGACGATCGCGAGGATGGGCGCGATGCCGGCCGAGGAGGCGGCGTTGACGAACGGCAGGCGGTTGCCGACGAAGCCCTTGACGCCGAGGGTCTGGAGCAGGGTGGCGACGCCCGCGATCAGCAGCGAGGCCGCGATCAGCCGGGTGCGGCCCTCCAGGTCGAGTCCGCAGGCCTGGCCGATGATGAGCGGAGGAGTGACGACGCCCGCGTACATGGCGGCGATGTGCTGGAGCGCGGCGGGGACGAGCCGCGAGGGGTGGAGCTTCTCGTCAACCGGGTGCACGGACGTGACGGCGTCCTCGGTGTGCACCGGCGGGGTGGTGCCAGGGCCGGTGGCGGGCCCTTTCGCAGGCAGTGCCATGGTGTTTCCTCCGGTGTGGCGCGCCGCCGGCCCCGGGGGCGGGGCCGGCGGCGCGCCTGCCGCGTCAGAGGTTGGTCATGTCGACCGGGATGAGTTGCTCGGCGCCGTCGCGCAGGATGGTGGCCTCGATCAGGCCGTAGGGGCGGTCGGCGGCGTAGTACACGGCGCCGTCCTTGGCCTCGTTGTCGATCCCGAAGGGCGACAGGTCCGAGCGGAAGTGGTGCTTGTTGGGCATCGAGAAGCGGATCTCGTCGACCTCGTCGCGGGAGTTCAGCACCCGCACACCCATCTCGAAGAGGGTCTGCTGGAGCGAGTACGAGTAGGTCTCGGCGAACGCCTGGAGCGCGTGCTTGCGCACCCCGCCGTAGGAGCGGTCCCAGTCGGGGGCGTGCGAGTCGATGCCGTCCCAGTTGTGCCGCCACCAGGTGGAGACGGTGGTGGCGAGGATGCGGTCGTGGTCCTCCGGGAGGGTCGTGTACTTGTCCTTGAGGAAGCCGAAGAACTCGGAGTTGGTCGAGTTCAGGACGGTGAGGTCCTTGAAGCCGGAGAGCACCTGGATGCCGTGGCCGTCGTAGGTGATCTGCGCGACGCGGGTCTCCTGGCCGGTGCGGACGAAGGAGTGGGCGATCTCGTCGGCGCCGACGAAGCGGGCGCCGCCCTTCGACGTCTCGATCCGCTCCCAGCCGTACTCCTCGACGCGGATGCGGGCCCGGTGGATCGGGTCGTTGTTGTCCACGAAGTGGCGGGCGAGCTTGACGCCGAGGTCCTCGGCGCTCTCGATGCCGTGCTCCTTGGCGAAGGCGAACACCGTGTTCTTGGTGGTGTCGGTCGGCAGGACGTTGGCGTTGGAACCGCTGCGGTGGACCTCCTCCATGTCGCCGGACAGGGCGACGGAGACGTTCAGGTCCTTGATGTGGTGCGTGTCGCCGTCACGCGTGATCTTGACGACGCGGTTCTCTGCCTTGCCGTACTGGTTCTGTCCCAGGACGAAACGGGTCATGGTGTCGGTCAGCTCCCTCGGTAAACGGAGTAGCCGAACGGGTTGAGCAGCAGCGGAACGTGGTAGTGCTCGCCGGGCACCACCGCGAAGGTGATGGTGACCTCGGGGAAGAACACTGGCCGGCCGTTCTCGCTGTCCCGGAGCGCGGGGGCGTCCTGCTGGGCCGCGGCTTGTTTCTTGGCGAAGTACGTCTCGGTGTCGAAGTCGAGCCGTACGTGGGTGGTGCCCTCCGGCAGGGCCGGGAGGTCCTTGCACCGGCCGTCGGCGTCGGTCGCGGAGCCGCCGAGTGCCTGCCAGTCCGCTTCGCGGCCCGCGCGGGCGGCGAGGTGGACGGCGACGTCCCCGGCGGGGCGGCCGGCGCTGGTGTCCAGGATGTGCGTGGACACGGAGGCGGTGGTGCTGGTGCTCATGGTCGGGCGTCCTGTTCGACGAGTCGGGTCAGGCGGATGCGGTTGATCTTCCCCAGTTCGGCGCGGACGATCTCCCGCTCCTGCTCGGGCGAGTTGCCGATCCGCTCCTTGACCGCGTCGCGCATCTGCTCGCCGGTCCGGCCGGTGGCGCAGATGAGGAAGACGTGGCCGAACTTCTCCTGGTAGGCCAGGTTCAGTTCGAGCATCTCCGCCTTGAGTTCCTCGGCGGCGCCGGCCATGCCCGCCTGTTCGCGGGACGAGGTCGGGTCGCCCGGCTTGGGACGGCCGATCGGCGGGTGTCCGGCCATCGCCTCGGCGAGGTCCTCGGCACTCAGTTCGGCCATGGCGGCGTCGCTGGCGGCGTACAGGTCCTCGGCGGTGGCGAAGGGGCGGGCGGCGAGCAGGCGCCGGGCCCACGCCGTGGAGGCGCACGCCTCGTGGAGTTCGGCGCGTGCCGAGGACTCCTCGAGGGTGTTGAAGCGGGCCAGGCCCGACGCGGAAGTGGACGTCACGGGAGCCTCCGTGGCCTTGTGCTGAGCGGGCGTGCCGATAGCTAACGCCCTCGGAAACAAGCCGTCAACACTTTGTTGAAAATTCGGGGTCAGAAAAGCCGCCGCCCGGTTACCGGACGGCGGCTGGCGGTGGTCGGGAACCGTGCAGGTCAGGTGCCCTTCTCGCGGTTGAGGTAGTTGTACACGGTGAAGCGGCTGACGCCGAGGGCGCTCGCGACGGTCTCCACGCCGTGCCGTACGGCGAAGGCGCCGCGGGCCTCCAGGGCCCGTACGACCTCCTGCTTGGCCCTGCGGTCCAGGTCGGCCAGCGGCCTGCCCTGCCGGCGTTCCATGGCGGCCAGGATGTGGTCCAGGGAGTCGGCGAGCTGGGGCAGGCGGACGGCGACGACGTCGGCGCCCTCCCACGAGAGCACGACGTCCTCCAGGCCGGCCTCGTCCGGCGGCAGCATCTCGCCGCCCATGGCGTCGACCAGCGGCTTGACGGCCGCGATGAACGGCTCCTCGGCGGGACCGGTCACCGCTCGCCCCCTCGCTCGGCGTCTTCTCCGACCACGTTGACCTGGAGCGAGATCCGGGTGGCACCGGCCTCCAGGGAGCGGCGCAGCAGCGCGTCCACGGCGGTGAGCACCCGGTCGGCACCGCCCTCGGCGGTGTTGCCGAACGGGCCGACGTCGACCGCGTCCAGCTCGGCGGCCTCGACGACCTCCCGGGCCACCACCGCGTGCGCGGGCGCCTCGTCCAGGTCGAAGGGTTCGGTCGTGAACTCCACTCTCAATCGCACGCGGTCAACCTAACGCGGGGTGACCGCTTTGCGCCGCCCCCTCTTGACAACAGCCGCGCTCCCCGGGCAACCTTCCATCAAGCAGAAACGAACTTCCGTAATACGGAAATACACCCTCAAGCGGAAGGGAGCGCGGCACCCTATGGGATTCGCAGACCAGCGCTTCAACGTCAACCTGTCGATCCTCTTCACGGAACTCCCGCTCCTGGAGCGCCCCGCGGCCGCCGCCGCGGCCGGCTTCACCGCGGTCGAGCTGTGGTGGCCCTGGATCGACTCGCCCGTCCCCGAGCAGTCCGAGCTCGACGCCCTCAAGTCGGCGATCGAGGACGCGGGCGTCCAGCTCACCGGCCTGAACTTCTACGCCGGGCGGCTGCCCGGACCCGACCGGGGCGCCCTGTCGGTCCCCGGCGAGGAGTCGGACCGGTTCCGCGCCAACATCGACGTGGCCGCCGACTTCGCCCGGTCGCTGGGCTGCACGGCGCTCAACGCCCTGTACGGCAACCGCGTCGAGGGCGTGGACCCGGCCGAGCAGGACCGGCTCGCGCTGGAGAACCTGGTCCTCGCGGCCCGCGCGGCCGACCGGATCGGCGCGATCCTGCTGATCGAGGCGCTCAACCGGCCCGAGTCGCCGCTCTACCCGCTGGTGTCGGCACCGGCCGCGATCGGGGTCGTGGACAAGGTCAACGAGGCCACCGGTCTCGGCAACGCCAAGTTCCTCATGGACCTCTACCACCTGTCCATGAACGGCGAGGACCTGCCGCAGGTGATCGACGCGTACGCCGCGAAGACCGGCCATGTGCAGATCGCCGACAACCCGGGCCGCGGCGCGCCCGGTACGGGCTCCCTCCCGCTGGAGGAGCTGCTCGACCGGCTGGCGAAGGCCGGGTACGACGGCTGGGTCGGCCTGGAGTACAAGCCCGGCGACGACCCCAGCGCGCAGTCCTTCTCCTGGCTGCCGGCCGAGGCCCGCGCGGCCCGCTGAGCGCCACCCCGCAGGAATTCTCCACAGATTTTCAGAGAGGTACCCATCATGAGCACGCTGCGTGATTCCTCCCACCCGACCCTCCCGACGGTTGCCTGGGTCGGTCTCGGCATCATGGGCTCCCCCATGTCCGAGAACCTGATCAAGGCGGGTTACCAGGTCACCGGCTTCACGCTGGAGCAGGAGAAGCTGGACCGGCTGTCCGCCGCCGGCGGCACCGCGGCCGGCTCGATCGCCGAGGCCGTGCGCGACGCCGACGTGATCGTCACCATGGTGCCCGCGTCGCCGCAGGTCGAGGCCATCGCCTACGGCCCCGACGGCATCCTGGAGAACGCGAAGTCCGGCGCGCTGCTGGTCGACATGTCCTCGATCACCCCGCAGACCTCGGTGGACCTCGCGAAGGCGGCGAAGGACAAGGGCATCCGCGTCCTGGACGCCCCCGTCTCCGGCGGCGAGGCCGGTGCGATCGAGGCCGTGCTGTCCATCATGGTCGGCGGTGAGCAGGCCGACTTCGACGAGGCCAAGCCGCTCCTGGAGGCGCTCGGCAAGACCATCGTGCTGTGCGGTCCGCACGGCTCGGGCCAGACCGTGAAGGCCGCCAACCAGCTGATCGTCGCCGTGAACATCCAGGCGTGCGCCGAGGCCGTGGTCTTCCTGGAGAAGTCCGGCGTGGACCTGAAGGCCGCCCTGGACGTCCTCAACGGCGGTCTGGCCGGCTCGACCGTGCTGACGCGGAAGAAGGACAACTTCCTCGCCCGCGACTTCAAGCCGGGCTTCCGCATCGACCTGCACCACAAGGACATGGGCATCGTCACCGACGCCGCCCGCAACGTCGGTGCCGCGCTGCCGGTCGGCGCCGTGGTCGCCCAGCTGGTCGCGTCGCTGCGCGCCCAGGGCGACGGCGGCCTGGACCACTCGGCCCTGCTGCGGGCCGTGGAGCGCCTCTCCGGCGCCCAGGTCTGACGCACCGCCCCGAGACCTCCGGGTGGCGCCGCCGCTGACACCTGTCCTGTCGCGCCCGAGCGGCGGCGCCACCCGGAACCCACTTCAACAAACTGTTGACGTGCCAGTGTCCGAAATCTAGGCTCCACACCCTAAGCTCCACGAAGCGGAAACGAGTTTCCGCTGAACCCTCGCTCAGCAGGTCACGGAAGGTCCACGATGTCGCAGCGCGTGCTCACCACCGAGTCCGGTGCCCCGGTCGCCGACAACCAGAACTCCGCCTCCGCCGGCATCGGCGGCCCGCTCCTGATCCAGGACCAGCACCTCATCGAGAAGCTCGCCCGTTTCAACCGGGAGCGCATCCCGGAGCGCGTGGTGCACGCCCGCGGCTCCGGCGCCTACGGCCACTTCGAGGTGACCGACGACGTCACCGGCTTCACGCACGCCGACTTCCTGGACACGGTCGGCAAGCGCACCGAGGTCTTCCTGCGCTTCTCCACCGTGGCCGACTCCCTCGGCGGCGCGGACGCGGTCCGCGACCCGCGCGGCTTCGCGGTGAAGTTCTACACCGAGGAGGGCAACTACGACCTCGTCGGCAACAACACCCCGGTGTTCTTCATCAAGGACCCGATCAAGTTCCCCGACTTCATCCACTCCCAGAAGCGCGACCCGTTCACGGGCCGCCAGGAGCCGGACAACGTCTTCGACTTCTGGGCGCACTCCCCCGAGGCCACGCACCAGGTGACCTGGCTGATGGGCGACCGCGGCATCCCGGCGTCGTACCGCCACATGGACGGCTTCGGCTCGCACACCTACCAGTGGACGAACGCCGAGGGCGAGTCCTTCTTCGTCAAGTACCACTTCAAGACCGACCAGGGCATCCGCTGCCTGACCGCCGACGAGGCCGCCAGGCTCGCGGGCGAGGACCCGACCTCGCACCAGACGGACCTGGTGCAGGCGATCGAGCGGGGCGTGTACCCGTCCTGGACGCTGCACGTGCAGCTGATGCCGGTGGCCGAGGCGGCGAACTACCGCTTCAACCCGTTCGACGTGACCAAGGTGTGGCCGCACGCCGACTACCCGCTCAAGCGGGTGGGCCGGCTGGTGCTCGACCGCAACCCGGACAACGTCTTCGCGGAGGTCGAGCAGGCCGCGTTCTCCCCGAACAACTTCGTGCCGGGCATCGGCCCCTCCCCCGACAAGATGCTCCAGGGCCGTCTGTTCGCCTACGCGGACGCGCACCGCTACCGCCTGGGCGTCAACCACACCCAGCTCGCGGTGAACGCCCCGAAGGCCATGCCGGGCGGCGCCGCCAACTACGGCCGCGACGGCCTGATGGCGTCCAACCCGCAGGGCCGGTACGCCAAGAACTACGAGCCGAACTCCTACGACGGCCCGGCCGAGACCGGCCGTCCGCTGGCGGCCCCGCTCGCGGTCTTTGGCCACACCGGCACCCACGAGGCGCCGCTGCACACCAAGGACGACCCCTTCGTGCAGGCCGGTGCGCTGTACCGGCTGATGAGCGAGGACGAGAAGCAGCGGCTGGTCGCCAACCTGGCCGGCGGCCTGTCCCAGGTCTCGCGGGGCGACGTCGTCGAGAAGAACCTCGCGCACTTCCACGCGGCCGACCCCGAGTACGGCAAGCGCGTGGAGGCGGCGGTCCGCGCCCTGCGCGAGGACTGATCCACCGGCTCGCGCACGGAACCCGGCGGGGAGGCCGGGGCCGTGTGCGCGGCCCGCGCAGGCACCGAAGCGGCCCGGATGAGGGGTGACCGCCAGGTGCCGGCGCGGGCAGGGCGAGGACCGCGGCGGCCAGCGAGCCAGTGCGGTGGTGAAGGGCACGGACGCTTCTCCTACGACCTGAGGAGAGGAGCCGTTCCGGCCCGTCGCACCGCCGCGGTCCCAGCCACACGCCCCTCGTCCCCGAGGGGCCCGAAGATCCCGTCCGGCGGCGCGAACGACCTGTCGCGCCCAGCCTCGCGCCGCCGGACGGACACCACGTGAAGAACCTTCACCGGCCGAGCGGCGCCGGATGCGGACGGTCCCGCATCCGGCGCCGCTCGGCGTTCACCGGGTGCGGATCCGCCGCCCGCGCAGCAGCCTGGAGGCATGGCAACGGCACACCCACCCGAGCACCCGCACATCGTCGTCCACTCCCCCGCTCTCGACGGCTCCCGCCGGGTCACCTCCGGTGCGCAGACGCTGGGCGTCGCCTCGCACATCGACGACGTCGCCGAACTGCTGCGGCTGGCCGACCTGTACGTGACCGACGTCGAGTCGAGCGACCTGGTCGAGTGGCAGGGCGGCGGCCCGGAGGACTGGCCGGGGCTGCACGAGCACCACGGGCACCCCGGTCGCTGAACGCGCGTAGGAGCCCCCCGCAGCGGGCACAACCCCGGGAACACGGGGGCGCACGGGGGTGGGGTCGTGGACGGTGGCACGGAGATCGGGTGGGAGCCGCATCAGATCGCGCTGCTGGGCGGCGGCCCGCCGGGCGCCGTCACGGTGGCGTTGGTCGCGCTGCACCTGCTGGGCGCCGTCGAGACCGGCCCCCGCAGGACGCTGTGCGCGACGGGACCGGAGCCGGAGGGCCTGGGTCCGTTCGAGGGCACCGTCCTGGACTGTCTGCACGAGCCGCTCACCGCGCGCGAACTGGTCCGGCACCCGGACGTGCGGCTGGCCCTGGCCCTGACGCGCATCCCGCTCGCCGAGCACGGGCTCCTCGGTCACCCCCGGCTCAGGCCGACCCGCGGCGCCCGTCGGCACGTGGAGTTCCGGCGGGAGCGGCACCCGCTGCCGGCGGTCAGGCACGGGCTGACGGACGAGGACACACTGCTCGCGGTCTCCCTGCACGGCGATGCCGCCCTGCGCCTGCTCCTGCCGCGCTTCGCGCTGCGGGCCGGGCTGACGGCCCCGGGCGCACCGGCCGACGGTGTGCGCTTCTCGCTGGGGCGGGGCAGGTTCCCGAGGTGGCGCGACGAGTACGAGGACTCGGTCCCGGGCGACGGCGGTGGCGGCACGGGCCACGGGGACCACGCGGGTGGCGGCCCGGGCGGCGGCGGCCCGGACTGAGCGCGCACACGGGGAAGCGGCCCGTCCCCTGAGGAACGGGCCGCTCTCGCCGCTCGGCGCGGGTGTGTCAGACCTTCAGCGTCCTGACCGCGGTCGGGGCGTGCCCCGGCTCGGTGGCCACCTCCTCGAACTCCACCACGTTGGAGATGTCGTTCGTGCCCGACATGGAGATGTTGGTGACGCGCTCCAGGATCGCCTCGACGACGACCGGCACCCGGTGCTCGGCGGCCAGCTTCTTGGCCTGCTCCAGGGCCGCGCCCAGCTCGTTCGGGTCGGTCACCCGGATCGCCTTGCAGCCCAGGCCCTCGGCGACCTTGACGTGGTCGACGCCGTAGACGCCCAGCTCGGGCGAGTTGATGTTCTCGAACTCCAGGTTGACCTGGAAGTCGATCTCGAACGCCCGCTGTGCCTGGCGGATCAGGCCCAGGTAGGAGTTGTTCACCAGGACGTGCACGTACGGGATCTTGTGCTGCGCGCCGACTGCCAGTTCCTCCAGCATGAACTGGAAGTCGTAGTCGCCGGAGAGCGCCACGACCTGGGCGTCCGGGTCGGCCTTGGCGACGCCGAGGGCGGCCGGGACGGTCCAGCCGAGCGGGCCGGCCTGGCCGCAGTTGATCCAGTGCCGGGGCCGGTAGACGTGGAGCATCTGGGCGCCGGCGATCTGGGAGAGGCCGATGGTCGAGACGTACCGGGTCTCCGGGCCGAAGGCCTTGTTCATCTCCTCGTAGACGCGCTGCGGCTTGATCGGGATGTCGTCGAAGTGCGTACGGCGCTGGAGGGTGGCCCGGCGCTCCTGCGCGGCGGCGGCCCAGGTGGAGCGGTCGGGCAGCTTCCCGGCCGCCTTCAGTTCCTTCGCGACCTCGACGAACAGCTTCAGGGCCGCCTTGGCGTCGGAGGCGATGCCGTAGTCCGGGGCGAAGATCTTGCCGATCTGGGTCGGCTCGACGTCGACGTGGACGAACTTCCGCCCGGCCGTGTAGACGTCCAGCTTGCCGGTGTGGCGGTTGGCCCAGCGGTTGCCGATGCCGAGGACGAAGTCGGACTCCAGGAAGGTCGCGTTGCCGTAGCGGTGCGAGGTCTGCAGGCCGACCATGCCGGCGTTCAGCTCGTGGTCGTCGGGCAGGATGCCCCAGCCCATCAAGGTCGGCACCACCGGGGTCCCGGTCAGCTCGGCGAACTCCACCAGCAGGTCGGCCGCGTCGGCGTTGATGACACCGCCGCCGGCCACGATCAGCGGGCGCTCGGCGGCGTTGAGCAGGCCGATGGCCTTCTCGATCTGGGCGCGGGTGGCGAGGGGCCGGTAGACCGGGAGCGGCTCGTAGGTCTCCGGGTCGAACTCGATCTCGGTCGTCTGGACGTCGATCGGCAGGTCGATCAGGACCGGGCCGGGACGGCCGGAGCGCATCAGGTGGAAGGCCTGCTGGAAGACGCCGGGGACCTGCGCGGCCTCCAGGACGGTGACCGCCATCTTGGTGACCGGCTTGGCGATCGAGGCGATGTCGACGGCCTGGAAGTCCTCCTTGTGGATCACCGCGGTCGGCGCCTGGCCGGTGATGCACAGGATCGGGATCGAGTCGCCGATCGCCGAGTACAGACCGGTGATCATGTCGGTGCCGGCCGGCCCGGAGGTGCCGATGCAGACGCCGATGTTGCCCGGGTTGGTGCGGGTGTAGCCCTCGGCCATGTGCGAGGCACCCTCGACGTGGCGGGCCAGGGTATGCTGGACGCCGCCGGACGCCTTGAGCGCGGCGTAGAAGGGGTTGATCGCCGCACCGGGCACACCGAACGCGTCGGTGACGCCCTCGCGCTTGAGGATCTCAACTGCCGCTCGGGCAGCGGTCATACGAGCCATCGAGTACTCCTGATCCGGCTGTCGGATTCGCACTCCCGTCGCGCCCCGCGGTGAGCTTCTTCCGTAGCAACTTCCGTATAGCGAAATTTGTTTTCTACGATCTGGAAGTAATGTAAGTGGGCAGCCGGGGGCCGTCAAGGGAGGACGATGGGGGTCATGTCCGAGACCATCTCGGTGTGCTGCACCGCCTGCGGGCGCCGGCACCGCTACACGGCCCCGTCGTATCCCTGTGCGTGCGGGGCGCCCGTCGCCCCGGAACTGGACCCGCGCGGGGCCGCGACCGCGGTCACCCACCGGGCGTGGGACGAGGAGTGGATCGGGGTGCGCTGTGCGGCCTGCGGGGCCGAGAGCCGGTGGCCGCGCCCGGAGCTGGGCTGCCCCTGCGGGACGGTGCTGTGCGTGCCGGTGGACCCCGCCGCCACCGGCCGGTCCGGGCGCACCCCGGGGTCACGGGTCCCGGCGCACCGGGCCGTTCCGATCCGCACCGCCCGCGACGCGGTCACCGCCGCCGTCCTGTACCTGCGCGGGCTGGGCCACCGGGACGTGCGCCGCGCCGAGCAGCGTCCGCCGGCCGGCATCGGCCTTGCCGCGCCCGGCATCGCCGTCCAGGTGGACCCGACGGTGGGCCCGGCCTCGGTACGGGACGTGGAGTGCCTGTGGCTGACGGCGATGGCGGAGTCGGCGCGGGGCGTGTACTTCTCGCTCGCCGGATACGCCGAGGACGCCCGGGTCCGTGCCGACCGGCTGGACGTCGCGCTCTTCGTGCTCGACCCGTCGGGCGTGCCGCGCCCGGCGAACGCGTCGGCCGTGGCGCTGGACGCCACGGCCGACTGGGAGGGATCAGGCTGAGCGACTACCTCGCCGCGTGCCCGAAGGCCGTACCGACGGCCGGGAGGCCGCCCTGACCCGGCTGGTACACGGTGGGCGCGGCATTGGGCTCACCGAGGGTCACGTTGGACATCGGCAGGGCGTACAGCGCGCCGGTGGCGGTCGGACCGTAGGGCATGCCGACGTACAGGTGGGTGCCGGTGAAGTGGATGCTCGAGCCGAGGCGCTGGTTGGCGCCCGGCGCACCGGGGACACCGTCGCCGTCGCCGGACTCGATCCACTTGTCGTTGGCGCCGGGCGAGCCCAGCATCGAGAAGACGTGCACCGCACCCGCCTTGGCCGCGGAACCCAGGGCCTCGTCCGGGATGCCGACCGCCATCTTCATGGTCGCCTCGGTGCTCACCGCACGCGGCGCGGTGTTGACGGCGGTCAGCGTGGACCCGAAGTGGTCGCCGGCCTCGGAGGCGCCGGAGACGTCGTCGTCACCGGTACCGGAGGAGTATCCGTCGAGCTGGGTGTAGGTGCCCGCCGCGGTGACCCGGAAGGTGGTGACGCCGCCCGTCTCCGCCTTGCTGACACCGTCCACGTTCAGGGCCTCGCCCGGGGAGCCGACGGCCAGGAGGGAATCGGCGGCGCGCGCCGCACCCGCCGGACGGTACGGGGCCAGTGCCAGGGCCGCGCCGAAGCGGTCCCCCTTCTCGGCGCCGCCCGAGACGGTGTCCAGGTCCTGGTCGAGGCCGAACAACGGGGTGGGCCTCTTGTCGCTGTTCAGCTCGTGCGAGAAGACCGCGAGGTTGCCGGCGGCGTCGTCACCGTTGATGTTCTCGTTGGGGGCGCCGATGGCCAGGTGGTTGGCGTCGGCCGCGAGTACCGTGCCGAAACCGTCGCCCGCCTCCACCGCCCCGGGCACGCCGACCCCGTCCTGGTGGACGGAGACGTTGGTCCCGCCGCGCACGTAGAACGCCTCGCCGGCTCCGGCGGCATCGCCCAGGCCCTCACCGGGCACGCCGATGACGACGAAGGGTTCGCCGGCGGCCGTGGTGCCGGCGACCATCGCCTGCCCCATCAGGTCGCCGTTCTCCGGCGTGGAGGCGCTGATGGAGCCGTTGCCCGTGGCCTGCTGGAAGTGGGCGTTCTTGACGGCGCCGGTGCCGATGCCGCCGGGTGCGCCGTACAGGACGTCGGCCATGCCCGCGTCCACGGCGTCGCCGAGGTTCTCGCCCGGGGTGCCGACGGCCAGGTCCGTGCAGCCGTCCTCGTTGTAGTCGACCGTGGCGATGGCCTGCCCGAAGAGGTCGTTGGCCTCGCCGCCGCCCGGCACCCAGTCGAGGTCCTGGTCGATCTGGGCGGTGCCCTTGC
The DNA here is from genome assembly GCF_002939385.1 of Streptomyces sp. MH60. Lineage (GTDB taxonomy): Bacteria > Actinomycetota > Actinomycetes > Streptomycetales > Streptomycetaceae > Streptomyces. The sequence continues at coordinate 2,854 of NZ_MULI01000047.1, read as the reverse complement.
CCCCGCCGAGGACGACGCGGACCAGGCCCGCCCGGGCGTCACCGCCGACGGTCGCCTCGGGGTCGGCCACGGCTATGTCCTCGACGCCGTCGCAGTTGAAGTCGGTGATCCGGTTGGCTCCGACCTTGGAGGCCACCCAGGAACCCAGGTCGTCGACGCGGGCGACCACGCCCCCGGTACGCGTCTCGGCGGCGTCGATGCCGAAGCAGCCGCCCTGGTAGGAGCGGCTGCTCAGGGCGGCCAGCTGCTTGGCGCCGTTCACGGTGCGCACCAGCGGGCCACCGGTGTCGCCCATGCACGCCGCCACGTTGTCCTGGCCGGTCACCGTCGCGGTGGTGGCGTCGGCCGCGTCGACCGAGAAGGCACCGGTGTGCAGGTTCAGCGGCGCCCACTCGGTCTTCGTACGGCCGTAGCCGGCGAGCGTCAGCTCCTCACCGGCGGTGGGCGCGGTGGCGGCCAGGGCGACGGGGGCGACGTTGGTGACCGGCCGGTTCAGCCGGGCCAGGACCACGTCGCGGTCGGTGCGGGGCACCAGCTCGACAACGGTGCGGACCGCGCCCCCGGTGCCGGTGAGGTCGGCGCGGCCGATGGTGGCGGTGGTCGTGCGGGCCGGTTTGCCGGCGGGCACCGCGAGGCTCTCGGCGGGGTTGTCGGCGAAGCAACTGGCCGCGGTGAGCAGCCACTCGCTGTCGACCAGGACGCCGGAGCAGCCGCGGTCGTGGTCGCCGACGACGATGCGCGCCGCGTAGGCGTGCGTGGTGTCGGAGGCGGCGGAGGCGGGCCCCGTCACGGCGGCGGCGGGGACGGCGGTCATGACGAGCGGTCCCGCGGTCAGGGCGGCGGCCAGTGCGGCGAGGCGCACGGGTCTGGTGTGTCGCATGGTTGAGTTCCTTGGTGGGAGATCCGGCTGAGGCGTGCGGCTGGTCGCTACTTGGAGGTCCTGATCTCCACGAGCAGGTGCTCACGGTTCTGCTCGTCGGCGCTCTCGCCCACCGGGGTCCAGGTGTTCTTCTCGAGGTCGAAGGACTTCTCCTCGTCCCCGACGGTCATGTCCACCTGGGTGTCGTAGTCGTTGCCCCGCATCGAGTACACGGCGGGGATCTCCAGCGTCAACCGGCCCGAGTCGCCCACCACCTTGAAGCAGACCTTGCCCGCGGTGCGCCGCGCCAGCACCTCGATGTAGCCCGTGCCGCCGGCACAGTCCACCAGCGTGATGTGGCCGTCCCCGCGCTTGAGCAGGATGCCCTGCTCCGCCTCGATCTTGTCCGCCTGCGGGTAGTCGAAGTCCTCCACCGCGTACCCCGGCGCTTCGTCGGCGACGGACACCGCCGGGCCGCCGGCCGCGCCCTGCGGCACGGACGCCAGCAGCCCCCACGCCAGGGCGCCCGCGGCGGCCGCCGCGACGAGGGTGCGCGCGATGAGCCGGTTCCTCTTTCGTGAATTCGCCGCGACAACGACGTTTTCTCTCATGCCGATCCTTAATCAATTCGCGTGCGGCCGAGTGTCCGCGTCCGGTCGATATTCCGGGGCGGAATTCACTCACCATGCCGTCGAGCCTGACCATGCCACGTCAAACCGACACCTCCTGTCCACCCGTTCAACTACCTCAAATTGGACGTCAGTTGAGGAGCAGGCGTGACGTCTCTCACGTTTTGCAAAGGTTGTGCGACTCTCCGTGAAGAAGTTGTGTAGATCATTCACCGCATTTCGAGAAGGTAGCTGACGTCACATCACATCGCCTTATACGCAATTGCTTTCCCCACCGAAGCGCGCTCAAATAGGCACGGCCCATCGCGCGCATTCGCTGCCGCCACCCACGACGCAGAGGACAACTCACTTATGCAGACGATGTTCTGGAGCCGCAGACGGCTGCTCGGCGCGGTCGCCGCCGCCACCGCCGTGGCCGCCGCTCCCCTCCCACTCGCGCGGCCGGCCCGCGCGGCCGACGCGGAGGACCCGGCGGACGGCTCGCTCGTCCTGCCGGACACCGACCGGGCGAAGGTGGTCAAGGCCTGGTCCACGGGTGGCCGGGCCACCAAGGCCGCGGCCGCCTACGCGCTCTACGGCACCGACACCGACATCCGGACGTTCCTCACCGAGACGCTGCCGAAGGTCACCGCGGAGGACAACCGCGTCGCCGTCTCCCGGCTCATCTTCCGGGCCGGCAAGGGAACGCGCCGCGAGGCGTCCGCCGCGCTGGACAACGGCGACGCCGCCGTCGCGGCGTTCCTGGGCGAGGGGTACAAGCCCGCCCTGCTGGAGGACCTGGCCGTGACGACGTCCGTCGTGTCGAGCACCGGCGGCAAGGGGGTCAGGCGCGAGGCCTCCGCCGCCCTCGACGCCAACACCCAGGAGGCGTTCGAGGACTTCCTCACCGAGGGCCAGTACGCCGGCGCCCTGGAGGACGCCCAGGTGCAGGTGTCCGCGATGCTGGTCGGCGCCGGGCCCGAGGTGCAGAAGTACGCGGACCGCGCCCTGAGCGGCACCGCGTCGGACATCCAGTGGTTCCTCGACACCGGCCAGCACATAGCCCGGGCCCGGGACCAGGAGTCGGCGACCATCGCCGAGCTGGTGGCCGTGGTCGAGCGGGAGGGCAAGCAGGCCCAGGCCGAGACCGACCTCGCCGTCGAGGCCTCCGAGCGGGCCCTGACCGCCGCCCAGAAGGCCAAGGAGGCCGCGGAGAAGGCCGCCGCCGAGGCCGCCGCCGCCAAGGACGACGTACGCAAGTCCGCCGCGGCGGCTCGGAAGGCGGCCAGTGCCGCCAAGGGCGCGGCCAACGCCGCCCGCGACGCCATCAGCGCCTCCAACGCCGCCGTGGTCGCCTCCCGCCGTGCCTCGTGGGCGGCCGCGGCCG
>NZ_MULI01000046.1 GCF_002939385.1 Streptomyces sp. MH60 | reverse complement strand
GCCCGCCGCTACACAGGCCGCCAGCAGGTCGGCCGCCAACGGAAGTTGGCGGGCGGCCTCCGCGGCAGCGGCCTCCGCCGCCGACGTACCGGCCGCCGAACGCCGGGCACTCCAACGCCACAGCGCGGCCGCGCCGACCAGGCCCACCAGGACTCCGACCGCACCGCCGACCACGGCCCAGCCGGCGCCCACCGTGCCGACCAGCGGCAGCCATGGGCGGACGGTGCTCAGCACCTCGGCGCGGCGCGCGGCGGGACGAGCCGGTTCCGGTGCCAGCAGGCCGGTGAGCCGCTTGCGCACCCCGCGCTCCCGCCGGGCGGCCACGAGACCGCGCGTCAGCCAGCCGGCGACCAGCACCGTCCCCGCAACTGCCCCCAGCCTGTGGACAAGGTCGCCGTTCACGACGCCGCCTCCCCCCCGCGCACGATCCGCGCCACCCACCACACACCCAGGCTCTCCAGAGCCCCACCGGCCAGCAGACAGCCCAGCCCGGCTCCGGTGTGCAACAGCACGTGCAGCGGATCGGACCCGAGGGCGACGCCGAGCAGGAGGCCGAGGACCGGCAGGCCGGCGAGCATCACGGCCGTGGCCCGAGCGCCCGCCAACTGGGCGCGCAGTTCGGAGCGCTGGTCCCGCTCGGCACGCAGCGCGCCCTCCAGCCGGTCGAGACCGGCCGCGAGTCCCGCACCCTGGTCGACTGCGACCCGCCAGCACGCCGCGAGTCCGCGCAGCCCTTCGGCGCCTGGCTGTCCGGCCGCCGCCGCCAGCGACCCGGGGACGTCCCCGCCGAACCGGGCCGCCGCCAGCACCGCCGCCTGCGCGTCGCCCAGCCCGCCGGTGTCGTGCGCGGCACACAGGAGCGCCTCGCCCGGTTGTCGTCCCGCCCGCACCTCCCCGGCGAGCGACCCGCACAGGGCGATCACCGCGTCCTGCCGACGCTCCCGGGCCTGCCGCTCCCGGCCGTCCAGCCGCGCCCGCCGCAGCACCGGCACACCGGCCGCCCCCGCGACGACCGGCAGCAGCGAATGGCCCAGGAGCGCCAGCACCAGCCCGGCCACCGGTGACCACCACTCGGGCGTCAGCCGGTCACGGACCCGCCGCAACCCGTCCGCCATCCGGCGCGCCGGGGGCGGCCCGGCACTACCCGCTCCACCCGACCCGTCGGTCCCGTCAGTCCCGTTCGTCCTGCCAGTTCCGCCCGTCCTGCCAGTTCCGCCCGTTCGGCCTTCGGCGAGCACCATCCGAGCCCGCCGTACGCCCGAGTGCCACCCCCCGGCCAGCCAGGCGGCCGCTCCCAGGCACACCAGGGCCACGCCCGTCGACAGCTCGCCCGCCCCCGGCACGCCCGTCCCCGCCGCGCTCAGCACCCCTGCACCTCCCGTCCGACGGCCCGCTCCTCGAACTCCGCACCGCGCAACAGCTCCCGCAGCCGCTGCCAGCCGCGTTCGGCCACGAAGGCCTCCGCTCCCCATCGCAGGGCCGGTACGGTCCGCACCAGCCCCGACGGGTCCCGCTCCAGGACGTGCACCTCGGCGATCCGGCGCCGACCCGCGCGGTCACGGACCAGGTGGAGGACCACCGAGAGGGCCGCCGCGAGCTGGCTGTGCAGAGCCGCACGGTCCAGGCCCGCGACCGTGCCGAGCGCCTCAAGGCGGGCCGGTACGTCCATGGCCGCATTGGCGTGCACCGTCCCGCACCCGCCTTCGTGACCCGTGTTCAACGCGGCGAGCAGATGGACCACCTCGGGACCGCGCACCTCACCCACGACCAGCCGGTCCGGTCGCATCCGCAGCGCCTGGCGCACCAGGTCCTCCACGTGACCAGACCCGCGGCCTCCTGGTTCGCCGGTCTGGTCTCCAGACGGACGACGTGTGGATGGTCGGGTCGCAGCTCCGCCGAGTCCTCGGCCAGCACAATGCGCTCGTCCGGTCCGACGAGCCCGAGCAAAGCGCTGAGCAGCGTCGTCTTGCCGCTGCCGGTACCGCCGCTGACGAGGAAGGACAGCCGGGCCCGCAGAAGAGCGCGCAGCACGCGGTCTCCGCCGGGCGGCACGGTGCCCGCCGCCGTCAGCTCGTCGAGGGTGAAGGCGCGCGGCCGTACCACCCGCAGCGACAGGCAGGTGCAGTCGACGGCGACCGGCGGCAGCACCGCGTGCAGCCGGGTGCCGTCGGGCAGCCTGGCGTCCACCCAGGGCCGGGCGTCGTCGAGCCTGCGCCCGGCGACGGTGGCGAGGCGCTGCGCGAGCCGCCGCACCGCCCCCGCGTCGGCGAAGGAGACCGGCGTCAACTCCAGGCCGCCGCCCCGGTCCACCCAGACCCGGTCCGGGGCGGACACCAGTACGTCGGTCACCGAGGGGTCGGCGAGCAGCGGCTCGAGCGGCCCGCTGCCGACCAGCTCCGACCTGAGCTGCTCGGCGGCACCGAGCACTTCGGCGTCCCCCAGCACCCGGCCCTGCTCCCGCAGGGCCTGCGCCACCCGCGCGGGCGTCGGCTCCGCCCCGCTCTCGGCGAGCCACCGCCGCACACCGTCGAGCATCCCGGGCGCGGCTCCCGGGCCCCTCTGCGCGACCGTCGCCGGAGACCGCACGGAACCCCGCGCTGCCCTCGTCCGAGCCCATCCGGAGGCCGAGCCGGGCGATCCGCCGGAAGCCGAGCCCGGCGATCCGCCGGAGGCCGGTCCCAGCGATGCCCCGGAGGTCCGGCGCGGCATCCCTCCGGCAGTCGGGCCCCCAGGCGATCCGGTGGACTGCCGGACCGCCCAGCCCGGAACCACGCGCGCGGTCGGCCCGTCGGGTGTCCCTGGGGTCGGGCACCCCGTCCCCCTCCCCGTAGCCGGCCCGGCGGGCGCCTCCGACGCCCCGCCCCGCTCCCCCACGACCACCGCGTCCATCTCGCCCCGCCTTCCACCGCTCACGACCGATCCCGTCACGCACCTCATGAGCCGCTCCCGCCCCGTCCGCCCGTCTCCGTCAGCGCCCCTTCCCAAAAGCCCCGGCAGAAGCGCGCCAGGGGGCCTCGGGAGGGTGTGCCCGGGGGACGTTTGCTCTCCGTGGCACGCAGAAGCCCGGACTCGACCGGCACCTCACCGACCAACGGCAGGCCGAGCAACCGGGCCACCTCACGGTCGTCGAGACCGGAGGCGTAGGGCCCGCGCACCGCGACCCGGAGGTCGCGCAGGACCATGCCGACCGCGGCCGCCACCCGGCCCGCCGCCGCGACGGCCCGCAGCTCGGCGGGGACCACGAGGATCCCGATGTCGAGCTGCGCGAGGACCTCGGCGACGCCGTCGTCGATGCGGCGCGGCAGGTCCACGACGACCGTGCCGCCCCTCCGCCGGGCCGCCGCGAGCACCGCGCGCACGGCCTGAGCCGGTACCGCGACACAGTCGCCCCGGTCCCAGCTGAGCACCCGCAGTGAATGCAGCTCGGGCAGCGACTCCTCCAGGGCACCGCCGCCGACCCGCCCGCGCGAGGCCGCGAACGCCGGCCACCTCAGCCCGTCGGCCGTCTCGCCGCCGAGGAGGACGTCGAGGCCGCCGCCCATCGGATCGGCGTCCACCAGCAGACTGCGCAGCCCCTCCCGCGCGGAGGTGACGGCGAGCGCGCAGGCCAGCGTGGACGCTCCGGCACCGCCCCGGCCGCCGATGACGCCGACGGTCAGTGCCGGGCGGCCGACGCCCTCGGCGACGTCGGCGATGCGGTCGACCAGCCACTCCTCACCGTCGGGCAGCATCAGGACGTGGTCGGCGCCGATCTCGACGGCCCGCTGCCAGATTCCCGAGTCGTCCTGATCGCGGCCCACGAGGACCACTCCCCTCCGCCGCACCGCTCCGCGCACGCGCCGGGCCACGTCGTCCCCGACGAGGACCAGTGGCGCGGTCTCCCACCCGGTCCGCCGCCCGGACGCCGGGGATGCCGAGGGCGTCGCCGTCCCGGTCAGTGCCGAAGGCGTCGCACGAGGCGTCACGGGCACCGAGTGGTGCACCTCCGGTGTGGCGCCCGCGGCCGCGCACAGGCGCAGCAGGTCGTCCAGGAGCTCCGTGTCCTCGGTGACGATGAGGGGTGCGCCCTGCCGTCCTCCGGCGGTGGGCGGCGGGTCGTGCGTGATGGTTCCGGTCATGGCCTTTCCCCCTTCGGCGCGGCTCCCGCGGTCGCGCCCGGTGTCTCGTGGTCTCGCGCAGCCGCCGCGGCCCCGCGATTCGCGGCCGCCCGAAGAACCGGAAACCGGTCTCCGCACGAGCGGCTCGCAGCACGCGTCCGGCAAACAGATCCAGCCGTGGAACTCGGCACGGCCCGGACGCGTGGGAATCACGGTGCAGCGATCCGGGAAATCGTGTGGATCTTGGTCAAAAACTGTGGACAACTCGACGGTTGTGAATATCGACTCACTCGAACCGGTGAGCCTCCCCCGGCCCCGTTCCACCCCGCGTGCGACTCCCGCAGGGCAGTCCGGCAACTACGCTGCGTAGCCGAATGGGTGGCGACAAAACCTGGGCCCCGCGCCGGCACGGCGCGGGGCCCAGGTCATGGAAAGAGCGAGAAAACCCACCCGGACATGCGACGACCCCCGCCGGGGGGGAGAGCGGGGGTCGTCTCCACGGCCGACTCGGGGGGGGAGGAGTCGGACCGGGTTAGCACGGTCGCGAACGATCCGTGACTTCCATGGTGTACCCGAGAGCCTTCTCAGGCAAACCCACGCGCCCCACCTTACGCCGAATGGGCTGCGCCTATGCTCAGGGTTGTGGAAAACCACTCCTTGCCCCACTCCGCGCCTCACTCCACGCCCCGCACGGCGGCCTTCTTTGACCTGGACAAGACGGTCATTGCGAAGTCGAGCACGCTCACGTTCAGCAAGTCGTTCTACCAAGGCGGGCTGATCAACCGCAGGGCTGTGTTGCGTACCGCATATGCCCAGTTCGTCTTCCTCGCCGGCGGTGCCGACCACGACCAGATGGAGCGGATGCGCGAGTACCTCTCCGCGCTGTGCCGCGGGTGGAACGTCCAGTTGGTCAAGGAGCTGGTCGCCGAGACCCTGCACGACCTGATCGACCCGATCATCTACGACGAGGCGGCCTCCCTGATCGAGGAGCACCACACCGCGGGCCGCGACGTGGTGATCGTCTCCACGTCGGGCGCCGAGGTCGTCGAGCCGATCGGCGAGCTGCTCGGTGCGGACCGGGTGGTGGCGACCCGCATGATCGTGGGTGACGACGGCTGCTTCACCGGAGAGGTGGAGTACTACGCGTACGGCCCGACCAAGGCGGAGGCGATCCGGGAGCTGGCCGCCTCCGAGGGGTACGACCTGTCCCGCTGCTACGCCTACAGCGACTCGGCGACCGACCTGCCGATGCTGGAGGCCGTCGGCCACCCCCACGCGGTCAACCCGGACCGGGCGCTGCGCCGGGAGGCCCTCGCGCGCGAGTGGCCGATTCTCGACTTCCACCGCCCGGTGCGGCTCAAGCAGCGGATCGGGGGGTTCTCCGTGCCGCCGCGGCCCGCGCTCGTCGCCGCCGCCGCGATAGGAGCCGCGGCGGCCACCGCGGGCCTCGTCTGGTACGCGAGCCGACGGCGGTCCACGGCCGCCTGACCGGCCACCCGACTGCCCCTTTCACGCGCGTATGAGCGCAAAAGTAAAGAAGTGCGGCGAGGGCTTCCGCTTACTGGGGCCCGGTAGTACAAAGGACTCAACGGCCCGCGAGACCAAGGACATCCGAAAGGATCGCCTTCAACACGCATTTGGCCCCACGGACCGAGCACGGACACCGGGCACCCACGCGACGTCGACCCGTCGATTACGGGCCAGCCGCACCAGGTGACGGGCGAAGTTCCCGACCTGATGGGCATATTTCGAGGACGCTTGGTACCCCGGTGGTCGTGCCAGCGGCGGTACGAGCACTCGTACCGCCGCATTTCTGTCCTGTCTCTGTCCCATCTGTCCCGTCCGCCGGACAGCGCGTCGTTCGCCCTACGCCGCCCCGCGCTGGAGAGCCTCGCAGACCGCCGTCGACTCGCGTGCGCCCAGCGCGACGGCCCTGCCGCAGTGCGCGATCCAGGCGGCCATGCCCTCCGGCGTTCCGGAGACGTAGCCGTCGAGCGCCGTGAGATAGGCCGCGCGCCCCAGCTCGGCGTGGCCGACCTCGGCCGGGCACACCGACTTGGGGTCCAGTCCGCTGCCGACCAGGACGATGCGCTCCGCGGCGCGCGCGACCAGTCCGTTGTGCGAGGCGAAGGGGCGCAGCGCCAGGAGTTCCCCGTGCACCACGGCGGCCGTCACCAGCGCCGGTGCCGAACCGCCGGCCGCGACCAGCGCGGCCAGGCCGTCCAGGCGGCCGTGCGCCTCCTCGGCGTCCGGCAGCGGCAGCTCGACGAGCGGTTCGTCCACCGGCTCGCCCGGCCGGCGCGGGCGCCCCACCTCGTCGGCCTTGTCCGCGGCCGCCACCAGGTGCAGCCGGGCCAGCACCCGCAGCGGCGACTGGCGCCAGATGGACAGCAGCTGTCCCGCCTCCGCGGTCAGTCGCAGCGCGGCGCCCACCGCGCGCGCGTCGCCGTCGCCGCTGAAGTCGCTGCGCCGGCGCACCTCCTCCAGGGCCCAGTCCGCCCCGGACAGCGCCGCCGAGCCCCGGGCGCCGCGCAGTGCCGCTTCGGAGGTGATCTCGTTGCTGCGGCGCCGCATGACCCGGTGGCCGTAGACGCGGTCCACGGCCGTGCGTACGGACTCCACGGACTCGGCCACGCCGGGCAGGGCGCCCAGGGCCGCGAGCGGATCGGCGTTCGCGCCTGTCGTACTCATGAGTAAGACCCTACGCAACCCGGCGCCGCACCCCACGAATGAGTGGTCTTCTTCACCCCTCACCCGCCTCGCATGCCACCTACAGCTATCGAGCCACTACGCTTGGTGAACATGAAAATTGCTTTCGTCGGGAAGGGCGGCAGCGGCAAGACCACCCTGTCCTCCCTGTTCGTCCGCCATCTCGCCGCCACCGGCGCACCCGTCGTCGCGATCGACGCCGACATCAACCAGCACCTGGGGGCCGCGCTGGGCCTCGACGACGCGGAGGCGGCCGGGCTGCCCGCGATGGGCGAGCACCTCCCGCTGATCAAGGACCATCTGCGCGGCAGCAATCCGCGGATCGCCTCCGCCGAGAAAATGATCAAGACGACGCCGCCCGGCGAGGGCTCACGTCTGCTGCGGGTGCGCGAGGACAACCCGGTCTACGACGCCTGCGCCCGGCCGGTGGAACTCGACGGCGGGGCCGTCCGTTTGATGGTCACCGGGCCCTTCACGGACGCCGACCTGGGAGTCGCCTGCTACCACTCCAAGACCGGAGCGGTGGAGCTGTGCCTCAACCACCTGGTCGACGGCCGGGACGAGTACGTCGTGGTGGACATGACCGCCGGCTCGGACTCGTTCGCCTCCGGCATGTTCACCCGCTTCGACATCACGTTCCTCGTCGCCGAGCCGACCCGGAAGGGGGTCTCCGTCTACCGCCAGTACAAGGAGTACGCCCGCGACTTCGGCGTCACCCTGAAGGTCGTCGGCAACAAGGTGCAGGGCCAGGACGACCTCGACTTCCTGCGCGACCAGGTCGGGGACGACCTGCTGGTCACCGTCGGGCACTCGGACTGGGTGCGCGCCATGGAGAAGGGCCGCCCGCCCCGGTTCGAGCTCCTGGAGGAGGCCAACGGCCGGGCGCTGCGCGCGCTGCACACGGCCGTCGACGCGACGTACGCGCTGCGGGACTGGGAGCGCTACACCCGCCAGATGGTCCACTTCCACCTGAAGAACGCCGCCAGTTGGGGCAACGAGCGCACCGGGGACGACCTGGCCGCGCAGGTCGACCCCGGTTTCGTGCTCGGCGAGGAGGTCGCCGCCCCCGCGTGACCTGTGGGTCACCGCGCCCTCGTACCCTCCGGGGCGCCCGGCGGCCCGGCGCTACCGCTTGGCGGCCGGCGCCCCGGGCACGCCCTTCGGGGCCGGTGCGGGCGCGGCCGAAAGGAAGGACGCCCAGCCCTTGTCGGGAGCCTCACCCACACCGAGGGTGCGCAGCTTCTTCAGCACCTTGGGGTCCTGGGCGTCCAGCCAGTCCGCGAGCTGCCGGAAGGAGACGCAGCGCACCTCCTCCTTGGTGCACACCGTCTCGACGACCTCCTCCACGGCGCGCATGTAGGTGCCGCCGTTCCAGGACTCGAAGTGGTTGCCGATGATCAGGGGCGCGCGGTTCCCGTCGTAGGCCCGCTCGAAGCCCTTGAGCAGGCTGTCACGCATCTGGTCGCCCCAGAACTCGCGCTTGGCGGGGTCACCCTGGGTGGCGGTGCCGGACTGGTTGACCATGTAGTTGTAGTCCATGGTGAGCTGCTCGTAGGAGTGGCCGGGGAACGGCACGAGCTGCATCGACAGGTCCCACAGGCCTTCCTTCTTCGACGGCCAGACCTGGTTGTTCACCCCGCTGCTGTCGTAGCGGAAGCCCATCTGGCTCGCGGCCTTCATGAAGTTCTTCTGGCCCTCCAGGCACGGAGTGCGGGCACCGATCAGCTCCTTGTCGTAGTCGAAGGGCAGGGGCGCCGCGTTCTTCATCCCGGTGTTGGTCTTCCAGGTCTTCACGAACTGCTTGGCCTGGCTGATCTCCTCCTTCCACTCCTCGACGGACCATTCCCCGACGCCGCCGCCGGCGCCGCAGAAGTGCCCGTTGAAGTGGGTGCCGATCTCGTTGCCCTCCTGCCACGCCAGCCGCAGCTGCTTCACGGTGTCGGCGATGCCCTGCTCGTCGTTGAAGCCGATGTCGGAGCGGCCCGGGGAGTGCTGGGGAGGGCTGTACAGATCCCCCTTCTCGGTCGGCAGCATGTACACGCCGCTCAGGAAGTACGTCATCGTGGCGTTGTTCTCCTTGGCCACTTCGCGGAAGTGGGAGAACAGTTTCTGACTGTCCTCGCCCGCGCCGTCCCACGAGAACACCACGAACTGCGGGGGCTTCTGGCCCGGCTTGAGGCGTTCGGGGCGGGGCAGGTGCGGCTGGGCCCCGGCGTACGCGGTGGAACCGTCACCGATCAGCCGGACCGCGTTCTTGGGCGCCGGTGCCGCTTTCCCCTTTTCCTTCTCCGGACCTTGAGTCCCCTCGCCGGAACCGGTGCCGTTGTCGATCGCGCAACCGGCGAGCGACGCGGCGCAGATCGCGGCGACCACGGCGCGCGCGGCCATCCTGTGGGAGGCCATCCTGCGGGTGGCGGCCATGTCCGCCCACCTTCTTCCTTCTCTCGGGCCAACGCCGACTAGGCGATGTCGGGTGCTGAGCCGGGCCGTGCCGTCAGCGCCGTCAAGGTGACACGGAAATGAGAAGGAATTAGTACGACAAGCCGATGAAATAACTGATCCACCCGAATGCCCGGGGCGTTACTCCATTCGCGCTAAAAACCTATGCCTCTTCTTTACTCTGAATTACCATTCATTTACTCGCTGTAATCGAACGGACCCTCAGGAGACGGGAACATGTCAGCCTGCGTCCCCGCCCGCGCCGATTCGGCCCGGACCAAGCACGTCCACCCACCCCACAGCCCGCCGCCTGGCGGCCCCCGGCGCTTCCGCCTCGCGGGCGCCGACGTCTCGGCCGCCGTCGCGGTGTTCCTGATCGCCCTGCCCCTCTCCCTGGGCATCGCCCTCGCCACCGGCGCCCCCCTCCAGGCCGGCCTCGTCGCCGCCGCCGTGGGCGGAATCGTCGCCGGACGCATCGGCGGCTGCCCGCTCCAGGTCAGCGGTCCCGCCGCCGGACTCACCGTGGTCACCGCCGACCTCATCCAGCACTACGGCTGGCGTACGACCTGTGCCATCACCGTTCTCGCCGGGATCGCCCAACTGGGGCTCGGCTGCCTGCGCGTGGCGCGCTCGGCGCTCGCCGTGAGCCCCGCCATCGTGCACGGCATGCTCGCCGGCATCGGCGTCACCATCGCCGTCGCACAGCTGCACATCGTCCTCGGCGGCACCCCGCAGAGCTCCGTGCCCGACAACCTGGTCGCACTGCCCGCCCAGTTGGCCGGCCTCCACCCCGCCGACGTGGCCGTGAGCGTGCTGACCCTGACCCTCCTGCTGCTCTGGCCCCGCATCCCCGGCCGGGCCGGCGAGATCCTGGGCAAGCTGCCCGCCGCCCTGGTCGCCGTCGCCGGTGCCACCGCGGTCGCCGCCCTCACCGGGCTCCGCCTGCCCAAGGTCGACCTGCCGTCCTGGAGCAGTCACGCCCTGGCCTCGCTGCCCGAAGGACCGGTGCTCGGTCTCGTCGCCGCCGTCCTCACCACCACGCTGGTGTGCAGTGTGCAGTCCCTGCTCGGGGCGGTCGCCGTGGACAAGCTGGTCGCCGCCCGGCCCGCGCTCACCGGCCGCGTCAAGCGTTGCGACCTCGACCGCGAACTGCTCGGCCAGGGCGCCGCCAACATCGTCTCCGGGTCGCTCGGGGGGCTGCCCGTCGCCGGTGTGGCCGTGCGCAGTTCCGCGAACGTGGCGGCGGGTGCCGTCAGCCGGAACTCCACGATGCTGCACGGCGTTCTCGTAGTGATCGCCGCGCTGCTGATGGTCCCGGCCCTGGAGCTCATCCCGCTCGCCTCGCTCGCCGCCCTGGTCATGGCCGTCGGCCTCAAGATGGTGTCGCTGAACCACATTCGTACGGTGACGCGCCACCGCGAGGTGCTGGTCTACGCGGTCACCACCTGCGGCGTGGTGTTCCTCGGCGTACTGGAGGGCGTCGCGCTCGGCATCGCCGTCGCCGTCGGCGTCGCCCTGCACCGCCTCACCCGCACCCGGATCACCCACGACGACATGGAGGGAGTCCACCACGTACACGTACGGGGGCAGTTGACCTTCCTCGCCGTGCCGCGGCTCAGCCGGATCCTGCACCAAGTGCCCCACGAGGCGGACGCCGTCGTGGAGCTGGACGGGTCCTTCATGGACCACGCGGCGTACGAGACGCTCCAGGACTGGCAGAAGACGCACACCGCGCACGGCGGCTCCGTCGACATCACCGGCCGCCGGCCCGGCACCCGCATCTCCGAACCGGCCGAGATGGACGGCTGCCGCTGCCGCCCCTGGACACCCTGGCGCAACCACCAGTGCGAGCGCCCACCGAAGGCACCGGCGTCCGGCGAGCACCGACAGGCCGCCACGGGCAGATCCCCCGGCAGCTCCCCCGACGGGTCCTCCGGCACCGCGACCGGCCCGAACGCCCGCGGTGCGACCGGGGCTTCCCGTGCGCCCGGCACACCCGACGGACCCCCCGGACACGAACTCGCCCGTGGCATCAGCGCGTTCCACCGCAACACCACCCCGCTGATGCGCCGCGAACTGGCCCGGCTGGCCCGGGAAGGCCAGCAGCCCTCCCAGCTGTTCCTGACCTGCGCCGACTCGCGGGTGGTCACGTCGATGATCACCTCCAGTGGCCCCGGCGACCTCTTCGTGGTGCGCAACGTCGGCAACTTCGTGCCGCTGCCCGGCGAGGAGAGCGGCGACGACTCGGTGGCCGCCGCGATCGAGTACGCGGTGGACGTGCTGAAGGTGCGGTCCCTCACGGTGTGCGGACACTCCGGGTGCGGGGCGATGCAGGCGCTGCTCGGCGCCGACCCCGGGGGCGCGCGCACCCCTCTCCAGCGATGGCTGCGGCACGGGGTGCCGAGCCTGGAGCGCGCGCCCGCGGACACAGGCGGGGACGACCGCGCCCGGCCCCGGCTGGCCGGACGCGCGCCCGCCGATGCCGCCGAGCGGCTGTGCCTGGCCAACGTGGTCCAGCAGCTGGAGCACCTGCGCGCCCACGAGTCGGTGGCCCGGGCACTGGGCGCCGGAGACCTGGAGCTGCACGGCATGTACTTCCACGTCGGCGAGGCGCAGTCGTACCTGCTGTCCGAGGACGCGGACGGCGACGTGTTCGAGCTCGTGCGGGAGCCGAACCCGACCGGCTGACCTCCGGACCGTCCGACCCTCCGGCCCCTCCGGCCCCTCCGGCCGGGTGCGGTCCCGGTGAGCCGCGGCGCGGGCCGGTGTGAGAGGCATTACACACACTGAACCCCGCGTCGTCGGCTTCCGTGGGTACGGGTGACCACGGACCACGAAGGCGGCGCGGCGGCAGGCGGCGGCCAGGACAGGTCTAAACCATTTGCCCGTCGACCCTTGTCATCGGCCCCCCGGGTCTGATGAGCTGTGGCCTGGGACACAACGGACAACCCTGAGAAAGGGAGATGTCGTGAGCAACGAATCCTTGGCCAACCTGCTCAAGGAAGAACGCAGGTTCGCACCCCCCGCCGAC
Organism: Streptomyces sp. MH60; assembly: GCF_002939385.1. Taxonomy (GTDB): domain Bacteria; phylum Actinomycetota; class Actinomycetes; order Streptomycetales; family Streptomycetaceae; genus Streptomyces. The sequence continues at coordinate 43,208 of NZ_MULI01000046.1, read as the reverse complement.
CTGGCCGCGAACGCCAACGTCACGGCGGAGGCGTACGAACAGGCCAAGGCTGACAGGCTCGGCTTCTGGGCCGAGCAGGCCCGCCGACTGACCTGGGCGAAGGAGCCGACCGAGACGCTCGACTGGTCGAACCCGCCGTTCGCCAAGTGGTTCAAGGACGGCACGCTGAACGTCGCCTACAACTGCGTCGACCGGCACGTGGAGGCCGGCAACGGCGACCGCGTCGCCATCCACTTCGAGGGCGAGTCCGGCGACAGCCGCGCCCTCACCTACGCCCAGCTCAAGGACGAGGTCTCCAGGGCCGCCAACGCCCTGCTGGAGCTGGGTGTGCAGAAGGGCGACCGCGTCGCGATCTACATGCCGATGATCCCCGAGACGGCGATCGCGATGCTGGCCTGCGCCCGCATCGGCGCCGCGCACTCGGTCGTCTTCGGCGGCTTCTCCGCGGACGCGCTGGCCACCCGCATCCAGGACGCCGACGCCCGCGTCGTCATCACCGCCGACGGCGGCTACCGGCGCGGCAAGCCGTCCGCGCTCAAGCCGGCCGTCGACGAGGCCGTCGAGCGCGCCGGGATCGTCGAGCACGTGCTCGTCGTCCGCCGCACCGGCCAGGACGTCGCCTGGGACGGCGCCCGGGACAAGTGGTGGCACGAGACCGTCGACCGGCAGTCCGCCGAGCACACACCCGAGGCGTTCGACGCCGAGCACCCGCTGTTCATCCTGTACACGTCCGGCACGACGGGTAAGCCCAAGGGCATCCTGCACACCTCCGGCGGCTACCTCACGCAGACGGCGTACACGCACTGGGCGGTCTTCGACCTCAAGCCGGAGACCGACGTGTTCTGGTGCACCGCCGACGTCGGCTGGGTCACCGGGCACTCCTACATCGTCTACGGCCCGCTCGCCAACGGCGCGACGCAGGTCATGTACGAGGGCACCCCGGACACCCCGCACCAGGGCCGGTTCTGGGAGATCGTGCAGAAGTACGGCGTGACGATCCTGTACACGGCGCCGACCGCGATCCGGACGTTCATGAAGTGGGGCGACGACATCCCCGCGAAGTTCGACCTGTCCTCCCTGCGCGTCCTCGGCTCGGTCGGCGAGCCGATCAACCCCGAGGCGTGGATCTGGTACCGCAAGAACATCGGCGCGGACGCGACCCCGGTCGTCGACACCTGGTGGCAGACCGAGACCGGCTCGATGATGATCACGCCGCTGCCGGGCGTCACGGAGGCCAAGCCGGGCTCCGCCCAGCGCGCGCTGCCCGGCATCTCCGCCACCGTCGTCGACGACGAGGCCAACGAGGTGCCGAACGGGGGCGGCGGCTACCTGGTCCTCACCGAGCCGTGGCCGTCGATGCTGCGCACCATCTGGGGCGACGACCAGCGGTTCATCGACACCTACTGGTCACGCTTCGAGGGCAAGTACTTCGCGGGCGACGGCGCCAAGAAGGACGACGACGGCGACATCTGGCTGCTCGGCCGCGTCGACGACGTGATGCTCGTCTCCGGCCACAACATCTCCACCACCGAGGTCGAGTCGGCCCTCGTCTCCCACCCGTCGGTCGCCGAGGCGGCCGTGGTCGGCGCGGCGGACGAGACCACCGGCCAGGCCATCGTGGCCTTCGTCATCCTGCGCGGCACGGCCGCGGAGAGCGAGGACCTGGTCACCGCGCTGCGCAACCACGTCGGTGCCACGCTCGGCCCGATCGCCAAGCCCAAGCGGATCCTGCCGGTGGCGGAGCTGCCGAAGACCCGCTCCGGCAAGATCATGCGGCGCCTGCTGCGCGACGTCGCGGAGAACCGGCAGCTCGGGGACGTCACGACCCTGACGGACTCGACGGTGATGGATCTCATCCAGTCGAAGCTCCCGGCGGCGACCAGCGAGGACTGAGCTGCGCACCCCGAGGGCACCCGGCGCCGGACGCGCGCCGGGTGCCCTCGCCCTGTGCGGCACCCGGGGCACGGGTAAGCTGGACGGACGTAAGAGACTCATCAAGATCCTCATGGTGCGCCGGGAAGTCTGGTCGGCATGTGTTCCGTGCTGCCCACCCACCGGAGGTTCTCCTCGTGACCGCGCCCCACACCCCCCGCAAGGCCTTCGGACGGCTGTCCCTCCCGGAGCGCACCTACCTCGCGGACGCGCTGCGCACCGAGACCGTCGGCGGCGTCCTGCTGCTCGTCGCCGCGATCGCCGCCCTGGTGTGGGCGAACATACCGGCGCTGCGCGACAGCTACGAGAGCGTCAGCCACTTCCACTTCGGCCCCGCGGCGCTCGGTCTCGACCTGTCGGTCGCGCACTGGGCCGCCGACGGGCTCCTGGCGATCTTCTTCTTCGTCGCCGGCATCGAACTCAAACGCGAACTCGTCGCCGGTGACCTGAAGGACCCCAAGGCCGCCGCGCTCCCGGTGGTGGCGGCGTTGTGCGGCATGGTCGTACCGGCGCTGGTCTACACGGTCACCAACACCGCGGGCGGCGGCTCCCTGTCCGGCTGGGCCGTGCCGACCGCCACCGACATCGCCTTCGCGCTCGCCGTGCTCGCCGTCATCGGCACCTCGCTGCCGAGCGCGCTGCGCGCCTTCCTGCTGACACTCGCCGTCGTCGACGACCTGTTCGCCATCCTGATCATCGCGGTCTTCTTCACCGACACCCTGAACTTCGCCGCGCTGGGCGGCGCGGTCGTCGGCCTCGTCGTCTTCTGGCTGCTGCTGCGCAAGGGGGTGCGCGGCTGGTACGTGTACGTCCCGCTCGGCCTGGTGATCTGGGCCCTGATGTACAACAGCGGCGTGCACGCCACCATCGCCGGCGTCGCGATGGGCCTGATGCTGCGCTGCCACCGGCGCGAGGGCGAGGACCACTCCCCGGGCGAGCGCATCGAGCACCTGGTGCGCCCGCTGTCGGCGGGCCTGGCGGTCCCGCTGTTCGCGTTGTTCAGCGCGGGGGTGGCCATCTCCGGCGGGGCGCTGGCGGACGTGTTCACCAAGCCGGAGACCCTCGGTGTCGTACTCGGGCTGGTCGTCGGCAAGACGCTGGGCATCTTCTTCGGCACCTGGCTGACCTCCCGCTTCACCAGGGCCTCGCTCAGCGACGACCTCCAGTGGGCGGACGTGTTCGCGGTGGCCACCCTGGCCGGCATCGGGTTCACCGTCTCGCTGCTCATCGGCGAGCTGGCCTTCGAGGGTGACGCGGCGATGACCGACCAGGTCAAGGCCGCCGTCCTGACCGGCTCGCTCATCGCGGCGGCCCTGGCGACGGTGCTGCTGAAGATACGGAACGCGAAGTACCGGGGGATGGTCGCGGAGGAGGAGCGCGACGACGACCTCAGCGGCGTACCGGACGTCTACGAGGAGGACGACCCCGCGTACCACCTGCGCGTGGCCGCCGTGTACGAGAGGAAGGCCGCCGAGCACCGCCGGATCGCCGAGGAGATGGAGTCGGCGCGGCTTGCCGAAGTGGCGGGCGGGGCAGGCGATGAGGACGACCGTCCGGCATGATCTGACGAGACGGTACAAAAGACGGAACCGTACTCAGATGAGCCAGCAGAAGAGGGAGACCGCGATGAGCGCACCCGACGGCAGCCCGGTCGGCACCGAACGCAGCATCGGCCAGCTGTTCGCCTCGGCGACCACCGAAATGTCGGCGCTCGTGCACGACGAGATCGCGCTGGCGAAGGCGCAGCTGAAGCAGGACGTCAAGCGTGGGGCGACGAGCGGCGGCGCGTTCTCCGCCGCGGGCCTGCTCCTGGTGTTCTCGCTGCCGATGCTGAGCTTCGCGCTGGCCTACGGCATCAGGACCTGGAGCCACTGGAACCTCGCGGTCTGCTTCCTGCTCTCCTTCGCGGCCAACGTCCTGATCGCGGGCCTCCTCGCGCTGATCGGCATCGTCTTCGCGAAGAAGGCCAAGAAGGGCCGCGGTCCGCAGAAGGTCGCCGCCTCGGTGAAGCAGTCCGCGGGCGTGCTCCAGAACGCCAAGCCGCACCCGCGCCCGGAACTGCCCGCGGACCGGTCCCCCGAAGCGATCGAGGCTGTGGCACGCTCGACCTCATGACGGGCTCCAGCACCCCTTCGGGGCAATCCCCCTCGCCGCAGCGCCCCCACCCCACCTCGGTCGTGCGCCTCGGCATCCCGGGCGGGCCCGAGGTGACCCACCGGGACGTCGCGGCCAACGGCGCCCGCTTCCACATCGCCGAGCTGGGCGACGGACCGCTGGTGCTGCTGCTGCACGGTTTCCCGCAGTTCTGGTGGACCTGGCGGCACCAGTTGGTGGCGCTCGCCGACGCCGGTTTCCGCGCGGTCGCCATGGATCTGCGCGGCGTCGGCGGCAGCGACCGCACCCCGCGCGGCTACGACCCCGCGGGCCTCGCCCTCGACATCACCGGTGTGGTCCGCTCCCTCGGCGAGCCGGACGCCGCGCTGGTCGGTCACGACCTCGGCGGCTACCTGGCCTGGACGGCCGCCGCGATGCGGCCCAAGCTCGTGCGCCGGCTCGCGGTGTCCTCGATGCCGCACCCCCGGCGCTGGCGCTCGGCCATGCTCGGGGACGTCCGCCAGAGCCGGGCGGGATCCTACATCTGGGGTTTCCAGCGCCCCTGGGTGCCGGAGCGTCAACTGACCGCGGACGACGGCGCGCTGGTTGGCCGGCTGCTCCACGACTGGTCCGGGCCGCGGCTCCTCGACGACGAGGCGGTGACGGCGTACCGGCGCGCCATGTGCATCCCCTCCACGGCGCACTGCTCGGTCGAGCCGTACCGCTGGCTGGTGCGCTCCCTGGCCCGGCCGGACGGCATCCAGTTCTACCGTCGGATGAAGCGGCCGGTGCGCGTGCCGACCCTGCACCTGCACGGCTCCCTGGACCCCGTGCTGCGGACGCGGAGTGCCGCCGGGTCCGGGCAGTACGTCGAAGCGCCGTACCGCTGGCGGTTGTTCGACGGGCTCGGGCACTTCCCGCACGAAGAGGATCCGGTCGCTTTCTCCACCGAACTGATCAACTGGCTGAAGGATCCCGAACCGGATCGATGACCGTTCGGTGAGCGAACGGTCACCGAACGGACGCGCCCGGTATCCGAACCGGAACGCTTGTCCTACGAACGGCCACTTGCCCGACGCATAGGCCAATTGGGCGCACCAGAAGCGGTTATCGACCTTGGGGCGGGGGCACACGTCCCGGTATGGGCTGGACGCACGACTACAGTGACGTAGCACGCGACGGCCGCTCCACGAGCGGCGTGAGCAGTACCCACCGACCTGGTGGCACCCCGCAACTCGCGGGTGCGGACCTTCGAGTGGGCATTCCGCGCATCCTGCGCCGCCGGGCCCGCTGGGTCTCCGTACGCCTGCGCCATCCGCGGACCTGAGACACCGCCCCGACGCCCCGACGCCTCCCGGGCACGGGGGGCGCGGGCCTAGAGCGCGCAGCTGTCGCTGTCCACCTGCTGACTGGCGGTGCGGCCCTTGCTGATGTCCTCGCGGATCTCGTCCGCGGTGAGCGCGTACCCGGTGTCGGGGTCGTCCAGGGACTTGGCGAAGACCACGCCGTACACCTCGCCCTCGGGCGTCAGCAGCGGGCCGCCCGAGTTGCCCTGACGGACCGTCGCGTACAGCGAGTAGACGTCCCGGCGGACGGTGTCGCGGTGGTAGATGTCCGGTCCGTTGGCCGTGATGCGCCCGCGCACCCGCGCGGCACGGACGTCGTACGCCCCGTTCTCCGGGAAGCCCGCGACGATGGCGCCGTCGTCGCCCTCCGCGTCCTCGTCGGCGAACCGGAGGGCGGGCGCGTCCAGTTCCGGCACGTCCAGGACGGCGATGTCGCGCTCCCAGTCGTAGAGGACGACCGTCGCGTCGTACTTCCGGCCCTCGCCGCCTATCTGCACGGTGGGTTCGTCGACGCCGCCCACGACGTGGGCGTTGGTCATGACGCGGCGGTCGGCGAAGACGAAGCCGGTGCCCTCCAGGACCTTGCCGCAGTCGGGGGCGGTGCCCATGACCTTGACGATGGACCGCTTGGCGCCGGCGGCGACCGGGCTGTTCGCCAGGGTCGGGTCCGGCGGCAGCGTGTCGGGGATCGACTCGTTGGAGAACGGGCTGAAGACCTGGGGGAAGCCGTTCTTGTCGAGGACCGAGGTGAAGCTGTCGAACCAGTTGTCGGCACCGGCGGGCAGCACCTGCTGCACCCCCGCCAGCACCGTGGACTGCCGCACCTCCTTTCCGACCGTCGGCATCGTGGTCCGCGCCAGGGCGGAGCCGAGCAGCCAGGCGACCAGGAGCATGGCGACGACGTTGACCAGGGCGCCGCCGGTGGCGTCCAGGGCGCGGGCCGGGGACCAGGTGATGTAGCGGCGCAGCTTGTTGCCCAGATGGGTCGTCAGGGCCTGCCCGACGGAGGCGCACACGATGACGACCACGACCGCGACGACGGCGGCGGTGGTGCTCACCTCCGCGTTGTCCGTCAGCGCGTCCCAGATCACCGGAAGCAGGTAGACGGCGACGAGACCGCCGCCGAGGAAGCCGATCACCGACAGGATGCCGACGACGAAGCCCTGGCGGAAGCCGACGATCGCGAACCAGACGGCGGCCAGCAGCAACAGGATGTCCAGCACGTTCACCGATTCAGGCCTCGTCTTGTCGTCTGCGGTACGCAGGCCACCCTGTCATGCGCGCCAGTCCAGCGGGACCTGCTTCTCCCGGTCCCACGGCCGCTCCCAGCCCGCGAAGTGCAGCAACCGGTCGATGATGCCGGCGGTGAAGCCCCACACGAGCGCCGATTCGACCAGGAATGCCGGACCTCGGTGACCGCTGGGGTGGATGGTCGTCACCCGGTTGGCGGGGTCCGTGAGATCCGCCACGGGGACCGTGAAGACGCGCGCGGTCTCGGCAGGGTCGACGACGCCGACCGGGGTGGGCTCGCGCCACCAGGCCAGCACCGGGGTGACGACGAAGCCGCTGACCGGGATGTAGAGCTTGGGCAGGGCCCCGAAGAGCTGGACGCCGGCCGGGTCGAGCCCGGTCTCCTCCTCGGCCTCGCGCAGGGCGGCCCGCAGCGGGCCGTCACCGCGCGGATCGCCGTCCTCCGGGTCGAGGGCACCGCCCGGGAAGGCGGGCTGGCCGGGGTGGGAGCGCAGGGAGCCGGCCCGCTCCATGAGCAGCAGCTCCGGGCCACGGCCGGCCTCGCCCTCGCGGGTGCCGTCGCCGAACAGGATCAGGACGGCGGACTGGCGGCCCGCGCCGTCCGCCGGCGGCAGGAACCGGCTCAGCTGGGTGGGCCGGACCGTCTCGACGGCCCGCACCACCGGGTCCAGCCAGCCGGGCAGACCCTCCTTGCTGAGCATCACGCTCCCGGCGTGACCCCTCGCGGGGCCCTGCGTGTCGCTCGCCCGTGTCATCTCCACCCCCGTCCTGCCGACTCCAACGCCCGACGCCCCCGAGATCGTTCCGTCACCCGGCCCCCAGCGGCGGTGCCGGCTTCCCGCCCGCGTCCAGGTAGGCCTGCGGGGGCTTCAGCCGCTGCCCCGGGAAGCCGCCCTTCTCGTACTTCAGCAGCTTCTTCGCCTTCTCCGGGTCCGTCTCGCCCTCGCCGTACGCCGGGCACAGCGGGGCGATGGGGCAGGCGCCGCAGGCGGGCTTGCGGGCGTGGCAGATGCGGCGGCCGTGCCAGATCACGTGGTGGGAGAGGTCGGTCCAGTCGCTCTTCGGGAAGAGCGCGCCGACGGCGGCCTCGATCTTGTCCGGGTCGGTCTCCTCCGTCCACTGCCAGCGGCGCACCAGACGCTGGAAGTGCGTGTCCACGGTGATGCCGGGGCGGCCGAAGGCGTTGCCGAGCACGACGAAGGCGGTCTTGCGGCCGACGCCGGGCAGCTTGACGAGGTCTTCGAGGCGTCCGGGGACCTCGCCCCCGAAGTCCTCCGTCAGGGCCTTGGACAGCCCTATGACCGACCTGGTCTTGGCCCGGAAGAAGCCGGTCGGTCGCAGGATTTCCTCGACCTCCTCGGGGACGGCGGCGGCCAGGTCCTCGGGGGTGGGGTACTTGGCGAACAGGGCGGGCGTCGTCTGGTTCACCCTGAGGTCGGTGGTCTGGGCGGACAGCACCGTGGCAACGACCAGCTGGAACGGGTTCTCGAAGTCCAGCTCCGGGTGGGCGTACGGGTAGACCTCGGCGAGCTCGCGGTCGATACGGCGGGCGCGGCGGACCAGCGCGGTGCGCGACTCGCCGCGCGGCGGCTTCGGGGCGACGGTCTTCGCCGGGGCGACGCCCTTGACGGCGGCGGCGGCCTTCTTCGGGACGACGGCGGGCTTCTTGGCGGGCGCCTGCCTCTTGAGGGGCGCGGCCTTCTTCGCGGGGCTCGCCTTCTTGCCTGCGGACGTCTTCTTGGCCGCGGAGGTCTTCGTCGCCGCGGAGGTCTTCTCGCTCGCGGCGGACTTCTTGGCCGCAGTGGCCTTCTCCGCGGGGGTCTTCTTCACGGGAGACTTCTCGCTCCCGGCGCTCTTCTCGGTCGCGGCGGACTCCTTGCTCGCGGCGCTCTTCTTCACGGCACCCTTCTCCGCAGTCACCCTCTTGGCAGGCACTGCCTTCTTTGTCGCTTTCGCCGTTTTCCTACCGCCATCGGGACCCTGTTCGCCCACAGCGGAATCGCGACGTACACTCACCCGCGCAGCCCCCTAGGCCTGTGCTCTCACCGGCGATTTGGACACCCGGCCAGCCTACGACCCGGCACCGACATCCGCCCCGGACCTCGAAGATCGGCGTCCAATTGGACCCCTGCCGCGTACCCCAGGACATCAGTGCGGCATCCTTGTGACAGATCACACTGTTTGGACTGTCCGGCAAAATGGGCACCACGGACCCCTGGTACACCGGGGGAACAAGATCCTCTGAGCCGGTCGACAAGGAGAGAACTCGTGGACGACGTTCTGCGGCGCAACCCGCTCTTCGCGGCGCTCGACGACGAGCAATCCGCGGAGCTCCGCGCCTCCATGAGTGAGGTGACCCTCGCCCGCGGCGACACCCTGTTCCACGAGGGGGACCCCGGAGACCGCCTCTACGTGGTCACGGAAGGCAAGGTCAAGCTCCACCGCACGTCCCCCGACGGGCGCGAGAACATGCTGGCCGTCGTCGGCCCCAGCGAGCTGATCGGCGAGCTGTCGCTCTTCGACCCGGGCCCCCGCACGGCGACCGGCACCGCGCTGACCGAGGTCAAGCTGCTGGCCCTCGGCCACGGCGACCTCCAGCCCTGGCTGAACGTCCGGCCCGAGGTGGCCACCGCACTGCTGCGTGCCGTCGCGCGCCGTCTGCGCAAGACCAACGACGCCATGTCCGACCTGGTCTTCTCGGACGTCCCCGGCCGCGTCGCCCGCGCCCTGCTGGACCTGTCCCGCCGCTTCGGCGTGCAGTCCGAGGAGGGCATCCACGTGGTGCACGACCTGACGCAGGAGGAGCTGGCCCAGCTGGTCGGCGCGTCCCGCGAGACGGTCAACAAGGCCCTCGCCGACTTCGCCCAGCGCGGCTGGCTCCGCCTGGAGGCCCGCGCGGTGATCCTGCTGGACGTGGAGCGGCTGGCCAAGCGCTCCCGCTGACCGGCCTCAGTCGCGCGGCTGGATGAGCCCGTGCTCGCCCAGGTACTCCAGCTGCGCCCGCACCGACAGCTCCGCCGCCGGCCACAGGGAGCGGTCGACGTCCGCGTACACGTGGGCGACGACCTCGCCCGGCGTGCGGTGGCCGTCCTCCACCGCCGTCTCGACCTGGGCGAGGCGGTGGGCGCGATGGGCGAGGTAGTACTCCACGACGCCCTGGGCGTCCTCCAGGACGGGCCCGTGCCCCGGGAGCACCGTGTGCACCCCGTCGTCGGCCGTGAGCGACCTGAGCCTGCGCAGCGAGTCCAGGTAGTCGCCGAGACGGCCGTCGGGGTGGGCCACCACCGTCGTACCGCGCCCCAGGACGGTGTCGCCCGTCAGGACCGCCCGGTCGGCCGGGAGATGGAAGCACAGGGAGTCCGCCGTGTGCCCCGGGGTCGGTACGACCCTCAGCTCCAGGCCGCCGACCCCGATCACCTCACCGGCCGCCAGCCCCTCGTCGCCCAGCCGCAGCGCCGGGTCCAGTGCCCGTACGTTCGTGCGGGTCAGCTCGGCGAAGCGCGCCGCACCCTCCGCGTGGTCGCGGTGACCGTGCGTCAGCAGCGTCAGCGCGACCCGCTTGCCGGCCCGCTCGGCCGTGTCGACGACGTTGCGCAGGTGGGCGTCGTCCAGCGGGCCCGGGTCGACGACGACGGCCAGGTCGGAGTCGGGTTCGGCGAGGATCCAGGTGTTCGTGCCGTCCAGGGTCATCGCCGAGGCGTTGGGCGCCAGGACGTTCACCGCGCGCGCGGTGGCCGGTCCCGACAGGACACCGCCCCGCGGCTGTCCGGGCAGTGCTGCTGCGTCCGTCATGCGGGAGCTCCCCCGGTCGGGTCGGAAGGTGTCGCCGGTGCCGCCGCCGCACTCGGGACGTGCTTGGTGAACTCGTCGTGTCCCGGCCAGGAGAGGACCACCTCGTCGCCGGACAGCCGCGCGCGGGCCAGTACCGGTGTCATGTCGCGGCCGGGAGCCGCCGCCAGCGCCTCGGCCGCCGTGCCGCACTCCGCGAGACCGCGCAGGGTCGCGACGGTGGGCGGCATCATCAGCAGCTCGCCCTTGTCGTACCCGGCCGCCGCGTCCGCCGGGGTGATCCACACCGTGCGGTCGGCCTCCGTGGACGCGTTGCGCGTGCGCTGCCCCTCGGGGAGCGCGGCCACGAAGAACCACGTGTCGTAGCGCCGGGACTCGAACTCCGGGGTGATCCAGCGCGCCCAGGCGCCCAGCAGGTCGGAGCGCAGGACGAGGCCCCTGCGGTCCAGGAACTCCGCGAAGGACAGCTCACGGTCGACCAGGGCGGCCCGGTCGGCCTCCCAGTCCCCGCCCGTCGTGTCGCCGACCACCGAGTCGCCGGTCGGACCGGCGAGCAGAACGCCGGCCTCCTCGTACGTCTCCCGTACGGCCGCGCAGACGATCGCCTGGGCGCCCGCCTCGGCGACGCCGAGCCGGTCCGCCCACCACGCGCGCGTGGGGCCCGCCCAGCCGATGGCGCGGTCGTCGTCACGCGGGTCGACCCCGCCGCCCGGATAGGCGTACGCGCCCCCGGCGAACGCCATGGAGGTGCGGCGGCGCAGCATGTGGACGACGGGTCCCGACCCGGTGCCGGTGTCCTTGAGGAGCATGACGGTGGCCGCGCGCCTCGGGGTGACCGGGGTGAGGGTGCCGGCCGCCAGCGCGCGGATGCGGTCCGGCCATTCCGGTGGGTACCACTGACCATTCGCCTGACCATTCGCCATGGCCGGAGGCTATCCGGTGACGGGCGGATGTTCGAGTGGCCCCCGGGGCCGGGTGGGCGTCAGGAGGGCAGGCCGGTCAGCCACTCGGTGAGCAGCCGGTTCGTCTCCTCGGGGCGCTCCTGCTGGAGCCAGTGGCCGCAGCCGTCGAGGACGTGCGAGGAGCGCAGGCCGGGCAGGGTGACCGGATACGCCTCGATCGCGTCGGACAGCCAGGTGGTGGAGGCGTCCAGGCCGCCGCCGAGGAACAGCGACGGCTGGGTGATCGGGGCGCCCTCGTGGGCGGCCAGGTCGGCCCAGTCGCGGTCCATGTTGCGGTAGCGGTTGAGGGCGCCGGTCAGGCCGGTCCGCTCGAACTCCCCGGCGTAGACGTCCAGCTCCGACTCGGTCAGCCAGGAGGGCAGCCGCCCGGCGGCCGGGAACCGGTCGCGCATCCTGCCGCCGGGGGCGACGAAGTGCGGGTCGGGCTCCTCCGGACCGGGCATGGTGTCGGCGGACAGCGCGGCGTAGAGGCCGGCGAGCCAGCCGCGTACGTCCGGCTCGATCTCGGCCTCGGCACGGCCGGGCTCCTGGAAGTAGGAGACGTAGAACTCCTGCCCGCCGAAGGGCCCGGCCGGGTCGCTCATGCCGGCGAAGACCTCGCTGGGCTTCGGGCCGCCGGGCGGGGTGTACGGCACGCTCAGCAGGCCCACCGCGCGGAAGACGTCCGGCCGCAGCAGCGCGGAGTGGGCGGCGATGTTCGCGCCCCAGTCGTGGCCGACGACCACGGCGGAACGTTCTCCCAGGGCCTCCACCACGGCGACGTTGTCCTCGACCAGGTCGAGCATCCGGTACGCCTCGACGGCGTCCGGCCGCGAGGAGCGCCCGTAGCCGCGCACGTCGAGGGCGACGGCACGGAACCCGGCGGCGGCCAGCGCGGGCAGCTGGTGGCGCCAGGAGTACCAGGACTCCGGGAAGCCGTGCACGAGCAGGACCAGCGGCCCGCTGCCCTGCTCCACCAGATGGATCCGGCCGGCGGGCGAGGGCACCAGGCGGTGGACGGGCTGGTCGGCCTGCTGGTCGGTCACGGGCGGCTGCGGCATGGTTCCTCCTGGCGCATACGGTCGGTACGGCCCCGGTACGGGCCGGGACCACCGACCGGGGCCGGCTCCCGCCCCGTACGGGGCGTGGAACCGATCCTGCGAGGTCGGAGCGGCGGGTGCGAGCTTTGTTGCCGGGCTGGCAACGCGCGCCGCACCCGGCGTCCGCTACGGCTGGACCAGCTCCACCTGGATCTCGACCTCCACCGGCGCGTCCAGCGGGAGGACCGCCACGCCGACCGCGCTGCGGGCGTGCACGCCCTTGTCGCCCAGGACCTCGCCGAGGAGTTCGCTGGCGCCGTTGATCACGCCGGGCTGCCCGGTGAAGTCGGTCGCGGAGGCGACGAAGCCGACGACCTTGACGACACGCGCGACGCGGTCGAGGTCACCGGCGACGGACTTCACGGCGGCCAGGGCGTTCAGCGCGCAGGTGCGGGCCAGTTCCTTGGCCTCGTCCGGGGTGACCTCGGCGCCGACCTTGCCGGTGACCGGAAGCTTGCCGCCCAGCATCGGCAGCTGGCCGGAGGTGTAGACGTACGGGCCGGACTGCACGGCCGGCTGGTAGGCGGCCAGCGGCGGGACGACCTCGGGCAGCGTCAGACCCAGCTCGGCGAGCTTCGCCTCGACGGCGCTCATGCCTGCTTCTCCCGCTTGAGGTAGGCGACGAGCTGCTCGGGGTTGTTCGGCCCGGGCACGACCTGGACGAGCTCCCAGCCGTCCTCGCCCCAGGTGTCCAGAATCTGCTTCGTGGCATGGACGAGCAGCGGCACGGTTGCGTATTCCCACTTGGTCATGCGGCCGACTCTAGCCGTTGGCCGGGGCACCTCCGCAGCCGCTGTCCGGGCCCCTCGGCGCGCCGGCCGCGGCGACGTTGTCCACAGCCTCCGGAGTACTCGGCGCGCGGACTGGTTACGCTCGAATACGTGAGCAGGCTCCAGGTCGTCAGCGGCAAGGGCGGTACCGGTAAGACCACGGTGGCCGCGGCCCTCGCGTTGGCCCTGGCCACCGAGGGGAAGCGCGCGCTTCTCGTCGAGGTCGAGGGCCGCCAGGGCATCGCGCAGCTCTTCGAAACGGAGGCGCTGCCTTATGAGGAGCGGAAGATCGCCGTCGCTCCCGGGGGCGGGGAGGTGTACGCCCTCGCCATCGACGCCGAACTGGCCCTGCTGGACTACCTCCAGATGTTCTACAAGCTGGGCAGCGCCGGACGGGCCCTGAAGAAGCTCGGCGCGATCGACTTCGCGACGACCATCGCGCCGGGGGTCAGGGACGTCCTGCTGACCGGCAAGGCGTGCGAGGCGGTCCGGCGCAAGGACAAAAAGGGACGGTTCGTGTACGACTACGTCGTCATGGACGCCCCGCCGACCGGCCGCATCACGCGCTTCCTCAACGTCAACGACGAGGTGGCCGGGCTCGCGAAGGTCGGCCCCATACACAATCAGGCACAGGCCGTGATGCGGGTGCTGAAGTCGCGGGAGACCGCCGTGCACCTGGTGACGCTGCTGGAGGAGATGCCGGTCCAGGAGACCGTGGACGGCGTCGCCGAGCTGCGGACGGCGCGGCTCCCGGTGGGCCGGGTCGTCGTCAACATGGTCCGGCCCCAGACCCTGGACGCCACCGACCTGGAGCTCGTACGGGAGACACCGCGTACGGCGGTGGCCCGGTCCCTGGCCGGGGCGGGGCTCGGCGGCGCGCGGCGGGGCGGGCACGCCGAACGGCTGGTGGACCCGCTCCTGGCCCAGGCCGGGGAGTACGCCGAGCGGTACGCGCTGGAGCAGGAGCAGCGGGCGGTCCTCGCCGAGCTGGGTCTGCCGACGCCCGAACTGCCCCTGCTCGCGGAGGGCATGGACCTGGCGGGCCTGTACGAACTGGCCACCGAGCTGCGGAAGCAGGGGATCGCATGAGTCCGGACGACCCGGCCCGCCACCAGGAGGGCGCGCGCCGCCTGGCCCCCGCGCGCGTGCTCGACGTCGACCGCCTGCTGGAGGACCCGCGGAGCCGCATCGTGGTGTGCTGCGGTTCGGGCGGGGTCGGCAAGACGACCACGGCGGCGGCGCTGGGCCTGCGCGCGGCCGAGCACGGCCGCAAGGTGGTCGTCCTCACCATCGACCCGGCCCGGCGGCTCGCGCAGTCCATGGGCATCGACTCCCTCGACAACACCCCGCGCCGGGTGAAGGGCGTCGACGACTCGGCGGGCGGTGAGCTGCACGCCATGATGCTCGACATGAAGCGGACCTTCGACGAGATCGTCGAGTCCCACGCGGATCCCGAACGGGCGGCGGCGATCCTGGGCAACCCCTTCTACCAGTCGCTGTCGGCCGGCTTCGCGGGCACGCAGGAGTACATGGCGATGGAGAAGCTGGGGCAGCTGCGGGCGAAGGACGAGTGGGACCTCATCGTCGTCGACACGCCGCCGTCCCGCTCGGCGCTGGACTTCCTGGACGCCCCCAAGCGCCTCGGTTCCTTCCTGGACGGCAAGCTGATCCGCGTCCTGCTGGCCCCGGCGAAGGTCGGCGGCCGGGCGGGCATGAAGTTCCTGAACGTCGGCATGTCGATGATGACGGGCGTCCTGGGGAAGGTGCTGGGCGGGCCGTTCCTGAAGGACGTGCAGACCTTCGTGGCCGCGATGGACTCGATGTTCGGCGGGTTCCGTACCCGCGCGGACGCGACGTACAAGCTGCTCCAGGCGTCCGGGACGGCGTTCCTGGTGGTCGCGGCCCCGGAGCGGGACGCACTGCGCGAGGCCGCGTACTTCGTGGAGCGGCTGGCCGCCGAGGACATGCCGCTGGCCGGTCTGGTGCTCAACCGGGTCCACGGCAGCGGTGCCGCACGGCTGTCGGCCGAGCGGGCGCTCGCCGCCGCGGAAAATCTTGAGGATCCCCGCATTGTGGATCAGGACGGCGGGAAAGCTGGACTTCGTACCTCTCCCGGCAACTCTCCCGATCCGCACGGCAGTTCAGGACCGGCCGACTCCGTCCCCGACGACTCGGCCTCCGACGCCTCTCCCGAGGCTCCCGACCCCTCTTCGGAGGCCACCGACACCGCCTCCGAGGCTCCCGACGCGCCGGAGCGGTCCGTCGACACCCTCACCGCCGGTCTGCTGCGACTGCACGCCGAACGCATGCACCTGCTCGCCCGCGAGCAGCGCACACGTGACCGCTTCACCGCGCGTCATCCCGAGGTGGCGGTCACCGAGGTGGCCGCGCTGCCCGGCGACGTGCACGACCTGGCAGGGCTGCGGGACATCGGGGCACGCCTGGCTGTCGGCCGGTCCGAGCTGCCCGAGCCGGGCGCCTGAGCCAGCCCTCGGGCCCCTGGGCCCTGGTGGGGGTCAGCCCACGGCCGCGTAGTTCTCGTACACCTCGTCGTCGTCGAGGGGCACGATGCCGACCCCTCGTTCGTACTCCGTCCGCGCCGTCTCCAGAAGCCGGCGCCAGGACGTCACGGTGGGCCGCCTGCGCAGCAGTGCGCGGCGCTCCCGCTCCGTCATGCCTCCCCACACGCCGAACTCGACGCGGTTGTCGAGCGCGTCGGCCAGGCACTCGGTCCGCACCGGACATCCGGTGCACACCGCCTTGGCCCTGTTCTGCGCTGCTCCCTGAACGAACAGTTCGTCCGGATCGGTAGTGCGGCAGGCGGCCTGCGCACTCCAGTCGGTTACCCAGCCCATACCGGCGCCGTCCTCTCCCGAATCGAGGCTCCCCCACGGCGGCAGCGGCATATTCACCGCCGCCAGTTGAGGACGTTACGGAAGGTGGGCACAGCGCAACACCCCCTTCGGGCCCAATCTTGAATGGCCCGAACGGACTATGGGTAAGCGGCAGATCACCCGGGGGAGTGAGCTGGCGACATGCGCGACGATCCCGACATACGGGTCATCTCTGTTGCGCCACAACGGACACCGATTGACACACAAGGCGGATTCGGACACGCACTCCCCACGCCGTGGCACGCGCCGGTACACACCAACGCGCCCCCAGCGGAGCCCCCCTCGGAAAAAATTCGAGCGGATCCGGAACGATTCGGGGTCGCCGGACGTATTGATACGTGGCCTCACTGCTGTGACAGTTGAGTGCAGCTTAGGCCAAGGCATATACGCGTGTCCGGCGAATGAGAACGTAGGCTGCCTCCATGCCAAAGAAGCGCTCGGGCGGTGGTCTGTCGCCAACGCAACAGGCCGCCAAGTTCCTCGGTGTCAGTGTGCTCGCGGGAGCAGTGCTGGCCGGCATCGCGTTGCCCGCCGTGGGTGCGCTGGGGCTGGCGGCCAAGGGGTCGGTGGAGAGCTTCGACGCCCTCCCGGCCAACCTGAAGACTCCCCCGCTGAGCCAGCGCACCGCCATCCTCGACGCCGAGGGCGGCACCATCGCCACGGTCTACTCCCGCGACCGCACGGTGGTCGACCTCAAGGACATCTCGCCGTACCTGCAGAAGGCGATCGTCGCGATCGAGGACTCGCGCTTCTACGAGCACGGCGCGGTCGACCTGAAGGGTGTGCTGCGCGCCCTCAACAAGAACGCGCGCAGCGGCGGGGTCTCCGAGGGCGCGTCCACGCTCACCCAGCAGTACGTCAAGAACGTCTTCGTGGAGGAGGCGGGAGACGACCCGACGAAGGTCGCCCAGGCCACCCAGCAGACCATCGGCCGCAAGATCCAGGAGCTGAAGCTCGCGATCCAGGTCGAGGAGGAGTTGGGCAAGAAGAAGATCCTCGAGAACTACCTGAACATCACCTTCTTCGGCCAGCAGGCCTACGGGGTCGAGGCGGCCTCCCAGCGCTACTTCTCCAAGCACGCCAAGGACCTCAACGTCCAGGAGGCCGCCCTCCTGGCCGGCATCGTCCAGTCGCCCAGCCGGTACGACCCGGTCAACGACGAGGCGGAGGCCACCAAGCGGCGCAACGTCGTCCTGACGCGCATGGCCCAGGTCGGCGACATCTCGCCGGCCCAGGCCGAGAAGGCGAAGAAGGCACCGCTCGGGCTGAAGGTCAGCAAGCCGAAGAACGGCTGCATCACGGCCGTGAACGACGCGAGCTTCTTCTGCGACTACGTGCGCGAGGTCTTCCTGAGCGAACCGGTCTTCGGCAAGACCCGCAAGGAGCGGGCCAAGGTCTGGAACCAGGGCGGCCTGACCATCCGCACGACGCTCGACCCGCAGGCCCAGGAGTCGGTCCAGCAGTCGCTCAAGGACCATGTGAACCAGTCGGACTCGGTCGCCGCCGCGAGCACGCTGGTCGAGCCGGGCACCGGCAAGGTCCTCGCGATGGGCCAGTCCAAGCCCTACGGCTACGGCAAGAACGAGACCGAGATCAACTACTCGGTCGGCCACGCCGCGGGCGGCTCCAACTACGGCTTCCCGACCGGTTCCACGTTCAAGCCCTTCGTCGCGGCGGCCGCGCTCGAGGAGGGGCGCCCGCCCACGCAGGAGTACTCGTCCCCGTACGAGATGCCCTACCCCGAGCCCGTGCAGACGTGCAGTGGGAAGCCCTGGCTCAACACGGCCGGCGAGAAGGTCCCCAACGAGAGCGAGTCGGAGGTCGGCCCGTACCGGCTGAAGAAGGCGATGGCCCTCTCGGTCAACACCTACTTCGTCCAGATGGTGGCCGACATCGGGCTGTGCCCGGTGATGAAGATGACGGACGCCCTGCACGTCGTGCAGGGCAGCGGCGAGAAGCTTCCGGAAGTCCCCGCCATCTCCCTCGGGTCCAAGGGCGTGTCCCCGCTGACGATGGCGAGCGCGTACGCCGCCTTCGCCTCCCGGGGGATGTACTGCACACCGATCGTGATCGAGTCGATCACCCAGAAGATCGGCGACAAGCAGAAGTCGCTCGACGTCCCTAAGTCGACGTGCTCGCGCGCGATGAGTGAGAAGACCGCGGACACGGTCAGCACCCTGCTGCAGGGTGTGGTCGACTCCGGCACCGGCAAGGCGGCCGGGCTCACGGACCGTGACAACGCCGGCAAGACGGGTACGACCGACGAGCGCAAGAACGCCTGGTTCGTCGGCTACACGCCGAACCTGTCCGGCGCCGTCTGGGTGGGCAGCGCCTCGCAGCAGGTCCAGATGAAGAACATCACGATCGGCGGGCAGTACCACGATCTGGTCTTCGGTGGCGCGGTCCCGGGCCCCATCTGGAAGGACGCCATGACCGGCGCCCTGGCGGGCAAGGACTCCCCCTCGTTCAACCTCGTCGACATCCCGGACGAGGACAAGAACAAGGACAAGGACAAGAACAAGGACCGCGACAAGGAGAAGCCCGACGACGGGAACAACGGCGACGACGACGGCTTCATCGGCGGCCTGACCGACGGCGGCACCGGCAACGGCGGCACCGGAAACGGTGGGCCGGACGGCGGCTTCCCGGGCAATCTGATCCAGGGCCCGGGCAACGGGCCGGGCGGGCGACGCTGACTCGCCCCACCGGCACAAGCACGGCCAGGACGAAACGGTCCCTTCCCCGAATCGGGGGAGGGACCGTTCGCCTTGTTTCCAAACCTATTCGACGTGATTACGCCAGCCGACGAGAGAGCCATTCCGTTCGCGCGATGCCGTGACATAGTCGCGTCTGGCCCCGCCACCGGGTGCCTTTCATTGCTGCACCACGGAGGGGAAATGAAACTTCGCACACGGATCGGCGCGACGTTCGGCGCACTGATCAGCGCTCTCACCCTGGTCCTCATGCTCCCCGGCTCGGCACAGGCGAGCGCCCAGGCGTGCTCCGGTTTCGGCTGCGACGGGCACGACCCGAACATCCAGTCGTGGCAGACCGGACCGGTCAGCCCGTACGGGCCGTACCAACTCGGCGGCTCCTTCCTGTACGAGCTGCGGTGGGGCAAGACCGACGGCGACCAGTACAGCTGGGCGCGGCTGCACTACATCAGCGGCTCCAACGAGGGTGACTGGAGCGTGTACGTCCAGCGCTGCACCAAGGACCAGTCCGAGTGCTACTGGCGGCTCGGCCTGAAGAAGGGCGGCGCCTCGGGCTGGACCGCCAAGATTCCCGGCGGGACGAACTACTACTGGACGCGCACCCCGATGTACCACAACCCCTCGACCCACATGATGCGGGCCTGCGTGGAGGACCCGTCGGGCGACCAGAGCTGCACCCCCTGGTACTGAGCCGGCCCACGGTCGCCGCGACGACGGCGCCGCAGCGGTGGGGCGGAACGATGGAATTCCATCGTTCCGCCCTTTTGTCGCTCATCTTTCATTTATCCGTCTTCCCCGTGCGACAGAGTTCACTTAAAATGGACCGCGCATAACAGCCGCACATCACATCGGGGTTCTTTTGACCGCCAGACCGGAGAATTGCGTCGACCTTTCCGCCGTCGGCGACGACGACCGAAAGATTCTGAATCTCTTGTATGCGGGCTTCAGTGACGCCTCGATCGCCCGGCGACTCGGCGTGGGACACCGCACGGTACAGCGCAGGGTCCAGCGGCTCATGGAGCAGCTGCGGGCCAACGGGCGCGTGGCCCTGGGAGCGCGGGCCCAGGAGCTGGGCCTGCTCCGCGCCATGCGCCCGCCGTACGAAACGGGAGGGCATCCGCTGGAGCGGACGCCCTCCCGCAATCCGTGACGGGCCGACCGGTCCGTCAGCGGTTGCGCTCGGCCCGGCGGCGACGGGAGGGTTCCGTCACGTCGGGGACCACACCCGCACCCGCACCCGGGGCCTCGTTCCACGAGCGGATCTTCGCGGCGACGCGTCCCAGCCGCGCGTCGTCCGGCGGTACGTCGAGGTAGAACAGCCCTTCGTACGGGTGGCGGTCGTCGCCGCCCCACCGGACGACGCCCTCGGTGTCGGCGAGGATGTCCCGGAGGGTCAGCACCTGGGCCCCGGTGAAACCGTCCCGCACACCCGCCGGATAGGAACCCGGCCTGATCACGACGGCGGTACCGGACGCCAGGTTCGACTCGGGCCGCCGGGCGTCGCGCACCGCCGACGGCGCCGTCCACCCCTCCAGGGCTCCGGGCCCGGTGCCGGCACCCAGGGCGTCCACCTCGTAGTGGAAGCGGCGGATCACATGGACCAGCACCGTCTGCGTGTCGCCCATGCGCAACCGGACGGTCAGCCCGGTGCCCGGCACCGGGCAGGTGACGACGGCACCGTCGGCGTCGACGGCGTTCTGCATCTCCCACCCGTTGGCCGAGGGCCGGCCCGTACGCAGTCGGCGATGACGCGCTTTGGCGCGGCGCAGCGCCTCCTTCAACGCGTCGTTCCTGACCGGCTGCGGCCCGGCGGCGGCGGCCGGGGACGCGAGCAGGCCGGTGGTGGTGAGGCTCGCGGCGGCGGTGGCACCGGCGGCGGCGAGGAGAGTGGTGCGGCGGGGAATACCGGAGTTGTTCAACGGCTCATCCTTTCTTCTGTGTCGGCGTGCGCTGCTGGTGGTGCAGGAAAGCGGAAACCGCGGCACCGAGGAGCGCGAGCACCAGCAGAACGGTGAGGGTCGGATTGATGTAGCCGGGGACGACGACGGAGTAGTCACGGCCGTCCGAGACCTCGCAGACGAGCCGCAGCGGGACGAAGTCCCCTCTGCGGCCCACCAGGACCGCCCCTTCGGGTCGCTGCCGCTCGCACTCCTGCGCCTGCTCCTGGTCCCCCAGGAACAGCAGGTCGAGCAGGCCCCACAGGTAGACGGCGAGGCCCGCAGCGACCGCCGTCAGGGAGACGTCCCGCGTCACCTTGGCCGCAGTGCGGTGGAGGCGGGCCCGCGCGGTGAACCGGGAGCACAGATACGCCAGGAGGGCGATCAGCGTCGGTGTCGCCGTGAGGAGCGTCGTGAAGAGAACGGTGTCGTCGTGGCCCTGCCAGGGATCGGCTGCCGTGATCACGCGCGTCAGACCCCGCGGATGGCGAGGTTGTACTTCTCGAAGATCGCGTAGAGCGGCATGCGTTCCTGCGCGTGGGCCTCCGCCTCGGTGCCGAAGCCCTGGTACCGGCGCAGCACCTCGTAGATCTCGGTCTCGGTGTAGTCGAGCGCGGGGCGTCGGATCGGGGTCTCGGCGTGATCGCCCGCCTTTCCGTCGGCGCCCCAGATGTGCATGTGCGGCACGGTGCTCAGGTTGAACACGTTGTCCTGGTTGACCTTCTGCCACATGGCCCAGCGGTCGTCTTCGTCGGTCGCGTCGAGGATGGTGCCTTCCAGCAGCCCCGCGCGGATCGAGTTGTTGCGCGCCAGGATGCAGGTGCGGCCGGAGATCTTGGCGATGCCGGTGCTGCTGTCGACCAGTTGCTCGACCTTGGGGAGGTCCTTGGCCCAGTCGGGGATGATCCCGGTGTGGTAGAGCGTCACACCGGCGTCCTCGGTGAGGTCCTTGATGCTGTAGTGGCAGAACTCCCAGAACGCCGAGGTCTGGATGAGCGCCTTGCGCATCCGGTACCTGCGGGCTCCCGAGGTGATCGCCGCGTCGTGGCTGATGATCGTTTCGAGGCACTCCTGCAGGGTGTAGATGCGCTCCCCGCCGGGCTTGCCGATGCTCGCCATGTACGCCTGGATCTCCTGCAGCAGAGCGGGCAGGAGATCGATGTCGAAGCCGATGTCGAGCTTCTCGGAGGGTGCGGGGTAGAAGTCGCCCTGCCCGGTGTCGCGGCCCGAGGCGATGTTGTTGTCGATCTCGATCTGGCCGCTGCCGGAACCGATCGTCTTGGTGACGATCTGGTCGAAGGACCAGTTCTCGGGCATCGGATATCCGAGGTTGCCGGAGAAGCCGGACGACATGTCCGACACGAAACTGGCATCCGCGTAACCTGCCGCGGATATCCGGGAACAGGCGTTGCGCGGCCCGTAGACCCCGATCTTGTAGGGACTGCCCAGCCGGTTCATCTCGTCCCTGACGCTTTGGAAGTACGGCAGGATGTACGAGGTGACCTCTTCGTCCACCGCGTCGTAGTCGACGGCGAAGTAGATGCGCGTGCCGGGCTTGAACCCGTGTTCCTCCGCCTTGAACGACGCCGTCATGCAGTCGGTGACGCCCTGCTCGACGCTGTAGTAGTCGACCGAGCGCGCCCACGTCTGGTAGATGGGGAAGCAGCGCAGCCCGTATTCCTTGATGGTCGCCAGCTCGCCCGGCTGGATCTCCTTCTCCGGGAGCGACGTGGTGGACGGGTTGTAGAGGTACCGCCCGACGTACTTGTAGCCGGCGGCCTTCAGGGCCTGGGCCCGAGCGGCGGTGATCTTCGTGACGCCGTCACAGGCCTCGCCCGCCCGGCTCTGGTCGCCGTAGGAGACGAGCAGGGCGGCCCAGGTCTCGAAGTCTCCCTGACCGTTCACGGCGAGCTTCATGAACGACTGGAACGTACTGACGCTGGAGGCCAGCGAGGACGTGTACGAACTCGTGAAGGACACCGGGCGCTTGTTGAGGACCATCGCCCCGGTGAACAACTGCACCCAGACCCCGGAGGAGCCGGTGGACACCGTGTGGCTCTTCAGGCCGGACTGCGTTCCGGGACCGAAGACCCCGTTCGCGACGCCGTCGGCCATGCCCAGTTCGTACTGAATGGCGAAGAGCATCGACTTGGCGACGTCACGGGAGTGATGGCCGTCGCAGGGAATGATGTAGAAGTCCTTGCGGAGCACGTACCGGCCGTTGAGCCACTGCTGGATGGACCGGATGGTCTCCGACCCGTTGTTGACGGTGACGTAGGCGTCCATGTTCATCAGCCCCTTGACCACCTTCGGCCACAGGGAACTGCCGGGATAGGTGCCGCCGACGCCCATGTTCGCGTTCAGCTTCGCCACGGCCGCCTTGACGCGGTCGTTGTAGGTTCCGTCGATGTCACCGCCGTCGTAGCCCTTGCAGTAGAGCGCCGACTGGATGATCCGGCAGAAGTTCGCCGACGGGATGGTGGTCTCGTCGAGCTTGCCGTACTTCTCTCCGATGGTGGCGAGGGTGGTCGGACCGAAGTTGTCCGACAGCGACGGGATACCCATCTCGTACTGCAGTGCCCGAGTCAGGGCATACATCACGGTCCAACCCGTGCGACCGTTCTCCTCCAGTTTGGAAATGCCGAGGGTGGCGCCGTTCCCGTATGTGGTGTTGATGAATCTCTGGGCGCGGAGCACCATCTCATCAGCCATTGGGTCCCTTCCTGCCGCCGGAATTCGAAGGCGGGGCGGAAGAGGTCGGCGCACACCGCGCCACCGTCACCGCGGCATTCATGGGGTCGGGCATGCCCTGATTCCCCCCCGAGAACGACATTTCCCACCCCAGCAGCCCTCAGGACTGCTCTTGACCAGTAGGAACCTAGATCATCCGGGCGGCCACGAGAAGGACTCGGGCACCACGGAAACCCGAAGGCCGAATTTCGCCGTGAACAGACCGGTGCAAAGGTTCCAGGGAAAGAAAACTGCGCGCAAGCGGTTGCTTCCACGCTTTCCATGCCCGTGTTACGGAAGGGTAGAAATCCGGCTTTCGGCTGTTCTGCCGCCGACCGGGGAGCACAGGACGGCCGGGATGCGGATGCTTCCCGGCCGTCGGCCGTCGTACGTACTCAGCCCGCCAGGAGCTTCTTGACCGCGGCGGCGACCCGGCCGCCCTCGGCCTGCCCGGCCACCTTCGGGTTCACGATCTTCATCACGGCGCCCATGGCACGCGGGCCCTCGGCACCGACCGCCTTCGCCTCCTCGACGGCCTGCGCGACGATCGCGTTCAGCTCGTCGTCGGACAGCTGCTTCGGCAGGTAGGCGGCGAGCACCTCGCCCTCCGCCTTCTCCCGCTCGGCCTGCTCGGCGCGGCCACCCTGGGCGAAGGCCTCGGCGGCCTCACGGCGCTTCTTCGCCTCGCGGGTGATCACCTTCTGCACCTCGTCGTCGGAGAGCTCGCGCTTCTGCTTCCCCGCGACCTCCTCCTTGGTGATCGCGGCCAGCGTCAGCCGGAGCGTCGAGGAGCGGAGCTCGTCGCGCTCCTTGATCGCGGAGTTGAGGTCGTCGTGCAGCTTCGACTTGAGCGTGGTCATGGACCTGATTGTCGCAGGTGCGGGAGGAAAGACGCCCGCTGATTTCCGCGCCCCCGGCGAAGGCGGCCGCGGACGGCCTCCCACCGCCGCGGACGGCCTCCCAGCGCCGCTTCCCCACCGCTTCTGACACGATGGACGTATGCGCGCGCGATACGGAGTACCCCTGGGAATGACGGCGGTTGGCACCGCCGGTCTGATCTACGCGGCAGGGATCGAGCCCCGCTCCTTCCGCCTCCGACGGGTGACGGTCCCCGTCCTCCCGTCCGGGATGCGGCCCCTGCGGGTACTCCAGGTCTCCGACATCCACATGGTCGGCGGTCAGCGCAAGAAGCAGCGCTGGCTGCGCTCGCTGGCCGGGCTGCGCCCCGACTTCGTGATCAACACCGGC
The DNA here is from genome assembly GCF_002939385.1 of Streptomyces sp. MH60. Classification (GTDB taxonomy): domain Bacteria; phylum Actinomycetota; class Actinomycetes; order Streptomycetales; family Streptomycetaceae; genus Streptomyces. The sequence continues at coordinate 18,462 of NZ_MULI01000046.1, read as the reverse complement.
GACAACCTGTCCGACCCGGAGGGCGTTCCCGAGGTCCTGGACGCCCTGGGCCCCCTGATGGAGTTCCCGGGCGCCTACGTCTTCGGCTCCAACGACTACTACGGGCCCAGGCCCCGCAACCCCGCCCGGTACCTGCTCGAGAAGGTTCAGGGCCGCCACGGCCTCAACGGCAACCCGCCGGTGGTGGGAGCCGTCCACAACCCGTGGGAGGACCTGCGCGACGGGTTCGACGCCGCGGGCTGGCAGAACCTCACGAACACCCGCGGCTCGCTGAAGATCGAGGGCGTGTCGGTGGAGCTGACGGGGCTGGACGACCCGCACATCAAGCGGGACCGGTACGCGGAGGTGGCCGGCGGCCCGTCCGGCGCGGCCGACTTCTCGATGGGCGTGGTGCACGCCCCGTACCTGCGCGTCCTGGACGCCTACGCGGCGGACGACTACCCCCTGATCCTGGCCGGCCATACCCACGGCGGCCAGCTGTGCATCCCCTTCTACGGCGCCCTGGTCACCAACTGCGACCTGGACACCGACCGCGTGAAGGGCCTGTCCACGCACACGTCCGGGGGCCACACCTCCTACCTCCACGTCTCGGCCGGCTGCGGCGCGAACCGCTACACCCCGTTCCGCTTCGCCTGCCCACCGGAGGCGACACTGCTGACGCTGGTGGGCCGGGAGCACTGAGGGTCCCGGGGAGGGGAGAGGGTCTGGGAGGGGGAGGGACCAGGGCGCCGGGGCACCGGGGCACGGGGCACCGGGGGGGGGTAGCCCCGGGGGTAACCCACACGGCCCACCCATATAGCCCGCTATGTCCGGCCTGTCTACGTTGAGGCCATGACAGCCCCGATACCCAGGGACATCCCGGACCTCCCCCCGATCCCGGGCCACGTCGTCCTGCCGCCCACCGTCGTACCGGCCCGCGCCGTACTGATCCCGGCCCGCCGTCGCGCGGTCGCCGTCTTCCGCGGCCTGATCGCCCTGCTGGCTCTCACCGGCGTAGGGATCGAACTGCTCACCGGCGGTGCGCCCGCGACGGCCCTGAGCCATTTCACGATCCAGAGCGGCACCCTGCTGGCGCTGGCCATGCTCGTCTCCGCGCGGTGCGCCTGGTCCGCCCACCACCCACTGCCGGGCGCCCTCACGGGCGCGGCCCTGTTCTACGTCCTCGCCGCGGCCCTGGTCCACCACTCGCTCCTGGCCCACGCGTCGAGCCCCTTCGCGGCGCCGGAGGGCACCGGCACGGCCTGGCAGACCGCCGCGACCCACATCCTCCACACGGCGGTACCGGTGGCCGCGATCCTGGACTGGCTCCTCCTCACCCCCGCCGGCCGCCTGCACCTGCGCCAGGCCCCTGTCTGGCTTCTGTACCCCCTGGCCTACCTGGCCTTCTCCCTGACCCGCGGCGCGCTGCTCGACCCCGGCTCCCAGGACCGCTATCTGTACCCCTTCCTCGACGTCGACCAGCACGGCTACAAGATCGTCCTGGGCAACGCCCTCCTCATCGGCCTCGCCCTCTACGCCCTGGCCGTACTCCTCGTAGCCCTGGACCACATCCGCCCGGACCCGCTCCGCCGCCACCGATAAACCGGATTTCGTCTCCGGCCACCGGTGGGCTAAAGTAAACGACGTCGCCGCGACGAGCAGCGACGATCGGGGTGTGGCGCAGCTTGGTAGCGCGCTTCGTTCGGGACGAAGAGGTCGTGGGTTCAAATCCCGCCACCCCGACAGTGAAGCACCAGGTCAGGGGCCTGATCCGCAGTGCGGGTCGGGCCCCTGCCGGCGTTTCTGCGGTCGGGGCGTCCACCTCTGAGAAGGACACGACCGGCCCCCTCCCCCGGTTCGACACCGCGACGCGCGGAGACTCGTCGGGTGAAGGGGGCCGGTCTGCTCACCGACGCCTCAGTCGTTGACCAGAGTGCGGTCGAGCAGGGGGACCAGGTGGTCCCAGTGACGTCGCAGTGCGGCCGCGTTGTAGGTGTCGGTGTCGGCCATGGTGAAGCCGTGGACGGTGCCGGGGTAGATCTCCGAGGTGTAGTCGACACCCGCGGCGTCCAGGGCCGCGTTGAGCTCACCGAGGGCCTCGGTCGACAGGTCGGTTTCGGCATGGCCGAAGTGGACCCGAGCGGTGATCCTCTCGAGGGCGTCGGGCCCGTCCGCCCCCACGGGGCCGTGGAATACGGCGAGAGCGGCCACCTGGCGGGGGTGGGCCGCGGCGGTGCGCACCGCCAGGAGGCCGCCGATGCAGTAGCCGGTCACCGCGACCGGTCCGGAGCCGACCTCGGGCTGGGCGGTGAGGAACTCGAGGTAGGCGTCGGCGTCGTTCACCGTGCGTTCGGCGGTGTGCGCCTCGATCAGGGGCATCAGCTGGGCGACGAGCGCGGGCCGGGCCTCTTCTCCGATGTGCTCGGAAAGTTCGACCACCGGTGCCGGTCCCTGCCGGTAGAAGAAGTTGGGGACGAGTACGTAGTACCCGTGACCGGCCAGTTCGCGGGCCATCTCCCGCAGCGCGGGGCGGATGCCGAAGGCGTCCGCGTACATCAGCACCCCCGGGTGCCGCTCGCCGTCGTCGGGGAAGGCGGCGAAGGCGTCGGCCCGGCCGTCCGGGGTGGGGATCCGCAGCGTCTTGGTGGGCATGGGTTCTCCTGTCGTGGTTGATGTGCCAAGGCTGTGATCAACACGACGGAGGCGGAGCCCGCGCTGCGGCGCAGGGCCCTCGATCCGACACCGGGCGCGCGCCCGCCCGTACGGCGCTCAGAAGGGCACCGGGTCACCCGTCCGTGTGTGGCGCGATGCCGTCCCGGTAGTCATGGCGGCACCGTAGTCCACCGAAGGAATCCCGTGCCACCGCCCCCAGCCACAGTGCCGTCGCTCACCTTCCGGTGTGCGGGTGGTTCCTGGGGAGTTCCACGGTGATGCGGAGGCCGCCGGCGGGGCGGGGGGTGAGGGTGAGGGTGCCGTCGTGGGCCTGGGTGATGGTGTTGACGATGGCCAGGCCGAGGCCGACGCCCGGGTGGTCGGTGTGTACGCGTTCCGTGCCGCGTTGGAACGGTTCCGTGAGGGTCGAGGTCTGGTGGGGGCTGATCCGTTCGCCGGTGTTCTCGACGGTGAGCAGCGAGGTGCGGGGGCCGGGGGTGGTGTGGACCCGGACTCTGCCCCCGTGGGGGAGGTTGTGGACGATCGCGTTGTGGACGAGGTTCGTGGTCAGTTGCAGGAGGAGGGTCGGCGATCCGAGGGCGGGGGTCACCTCCCCGCCGGTTTCGAGGGTGATGCCGTGTCTCTCCGCGAGGGGGAGCAGGGTTTCGGTGGCCTCTTCCGCGAGGAGGGACAGGTCGACGTGCTCCCGGGTGAAGGAGCGCTGGCCGGCGCGGCTGAGCAGGAGCAGGGCCTCGGTGAGGTCGATCGCCCGGGTGTTGACGGAGTGGAGGCGGTCAATGATCTCGTCGGTGTCCTGGTCCGGGTCGGTGCGGGCCACGTCCAGGAGGGCCTTCGAGACGGCCAGCGGGGTGCGCAGCTCGTGCGAGGCGTTGGCCGCGAAGCGCTGCTGTTCGGCGACGTGGGCTTCGAGGCGGGCGAGCATCGTGTCGAAGGCGTCGGCGAGTTCGCGGAACTCGTCCTTGCGGCCCGGCAGCCGGATCCGGTGGGACAGCGATCCGGCCTCGGCCGTGCGGGTGGCGTGGGTGATGCGGTCCAGGGGGGCGAGCATCCGTCCGGCGAGGAACCATCCGCCCAGGAGGCCGAACACCAGGAGGAACACCATGAGCGCGACTGCCGTCGGGGCGAAACCGCGGAGGAAGATCGTGCCCGGAGTCGCCTTCACCGCCCCCCACTCATTGGTGATCAACCACCCCTGTCGTACGAGGAACACTCCCACGGCTACGAGCAGCAGAGCCCCCGCGAGCATGAGGAAGCCGGCGTAGCTGAGGGTGAGTTTGAGGCGGACGCTCAAGCCGGGCCGTCTAGCCACGGTCGCCACCGTCATGGCCGGTGGCGGTCCCCGTGTCGATGCGGTAGCCGACGCCCGGCACGGTGGCGATGATCCACGGCTCGCCGAGGCGCTTGCGCAGGGCAGAGACGGTGATGCGGACGGCGTTGGTGAAGGGGTCGGCGTTCTCGTCCCACGCCCGTTCCAGGAGTTCCTCGGCGCTGACGACACCGCCCTCCGCGGCGACCAGCACTTCGAGCACCGCGAACTGCTTCCTGGTCAGCGCGACGTAGCGGCCGTCCCGGTAGACCTCCCTGCGGAACGGGTCTACGCGCAGACCCGCGATCTCCCGCACGGGCGGCCTGCTGTGGGCGCGCCTGCGGTCGAGTGCCCGGAGCCTGAGCGCGAGCTCCTGCAGTTCGAACGGCTTGGTGAGGTAGTCGTCGGCGCCGAGTCCGAAGCCGGAGGCCTTGTCGTCGAGGCGGTCGGCCGCGGTGAGCATGAGGATCGGCATGCCGCTGCCGGAGGCGACGATGCGCGCGGCGATCTCGTCGCCGGACGGACCGGGGATGTCCCGGTCGAGGACGGCGATGTCGTAGGCGTTGACGCTCAGCAGTGCCAGCGCGGTGTCGCCGTCCCCGGCGATGTCGGCCGCGATCGCCTCCAGGCGCAGGCCGTCGCGGATCGCCTCCGCCAGGTAGGGCTCGTCCTCGACAATCAGCACACGCATGCCGTCGAGGTTACGAGTGGGCGCATATCGTCGGCATATCGAAAACCGCATACGTGCCGGCAACACCGCGCCGCGTTCACTGACCATATGCGTCAGATCTCACCACCAACGCCTTCTCCGGTAGCGGAAACAGCGACAGAAGCAGCGGCACAGACAGAAGCCGCGAGAGAAACGGCCGCCGCGAGAGAAACGGCCGCCGCGCCGAGTCGGCTGCCGCGTGCCGCCTTCCGTCGTGCTGTCCGGTCGGGGGCATGGAAGCGGGGGCCCGTGCTCACGGGGGCCGCGCTGCTGCTGGGTCTGGTCATGCTGCTGCACGGCCAGATACCGAACCGGATCGGGTCCCTCGGCAGTCTGGTGGAGACCTTCCTGCCGTGGTTCGGGCTCTTCGTCCCCGTGCTCGCGGCCGGGGCGCTGTGGCGCCGCTCCGCCTCCGCGGTGGTCGCGCTGGTGCTGCCGGTCACGGTGTGGCTGAGCCTCTTCGGCGGGTTGCTCGGCGACAAGTCCGAACCGGGCGGCGACCTGACCGTGGCCACCCACAACGTCGGCGCCGGGAATCCGGACCCGGTCGGCACCGCCCGCGACCTGGTCGCCTCCGGAGTGGACGTGCTGGCCCTGGAGGAGATCACCGAGGAGGACCGGGGGGTGTACGAGAAGGAGCTGGCGGGGGCGTATCCGTATCACACGGTGCAGGGCACGGTCGGGCTGTGGAGCAGGCTGCCGCTGTCGGACACGCGGCCGGTCGACATCGCGACGGACTACGGGCCGCTCGCGAACACCAAACCGGCCGACGTCCAGCTGGCCGGCAACCGGGCGCTGCGCACCACGGTGGCCACGGACCGGGGTCCGCTGGTGGTGTACGTGGCCCATCTGGGCTCCGTACGGCTCACTCCCCGGGATGGCTTCTGGACGGACTCCCGCGACCGGAACGCACAGGCGCTCGGCAAGGTCCTCGCCGCCGACCGGAGTGAGCGGGTGATGCTGCTCGGCGACCTGAACGGCACCCTGGACGACCGCGCGTTGGCGGGCATCACCGCGCAGCTGCACTCGGCCCAGGACGCGGCCGGCGACGGGTTCGGCTTCAGCTGGCCGGCGAAGTTCCCGGTGGCGCGGATCGACCAGATCCTGGTGCGCGGCGTGCAGCCGACCGGTTCGTGGGTGCTGCCTGCCACCGGCAGCGACCACCTGCCGGTGGCGGCCGGAGTCAGCTGGTGAGCGTCGCCTGGCAGGACCGGGGCAGCCTTGCCCGACCTCGCCGGTATATATCGCCGGTGTATCGGAAGCCGCATACGTGTCGGCAACACCGCGCCGCCTTGACTGGCGGCATGTCCTACAGCGAACCAGCACGACCAGCGGCCCAGACCTCGCGGTACCCGTCCGGGGCGGCGGGCGGGAACCGGACCGGACCGCGCGGAACCGGTGGCGGTACGGAGGGCGGCGATACGGAGTGACCGGGACCTGAGGGTCGCCGCCCCTCGGACACCCCCCTCGACACCCCCCCCGACACCCCCTCAGAGACCGCCCGCCCTCACGCGCTCACGCCCCGGCGTGCTCCGACTCCGGAGCGCCGTGCTCGCCCAGCCAGCGGGCCAGTCTGCCGCGGCGGCCGACGGCGCGCAGCCGGCGTTCCGACGCTTCCCGGACCCGGGGTGTGGTGATGAGCAGCAGCTCGTCACCGGCGCGCAGCACGGTCTCGCGGTCGGGTACGAGGCTGGTGCCGTCGCGGATGACCAGGGTGACGACCGTCGGGTGCGGCAGCCGCAGTTCGAGGACGGTGACGCCGTGCAGGCGCGAGCCCGGCGGGACGGACACGGTGAGCAGGTCGGCGTCCAGCAGGTCGAGCGGCGCGGTCTCGACCTGGATCTCGCGCAGCGCGTCCGGACGGGTCACCCCCGTCCACCGGGCGACCGCGGGCAGCATGGGCCCCTGGAGCAGGGTGAACAGGACGACGAGGACGAACACGATGTTCAGGGCGTCGCGCGCACCGGCCACTCCGGCCACGACCGGGAAGGTCGTGAGCACGATGGGCACCGCGCCCCGCAGACCGGCCCAGGAGATGAAGACCTGCTCGCGCCAGGGCACCCGGAACGGCAGCAGGCACAGCAGGACCGAGACCGGACGGGCGACCAGCAGCAGCACCAGGCCCACGACCAGGGCCGGGACGATCGCGGAGGGCAGTTCGGTCGGGTCGACGAGCAGCCCGAGCATGACGAACAGGCCGATCTGGGCCAGCCAGCCGACGCCCTCGGAGAAGGAGCGGGTGGCCGCGCGGTGGGGCAGCTTGGCGTTGCCGAGGACGAGCCCGGAGAGGTAGGCGGCGATGATGCCGCTGGCGCCCAGCGCTCCGGCGGCGGCGAAGGCGATGACGCCGAAGCCGACCGTGGCCAGCGGGTACAGGCCGGTCGCGGGCAGGGCGATGTGCCGCAGCGCCGCGACGCCCAGCCATCCGATCGCCACGCCCAGGACGCCGCCCACCACGAGCTGGAAGAGCAGGTTGCCCACGACGGGGAGCGGTCCTGGCAGGCCGGCGGTGGTGGAGAAGAGCAGCACCAGGATGATGGTGGGCGCGTCGTTGAAGCCGGACTCGGCCTCCACCAGCACGCTCACCTTGCGCGGCAGCGGCAGGGCGCGCAGTACGGCGAAGACGGCGGCGGCGTCGGTGGAGGAGACGATCGCGCCGATCAGCAGGGCCAGCCGCCAGTCGATCCCCAGCAGCCAGTGCGCGCCCGCAGCGGTCACCACGACGGAGATCGCCACGCCGACCGTGGCGAGCACACCGGCGGGGGCGAGCAGGCGCCGCACGTCGCTCCACCGGGTGGTCAGCCCGCCCTCGACCAGGATGAGCGCGAGGGCGGCGGCGCCCAGGGCCTGCGCCAGTTGGGCGTCGTCGAACCGCAGGCCGAGACCGTCCTCCCCGGCGACGAGGCCGACGCACAGGAACAGCAGCAGGCTGGGCAGGCCGATGCGGTGGGCGGCGCGGGCCGCGGCGATGCTGGCCAGCAGCACGGTGCCGCCGATCAGCAGCATGACGTACAGCTCGGACAGGGTCATCGAGCGGGCTCCGGGCGGTACGCGGCCCCGGCCACGATCGCGGCCAGGGCCAGGGCCACGGCCACGATCACGGTCGGGTCAGGTCCCGGACGGCGGGCACCGGGTGCCGCGCTCGCGGCGGTGCGGGTCGAAGAGTTCACCGGCGACACCGGCGAAGACCAGCCCGGCGGCGATGAGCAGCCCGTGGGCGAGGAACATGCCGGTGGCCAGCGCGCCCAGGGCGACGGCGAGCAGCAGCCAGGCCCGGTGGTACCGGTACTCGCGCGGGCGGCGGGGGCGGCCGTCGGCGAAGGCCCTGGCGAACTCGGGGTCCTCGCGGTGCAACCGGTTCTCGATCTCGGTGAGCCTGCGGTCTTCGGGTACGGGCATGGGGTCCTCCTCCCGACGCGGGGCCCCGGGCGGGCGACGCGGTCAGCGGGGCGGGCCATGTGCTCTCCTTGCGGGTGGGACATCCCGATCGCACCGGGGCCGAGCGGCCGGGTAAGAGGGAGTGGGCTCCAGAGTCGCCCGCGCGGGCGGGTCGGGGCCATCCGGGACGGCACCCACATACGGCGGCGTGCGACCTGTAGGGAGAGGGGTGGGGCGCACGTGTTAGGGAGACGTGTTCCGTCCGGGGGAAGATCTGGGTGTCCTGCGCACTCGCAGGGGCCGACCGGGAAGGACCCAGCTCGTGATCATCTTCGGCACCAAGGGCTACCTCTACCAGCTCGCGATACTGACGCTGGTGTGCGGCCGGTGCGGCAACCCCGCCGCGCACACGCTCAGGAAGCGCGTCACGAAGTTCACGCTGTTCTTCGTGCCGCTGTTCCCCTTCTCCACGAAGTACGCGACCCAGTGCACGTTCTGCGGCGCCGAGCAGCAGGTGACCAAGGAGCAGGCTGAGCAGCTCCAGGCGCAGGAGACCGGCGGTCAGGCGTACGGGCCGTCGGGGCAGCAGCCGTACCAGCGGCCGTAGGGACCTGCCGCGCCCTCCCTCGCGCATTGCCGGGTTCCGGCAGTGTTGACTACCCTCACGTTGCCGGACTCCGCGCACCGGGCGTGAACGGCAGGGGAGGCGCGGGGTGACGGACCTGCAGACGGACCAGCGGGAGACGTACCTGACCGGGTACGCCGAGATCCTCGCGAAGGTCGCCGGCACGGGGCGCCGGCTGACCCGCGACGAACTGGAGGAGCGGCGGCTCTTCGGTGAGCAGGCCGCGGAGGCGGGACACAGTCTGCGCAGTCTGGTCCGGCTGCACCTGGACGCCACGCGCGCGTCCTGGCCCGGCGGCGGTTCGGCGGTCTTGGGCCCGGACGTCACCGGTACCGTGCTCGCCGCCGTCGCCCAGGCCGTGGACGCCTTCGCGGAGGGCTACGAACGCGCGCAGCGGCTCGCCGTACGCCAGGAGGAGGCCGCGCGGCGGGAGTTCATCGACGACCTGCTCTACGGTCGCAGTGATCTGGGCCGTCTCGCCGAACGGGCCGAGCGCTTCGGCCTCGTCCTGTCCCGCGCCCACGCCGTCGCGGTGGCCGAGGGGCCCGAGGTGTACGACGACACGGCCCCGGTCACCCGGGTCGTGGAGAGCGCGCTCATCTCCCGCTTCGGCGACCGGCGCATCCTGATCACCACCAAGAACGGGCAGCTGATCTGCATCGCGCCCGGCGACCAGGACGACGTCCTGTCCTTCTTCGCCAAGCAGGCCTACGCCGCCACGGACGGCAGCAGGGTCGCCATCGGGCGCTCGCAGAGCGGCGCGGGCGGCGTGGTGCACAGCTACGAGGAGGCGCTCAGCACCCTCGAACTCGCCGACCGGCTGGGGCTGGAGGAGCCCGTGGTGCGCGCCGCCGACATGCTGGTCTACCCGGTCCTCGCCCGTGACCGGCAGGCCATGGCCGACCTGGTGCTGAGCGTGCTGGGTCCGCTGCGCGAGGCCCGCGGCGGTGCCGAGCCGCTGCTGCGGACGCTGGAGGTGTACTTCGACGCGGGCTGCACCGCGGCCGAGGCCGCCCGGCGGCTCACGCTCAGCGTGCGGGCGCTCACCTACCGGCTGGACCGCATCCACCAGCTGACCGGGGCGAACGCCTCCGACCCGGTGCACCGCTACACGCTGCAGACCGCGGTCATCGGAGCCCGGCTGCTGGGGTGGCCCGGCCAGGAGATCTGACCGGGCCACCGGGGCCGCCCGCGCCTCGGGTCAGCCGGTGATCTCGACCTTGCCGTTGCGCTGGTCGGGGCCGCTGTCCGGCTCCGCGGCGCCCTTCGCCGTGATGTTCTTCAGCAGGGCCGCCAGGTCGACGCCCGTGGTGGAGCCGAGCAGTTCCATGCCCTGCGCCACGTTGTCGGCGACCGTACGGGACAGCCGGCTCGCGCCGTCCGTCGAGATGACCGTCATCTTGTCCACGGCCGCCAGCGGCTCGGACGCCTTCGCCACCACCTGCGGCAGCACCTCGACCAGCATCTGCAGCACGGCGGCGTCGCCGTACCGGTCGAAGGCGGCGGCCTTCTTCTCCATCGCCTCGGCCTCGGCCGCGCCCTTGGCACCGATCGCGGCGGCCTCCGCGTCGCCCTCGAGCCGTACGGCCTCGGCGATCGCCGCACGCCGGGCCCGCTCGGCCTCACCCTGCTTGAGGCCCTCGATGGCCTCCGCCTCGGCCAGCGCGCTGCGCCGCTGCTTCTCGCCCTCACCGGTGAGCCGGGCCCGCTCGGCCTCGGCCTGGGCCGCGGCGATACCGGCGGCACGCTCGGCCTCGGCCTGCTTCACCCGGGCCACCCGGCGGGCCTCGGCCTCCTGCTCGGCCTCGTACCGCTTGGCGTCGGCGGGCTTGCGCACCTCGGTGTCCAGCTGGCGGTCCTTCAGCGCGGCCTGCCGCTCGGCGACCTTCTCCTGCTCGGCGAGGATGTCCTGCTGCCGGGCCGCCTCCGCGAGGGGGCCCGAGGCGTTGGCGCGGGCCGCGGCCTGGTCGGTCTCGGCCTTGATCTCGGCCTGCTTCAGGTAGAGGGTCCGCTGCGCGACCGCGATCTCCTCCTCCGCCTTCAGCCGCGCCTGCTCGGCCGCCCGCCGGGCCACCGCCTCCGCGATGTCGGCCTCCTGCTTCGCGCGGGCCGCCTCGGGACGGCCGAGGTCCTCCAGGTAGGAACCCTCGGTGGTGATGTCCTGGATCTGGAAGGCGTCGAGCACCAGACCCTGCCCGGACAGGCTCGCCTCCGCCTCCTCGGCCACCTGGCCGGCGAACGCGGCCCGGTCCCGGATGACGTCCTCCACGGACATCCGGCCGACGATCGCGCGCAGCGCGCCGGACAGCACCTCCTGGGTGAAGCCGACGATGCCGTCCTGCTGCATCAGGAACCGCTGGGCGGCGGCGCGGATCGCGTCCTCCGTGCCCCCGACCTTGACGATCGCGACACCCTCCAGGTGGGCCTTCACCCCGCGCAGCGTCACCGCGCCGCGCACGGCGACCGGGATGTGCCGCGAGGAGAGGTCGAGGGTGAACCGCTGCTGCACGAACGGCACGACGAACACGCCGCCGCCGACCACGACCTTCTGGCCGCTGTTGTCGGTGAAGACGCGGCCCGTCTCCGGATCGGTGGACTTCTTGCCGCGCCGCCCCGTGACGATGAACGCCTCGCTCGGGCCGGCCACCTTGTACCGGCTGACCACCACCAGCGCGAGCAGCACCAGGAGTACGACAACCCCCAGCACCGCGATGACAACAGGACTCATGACAACGCCCCCGATTCACAGAGAGGTACGGACGAACAAGAAAGAACAGGAGGAAGGGGTCCGCGGGGCCGTTCAGCGGTCCACCGGGCGGACCACGACCGACGTCCCGGTCGGCGCCGCCTCGACCCACACCTCGGCGCCCCGCGCCACCGGCACCGCGCTGCGCGCCGCGCACTTCAGCGGCTGGCCGGCGAGCCGGAGCAGGACCTCCCCGTAGCCGTCCGCCGGGATGGCGGTGACGACCTTGCCGGATGTGCCGAGGAGATCGTCGGTACGGGGCGTGACGGCCGTCTGGTCGCGCATCAGGGCGCGGCTGAAGCGGTACGTCAGCCAGCCGGCCCCCACTCCGGCGACCGCGCCGGCCCCGGCGGCGCCCGCGGGACCGGTCCAGCCGGTGCCGAGGGCGATGGCGCCGGCGAAGCCGGTCATCGCCGTGAACCCGGCGACGACCGGCAGCGACAGCCACCCCTCCAGGACGCCGTCCAGCGCTCCCCCGAACGCGCCTTCCAGCACTCCGTCGAAGACCAGCGACAGGGCGAGCAGCACGACCCCCGTGATACCCAGCCCGAGAAACCAGGCCATGCGTGCCGTCCCCCTCTCGCCCGTCGCTGAGCTTCGGTGAGATGAATCGTCACACGCGGCGCGACAGCGGGTCATTGCCGTGTTCCGGCAATCTTTACGCGTCTTTGATGCCGCCCTCGGTCCGTTCCGGCGCGGCCGCAACCGCAGGCGGTGCCTGTACTGTCCTTCTCCACATGGGGACTCATACGGGGAGCGTTCCGAACCAGGTTCCGCAGGGCGACGGATACGCGCACATGGTGGTGTGCGGCGACGACGGGCTGGCCCACCGGCTGGCCGCCGAACTGCGCGGCGTCTACCGCGAACAGGTCACTCTCGTCGTCCCGCCCTCCGTGCGCCGGGTGCGTCAACCGGTGGTCGGGCGGGCCCGCGCGGCCTCGGCGGCCCTGCTGGACATGGTCAACGCGGCGGTGAACCGGACGGGCAACGGCGACCCGGGCGGCGCCGGCCGCGAACTGGAGGCCACCGAGCCGACCGAGGACGTGCTCGCGGAGGCCGGTGTCGAGCGGGCCACCGCCCTGGCGCTCGTGTACGACGACGACGAGACGAACATCCGCGCCGCCCTGACCGCGCGCCGGCTCAACCCCCGGCTGCGACTGGTCCTGCGCCTGTACAACCGGCGGCTGGGCCAGCACATCGAGGAACTCCTCGACCAGAGCGCCGCGCTGGCCACCGGCGACGGCCCCGGCTCCTGGACCGGGTCCACGACCGTGCTGTCCGACGCCGACACCGCCGCGCCCGCGCTGGCGGCCACCGCTCTCGTCGGCACCGGCAAGGTCGTCGAGACGGACGGCCTGCTGCTGCGCGCCGTCGAACGCGATCCGCCCCGGCCCGGCGAGGTGGCCGACCCGGGGCTGTGCACCCTCGCGCTGCTGTCGGCGACGAGCAACGACCCGGCCGGGGCGGACGGTTCGGAGAGCAGCGGCGAACAGGGGCCGCGGTTGCTGCCCGACGAGGCGGCGGTGCGGGCGGCCACCGGACGCGGGACCGTGGTCCTGGAGCAGGTGTCGTACTCCGGGCCGGCGCTGCCCGCCGGGCGGGCCGGGGTGCCCGCCTTCGGGGAGCTGTTCTCACGGCGGCTGCGGTGGTCGCTGGCCGGTCTGGCGGCCTGCGTGGTCGCCCTCGCCGTGGCGCTGATGCTGGTCACCGGCGACCATCCGCTGCACGCCACGTACGTGACGCTGCTCGACCTGTTCTCCATCAACGAACCCGCGCACAACAAGGACACCGGCCGTCAGATCCTCCAGCTCCTCTCCGGCTTCGTCGGACTGCTGCTGCTGCCCGTCCTGCTGGCGGCGGTGCTGGAGGCGCTCGGGACCTTCCGCAGCGCCTCGGCCCTGCGCAAGCCGCCGCGCGGGCTGGGCGGGCACGTCGTTCTGCTGGGTCTCGGCAAGATCGGCACCCGGGTCCTGACCCGGCTGCGGGAGATGGACATCCCCGTGGTGTGCGTCGAGGCCGACCCCGAGGCGCGCGGCATGGCGACCGCGCGGCAGCTGCGGGTGCCGGTGGTGCTCGGGGACGTCACGCAGGAGGGCGTCCTGGAGGCCGCCAAGATCCACCGTGCGCACTCGCTGCTCGCGCTGACCAGCGTCGACACGACCAACCTGGAGGCGGTGCTGTACGCCCGCTCCGTACGGTCGCGGCTGCGGGTGGTGCTGCGCCTGTACGACGACGACTTCGCGACCGCTGTCTACCGCACGCTGCGGGCCGCACACCCCCGCGCGCTCACCCGGAGCCGGAGCGTGACGCACCTGGCGGCGCCGTCCTTCGCCGGGGCGATGATGGGCCGCCAGATCCTGGGGGCGATCCCCGTGGAGCGACGGGTGCTGCTGTTCGCGGCGGTGGAGGTGGCGGGGCATCCGCAGCTGGAGGGGAAGACGGTCGGGGAGACGTTCCGGGCGGGGGCGTGGCGGGTGCTGGCGCTCGAGGTCTCCGACGGTGAGCGGGTGGAGGACGTTGCCCCGGAGGGCGCGCGGCAGTCGCGGTTGGTGTGGGAGCTGCCCGACACGTATGTCCTGCGCGGGTCGGACCGGGTGGTGCTGGCGGCGACTCGGCGGGGGCTGGCGGAGTTGCTCGGGCGGCGGGCGCGGCGGCGGACGGACGTGTAGGGGCGCTGCCCCTGCGACCCCGCCAGGGGGCTCCGCGCCCCCTGGGCCCCCGGCCTGTGCCCAGCCTCCCCCACGCTCGGCTGCGCTCGCGCGGGGGCCCCCGTCCCGACTCGGTCGGCCGAGAAGGCCGGGCAGCCACTACTCCTTCGGCAGATGCCTCCTCGCGAAGTCCAGTTCCAGGGCGACCTGCTTGATGCGTTCGTCGACGACCAGGGAGCCGTGGCCCGCGTCGTAGCGGTAGACCTCGTGGACGGCGCCCCTGGCCTCCAGGCGCTTGACGTAGTTCTCGACCTGGCGGATCGGGCAGCGCGGGTCGTTGACGCCCGCCGAGATGTAGACCGGGGCCTTGACCTGGTCGACGTAGGTCAGCGGGGAGGACGCCTCGAAGCGCTCGGGGACCTCCTCGGGGGTGCCGCCCAGCAGGGTGCGGTCCAGGGCCTTCAGGCCCTCCATCTCGTCGTGGTACGCGGTGACGTAGTCGGCGACCGGCACGGCCGCGATACCCAGCGTCCACGCCTCGGGCTGGGTGCCGATACCGAGGAGGGTGAGGTAGCCGCCCCAGGAGCCGCCGGTGAGGATCAGGCGCTCGGGGTCCGCGAGGCCCGAGGTGACCGCCCATTCCCGCACCGCCGCGATGTCCTCCAGCTCGATGAGGCCCACCCGGTGCTTGAGGGCGTCGGTCCACGCGCGGCCGTACCCGGTGGAGCCCCGGTAGTTGACGCGGACCACCGCGTACCCGTGGTCGACCCAGGCGGCCGGGCCCGCGGCGAAGGAGTCGCTGTCGTGCCAGGTCGGGCCGCCGTGGATGTCGAAGACCGTCGGGAGCGGACCGGCCGCCCCGGCCGGCTTCTGGACCAGGGCGTGGATGCGGCCTCCCGGCCCCTCCACCCACACGTCCTCCACGGGCACCGAGCGGGGCGACTTCATGCCGGGCGGGTCCAGGACGACGCGGCCGGTGGTGGAGCGGACGGCCGACGGCTCGGCGGCCGAGGACCACAGGTACTCCACGCTGCCGTCCGGGCGGGCCGTGGCCCCGGAGACGGTGCCGGCGGGGGTGTCGATCTCCGTCAGACCGCGCTCGGCGAAGTCGTAGCGGAACAGCTCGCTGCGGGCCTCGAAGCCGTGCACGATCAGCAGGGCGGAACCGTCCGGATACCACTCCGCGCTCACGTCGCCCGGCAGCTCCAGCGCGAGGTCCGTCTGCTCCCCCGTCGCCACGTCCCACACCAGGGGCTCCCAGCGGCCCCGGCGCTGGTGGCCGATGAGCAGGCGGGTGTCGCCGTCGACCGGCGCGAAGCCCAGGACCTCCAGGCCCAGCTCCCGCTCGCCGCCCTCGGTGTCGTCCAGCTCGGCGACCGTGCTGCCGTCGGGGCGCAGGACGCGCAGCGCCGAGTGCATGGCGTCGCCGTGCTCGGTGTGCTCGATCGCGATCAGGGAGCCGTCGTGGGAGAGGTCGCCGACGCCCGCGGACTCGCGGTGCCGGTAGATCTCCACCGGGGCGCCGCCGTCTCCGCGCGCGAGGTGGATGGTCGTACCGTCCTCGTCCGTCGAGCGGCCGATCACCGCCGTGCGGCCGTCCCGGCCGAGGGCGAGGCCCGCCGGGTAGGAGGGGTCGAGGCCGGGCACGGCCTCCTCGTCCTGGCCGCCGGCGAAGGGCTGGCGGCGCCAGACGCCGAACTCGTCGCCGTCCTTGTCGTCGAACCACCAGATCCACTCGCCGTCCGGCGCGAGCACACCGTCCGTGGTGCCGTTGGGCCGGTCCGTGACCTGGCGCTGCTCGCCGCTCGACCGGTCCCAGGCGTACAGCTCGTACGTCCCCGTCGCGTTCGACACGAACAGGGAGCGGTCCGGGGCGTCCTCGGCCCAGTCGGGCAGCGACACCCTCGGCGCCCGGAACCGCTTCTCCCAGTCATCCATGTCCGGCGGAACGGACCCGTTGCTCTCAGTCATGGCCCCATCTTGCCCCGACCCGGCGACAACGCGCAGAGGAGATCCCCAGCCTGTGGACAACCTCCCCCGGACCACTCCCGCGCGACCATGTTTTCCACAGCCCCGCTGCGGGGTCGTCGGGCGCGCACCGTACCGTGGAGGGCGTGTACCGGTTTCTGCTGACGCCCCGATGGTGGGGGATCAACGTCTTCGTCGTCCTGGCCATCCCCTTCTGCATCTTCATGGGTTCCTGGCAGCTCGGCCGGTTCGAGGACCGGGTGCAGGACCACGAGACCGCCACCACGCAGCACGAGTCGGCCCGCCGGGAAGCGGCGCGCCCGCTGACCGAGCTGCTGCCCGTGGACAAGGCGACGGTCGGCAAGCAGACCACCGTGACCGGCCGGTACGACGATCAGCTGCTGGTCCCGGAGCGGAAGCTGGACGACCGGGAGGGCTTCTACGTCCTCACCCTCCTGCGCACCGACGGCGGCGAGGCGCTGCCGGTCGTGCGCGGCTGGCTGCCCGGTGAGCCCGACCCGGCGAAGGCCCCGGCCCCGCCCACCGGCGAGGTCACCGTCACGGGGGCGCTCCAGGCCGCCGAGTCCCCCGGCGGCAACGGCGTCAGCGGCCGCTCCGGCTGGCCCGCCGGACAGACCGGCGCGATCAGCGCGGCCACGCTGCTGAACCTGGTGCCGTACGACGTGTACGACGCCTGGGTCACGCTGAACGAGGGCGACTCCGGGATGCGGGCCGTGCCCGTGAGCGCGCCGCAGAACACGGGGCTCGACCTGAAGGCCTTCCAGAACCTCGGCTACACCGCCGAGTGGTTCGCCTTCGTCGGCTTCGTGATCTTCATGTGGTTCCGCCTGCTGCGCCGCGAGGTCGAACTCGCCCGCGACGCCGAGCTGGGCCTGGTCGCGCAGGACGACGCGGACGGGGCGGACGGGGCGGACGGGGCGGACGAGGCCAGCGGAGAGAGCAGGACGCCCGGAGCGTCCGGGGACGGGGCCGACGGGGAGAAGGCCGACGGGGACAGGGCGGGGCTCGTCTCCTGACGGCGGGGCCGCCCGCCAGGGGCTACGCCCCCGAGCCCGAGTCCGCCAGCAGCCCCGTCCAGTACACGGTCCCCACGCACGCGTTGGACACCGTGGCCGTCGCCGAGCCGGAACCGCCCTGCGGCGTGTAGGTCACCGACACGCTCCCCTCGGCCGGACCGTCCTCGGTGATCAGCTGGGCCGTGGGCCCGGCCTCGCCGCCGCCGCCCGCCGGGCCGCCGAGGAACTGGGCGGCCTCGAGTCGGCCAGGCGCGCCGAACGGCGCCTCGCCGACCTGGTCGCGGAGCGGGACGGCCTCGACCGGCAGGAACGCGCCGACGAGGAGGTCCGCCAGGAGGCGGAGACCTGGCTCGCCGACTGGGAGTCCACCCGCGCCGGACTCCAGGGCCGCGTCGACTCCGCGCAGGAGGCCGCCAGCCGCGCGGAACAGCTCGCCGTACAGCGCGACCCGGCGCGGCGCAGACTGGAGGCCGCCCGGCAACGGGACCGGCTCACCGACGACACCGAACAGGCGCGGCGGCGGGCGCTCGCCTCGGCGGAAGACGCCGTCGAGGCCCGCGCCCACTGGCTCGACCTCAAGGAACAGCGGCTGCACGGCATCGCCGCCGAACTCGCCGCGAACCTCACCGACGGCACACCGTGCGCGGTGTGCGGCGCCACCGAGCACCCCGCCCCCGCCCGCAAGACCGCCGGGCACGTCGACCGCGACGCGGAGGAGCGCGCCCTCGCCGCCTACCAGGCCGCCGACGAGCGGCGCGCACGGGCCGAGCGGCACCTGGGCACCGTACGGGAGGCGCTCGCCGCCGCCACGGCGGAAGCCGGGGACGCGCCCACCGCCCGGCTGGCCGAGGAGGCCGAGGAACTGGAGGCGGCGTACACGCGGGCGCGGGCGACCGCCTCCGGCCTGCACGCCGCGCAGGAGGAGCTGCGGCGGGCCGAAGGCGAACGCGAACAGCGCGTCGCCGCCCAGCAGCAGGCCGCCGTCCGGTCCGCCTCCCGGGTCGCGGGCCGGGAGCGGCTGGAGCGCGAACAGACGGCGTTGGAGGAGGAGTTGGCGCGGGCCCGGGGCAGCGCCGAGAGCGTGCGCGCGCGGGCCGCGCAGCTGGAACGACGGGCGGCGCTGCTCACGGAGGCGGCCGACACCGCCCGGGTCGCCGAGGACACCGCCCAGCGGCTCAAGGACGCCGACGCCCGGCTCGCCGACGCCGCCTTCCGGGCCGGTTTCGACACCCCGGCGGACGCGGCCGCCGCCCTGCTCGACGACACCGCCCACCGCGAGCTGCAACGACGGCTCGACGCCTGGCAGTCGGAGGACGCCGCCGTCCGCGCGGTCCTCGCCGAGGCCGACACCACCGACGCGGCCCGGCGACCGCCCGCCGACCCCGTCGCGGCG